>NZ_JBHSBA010000006.1:0-201052 GCF_042650365.1 Nocardia rhizosphaerae
GCTGCCGTCGGGCCGGCGGATATTCCCGGCGAGGCGCTCCTGGACGTACTCACGCAGCCTGTCATTCGTCGCGAGCCTCGCTGTCTTCGGACGCTTCGCCGCCTGCTGAGCCTTCCACTGCGCCACCAACGCCCGGTATTCCTGCTTCCCGCTGCGCGTGGCCGCGTTGCGCCGCAGTTCGCGGGAAATCGTCCCCGGGTCGCGGCCGATCCTGCGCGCGATCTCACGCACGCCGACCTGCTTGGCGCGCAGCAGCGCGATTTCCTCACGCTCCTCGAAGGACAGGTAACGCCCGGTGGGCTCGGCCAGAGAGATCGGCGGCATGCCGCCAGCGTGGCGGAACCAGCGGGTCCCAACCGGCACGGATACGCCCACCTTCAACGCTGCTTCGGCCGAGGTGATGCCCGTCGCGATCAGACGCCAGAACTGCCGCTGCACCGCCCGCGAGGGCTCAGGCCGACCAGGCGAGCGCATCGGGGGCCGCAACGCCCGATCCGCGCGCCACTGCCGTCGAGCCCCTTCGGGAACCTCGCTCGTCTTCGCGACCCAGTCCTTCGTCGCCACTGCGCAACACCTCCACGGTCAAGGTGTTGCGACGACCAGTTGAATCCGCCTTGCGAGCCGCGGTCGGTGTGCAGGATGCAGCCGGCCACCTCACCGCGGCGGCCCACCGCGTTATTGAGGGCGCGGACTGCGAGGCTCGATCTCATCCGAGAGTCGATGGAATAGCCGACGATCCGGTTGGAGTACACGTCCTTGACCGCGCAAATATAGAGCTTGCCCTCACCGGTCCGATGTTCGGAAATATCGGCCAGCCACACGCGATTCGGGGCGTCGGCGGTGAAGTTGCGTTGCACCAGATCGTCGTGGACCGGCGGACCGGGTCTGCCCTTGCCGGTGCGCTTCTTGCCGAACACACTCCACCAGCCGTGGTCCGAGCAGATCCGCCAGGCGGTGCGGTCGGCCATCGGTTCGCCCGCGGCGCGGGCCTCGTCGGCCAGGAATCGATATCCGAATTCGGGATCGTCGCGGTGGGCGTCGAACAGGGCGTTGGCCCGATAGGCCGCCTCGAGGTCGGCGTCTGTGACCGGTTCGTCGAGCCACCGGTAATAGGGCTGGCGGGCCAGATCCAGCACCCGGCACGTCACCGCGACGGGGATCCCGTCTTCGGCCAGCTCGCGGACGAGCGGGTAGGTCATTTTCCCGGCAGGTTCGCTTGCGCGAAATAGGCGGCGGCTCTCTTGAGGACCTCGTTTTCCTGCTCCAGCAACCGGATTCGCCGTTTCGCCGCCCGCAGCTCGGCCGACTCGCTGGTGCTGGTGCCTGGTTTGGTGCCCTCGTCGACATCGGCTTGGCGCATCCATTTCGACAGCGTCATCGGATGCACCCCGAAATCGGCGGCGACCTGCTCCAGGGTCACGCCGTCGTCGCGGTTGCGAGCCACGCGCACGACATCGTCGCGGAACTCACGAGGGTAGGGCTTGGGCACAGCGACATCCTTCCAGCCCACCCGAAGGCAAGCCAAATCAGTTGTCACCTATCCCTGCAGCAGTCCCGATCGGCCGTTGCGGGGCCGGCCTTGGGGGTTGTGTTTCGAAGACCGGGTGTTGCTGGTGGCCTCCTACTGGCGGACCAACCTCACGATGCGTCAGCTCGCGGCGGTGTTCGGGGTCTCGAAATCGGCTGCGGCCCGGGTGATCGATGACCTGGGGCCGGCGTTGGCGCTACGGCCCCGGGCCCGGTTCGGCCGTGGTGCGGTGTTGATCGTGGACGGGACCCTGGTCCCGACCCGTGATCACAAGGTCGCCGCCCAGAGTAAGAACTACCGGTACTCGACCAATCATCAGGTCGTGATCGATGCCGACACCGAGCTCGTCGTCGCGCTCGGGCGGCCGTTGCCGGGCAACCGCAACGACTGCCGGGCCTGGACCGAGTCCGGTGCGGCCGAGGCTTGCCGCAACGCGGTGGTGATCGCTGATGGCGGCTACCAGGGCACCGGCTTGATCATCCCGCACCGCCGCTCACCTGGTGTCGAGCTGCCGGAATGGAAACAGGCACACAACAAGTCCCACCGCAAGGTCCGCGCCCGTGTCGAGCATGCCTTCGCCCGGATGAAGACCTGGAAGATATTGCGCGACTGCCGGTTGCGCGGTGATGGGGTGAGTGTCGCGATGTCCGGGGTGGCGAGGCTGGCCAACCTTGCCCACGCCTGCTGATTCCTGGCCGGTGGACTGGCACTGTCACCGAGTCAGACTTACGGGACATCCCTTAGGGGCAAGTTCCGCTACGGCCGTGATTTTCGATCAGTGCGAGATGTTCAAGGAAGGCGAGATTATCGACATCCCGGCCGGGTCTACCTGCTACGACATCTCGGACCTGGACAGAGTGGTTCCATGCCCACAGCCGAAAGCCAGCGTCCACCCGAGCATAGGGATGGTCTGAGGTATACAATGCCAGAACAGGAACTACAGTAGAGAGTGAGCGGAGCTCAATGACTTTGGTTAAGCGATTAGCTTTCTGGCTTAATATAGTCACGCTAGTTGCACTTATTGTCGCAGGAATTGAGGTTCTGCGCAGTACAAAGTCTTCTGTGGTTCTAGTTCTCACCTTCGGCGCGGCTGTTGCGCTGGGCCTCTATGTCGCCCAGCAGATACTTAGGGAAAAATCAAAACCGCAGGGCTAGACTGGACGCTGAACGCACGATGGTCTGGCGAGGAAATCGCCAGACCATCGTGCATCTACGTTGCCATTCAACGCCCGTGGCGCTACGTGCGAATACTGCCATCCAGAGGCGGTGCGCCGTACTACTCACAGGTTTCCGCGGGCCGCCTGCTCGCGTTCGATGGCCTGGAAGAGGGCCTTGAAATTGCCTTTTCCGAAGCCGAGTGACCCGTGTCGCTCGATGATTTCGAAGAAGACCGTCGGCCGGTCGGCGATCGGGCGGGTGAAGATCTGCAGCAGGTAGCCGTCCTCGTCGCGGTCGACCAGGATCCCGCGGCGCTGCAACTCGCCCACCGGGACCCGCACGCGGCCGATCCGTGCGCGCAGTTCCGGGTCCTCGTAGTAGGTGTCGGGGGTCGGCAGGAATTCCACGCCTTCCGCGCGCATGGCGTCGACGGTGGCGATGATGTCGCCGGTGGCCAGCGCGATGTGCTGGACGCCGGGGCCGCGATAGAACTCGAGGTACTCGTCGATCTGAGAACGCTTGCGGCCCACCGCCGGTTCGTTGAGCGGGAACTTCACCCGGTGGTTGCCGTTGGCGACGACCTTGCTCATCAGGGCGGAGTACTCGGTGGCGATGTCGTCGCCGACGAACTCGGCCATGTTCGTGAATCCCATGACGGCGCGGTAGAACTCGACCCAGCGGTCCATCATCCCGAGTTCCACATTGCCGACCACGTGATCGATCGCCTGGAACAGTCGGGCGCCGCGGTGCCGGTGGGTGGACGTGCGAGCGACGTAGCCGGGCCGGTACGGCCCGTAGTACCCGGACCGGTCGACCAGGGTGTGCCTGGTCTCGCCGTAGGTGGCGAGCGCCGCGGTGCGGACGGTACCGAATTCGTCGGTCTCGTCGTGTGGTTCGACCACGATGCGGGCGCCGTGCTCGCGTGCCCAGCCGATGCAGCGGTCCACATCGGGGACCTCGAGCGCGATGTCGACGATGCCGTCGCCGTGCCGGTCGTGATGGGCGACCAGTGGGCTGTCCGGATCGACCGCACCCTGTACGACGAACCGCGCCGAGCCGCTGCGCAGTACGAAGGCCTTGTGGTCGCGATTGCCGGTCTCGGGGCCCGAGTAGGCCTCCAACCGCATTCCGAACGCCGACTGCAGGTAGTGCGCGCACTGGGTCGCGTTGCCGACGACCCACACCAGCGCGTCCCACCCGATCACCGGAAACGGATCGACGCTGTCGTCGTGCTCGATGAGCCCGACGAGCTGCTGCTCAATGGTCATGACCTAGGAAATCTCGCTGCCGCCCAGCTGGGCAACTTCACCATCCGAGCCTGAACAGGCTGCCTCGAGTTGTCACCGGAGCGGGCCTGATGGTGGACAATTTGAATAGCACCCGAGCAGGAGGTCCCGCCATGCGCACGCCCGCGAAACTGGACGAACTCGACCTGGCGATCCTGGCCGCGATGCACGAGTACCAGAAGGCGGGCATCCTCGAGCTGTCCCGCCGCACCAAGGTGGCGCGGGCGACGGTGCAGGCCAGGATCAACCGGATGGAGGAATCCGGGGTGATCGCCTCCTACGATCCGCAGATCGATGTCACCGCGGCCGGTTTCGACGTGCAGGCGTTCGTCACCCTGGAGATCGCGCAGGGCGCGCTGGACACGGTCAGCGCCGAACTCACCGCCATCCCCGGCGTGCTGGAGGCCTATGCGACCACCGGGTCCGGTGACGTGCTGTGCCGGATCGGCGCCGATTCGCACGCGGGTCTGCAAGCGGTGCTGCTCAGCATCGATCAGACCAGCGCGGTGGTGCGCTCACACAGCGTGATCGTGCTGTCGACGGTGGTCGCGCGCCGCACCATGCCGCTGCTGCACACCCTCACCCCGACCGGCACCGCCAAGGCACCCGCCTACCGGGACCAGCGCTAGCGCCGGATCACGCTCTGCCGAGCCTGGTCAGCAGCCCGTGCACATGCGCTTCGGCGGCGGCGCGCGCCGATTCGGGGTGACCGGATTCGAGCGCCTCGACGATCCGGCGGTGCTCGCGCAACGCCACGCGGCGGTTGCGCGCCGAACACCACAGGTCACCGCGGTAGAGGTGGGCCTTGGCCTCCAGCCTGGCCAGCTCGTCGGCCAGGCAGTCGTTGCCTGCGGCGTCCCGGATGAAGGTGTGGAATTCCAGGTCGAGCTGGGCGTCGCGGGCGGCGTCGGTGGTGTCGTCGAGATTGGCTTCCTGGGCGGCGATGATGCTCGCGAGCTTGTCGAGCTCGGACTCGGTGAGCCGGGTGGCCGCGGCCGCGGCGGCGAGCCCGTCGAGCGCGGCCCTGACCGCGAGGACATCGCGGATCTGGTCCGCGTCGACGGCGGCCACCTTGGCGCCCGCGTGCGGCGCGCTGACGGCGAGACCCTCGTAGATGAGCTGCTGTACCGCCTCGCGGACGGGACTGCGGCTGACGCCGAGCTGGGTCGCCAGCGCAGGCACGCTCAGCGGCCTGCCCGGCGCCAGCTCGCCGGAAAGGACCAGCTGCCGAAGCTGCCGATGGACGGATTGCCCGAGCAGCGCGGAGCTCTCGTCGGTCATCGCGATGGTCCTTTCCGGTGGGGACTCGATTATCCCTTGGGCTGGTAGTTGGCCTGCACGCGCTGGGTCAGGAAATCGGCGGCGGTGACGGGCGGATACTTGCCCGCGGGCCCCTGGATGATCGCGTCCCGGTCGGCCTGGGCGAAGTAGGCGATGCTGTAGCGATCGCCCTGGTATTCGCCCTCCCCTGGGCTGCGCACCCGGTGGAAGTTCGACGGCAGCAGGTCATCGCTCCAGCGGGTGAGCATATCGCCGATATTGCAGGTGATCAGGCTCGACGACGGCGTGATCGAGGTCCACTCCTGGTCCGCCATCTCCTTGCCGGGACAGACCTGCAGGCCGCCCTGGCCGTCGCGCTGGAACAGCAGGGTCAGGCAGTCGAAGTCGGTGTGCGCGCCCGCCCGCCAGCGCCCCGGCACCCCGCGCAGCTCCGCGGGCACCGCGAAGTAGTGCAGCAGCCGCAGCGTGCTCTGGTAGTCCGGGGAACCGGGATCGTGAGCGGCGGTGAAGTGTTCGCGCGGCAGGCCGAGCCGGTCGGCGAAACAGGAAAGCACCCGCATCGCCACCGACCAGGCGCGTGCCTCGAAATCGAGTACACGGGACCGGAATCCGGCGAGTTCGGCCTCGCTCGGCCAGAGCTGATCCATATGCGGCCGGGTGACCTGATAGGACTCCTTCTGGTCGGGCACGCCGATCGACGGCCGCACCTGGCTCATGCTCTCCCAGCCGGCGTTGTGCTGCTTGACCAGCGGGTACCGACCCTTCACCGATTCCGGCAGGGCGAAGAAATCGGCGGTGGCGCCGAACATCTCGTCGATCAGATGCTGCGGGATGCCGTGGCCGGAGAGCTGGAAGAAGCCGATCTCGGTGGCGGCGTCCCAGAGCTGCTCGGTGATCTCGGCGCGGCGGTCGTCGAAATCGGTGAGGTCGACGATGCGGATCTCGCGGGTATCGGTTTCCTTGCCGAGCCCACCCATCTGCTTCTCGCGCGAGACCTCGGACAGGTCGTAACTGGCGGTCATTGTGGTGACTCCTTATCCGGTGACGGAGATGTCGGTGTCGAGGAATTCCTTGGTGACCAGGTCCTTCGCGGTGAGGCCCGCGGGCACGTCGGCACCGCCTTCGCGCAGGATGGGACCGAATTCGTCGATGATGCGCTGCACGCGGGCCTCGTCGAAACTGCCGAGGACGCCGTCGGTGTCGTTGCCGATCAGGCCGCCGTCGATCAGGGCCCGCGAGCCGTAGGTGGCGAGTTCGGCGCTGTAGGGGTTGAGCTTGGGGTTGCGTTCGACCACGTCGACGACGATCGCGTCGACGGGTGCGGGGTCGGCCATGAACTCGGCGGTGGCCTGCTGGATCATCGGCACCAGCTTGCTCAGGCACGGCCGCAGTTCGGTCAGCTTGTCGGCGCGCACGTTCACCGTGCGGGCGTAGCCCTCGTAGCCGACATCCTTGAGCAGCTGGTAGGCGACCGGTTTGTTCCAGGCGCGCACCTCGTGCTCGTAGGTGAAGGGCTCGGCGTTGGCGAAACCCTGCTGAGCGAAGGACGGATCGCTGACGAAACGCGAGGGCGAATTGTCGTAGGAGGCGTCGATCTGTTCCTGCCCCACCAGACCGCGGGCCACCAGCCAGTTCGGGTACAGCTGGCCCTTGGACACCACGATCGGCTTACCGGACTTGCCGATATCGGCGATGCCCTGCCAGTCGGGGTTGGTCTGTGGGTCCCACATCAGCATCTGCGGGCTGTTGCGCAGCAAGGTGGTGACGGCGACGATCGGCTGCTGCCCGGCGGCGGCGATCGCCTGTTCGGAATGCGCGAGGCCGAGGGTGATATCGGAGTCGACATACATCTGCGACGGCACCGTCTGGAAGCCGATGGCCGGACCGCCCGCCCTGATCTCGAGGTCGACGCCGGTGTCCTTGCCGCCCGTGACGAGCGGGCCGGTGATCTTGTTGTTGTCGGCGTCGACCTGGTAGCCGGGTCCGAGCAGCCCGAAGATCGGCCCGGAATCGGTTTCCGGCGCCCACTGCAACTGGACGACGACGGTGGCCGGGCAGACATCGGCGAGCTGTTGCTCGGCGGGGGCGGGTTCCAGCGCGACGGCCGGTGTGTCGGCGGGGTCGGCCGAACAGGCGGCCATGGCGATGGCGAGCGCGGCGATGCCGATGCCGCGCGACGGAAATGACTTCATTGATGATCCTCTGTGCAGGGGGAACAGCTAGTGCGCGGAGTTGTGCCAGCGGCCGACACTGACCTTCTGCAGGACGGTGAACGCGGTGAACACGAGCACGCCGAACAGAGCAGCCAGCACCAGCGCGCCGATCAGGTCCTCCGATTGCAGGCGGGCGCGATAGGTGTCGAGCAGGGTGCCGATGCCGGGTTTGCCCTGCGCGAAGAACATGTCGCCGATGATCGCGCCGGTGACCGAGAGTCCGGCGGCGGTGCGCAATCCGGTCAGGGTCGACGGCAGCGCGGCGGGCATCTGCAACGACCAGAGCCTGCGCAGCCTGCCCGCGCGGCCGAGGGTGAACAGTTCCTGGAGGTTTGCGTCGACCGATTTGATGCCGAACAGTGTCATAGCGATGATCGGGTGGATGGCGATGAGCACGCACACGGTGGTGCGCGCGGCGAAGCCGTAGCCGAGCCACAGCCCGATCAGCGGCACGACAGCCAGCACCGGAATCGCCTGCAGGACCACGGCGTAGGGGTAGACCACGTTCTCGATCGGCTTGGCCTGGCTCATCAGGACCGCGATGGCGATGCCGAGCACCGCCGAGAGGAGCAGCCCGGTCAGCGCGACCCTGGCGGTGACACCGAGCGCCTCGCCCATCACCGCCAAGGTGGCCGGGTCGGCCAGCGATTCGGCGAACACGGCATGCGGCGGTGGCAGCAGGAACCGACGGCTCTCGCTGAGCAGCAGCATCGAGACCGCGTACCACGCGCCGAGCGCCAGGGTGATCGAGACTGCGGGGGCGACAAGCGATTTCCCGATGCCGCGAAGCGGAGCGAGCGGCAGCTTCGGCCGCGACGATGCGGTGGGGGTGGCGGTTCCGGCCGCGATACTGACCATCAGGCAGCCTCTTTCAGCGAGCGCGAGACGCGCGAGACGAGTTCGGTGAAGGCGGGGTCGAAGCGCAGCTCCCGGTCCCGCGGATAAGGCAGGTCGACGTCGATCACCTCGTGGACACGGCCAGGCCGCGCCGACATCACCACCACCCGCGAAGCGAGGAAGACCGCCTCGGAGACCGAATGGGTGATGAACAGGGCGGTGAAGGCGTTGTCGCGGTACAGGCGGAGCAGCTCCTCCTGCATGTTCAGCCTGGTCATCTCGTCGAGCGCGCCGAACGGCTCGTCGAGCAGCATCAGCCGCGGTTCCAGCGTGAGCGCCCTGGCCAGCGACACCCGCATGCGCATGCCACCGGAGAGCTGATGCGGCAGCTTGTTCGCGAAATCGGCGAGGCCGACCGCGTCGATCGCCCGTGCGACGCGCTCGCGCCGCACCGACCGGTCGATGCCGGCCAGTTCGGCCGAGAGTTCGATATTGCGGCGGACTTTGCGCCATGGCAGCAGGGTCGCCTCCTGGAAGATGAAGCCGATCGAGTCGGTCTTCACCGCGACGGCGCCCTCGCTCACCCGCTCCAGCCCGGCGGCCAGGCGAAGCAGGGTCGACTTGCCGCAGCCGGACGGGCCGACCACCGCGACGAATTCCCCTTCGCGCAGGTCGAGATCGATCTCGGTCAGGGCGAGGGTGCCCGGCTCGCTGCCGGTGCCACCGAAGCGCTTGCTCACCCCGGCGAAGGAGACCGCCAGGCCGGAGAGCAGCGTCCTCGCGTCGGCGTCGTTCACCGTGTCGTAGAGCGTCACGTGCTCACCTTCTCTGCAATACTGCGTGCAACTTCTGGTCTTCATCAGTTTGAACTGACTGAATTACATGCAATGCATGATTCGTTTCCGGCGTATTAACAATCAGCGCATGCGGATCAGGCGACTCGCCAGGTCCTCGGCGTCGACCCTGGTACTGCGGCCGTCGCGGAGAACGGCCTCACCGTCGACCCAGACGGTGTCGATCACCCGCGGTGAAGCGGCGGTGAGCAGGGTCGCGCCGGGATCGAGGACGGGCAGGCAGGCGAAATCGCGGTCGAAGCGGACCAGGGTGAGATCGGCCCGATCCCCGATCGCGATGCCGGTCCGGCCAGGCCGACCGAGCACCCGGCCCGCCGCACCGGTGGCCATGTGCAACATCTCATCGATACCGAGCAGATCGGCCTGCGCGTTGGCCGCACGCTGCAGGAAGGCGCCCATGCGCAGGGCGAGCAGCAGGTCCTGGGTGTCATTGCTCGCGGCACCGTCGACGCCGAGCGTCACGTCGATGCCCGCGGCGAGCATCGCCGGTACCGGAGCGATTCCGCTGCCGAGGCGCATGTTCGACACCGGGTTGTAGGAGACCGTCACCCCGCGATCGGCGAACACCGCGCGGCCGTGCGCGTCGAGGTGCACACAGTGCACCGCCAGGGTGCGGTCGGTGAGGAAGCCGCTCGCGTCGAGGTAGTCGACCGCGCCGACACCCGCATGCAATCGGCACATGTCCTCGTCGGTGCTGGTCTCCAGCACATGTATCGACACCATTTTCCCGGTGGCCCTGGCGTACTCGCCGACCGTCGCCATACCCTCCGGGGTGAGACAGCGCGGATTGGGCACCGCGAGCGCGGTGGTGATGCGGGTACCGAGCAGCTGCTTGTCGAGTGCGTCGACATGGGCGATGGCATCGTCGAGCGGCTGCATGAGGCGCGGGTCGAGGCCCCACTTGCGGGTGCGGTCGGCGCGATCGGCGATGCCACGACCGAGCACCACCCGGATGCCGAGCTCGTCCAGCGCCCGGATCATGGCCTGGTGGATCGCGTCGGACGGATTGGGCCACAGGTGTTCGACCACCGTGGTGACACCGCTGCGCAGCAGCTCGAGCCCACCTGCCAGCGCCGACAGATAGGTCTGCTCCGGGGTGGCCGCGACGGTGTACTCCCCCACGCAGCGCAGCCACTCCAGCAGCGGCAGGCCCTCGCCGACCCCGCGCAGCGCGGCCTGTTGCAGGTGGGTGTGGGTGTTGACGAAGCCGGGAAGCAGGTAGCCGGAGCCGCCGTCGAACCGGGGCAGCCCGGCATGCTCGGGCCCGGCCGCGAGGGCGACGACGATACCGTCGCGAACCACGACCTCGCCTGCGGCCCAGCCCTGCTCGGTGTAGACGGTGACATCGGTGATCACCACGGACGCGGGAGAACCCATGCGCGCACCTCTTTCGGGATGCGGCTGGTTCGCCCGCCTGGTTCAGCGGTGCCCGTCGTCCGTTGCAGCCATGAACGTCGTGCCGACGACCCTAGGAAGGCTGTGTTGCCCCGAGGTTAAAGACGTGTCACGGCCGGACGTCCGCGCCAGGCTCCAGAATCTCCACGCTCGGCGCCGACTCCGGTTCGAGGAAGCCGAGCAACGCGGCGGCCTCCGGTTCCACCTGCGCGGCTTCGGCTTTCGTCCACGGCCTGGTCGGGCTGATGCGCAGGCGGGCGGTGCCCGACCGCACGAAGATCTTGTACATCCCGGCCAGGAAACCGTCGACGAGCACCGGCGAGACCGCGGCGCCGAAGGTACGCGACGGCGTGACCGGTTCGCCGACGATCCGCGCACGGTCCTGATGGGAGAGCAGCGCGTTGTCGTACCAGCCGAGCAGCCGGACGGGGGCGGGCAAGTCGGGGTCGGCCGGCTCGAGATCGGCGGCGTCGTAGAGGGTGCGGCCGCGCTCGTCGGTGTAGGTGCGCACGCGATCGCCCAGCTCGGCGACTGCCCGCTTCATCGCAGGCAGCCGGGACCAGGTCTGCATGTCCATGGTGGTGGCCGGACCGAACGCGCGCAGGTAGCGCAGGATGAGCTCGGACACCGGGTAGTCCGGGTCGAGCGGCGCGCCGAGCCAGGACTGCACCCGCGACCACACCGGCCTGCTGTTGTCGCGCCATCGGCCGCGCGGTGGGGTCTGCAGCACCGGGAGCTGATACAGCCAGGTCTGGACGACCGCGCCCGCGTCGCGATCGGGGTAGATCCGGGCGGCCTCGGCGCGCAGGGCGGTGGCCGACATGGGCTCGTCACCGAGCACCGCCTCGCCGTGCGCGCGGACCTCGTCGGGATCGAGACCGACCATCGCGCCGTAGTTGAAACCCTTGCGGAACGGGGCCTTCTCCAGTTCCGGCTGGATATGGGGTGCGATACGGAGGGCGTCGGGCGGGGTGACCAGGTGGATGGTGCCGCGCATCAGGGTGATCCGCACCAGCGAGCGGTCCGCCAGCCCCGCCGACACCGTCGCCGGATCGAAATCCGCCATCCGGCTCCACAATCCGACGAACGGCGGCGGGACATCCTGGGCCTGTAGACCGATCAGGTGCTCACACAGCTGCGGCACGGTGAGCGTGGCACGCTCGAGCAAGTGCTGGCGCGCGAGCAGCGTCCGGTTCAATACCCGATTCGACAGCAGCATGCGATTCCTTCCGTCCGCGCGGACGATACCCGCGGGCGAATCACCGCACCTGGACGACGACCTTGCCCGTCGCGGTCCGGTTGTCCAGCGCGGCAACCGCTTCGGCGGTGCGCTCGAGCGGGTACAGCACCGGGACCGGGGCGGTGATCGCACCCGAGGCCAGCAGCGGTTCCACCTCGGCCCACTGTTCGGCCAGATAGGCCGGGTTGCGCATGATCCACTCACCCCAGGCGGCGCCGACCACCTCGACGTTCTTGAGCAGCAGCCGGTTCACCTTCACGGTCGGGATCTCACCGGCGGTGAAGCCGACCACGAGCAGCCTGCCGCCCGGCGCCAGCGAGCGAATGCTGTCGGTGAAGCGGTCGCCGCCGACCGGGTCGAGCACGATATCCACCCCGTGGCCCGCGGTGAGCTCCTTGACCGCGGCCGCCCAGCCCTCGGTGAGCACCACGTCGGTGGCACCGTTGGCGCGTGCCACCTTGGCCTTCTCCTCGGTGCTGACCACCGCGATCACCCGTCCCGCGCCGAGCGCCTGCGCCATGCGCAACGTGGAGGTGCCGATGCCACCGGCGGCGCCGTGCACGAGCACGGTCTCCCCCGCCGCCAGCCTGCCCCGCTTGGTCAGGCAGAAATGGACGGTGAGGTCGTTGAACAGGATCCCAGCGCCCGCCTCCAGCGATACGGTGTCGGGCAGCCGGAAGACGGCGTGCTCGGGCGAGACGGCCACCTCGGCGACGGCATTGCCGAGCATGGTGAGCGCGGCGACCCGGTCACCCGGCCGCAGTGCCGAGCCCTCCGGCGCCACCCGCACCACACCCGCCACCTCGCCGCCGACCACGAACGGCAGCGCCGGCTTCATCTGGTAGAGGCCCCGCGTCATCAGGACATCGGGGAAGGCGATGCCCGCGGCGTGCACGTCGATGACCACCCCACCGGGATAGGCCGCCGGTTCGGGCAGGTCGACGATCTCGATCGCGGACGGTCCGTCCAGCTGGGCGACCTGGGCTGCGCGCATGGGTTCAAGTCCTCTTCTTCGTGGCACCTACTCCGGCGAACATATCCCGGTGGCGCGGTCAGCGGTAGGCGAATTCGGTCACCGGCTCGCTGCCTAGCACCGAACCGTCCCTGGTGATCACCAGCCCAGCGGCGGTGAGCGCGTAGCGGGTGCCGTCGGTGGGATTGGTCGCGGTGAAACCGCCACCACCGGTCGGCACCGGATCGTCGAGTTCGAGGCCGAGCCCGTCGCTGACCCGCTCTCCCTTGTAGTAGTAGCGGCCGACACCGGTGTGGCAGATGACGACCCGCGACTTCGTGGTGCGCGCGATCGACATGGCGGCGTCGTTGTCGTTGCACCGCGGGCCGGAGTAGAAGCCCTGCCCGTCGGCGCCGGCGACGGCGGATTGGAGCGGGGGCAGGGTCGTCGACGGCGGGGACGGCGGTGCGCTGGTCCCAGCCTGGGTGGGCGGCACCTGCTGGCTGACGGTGACGATCACCGGTGGCGGCGGAACCTGGGCGCCGGTCGTCGACGGCGGGTCGGCGACGGTCTGCTTGTCGTCGGTGACGCTCAGCAACACCCAGACCGCGACGCCGACCGCCGCGACCACGATCAGCGCACCGAGCGCGCCCGCCAGAATCGGCGTCGACGAACCGCGCCGCGGCGGTAGCGGCAGTGGTGCCGAGGGGTGAGTCGATTCGCTCGCCGCCGGTTGGGTCATCCGCGCGGTCGGGCGCTGTCGCGACTCGACGGAGTCGGCACCCGAGGGCAGGCGTGGCTGCGCCGGTGGAGCGCCCGCACCGGGGTGGCTCACCGCGTGGAATCCCGATACCGCGGGCGGCTGCTCGGGTCCACGGGTCAGCGGGCCGGCCGACGCGGCAGCGGGCAGCTCAGGACCCGTGCCGGACCGCTGGGCCGGCGGCCGCGCCATCGGGGCGCCGGTGCCCGCGTGCGGCGCCGGTCGCCGCACCGGCGTGAACGGTCCAGGTTCGACCGCCACCTGTGGGCCCGATACCGTCGGCGGCGGTGGCTGCTCGGACCAGTGCGGCCGCGCGGTCGACGGCGTCACCGGCCCGGACACCTGCGGACCAGGAACGGTCGACGGCGCCGACCGTTCCGCATGGATGAGCGCGGCCCGCGCGGCCCTGCCGAAGTCACCAGGGGTGGCGTAGCGGTCCTCCGGTCGCTTGGCCATGCCGCGGTCGATCACCGGGTCGAAGGCAGCGAGTGCGGGATCGGCGGCGCTCGGTCGTGGCGGCGGCGCCATCTGGTGCGAGCCGATCGCGCCCGCGAGGCTGTTCACCGGGTACGGCACCCGC
The DNA here is from genome assembly GCF_042650365.1 of Nocardia rhizosphaerae. Lineage (NCBI taxonomy): Bacteria > Bacillati > Actinomycetota > Actinomycetes > Mycobacteriales > Nocardiaceae > Nocardia > Nocardia rhizosphaerae. Next base: position 14,085 of record NZ_JBHSBA010000006.1, read on the forward strand.
CCGACCAGGCATTCGTACAGCACGCAGCTGAGGGCGTAGGTGTCGACGGCGCCGGTCAACGGGGCTTCGGCGAACCGCTCCGGTGCCATGTACGCCATCGAGCCGACAGCGCTGCCGGTGCTGGTGAGCTGCGGATCCGTGGCGGTGTGCGCGATCCCGAAATCCACGAGATAGGCGAACAGATTGCTGGTGAGCAGGATATTGGCCGGCTTCACATCGCGATGGACGAGCCCGGTCTCGTGGGCGGCGTCGAGCGCGGCCGCGATCTGCTCGACCACCTGCACCGATTCGCCGGGGGTGAGGCTGCCGTGCCGTTGCAGGCGCTCCTTCAGATCGGTGCCCTTGACCAGCCGCATATCGATATAGAGGACACCGTCGACCTCGCCCCAGTCGTGCACGGGGATGACGTGCGGCTCCTGAACACTCGCCATCGCGTGTGATTCGCGGCGGAAACGCTGCACGAACACCGGGTCGGCGGCCAGCTCGCGGTTGAGCACCTTGACGGCGACGGTGCGGTTCTTCGAGGTGTCGAAGGCCTCGTAGACCTCCCCCATACCGCCGACTCCGAGCAGTCTGCGCATCTCATAGCGGCCGAACATCGCGCCTGCCATCGCCCCGGCGACCATTCCTGCAGGCTACCGGGGAGCGGGTAGGTCTGTCATGGTGTGATCCACGACCCGTAAAGTCGTATGCGGAACTACGCAAGAAGTCGCGGCGCGCCCCGGTGTGCCGTGCAAGGAGCACAAGTGTCACTCGATCAGCCACTGGCCCCGCTTCCCCAGGAGGGCATGGGCTTCGCCGCGGCGTGGCCCGTCCGGGCTGGCGACGTGGATCCCTATCAGCGGCTGCGCTTCGATGCCGTGGCGCGCTATCTGCAGGACATCTCCTGGGACGAGCTGCACCAGACCCAGCTGCACCGCACCGATCCCACCTGGATCGTGCGCCGCACCGTCATCGACGTCATCCGGCCGATCACCTGGCCGGATCAGGTACAGCTGCGGCGCTGGTGCGCGAGCATGTCGACCCGCTGGACCAACATGCGCACCAGGATCACCAGCGACGACGGCGGCCTGATCGAGACCGAGGGGTTCTGGATCAACCTCAGCGAGTCGAGCAATCTGCCCGCCAGGATCAGCGACGACGGCCTTGCCTACCTGGCCCGATCCACCGACGAACACCGGCTGCGCTGGCGCCCGTATCTCACCGATCCGGCACCGCGCGAGTCCGATACCGATCTGCCGTTCCCGGTGCGCGCCACCGATATCGACCAGTTCAACCACGTCAACCACACCTGCTACTGGCAGGCCGTCGAACAGTTCCTGGTCGACTACCCGAAGCTGGTCGCAGGCCCGCATCGCGCGGTGATCGAGTACGTGGCACCGGTGCTGGCGCGGGAACACATCACGGTGCGCGCGCGCTACGAGCCGGGTGACCCGACCGGACGGCCGGTGCTACGGCTGTGGTTCGTGGTCGGTGGGATCACCACCACGGTCGTACGGATCATGCCCCTGCCGGAGTAGCCCCGGCCCGTCACCGGACCGGGGCCGGCTCGGCTAGCCCTTGGCCGCTTTGAGCAGATCGGCGCGGGTGGTGAACTTGACCCGCGGCCTCCCCGCTGCCTTGCCCGCGGACTTCTCGGCCTGGTCGATGGTCTTCCAGCCCTTGCGGTCGACGAGCTCGGGCTGACGCTGGGCCAGCAACGCCTGCAGGGCGGCGCGGTCACCGATCGGCGCGGTGAGCTTGCCCGCGACGAAGTCGGCGATCAGCGCCTCCACCGTCTCCTCGGCGTCGACCCGGTTGGAGCCGATCACGCCGCGCGGACCACGCTTGATCCAGCCGGAGACATACACCCCCGCCAACGGCTCGGCGCCATCGATGACCCGGCCGTGCTCGCTGGGCACAGTGCCGCGCCGGTCGTCGAAGGGCAGGCCGGGAACCGGCACGCCGCGGTAGCCGATCGAGCGCAGCACAAGTCCGGTCTCCATGGTCTCGGTGCGGCCGGTGGCGGTGGCCACCAGCTGCCCGTTCTCCTGGGTGAGCTCGTTGTGCGCGAACTCGATCCCGGTGGCCTTGTCGGTGCCGTGCACCGCGGTCGGCGTCGCCAGGTAGCGGAAGACGATCCGCTTGTGCGACGGGTCGTGGCTCGCGGTCGAGTATTCCTCGGCGAGGGTGTATTTCAGGCGCAGCGACGGCTCGATGTTCGGATCGTCGAGCAGGGCCCGGCTGTGCGGGTCGAGCTCGAGTTCGGCCGGGTCGACGACCACGTCGACACCCTTGAGGTGGGTCAGCGCCAGGAACTCCGGCGTGCTGTAGGCCGCCTGCAGCGGACCGCGCCTGCCGAGGATCACCACCTCGCGGATATTGCTGCGCCGCAGGGCGTCCAGCGCGTGGTCGGCGATATCGGTCTTGGCCAGCTCGTCCGGGTCGACGGTGAGCACGCGGGCCACGTCGAGGGCGACATTGCCGTTGCCGACGATCACCGCGCGCTCACCGGACAGGTCGAACTCGCGGTCGGCGAAATCGGGATGGCCGTTGTACCAGGCCACGAACTCGGTGGCCGAATGACTGCCTGGCAGATCCTCGCCGGGCACCCCGAGCTTGCGGTCGCTCGACGCGCCGACGGCGTAGATCACCGCGTGGTGGTGGTCGAGCAGTTCCCGATGGTCGATGTGCTCGCCGACCTCGACATTGAGGTAGTACTGCAGGGTGTCGCGGCGGAAGGCCGAGTCGAACATGTTCGCCACGTTCTTGGTGCCCGCGTGGTCCGGGGCGACACCGGCCCTGACCAGACCCCACGGGGTCGGCAGCCGGTCGAACATCTCCACCTCCACATCACTGCGCCGCAGCAGTTCGTCGGCGGCGTAGCAGGCGGCGGGCCCCGCCCCGACGATGGCCACGCGCAGAGTGCCGAGATCCTTGGGTGGCCTGGCCGGGGTGACCAGCGGATCGAAGTTCGACTCCAGCGGGTGGCGCTGGAAGTAGGCGGCGTTGATCTCGCGGTACCTGGCCAGCGAGGCGGGCAGATCGTCCTCGGAGAAGATGGCGTCCACCGGGCAGGCATCGACACAGGCGCCGCAGTCGATGCAGGTGTCGGGGTCGATGTAGAGCATCTCCGCCGTGGCGAACTCCGGCTGGTCGGGAGTCGGGCGAATGCAGTCGACCGGGCACTCGGTGACGCAGCTGGCGTCGTTGCAACAACGCTGCGTGATGACGTAGGCCATAGTGTGCAGATCCTCGAAATGTGTGGTCGGTGGCTCGAGACGCCGTCCGCGGCGGGCCCGTGGCGGGTGGGCCACGAACCCGTCTACGGTGACGTGGCTTTCAGTGTGCCTCGAGTGTGACCGCTACCTCACCGGCGGTCGCTATTACGGTGGTGGCCATGGCGGTGACTCTCATCTTGATGCGGCACGGAAAATCGGCGTACCCCGACGGCGTCGCGGATCACGCGCGCCCGCTGGCGCCGCGGGGCCAACGGGAGGCCGGGCTGGCCGGCGACTGGCTGCGCGCCACCCAGCCGCCGATCGACGCGGTTCGCTGCTCGACCGCCACCCGCACCAGGCAGACCCTGGCCGTGACCGGCATCGCCGCGCCGGTGGAATACACCGACGAGATCTACGAGGCCGACCCGCACACCCTGATCGAGCTGATCCAGCTCACCGATGCCACGATCGGCACCCTGCTCGTGATCGGCCACGTGCCCGGAATCCCGTGGACCGCTTGGGAACTGGCGGCCAACCGCGATTCCGATCAGGCCACCGAGCTCAGCCGCAAGTTCCCCACCTCGGCATTGGCCGTCATCGAGTTCGACCGGTCGTGGGCACAGGTCGACCCAGGTTCGGGCGAGCTGACGTACTTCCACGTCCCCCGGTGAGCGCATCGCGGCCTACTTCAGCAGTTTGCCGCCGATGACGATGCCGACCCCGAGCAGCACCAGCAGCAGGAAGGCGACGAATCCGTTCGTCAGCCACCAGACCACGCCGAGTACGAGTACCACCGGCGCCACCGCGATGGCGGTGATCACCGGGCTCTCCTTGACCGTCTCCCAGGCCGAGCGGGCCCTGATCCGGTCGATGTCCTTACCAGCCATGTGATCCACACTACGTTCGTGTCGGTGTCCGGTGCCATGCTTGGCGGTATGGACTGGAAAATCGAACTCGTCGCCATCCCGGTCACCGATGTCGATCGAGCCAAGGATTTCTACACGAGCATCGGTTTCAACGCCGATCACGACCACTCGCCGAGCCCGGACATCCGTTTCGTCCAGCTCACCCCGCCGGGCTCGGGCTGCTCGATCTGCATCGGCCGCGGGATCACCGGCGCGGCGCCGGGCAGTGTCGAGGGCATGCAGATGGTGGTCCCGAGCGCGCAGCAGGCCTACGAGCAGCTGGTGGCCGCAGGCGTGGCGGCGACGCCGGTGCAGGACATGGGCTGGGGCCTGTTCACCTTCTTCAAGGATCCCGACGGCAATCGGTGGGCCGTCCAGGAGCTGCCGGACTACAGCTGAATCCCGCTCGTCCCGCGACAATGGGTCTTGCTTGGAGCGCACTCCAGCTGGCTAGCGTCGGCGGGGTTCCACGAGAAGGGACGAGCACGATGGATCAGGACACGGCTCTGCTCACCGCGAGCGGGGACGACCAACGAACGCGCCCGCGCTACTCGATCGGCGAGGTCGCCGAACTGTCCGGGCTCAGCCGCGACACGCTGCGCTGGTACGAGCGGATCGGGCTGATGGGCTACATCGGCCGCGACCACACCGGCAACCGGCGCTTCACCGATCGGGATCTGGAGTGGCTGGCGCTGATCACCCGGCTGCGGCTCACCGGCATGCCGGTGGCCGACATGATCCGCTACGCCGAACTGGTCAGGGCCGGGGAGCACACCTACCCGGCCCGGCTGGAGATGTTCCGGCAGACCAGATCCGACGTGCTCGACAAGATCGCGGAACTTCAGCAGACCGTGGCCGTGCTCGACTACAAGATCGCCCTCTACGAGGGCAGATCCGATATCGAGCGCCCGGCCGCGCTCACCGTGCCGACGTGCGAAGGATCCGACACATGAGCACCACCTCGACACTGCCGACCACCACCGGAGGCTCCGACGGCCCATCGATCGGCGGGCAGGGCCTCGGGTGCATGGGCATCAGCGAGTTCTACGGCCGCAGCGATCCGGCCGAAGCGCGCGCCACCCTCGAGCACGCGCTCGAACTCGGCGTCACCCTGTTCGACACCGCCGACGCCTACGGCTGCGGCCACAACGAGGAGTTCCTGTCCGGGTTCGTCGGCGCCCACCGCGACGAGCTGGTGATCGCCACCAAGTTCGGCCTGGTCCGCAAGGCCGACGACCCGGTGTACCGCGGCATCGACAACTCCCCCGGTTATCTCCGCGCCGCCGTCGAGGCCAGCCTGCGCAGGCTCGACGTAGAGGTGATCGACCTGTACTACCTGCACCGGCGCGATCCGGCCGTGCCGATCGAGGACACCGTCGGCGCGATGGCCGAACTCGTCGCGGCGGGCAAGGTGCGCGCGCTCGGCCTGTCCGAGGTGACCGGCGACGAACTGCGCGCCGCGCACGCGGTGCATCCGATCGCGGCCCTGCAATCGGAGTGGTCGCTGTTCTCCCGTGACGTGGAGCGCACCGCGGTACCGGCCGCCGCCGAACTCGGGGTGACGTTCGTGCCCTATTCGCCGCTCGGGCGCGGATTCCTCACCGGCGCCTTCCGCACCGCGAACGAGCTGGGCGACGAGGACTTCCGCAGGCGGCAGCCGCGGTTCACCGGCGCCAACGCCGACCACAACGCCGAACTGCTCGCGCCGCTCGCCGCGATCGCCGAGGCGCACGGGGCGAGCCGGGCACAGGTGGCGCTGGCCTGGGTGCACGCGCGGGCCACCGTGCACGAGCTGGCGGTGGTGCCGATCCCGGGTACCCGCAAGCGGACCCGGCTGGCCGAGAACGTCGCGGCGGCGACGCTGCGGCTGAGCCAGGACGAGCTCGCGACGCTGGAGCCGATCGCCGCGCAGGTAGCGGGCACCAGGTACCCGGACATGTCGTTCACCTCCGTCGGGCGCGAATAGCGGCTCGCGGCGCGTGGCCCGCATCCGGCGCTAGCATCGCAGGGGTGAGCGAACAGCGCGAACGCGTATGGATCGACAAGCAGCACCCGGCGATTTTCAAGGCGATGAGCGCGACGGCGGCCGAAGTCCGCGCCGCCGCCGCGGCCGCTGGCATCGACCGGAGGCTGATCGAGCTGATCAATCTGCGGGTGTCGCAGATGAACGGCTGCCCCTACTGCCTCGATGTGCACGAACGCGCGGGCACCGGCGCCGGATTGACCGCGCAGGAGGTGGCGGTCCTGCCCGCGTGGCGACGCGGCGGTACCTACTCACCCGCCGAGCGGGCGGCGCTCGGCCTGGCCGAGGCGGTCACCACGCTGCCCGACGAGGAGCCGACCGACCGGGAATACGCGGTGGCGCGCGAGCATTGGTCGCAGGAGCAGATCTCGGTGATCATCTGGATCGCCATCACGATCGGCGCGTTCAACCGCGTATCGATCCTGAGCGCGCACCCCGTTCGGGTGCGGAAGGAGCGCAAGATGTCCGAGGCAACCCCCGCCGCCGAGCCGGTCGCCGAGCCGGAGCGGCGCGTCGTGAACAACCCGGAGCGGAGCCGCTACGACGTGTTCTACGACGGTGAGCCGGCCGGCTTCGCCGAGTACATCGAGCGCGGTAACGACACCGACTTCATCCACACCGAGATCGACGGCGGGTTCGCGGGCAAGGGCATCGGCAGCACGCTGGCGCGCCTCGCCGTCGAGGACGTGATCGCGCGCGGGCGCACCATCACCGCGCACTGCCCGTTCATCCGTGGCTGGCTGGACAAGCATCCCGAGTACGACGCGCATGTGGTGGGCAAGGGCATCGCTCGATGAGCGATCTGGAGGCCGATCCCACCGAGGCGGTGTGCGAGCCGTCGCCCGGTCCAGGCCCGATCGCCGAGCTGTTCCCGGCCAGGGAGGTGCCTTTGGGCGGGGTCCGCGGCGTGTATGTGGAACGCACACTGCCGCAACGTGATCTGCCGACCGTCGGCGCGTGGTGCTTCCTTGACCGGTTCGGCTCGCCGACCGTCACCACGACCGGCGCCTCCCCCGATATCCTCCCGCATCCGCACATCGGCTTGCAGACGGTGACCTGGCCGTTCGACGGACGGATCCGGCACCGTGATTCCGTCGGCTCGGATGTGGAGATCGAACCGGGCCAGCTGAACCTGATGACCTCCGGCCGCGGCATCGCGCATTCGGAGTTCGGGGTGCCGGGTGCGCAGGCGGGCAACGGCCTGCAACTGTGGATCGCCCTGCCCGGCACCGCGACCGGGGTCGACCCGCATTTCGAACAGCATCGCGAACTGCCGGTCCACGAGGAGCCGGGGCTGCGGGCGACGGTGCTGATCGGTTCGCTCGGTGGGGTCACCTCACCGGCGCGGGCCTACACCCCGATCGTCGGCGCCGATATCGTGCTCGATCCGGGTGCCGAGGTGGGGCTGCCGGTGGAACGCGCTTTCGAACACGCGGTCCTGGTGATCGACGGGACGGTGGTGGTCGACGGCACCGACCTCGCCGCGGGCCCGCTGCTGTATCTGGGCACCGACCGCGCCGAGCTGTCGCTGACCAGTGCCGGCGGCGCCCACCTCGCGCTGCTCGGCGGCGAGCCCTTCGCCGAGGAACTGGTGATGTGGTGGAACTTCGTCGGCCGCAGTCACGACGAGATCGTGGCGGCCCGCGCGGCCTGGGAGGCCAGGGATACGGCGCGTTTCGCCGACATCGCCGGGCACGGACCCGACGAGCGGATTCCCGCGCCGCCGCTGCCGCCCCTGCGGCTGAAGCCGCGCAAGCGGGCTACCGGCTGCGATCACCGCTGACGTCCGGCAGGGTATCCCCACGGAGCCGGACGCCCCGGCCTCAGTTGCCCGCGGCGAGCAGCGCGTCGAGGGCTCGGTAGCTGTCGTTGAGACCGACCTCCATGCCGGAGCCGAGACGGTCCATCCGGGCTTCGAGCATCTGCCGGTTTCCCTGCATCCATGCCACCTCCCGGTCGAAGACGTGGTCGCCGATCCGGCAGTACCGGACCCGGCCATGCTTCTCGGTGACCACCATGCCCGCCCGTTCGAGTAGCCCGATGTGCTTCTTGATGCCGGTGAGGGTCATCTCGAAGTGTTCGGCCAATTCGCTGACACTGGCGGGGCCACGACCGAGCCGCTCGAGGATTCCCCGCCTGGTGGGGTCCGCGAGCGCGCCGAATCAGCGAAATCCGGGACGCCGCCGAGATTCGACTACTACGCTGCGTCGTAGGCACAGACTTTCAAGGGGGAGACAATGGACACCACCACCTGCGTCGTCGTCGGCGGCGGCCCTGCCGGGATGATGACCGGCCTCCTGCTGGCGAGGGCGGGCGTCGAGGTGACCGTGCTGGAGAAGCACCCCGACTTCCTGCGCGACTTCCGCGGAGACACCGTCCACCCGTCGACCGTGCGCCTGCTGGACGAGCTCGGGCTCGGCACCGAATTCGCCCGGCTGCCGCAATCGAGGCTGACCACGCTGTCCATGTACGCAGGCGACCGCGAGATCGTCGCCGCCGACCTGACCCGGATCCCGGGCCGTTACCGCCACATCGCGATGGTCCCGCAGTGGGACTTCCTCGACCTGCTCGCGCGCGCCGCCACCGCCGAACCCACCTGCACGCTGCGGATGCGCTCCACCGTCACCGGACTGCTCCACGGGTCGGGCACCGTCACCGGGGTGCGCTACCTGGACGCCGACGGCACCGTCCACACCCTGCGCGCCGGCCTCGTGATCGCCTGCGATGGAAGGGATTCCGTCACCCGCGCGGCGGCGGGCCTGCGGCAGAAGCCGGAGAACGTGCCGATGGACATGTGGTTCTTCCGCATCCCGAAATCGGTGCACGACACCGCGAGTGGCGCCGTGCAGGCCCGATTCACCGCAGGCAACTCCGCGGTCGCGATCGACCGCGGTGACTACTACCAGACCGGCTACATCATCGAGAAGGGCCGCGACGCGACCCTGCGGGCCATCCACGATGTCCAGTGGCTGCGCGATCGGCTCGCCGAACTGTTCGCCTGGCCTGCGACCGCGCTCGCGGCCATCCGTAGCTGGGACGACGTCAAGCTGCTCGAGGTCACCGTCGGCATGCTCGAACGATGGCATGTGCCGGGGCTGCTGTGCATCGGCGATGCCGCGCACACCATGTCGCCGGTGGGGGGTGTCGGAGTGAACCTCGCGGTACAGGATGCCGTCGCCACGGCACGCTCGCTCGCCCGACCGCTGCTGGACGGTACCCTCACCGACGCCGATCTCGAGCGGGTGCAGCGTAGGCGGATGCTCCCCGCCCGGTTCACCCAGCGCTCCCAGCGTGGCGAACACGAATTGCTCATCGAGCCGGCGCTGCGCGGCGCCCTGCACACCGCGCCGCTCCCCTTGCGGATGGTCGACGCCGTGCCGGTGCTCGCCGGACTCACCGGCTACCTCGGCGGCATCGGCCTGCGACCCGAACGCGCTCCCGACTTCGCCCGTCGCCCACTCGCGGGGGCTGCCCGCTGACCCCGTGCGCCCGAGGACTTTCCGAATCGCCGGGCAACGGTTAGGTTTGCCGCGATGAACGGGACGATTCGGTCCCGGATGAGGCAGCGGGAGGCTTGCGGGATGAGGATCGGCACGGTAATCGGTGCGGCGCTGCTGGCGGCGGGGCTCACCCTGTCAGCGACCGGGATCGGGGCCGCCGAGCCCGGCGCGGCGGACGGCAGGCCGGAGAGCACGCCGCTGTCCGCCGAGTCCGCGGACAGCAGGCCGGAAATCCAGCTGCGCGGGGTCGACGAGGAGATCGGCTACCAGATCGCGCTGACCGAGGACCGGCACTCGGTGGTGACCACGCTCGACGCGGGCCGGTTCCAGCTGACCAACGACGAGCAGGTCGTCGCGATCACCGACGCATCCGGCGCGGTGATCGCCGCGCTGCCGATGCTGGTGCGCGTCGGTGAGCACACCGTGCCGCTGACCCCGGTCATCGATGCCGAGGGCGCCCGCCTCACGCTCGCCCCGGACGCCGCGGCCGACGCCCCGCTCCGCGACATCAGCGCCCAGGAACGCTTCTTCGCCGAAGCACAGCGGCTGCAGCCGGAGATCATCCAGGGTGCCGCCATCGGCGCGGCCATCGGTTTCGTGCTCGGCTTCCCGCTCGGGCTGTTCGTTCTCGACTTCATCACCGTGCCGGTGGCGACCGTCGCCGGTGCCGCGATCGGCGCGCTGGCCGGTTACGCGATGGCGGGTGGCCAGCCCGCGATCGACACCGCGATCGCCTACGTCACCGGCGCGCCCTGAGCCGCACGCCCGACACCGACCCGCGACGGTGCCCGCTCCCCGGCGGCGCCGGCCCGGCGGGCCGCGGTGGCGCATAGACGGCTGACCGTGGCCGAGCCACTCCGGCGAACACGGTTCGCGCACCCGACCGCGAGCGCCGAGCCTGGTCACCACCCTCCGCTACCGTTGAGGCAGGAATCGCGCGCTGACCGTGAGCGCACGCAGGAGTGGGTGGTGAGAGACGTGTTCGACCCGCTGGCCGATATCGAACGAGCGCTGGCCGAACAGGCCGGATGGACGTGGTTCGACGACTATCTGCTCTACACCTGCGGGGTGGCCGAGCAGATCGCGGCCGGGCGGGTCGCGCAGATCCCGTCGACCGCGACGCGGGTGCGGATCGAGGCGGGGGAAGTCTGTCTGGCCGACGGCGGGGTGCACTGGTTCACCTGGCGTGGGCTCGGCGACGGCCGCTGGGTGCCGAGCAGAACCCAGGCCGACGGCCACACCGCGCTCGGCGCCGTGCAGCACTTCGGCAACGCGGTGCGCAATGAGTCGCGGCGCTCGCGGGCCGCGTCCGCGGCGCAACCCCGCTGGGTGGCCGAACGGCCCGGGTCGGCGATGATCTCGAATCACCGGGTGCACCTGGCCAACCCCGACCGAGCGTTCTCACTGCACTGGTCGGCGCTGGAGAGCATCGACCTCACCCGACCCGATCTGGTCGGCTGCCGCTTCCCGGACAGCACCGGCGTGCTCCAGCAGCTGCAAATCCGAACCGCTTGGGCGCCACTGATGTTCGTCACGGCCACGCTGCAGTACTTCCCGAATCATCCGGTGTTACGCAATGGCACCTGGCTGCCCGCCGGCTTCGAGGAGAAATGCCATCTGGCAGGCAAGAAGTGCCCGCCGGTGCGCCACCCGCGCTGACGCGCCTTGCCGTAGCGGGGCTGATCAGCGCTGCCTGGCGCGATACGCGGCGACCGCGTTGCGATTGCCGCAGGCGGTGCTGCAGTAGCGCCGCGACCGGTTGCGCGACAGGTCGAGCACCAGGCCGTCGCAGGTCTCGTCGGCGCAGACCGAAAGGCGGCTCAGTTCGTCGGCGCGAATCAGGTCGATCATCGCCATGGCCGTTTCGACGGCGATCCGTACCGGCAGCGGGGCCGCCGCGGGTACCGCGTGCACGTGGTAGTCGACATTGCCGTGCCGGACCAGCTGCGGCACCGCGCGATGCTCGGCGAGAATCTGGTTCACCGAGGTGACCGCGGTGTCGCGGTCGCTGGTCAGCAGGCGCCGGAGCGGGGCGCGCAAGGCCCGCACGGCGGCCAGCTCGGCGGCGTCGCCGGTGTGCGCGCCGGTGTAGACATGCCGGTGGAAGAACTCGGCGAGCTGCGCGGGCTCGGTCAGGGTGTCGGGATACTCCGCGGAGTTGACCAGTTCGACCGCCGCCAGCAACGCCGCCTCGGTGTCATGAGCAAAAACCACGTTGACATATTACCGCAGGCTCCTTACCGTCATCAGTCATGGCGACCTTGACTCATGACAGCGCGACGCGGATGCGGACGGGCCTGCTGTTCGCGCTGGCTTCGGCCGCCTCGTTCGGACTGTCGGGGCCGCTGGCCCGCGGGCTGATGAACGCGGGCTGGAGCGCCGCGGCCGTGGTCGCGGTCCGGGTCCTGCTCGCCGGTATCGTCCTGCTTCCGCTGGCCCTGCCGCAGCTGCGTGGTCAGTGGAATCTACTGCGCGACAACCGGAAACTCATCGTCGCGTATGGGCTGATCGCGGTCGCGGGAACCCAGCTCGCGTACTTCAACGCCGTCGCGCACATGACGGTCGGGGCCGCGCTGCTCATCGAGTACACCGCACCGATCGCCGTCGTCGGCTGGCTGTGGGCGCGGCATCGACAGCGTCCCGGCGCCGCGACGGTGGCGGGCGGCGTCCTCGGAATCACCGGCCTGCTCCTGGTGCTCGACGTGGCCTCCGGGCTGACAGTCGATCCCGTCGGCATCGTCTGGGCCTTCGGCGCAATGTTCGGCGCCGCGGCGTATTTCGTGCTCTCCGCCCAGGGTGGCGACCTGCCGGGCACCGTGCTCGCCGCGGGCGGCCTGCTCATCGGCGGTGCGATACTCCTGCTGGCAGGCGCGGTCGGCATCGTGCCACTGCGCGCCACCACCAACACTGTCGCCTTCGCCGATTTCCGGACTCCGTGGTGGGTTCCGGTCCTGCTCATCGGCATCGTCACCGCGGCGATCGCCTACGTCACCGGCATCGCCGCCACCCGCAGGCTCGGTTCCCGCCTCGCCTCGTTCGTCGCGCTGACCGAAGTGCTCGCCGCGCTGCTGTTCGCCTGGGCGCTACTCGACGAGGCACCGCGCCCGATCCAATTGCTCGGCGGCGCTTTGATTCTCATCGGCGTGATCGGGGTCCGGCTCGGCGAACCGGCTTCGGTCCCGCTCGGCGATCCCGAGTCGCAGACCGTCGCCGACCAGCCGGAACCCGACTACCAGCGGTAGTCGAGGAACTTCCCGTCGAGGGTGATCACCACGCGATCGCCGTCGGGGTGCGGGCGGCGCGCGATATCGATGTTGAAGTTGATCGCGCTCATGATGCCGTCACCGAACTCCTCGTGGATCAACGCCTTGAGCGCGGGGCCGTACACCGACACCGCTTCGACCAGCCGGTAGATAGTGGGATCGGCGAGCTGGGCCGGATCGGCGCCGCGGGAGGGCTGCAGCCGCAGACTCTCGGCGACGGCGTCGTCGAGGTCGAGCAGGGCGCAGACGGTCGCGGCCTGCTCCGCGGTCATCGGGTGCTGGCCGAGCAGGGCCGCCGTCGTCCAGACCAGCGGGCTGCCCAGCTTCTCCGCGATATCAGCCCAGGTCAGGTCCTTGCGGATGCGGGCGGCTACGACAAGGTCGGCGGCGTCGGACTTGCTCATGATCGGTTGCATACGTAACTCCTCGGTGGGTGACCCAGCCAGCCTGACATTCACCGTCACTCAATCGCCATAGTGGAATACCACTATTTACGCAGGTGCAACCTCCGGTGATCGGCAGGCAATCTCGGCGGCGAAAACTACAGTGCTGCCAAGCACTACGAATCGGGGTTGCATGTCCTATCTCAAACCGGCCGACTTCGTCGAGAAGATGATCGATGCGGGCGAGGCCAAAGCGTTCATGTCCACCCGCGACACCGTGATCCGCGCCTACATGGCCGGGGCGATCCTCGCCCTCGCCGCGGCGTTCGCGGTCACCATCACGGTGAACACGGGCGAGCCACTACTCGGCGCCGTGCTGTTCCCCGTCGGCTTCTGCATGCTGTATCTGCTCGGATTCGACTTGCTCACCGGCGTTTTCACCCTCGTTCCGCTCGCCCTGCTGGACAAGCGACGCGGCGTCACCATGCGTTCGATGCTGCGCAACTGGGGGCTGGTGTTCGTCGGCAACTTCGCGGGCGCGTTCACCGTCGCCGTGATGATGGCGATCATCCTCACCATGGGCTTCTCCGTCGACCCGAGCGCCGTCGGCGAAAAGCTCGGCGAGATCGGCGAATCCCGCACCGTCGGCTACGCCGATCACGGTGCGGCAGGCATGCTCACCCTGTTCATCCGGGCGGTGCTGTGCAACTGGATGGTCTCCACCGGCGTCGTCGCCGCGATGATGTCGACCTCGGTGTCAGGCAAGGTGATCGCGATGTGGATGCCGATCATGCTCTTCTTCTACATGGGCTTCGAGCACTCCATCGTCAACATGTTCCTGTTCCCCTCCGGACTGCTGCTCGGCGGCGACTTCTCCCTCGGCGACTACCTGATCTGGAACGAGATCCCCACGGTGGTCGGCAACCTCGTCGGTGGCCTCACCTTCGTCGGCCTGACCCTGTACACCACCCACGCCCGCACCGCACCCTCGCGACGGCCCGAGCTTGTCGAGTCCGCCACCGACTGACCACCCCAGATTGAAGCACTGTTATTTCAGTTTCCCGAACAGGTCGGCACTTCGCTCGCTACTGTCTGGCTCACCCACATCAGTGGGCCAGCGCGAATCAGGAGTACCCATGAGCTTCACCAGCACCCGACGGGCCGGTGCCGGCCTCACCGCCTTCGGCGCGATCGCGGCGGCCGCCGTGCTCGTCGCACCGCAGGCATCGGCACTCGTCCAGTCCGTTTCGGTCAGCGGAACCACCCACTACGTCGACACCTCGTACACCGTGACCGCCGACGTCACCGTCACCTCGTTCCTGTTCAAGGTGACCTTCACCGACAACGGCACCCCGATCGGCGACCCGGTATCGGTCTCCGGCGGCAAGGCGACGATCACCTGGACGCCGACCACCACCGGCACCCACGAGATCAAAGCCGTCCAGGAACTGGTGAGCTCGAAGACCATCACGGTGAACGTGCTCCCCAAGCCGACCAACCCGGGCCCCGGCGACAGCGGCTCGGCAGGTCTCGGCGGCCTCCTCACCGGCTCGGCGGGCTGACCGTCCACCGCCACCAGGCACTCGGTGAGCGGTGACACCAGACGGCCCTGGTCCTACCGAACCAGCCGTTCTCCCCAACGACGAACGCCCCGCTTCGAGAAGAAGCGGGGCGTTCGCGCTATCGACCAGCGGTAGCCCGACTAGCGGTAGTCGCTGAAACCGTAGTCGTCCAGCGGCACCGCGGCACCCGTCGACGAGCCGAAGCTGTCCGGCGAGTAGTAGGTGTCGTCGTAGGACGGCACCGCGTACGCGGCGGCACGGGCCTCCTCGGTCGGCTGCACCTGGATGTTGCGGTAACGGTTGATACCGGTACCGGCCCGCAATGACGGATCGACACACCCTGCGAGCGGTAGACCTCGTGGACCAAGTGCACCTGACGCGGACACACCGCCACGCGGGCTAAGGGACGACGTTGATGTAGTCGAGGCCCGCGGTGCGGACCGCACGAAAGTGGTGGTCAGCCGAGGCTATGTCACGGACTTGCAGGCGCTCGGCGACGGCGATCAATGAGGCATCGGCCGCACCGAGCGGGAAGCTGTCGAACTGTTTCATCAGCTCGACGATGCGGCTAGCGTCGCCGGGCTCGAACTCCTCACAGAACACACCATCACGCACCGTCTCCATGAACTGTATCTCGGCATGCGCACCAGCGTATTTCTGCAGCAGGTAGGTCACCTCAGCAACGATGTAGGGCGTCACAATGAAGGAGTCGGTCCGCGAGGACAGGTAATCCTTCATTTCGGCGTGACGCTTGTCCTTGCGATTCATCACCGCGACAAGCACATTCGCGTCGACTACCAGGGTCACTGCGCATCGAACAATTCGTCGTCCATACGCTCGCTGAGGTCTTCCGGTCCGTCGAAGGTCGGCAGCGCCGCAAGCCGGTCAGGGGTGCTGGACTTGACCAGACGCAGCAATGCCTCGCGAGCCGCCGGCGCGGTCTCGGGTCGTAGCTGCTCGACCAACCGGTGTAGCTCGGGGTAGTGGTCATAGGCCGCGGTCATGAGTCCACGATACCGAACCACGGCGGCCCACTGACGACGAACGCCCCGCTCCTCGGAAGGAGCGGGGCGTTCCGGCTACTGCCTAGCGGTAGTCGCTGAAACCGTAGTCGTCCAGCGGCACCGCGGCACCGGTGGAGGAGCCGAAGCTGTCCGGCGAGTAGTAGGTGTCGTCGTAGGACGGCACCGCGTACGCGGCGGCACGGGCCTCCTCGGTCGGCTGCACCTGGATGTTGCGGTAACGGTTGATACCGGTACCGGCCGGGATGAGCTTACCGATGATCACGTTCTCCTTCAGGCCGATCAGCTTGTCGGAGCGGCAGTTGATCGCCGCGTCCGTCAGCACTCGGGTGGTCTCCTGGAAGGAGGCCGCCGACAGCCACGAATCGGTGGCCAGCGACGCCTTGGTGATACCCATCAGCACCGGACGGCCGGAGGCGGGCTCGCCGCCCTCGGCGACCACGCGACGGTTCGAGGCCTCGAACTCGGCGCGCTCGGTGAGCGAACCGGGCAGGAACTCGGTCGCACCCGAATCGATGATCGTCACGCGACGCAGCATCTGGCGCACGATGACCTCGATGTGCTTGTCGTGGATCGACACACCCTGCGAGCGGTAGACCTCCTGGACCTCGTGGACCAGGTGCACCTGCACCTGACGCGGACCCATCACGCGCAGCACCTCGTGCGGATCGGCAGCGCCCTCGAGCAGCTGCTGACCCACCTCCACGTGGTCACCGTCGGCCAGCAGGCGCTCGGTGCCGTCGTCGTGCTTGAACACGCGCAGACGCTGACGCTTCGACAGCTTGTCGTAGACCACATCGTCGGAACCGTCGTCCGGGATGATGGTGATCTTGTAGAAGCGGTCGTCGTCCTCGAGGCGCACCCGGCCCGAGACCTCCGCGATCGGCGCCTTGCCCTTGGGGACACGGGCCTCGAAGAGCTCCTGGACACGCGGCAGACCACCGGTGATGTCGTCGCCGGCGACACCACCCTGGTGGAAGGTACGCATGGTCAGCTGGGTACCCGGCTCACCGATGGACTGGGCGGCGACGATGCCGACGGCCTCGCCGATGTCGACCAGCTTGCCGGTGGCCATCGAGCGGCCGTAGCAGGTGGCGCAGACGCCGGTGCCGGTGGTGCAGGTCAGCACGGAGCGGACCTTCACCTCGGTGATACCGGCCTCGAGCAGCGCCTCCAGGGCCGGGTCGCCGAGATCGGCGCCCTTGGCCACAACCACGTTGCCGCCGGCGTCGACCGCGTCGGTCGCCAGGGTGCGAGCGTAGGTCGAGGTCTCGACGTGCGCGTCCCGGATGAGCGAGCCGTCGGCCTGCTTCTCCGCGATCGGCACGACGATGCCGCGCTCGGTGCCACAGTCGTGCTCGCGCACGATGACATCCTGCGAGACGTCCACCAGACGACGGGTCAGGTAACCCGAGTCGGCGGTACGCAGCGCGGTATCGGCCAGACCCTTACGAGCACCGTGGGTGTTGATGAAGTACTCGAGCACGGTCAGGCCCTCACGGAACGAGGACTTGATCGGGCGCGGGATGAACTCACCCTTGGGGTTCGTCACCAGACCCTTCATACCGGCGAGGGTACGGGTCTGGGTGAAGTTACCGGTCGCGCCCGAGTCGACGATCGTGATGATCGGGTTGTCGGCCGGGTAGTGCGAACGCAGCGCCGTACCGACCTCTTCGGTCGCTTCCTGCCAGATCTTGACCAGGGCGTTGTTGCGCTCCTGGTGATCGAGCGCACCACGCTGGTACTTCTTCTCGATCTGATCGGCCATGCCCTCGTACCGCTCCATGATGTCGGCCTTCTCCGGCGGAACGAGCACGTCCGACATGGAGACGGTGACACCCGAACGCGTGGCCCAGTAGAAGCCGGCGTCCTTGAGCTTGTCGACGGTCTGCGCGACGACGATCATCGGGTACCGCTCGGCCAGATCGTTGATGATCGTGGCCTGCCGCTTCTTCGGCATCGGCTCGTTGATGAACGCGTAGTCCGCCGGGAGCAGATCGTTGAACAGCACGCGACCCAGGGTGGTCTCGGCCAGCCACGCGTCGCCGCGCTGCCAGCCCTCGGGGAACAGCTCCGCCTCGATGTCCTTCGGCGGGCGCTGCTCGGTGAGCCGGACCTTGATCATCGAACGCACGGTGAGCTCACCGCGGTCGACGGCCATCTGCGCCTCGGCGGGCGAGGAGTACACGCCCTCCTCCGGGGAGTCCTTGCCGGCGGCACGGTAGGTGCCGACACCCTTCTCGTCGAGACGGGTCAGGTAGAACAGGCCGGTCACCATATCCAGACGCGGCATCGCCAGCGGGCGACCCGACGCCGGGGACAGGATGTTGTTCGACGACAGCATCAGGATGCGCGCCTCGGCCTGCGCCTCCGCCGACAGCGGCAGGTGCACGGCCATCTGGTCACCGTCGAAGTCGGCGTTGAACGCCTCACACACCAGCGGGTGCAGCTGGATGGCCTTGCCTTCCACCAGCTGCGGCTCGAAGGCCTGGATACCCAGGCGGTGCAGGGTGGGCGCACGGTTCAGCAGCACCGGGTGCTCGGCGATGACCTCTTCGAGGACATCCCACACCTGGGGACGCTGACGCTCGACCATCCGCTTGGCGGACTTGATGTTCTGCGCGTGGTTGAGATCCACCAGCCGCTTCATGACGAACGGCTTGAACAGCTCGAGCGCCATCAGCTTCGGCAGACCGCACTGGTGCAGCTTGAGCTGCGGGCCGACGACGATGACCGAACGGCCCGAGTAGTCGACACGCTTGCCGAGCAGGTTCTGACGGAACCGACCCTGCTTGCCCTTGAGCAGATCGCTCAGGGACTTCAGCGGGCGGTTGCCCGGACCGGTGACCGGGCGACCACGACGGCCGTTGTCGAACAGCGCGTCGACGGACTCCTGCAGCATCCGCTTCTCGTTGTTGACGATGATCTCGGGCGCGCCGAGGTCGATCAGTCGCTTGAGGCGGTTGTTGCGGTTGATCACGCGGCGGTACAGGTCGTTCAGGTCGGAGGTGGCGAAGCGGCCACCGTCGAGCTGAACCATCGGGCGCAGCTCCGGCGGGATCACCGGAACCGCGTCGAGCACCATGCCCATGGGCGAGTTGCCGTTGGTCTGGAAAGCCGCGACGACCTTGAGCCGCTTGAGCGCGCGCAGCTTCTTCTGGCCCTTACCGCTGCGGATGGTCTCGCGCAGCGACTCGGCCTCGGCCTCGATGTCGAAGTTCTCCATCAGCTTCTGGATGGACTCCGCACCCATGGCACCGGTGAAGTACTCGCCGTAGCGGTCGACGAGCTCGCGGTAGAGCACCTCGTCGACGATGAGCTGCTTGACGGCCAGCTTGGTGAAGGTGGTCCAGATCTCGTCGAGGCGGTCCAGCTCACGCTGGGCGCGGTCGCGCAGCTGACGCATCTCGCGCTCGCCGCCGTCCTTGACCTTGCGACGCACATCGGACTTGGCGCCCTCGGCCTCCAGCTCGGCCAGGTCGGCCTCGAGCTTCTGCGCGCGGGCCTCGAGATCGGCGTCGCGCTGATCGGCGACGGCCTTCTTCTCGACCTCCATCTCGGCCTCGAGGGTGCTGAGCTCGTTGTGGCGCAGCTCCTCGTCGACACCGACGATGACGTAGGCGGCGAAGTAGATGATCTTCTCGAGATCCTTCGGCGCCAGATCCAGCAGGTAGCCCAAGCGCGACGGGACACCCTTGAAGTACCAGATGTGGGTGACCGGGGCGGCCAGCTCGATGTGGCCCATCCGCTCACGACGCACCTTGGCGCGCGTCACCTCGACGCCACAGCGCTCACAGATGATGCCCTTGAAGCGGACACGCTTGTACTTGCCGCAGTAGCACTCCCAGTCCCGGGTGGGGCCGAAGATCTTCTCGCAGAAGAGCCCGTCCTTCTCCGGCTTGAGCGTGCGGTAGTTGATGGTCTCCGGCTTCTTGACCTCTCCGAAAGACCAGTTTCGGATGTCTTCAGCGGTGGCCAGGCCGATCCGGAGTTCATCGAAGAAGTTGACGTCTAGCACGTAACTTCCTTTCCCCTGTTCGGGTCGAATTCGAGCAAAAAGTTCACTAGTTGTCTATCGCGGGTCCGCGGGCGGCTACCGAAGCAGCCACCCGCGTCACCACCTAGTTCGCCAAATCGTCGACGGTGGCCGCTTCGTTCCTGGACAGGTTGATGCCCAGGTTCGCCGCGGCGCGCTCCAGATCCTCGTCGTCACCGTCACGCATCTCGATCGCGGCACCGTCCGAAGACAGCACCTCCACGTTGAGGCACAGCGACTGGAGTTCCTTGAGGAGCACCTTGAACGACTCCGGAATGCCCGGCTCCGGAATGTTCTCGCCCTTGACGATCGCCTCGTAGACCTTCACGCGGCCCACCACGTCGTCGGACTTGATGGTCAGGAGTTCCTGCAGCGTGTACGCCGCGCCGTAGGCCTGCATGGCCCAGCACTCCATCTCACCGAAACGCTGACCACCGAACTGCGCCTTACCACCGAGCGGCTGCTGGGTGATCATCGAGTACGGGCCGGTCGAACGGGCGTGGATCTTGTCGTCGACCAGGTGGTGCAGCTTCAGGATGTACATGTAACCGACCGCGACCGGGTACGGGAACGGCTCGCCGGAACGACCGTCGAACAGCGTGGCCTTGCCGTTCTCGTCGACCATGCGCTCACCGTCACGGTTGGGCAGGGTCGAGCCGAGCAGACCGGTGAGCTCCTCGTCGCGGGCACCGTCGAAGACCGGGGTCGCGATGTTGGAGTCGGCCGGGGCGCCCAGCATCTCCTCGGGCAGGTTGGCCGCCCAGTCCGGGCGGGTGCCGTCGACGGCGACGTCGACATTCCAGCCCGCCTTGCCGATCCAGCCCAGATGGGTCTCCAGGATCTGGCCGATGTTCATACGACGCGGCACACCATGGGTGTTCAGGATGATGTCGACCGGGGTGCCGTCGGGCATGAACGGCATGTCCTCGGTGGGGAGGATCTTGCCGATGACGCCCTTGTTGCCGTGGCGACCGGCGAGCTTGTCGCCGTCCTGGATCTTGCGCTTCTGGGCCACGTAGACGCGGACCAGCTCGTTGACACCGGGGGGCAGATCGTCGTCGTCCTCGCGCGAGAACACGCGGATGCCGATGACCTTGCCGGACTCACCGTGGGGCACCTTCAGCGAGGTGTCGCGCACCTCGCGCGCCTTCTCACCGAAGATCGCGCGCAGCAGGCGCTCCTCGGGGGTCAGCTCGGTCTCACCCTTCGGGGTGACCTTGCCGACCAGGATGTCGCCGTCACGGACCTCGGCACCGATGCGGATGATGCCGCGCTCGTCCAGGTCGGCAAGCACCTCGTCGGAGACGTTCGGGATGTCGCGGGTGATCTCCTCGGCGCCCAGCTTGGTGTCGCGGGCGTCGATCTCGTGCTCTTCGATGTGGATCGAGGTGAGAACGTCCTCTTCCACGAGGCGCTGCGACAGGATGATCGCGTCCTCGTAGTTGTGGCCTTCCCACGGCATGACGGCCACGAGCAGGTTCTTGCCCAGCGCCATCTCACCGTTCTCGGTGCAGGGACCGTCGGCCAGGACCTGGCCGGTCTCCACCCGCTGACCCTCGTCCACGATCGGCCGCTGGTTGGAGCAGGTGCCCTGGTTGGAGCGGTTGAACTTGCGCATCCGGTAGGACTTGCGGCTGCCGTCGTCGGCCATGACGGTGACGTAGTCGGCGGAGACCTCCTCGACCACACCCGCCTTCTCGTTCACCACGACATCGCCCGCGTCGACCGCGGCGCGCAGCTCCATACCGGTGCCCACGATCGGGGACTCGGAACGGATCAGCGGCACGGCCTGACGCTGCATGTTCGCGCCCATGAGGGCACGGTTGGCGTCGTCGTGCTCGAGGAACGGGATCATGGCCGTCGCGACCGACACCATCTGGCGTGGCGAGATGTCCATGAAGTCGACCTGCGACGGGTTGACGAACTCGACCTCTTCACCGGCGCGGCGCACGAGGACGCGATCCTCGACGAAGCGGCCTTCCGCGTCGACCGGCGAGTTCGCCTGGGCGCGGACGTAGCGGTCTTCCTCGTCGGCAGTGAGGTACTTGACCTCGTCGGTGACCTTGCCGTCGATGACCCGGCGGTACGGGGTCTCGATGAAGCCGAACGGGTTGACCCGCGCGTACACCGACAGCGAGCCGATCAGGCCGATGTTCGGGCCTTCCGGGGTCTCGATCGGGCACATGCGGCCGTAGTGCGACGGGTGGACGTCACGGACTTCCAGGCCGGCGCGCTCACGGGACAGACCGCCGGGGCCCAGCGCCGACAGGCGGCGCTTGTGGGTCAGACCCGACAGCGGGTTGTTCTGGTCCATGAACTGCGACAGCTGGGAGGTTCCGAAGAACTCCTTGATCGCGGCGACGACCGGGCGGATGTTGATCAGGGTCTGCGGCGTGATCGCCTCGACGTCCTGGGTGGTCATCCGCTCGCGGACCACACGCTCCATGCGGGAAAGGCCGACCCGGATCTGGTTCTGGATCAGCTCGCCGACGGTGCGCAGGCGACGGTTGCCGAAGTGGTCGATGTCGTCGACCTCGACGGGCACTTCCTCGCCGCCGGGGGCGGTCATCATCTTGTCGCCGGCGTGCAGCCGCACCAGGTACTCGATGGTGGTGACGATGTCTTCCTTCGTCAGCACCGAGCTGGTGACCGGCTCGTGCACGTGGATGCCGAGCTTCTTGTTGATCTTGTAGCGACCGACGCGCGCCAGGTCGTAGCGCTTCTCCTTGAAGAACAGGTTCTCCAGCAGGGTCTGCGCGGACTCCTTGGTCGGCGGCTCGCCCGGACGCAGCTTGCGGTAGATGTCGAGCAGCGCCTCGTCCTGGCCGGGCGTGCTGTCCTTCTCCAGGGTGGACATCATGATCTCGGAGAAGCCGAAACGCTCGACGATCTCCTCGGTGGTCCAGCCAAGCGCCTTGAGCAGCACGGTGACCGGCTGACGGCGCTTGCGGTCGATGCGAACACCGACGGTGTCGCGCTTGTCGACGTCGAACTCCAGCCAGGCGCCACGCGAGGGGATCACGCGCACGCTGTGCAGGTCCTTCTCGGTGCCCTTGTCGATGCTGTGATCGAAGTAGACACCGGGGGAACGCACCAGCTGCGAGACGACGACACGCTCGGTGCCGTTGATGATGAAGGTGCCCTTGTCGGTCATCATGGGGAAGTCGCCCATGAACACCGTCTGGCTCTTGATCTCGCCGGTGTTGTTGTTGATGAACTCCGCGGTGACGAACAGCGGCGCCGCGTAGGTCATGTCCTTCTCTTTGCACTCCTCGATCGAGGCCTTGACCTCTTCGAAGCGTGGATCGGAGAACGACAGGGACATCGAGCCGGAGAAGTCCTCGATCGGCGAGAGCTCCTCGAGCACCTCCTCCAGGCCGCCTGCGAGACCGACGTCGCCGCGTGCGGCCGCCTTCTCACGCCAGTCGGGGGTACCGACCAACCAGGCGAACGAGTCCGTTTGTAGGTCGAGAAGTCCGGGCACCTCCAAGGGCTCTCGGATCTTCGCGAACGAAACCCTCAACGGGGCTCCGGGGATTCCAGCCTTGGTCTGGGTGGAGACTGCCAAGATGCGTCCTTCCAGCACCTCACGCGCGTCGCGTGGTGGTCCGCGACCGTCGCTTGTCTGCTACGAATTCCGCTGGTTACAACCCGAACGAAACCCGAACAGGCAGCAGCGGAAGTAACACCGGAAGGTGGAACTTTCGTGTGCGAATCAAGGTGTGGACAGGAGGCAGCCAGCGCAACGTCCAAACTTACACCCATATATAGGGGGGTGTCAACATACCATCCGTGCGACGGCGCACACGGCAAACGCGCCGAACTCCCGTGGACGCTGGCCGCGTCGGGTGCTCTTGGCGCTGGAGCCCCTGTAACAGCTGACGCTGCTGTGAATAGGGTGACGGTTCACGCCCGGCTCGTCAAGTGGCGCGGCGCGGACCGTCCGACAAGTGAGATCGCCTGGCGCGCTGGGCATCACCGCCGGTGGCGGCGGTCATTTTACCCGTGACACGCCGCGCGGGCCAATCCGGGAATCAGCCGTTCAGCACCTGTTTCCCGGCGTGAACACGACAGAACCCCGGCCTTGCGGACCGGGGTTCTGTGGAGTTCGGGTGGACGCTCAGCCGTTGATCTGGCCGTGCGGAACCGTCTTGGTGTCGAACACCTCGGTGGGGTGATCGCTGCCATAGGCGGCCATCACCTGAGTGTCGTCGGACTGGTCGAGCGACTCGCGGATCGCCACCTGGGCCGCGTGCGGCAGAGTGTGCATGATCTCACGCACTCGCGCCTGGCGACGGAAGACCGCCTGGCGGACCGGCATGCCCGGCTCGGCCTTCATCTGCGGGATGATGCCCTCGATCTCCTCGGCGCCACCGTGGTGGTGGCCGGCGTCGACGAGCGCCTGCTCGCGCGCCATCTGCGCCTCGTCCTTCTCCTCCGACATACCGATCGGGCCGATCATGCGGCCGTTGAGGAACTGCTTGACCACCGGCTCGTCACTGGTGAGCAGCACCTCGCGGGGGCCGAACATGACCAGCTGGCGGCGGAAGAGCATGCCGATGTTGTCGGGCACGGTACGGGCCAGGTTGATGTTGTGCGTCACGATGAGGATCGTGGCGTCGATCTGGGCGTTGATGTTGAGCAGCAGCTGCGCCAGGTACGAGGTACGCACCGGGTCCAGACCCGAGTCGGGCTCGTCGACGAGGATGATCTGCGGGTCGAGCACCAGGGCACGTGCCAGCCCGGCACGCTTGCGCATACCGCCGGAGATCTCGCCGGGGAGCTTGTTCTCGGCGCCGAGCAGACCCGTCAGCTCGAGCTTCTCCATGACGATGCGCTTGATCTCGGTCTCCGACTTCTTGGTGTGCTCACGAAGCGGGAACGCGATGTTGTCGAACAGGTTCATCGACCCGAACAGCGCGCCGTCCTGGAAAAGGACGCCGAACAGCTTGCGGATCTCGTAGAGCTCCTTGTTGGAGCAGGTGGTGATGTCGGTGCCATCGATGAAGATGGAACCGCGCTCGGGCCGCAGCAGGCCGATGAGCGACTTCAGGAACACCGACTTGCCCGTGCCGGAAGGCCCGAGTAGCGCGCTCACCTCGCCCGAGGGAAGCGTGATCGACACGTCCTGCCAAATTCGCTGAGAACCGAAGGACTTCGTAACACCCTCGGTCCTGACCTCGACGCCCACGCCTACCTCCATTGTTCCCTGCGAGCACCCCACCCCGCGCCCGCACGCGCACATCACGGCGGCGCACCACGGCTGTTGTGTGGGTCCGGTCACTGTAACCCATCAGTGAGACGGGGCACACCCCTTACTGACTGAAGAGTAACCCCAACCGGTTGGTACAGCGCGTATCACTTTCTCATGTCGGGAGAAATAACAAACGGGCGGCCCCGTAAAGGGACCGCCCGTTCGCAGGCGAAGCACCGAATTACTTGACGGTGACCTTGGCGCCGGCCTCTTCCAGCTTGGCCTTGGCGGCGTCGGCGGCGTCCTTGGCGACCTTCTCCAGGATCGGCTTCGGGGCACCCTCGACCAGGTCCTTGGCTTCCTTCAGGCCCAGGCCGGAGACGATCTCACGCACGACCTTGATGACCTGGATCTTCTTGTCGCCCGCACCCTCGAGGATGACGTCGAACTCGTCCTGCTCGGACTCGGCCTCGGCCGGAGCGGCGGCACCGCCGACAGCGGCGACGGCGACCGGAGCAGCCGCGGTGACCTCGAACTTCTCCTCGAACGCCTTCACGAAGGAGGACAGCTCCAGGAGGGTCATCTCCGAGAAAACGTCGAGCAGCTCTTCGGTGGACAGCTTGGCCATGGTGGTTCCTTTCGGTAGTGAATGTCTTGTGTGCGCGGGCGAGTGACACCCGAGCGGGTATTACTCGGCAGCGCCTTCGGCCTGCTTCTTCTCCTGCAGCGCGGCGGCCAGACGGGCCACCTGACCGGCAGGAGCCGAGAACAGCCCGGCAGCCTTGGACATGTTGCCCTTCATCGCACCGGCCAGCTTGGCCAGCAGGACCTCACGGGTCTCGAGATCGGCGATCTTCTCGACCTCGGACACGGACAGCGCGGCGCCGTCCATGTAGCCGCCCTTGATGATGAGCGCCTTGTTGTCCTTGGCGAAGGTCTTGAGCGCCTTCGCGGCGTTGACCGGCTCGCCCTGGATGAAGGTGATCGCGGTCGGTCCGACGAACAAGTCGTCAAGACCCTCGACGCCCGCTTCCGCGGCCGCGCGCTTGACCAGGGTGTTCTTGGCGACGGAGTACGTGGCCTCGGCGCCGAGCGCGCGACGCAGCTCGGTGATCTTGCCGACCGACAGGCCACGGTATTCCGTGACCACGGTGGCCGTCGAGTTCTTGAACTGCTCCACGATCTCCGCGACAGCGGTGACCTTTTCAGGCTTCGCCATACTTCGCCTCCTCTCTGATGTCGGTGATGTACGCGCACTACCGAATTCAGGGGCCGGCGACAAAACTAACGCCCCGGACGCAAGGCGTACCGGGGCGCGAAAGAATAGTCTTCTTCTGCCTCAGCTCTCCCTGCGTGGGCCGCCGGCAATGTCGCCGGACCTTCGATCGACCCCGCGCGAGCGGCATCGACGACCAACGGTCTTCGGTAGAACGAATGGGTAGTCACCGAACCAGTCGATGACCGGAGTTCACTGTACCTGCACCCACCCCTATCTGCCAAAACGGGCCACTCTCAGTCGATTTGCCGGATTCGACTGTGGCCCACATCACTCCACCTCGGCATTGTGGCCGCAATCGCAGGAAAAAGGTGTTACGCGAGGTGACATCAATCTGGTTCACTCCAGAACTATGGCAACCTCCATAGTCGCTCCACCGATGCTGCTGGACCGGCGTTCCCGGCGCTTCCTCGCCCTCGCCGTGATCTGTCTGGCCGAACTGCTGGTCGTTCTCGACAACACCATCGTCAATGTCGCGCTCCCGTCCATCGGGGTCCAGCTGCAGACCGGAGTCTCCGGGCTGCAGTGGGTCGTCGACGCCTACACCCTCACCTTCGCCGGACTCCTGCTCGCCGCGGGCAATCTCGGCGACCGCTACGGCCGCAGACGGGTCATGCTCATCGGTCTGATCGGCATCGGCGTGATGTCGGTCGGCGGCGCGCTCGCCGACTCGATGACGCAGGTCATCGCGGCCCGCGCGGCGATGGGCGTGTTCGCCGCCGCCGTCTTCCCCGCCACCCTCGCCCTGATCATCAATATCTTCACCGACCGGCGCGAACGCGCGCTCGCCATCGCAGCCTGGACCGCGATGGCCGGTTTCGCCATCGCCATCGGCCCGATCTCGGGCGGCTGGCTGCTCGAACACTTCAGCTGGCACTCGGTGTTCTGGATCAATGTGCCGGTGGCGCTGATCGCGTTGGTCGCCACCCTGCTGTGGGTGCCGGAATCGCGGGCCGAGCAGGTGGGCAGGCTCGATCTACCCGGAATCGGGCTGTCCATCGCGGGCATCACGCTGGTGGTATGGGCGATCATCGAGGCACCGCACAACGGCTGGCTCTCGCTCACCACGCTGTGTACGCTCGCCCTCGGCATCACGCTGCTCGCCGCCTTCGTCACTTGGGAACTGCGTTCGGCCGCACCGATTCTCGACATGCGGCTGTTCCGCAATCGCCGATTCTCGCTGCCCGCGCTCGCCATCGCCAGCGGCTACTTCTCGATGTTCGGCTTCCTCTTCCTGATCACCCAGTACTTCCAGGGCGTCCGCGAATACACACCCCTCGAATTCGGTATCGCCTCTTTGCCTTTCGCCTTCTCGGTGGCCGTCGGCGCACCGGTGGCCACCCTGCTCGCCCAGCGGATCGGCGCCACCGCGGTGATCGTGACCGGCCTGCTGCTCATCGGCCTCGGGCTCTACCTCGGTGGTCAGGTGACCGTCGACAGCACGTATGTGCTCGGCGTGCTGCCCGCGATGGTGTTCATGGCACTCGGCCTCGGCATCGTGCAGGGCCCGGCGACGGAGTCGATCATGTCCTCGCTCCCGCTCGACGAGGCAGGCGCGGGTTCGGCCGTCAACGACACCACCCGCGAGGTCGGCGGCACCCTCGGCGTCGCGGTACTCGGCTCGATCGTCGCCTCGTACTACACCAGCCGGATCGCCGACCGGATCGACGCCATCCCCGCCGGGATCATGAACGACAACGAGAAGAGCCTGGTGAAAGCCAGCCCGCTCAGCGTGCTCGAGCTGCGCAAACGCGAACTGGCGCCGTTCTTCGAAACCCAGCGCGAGAACCTCATCGTCGCCATGAAGACGGCCACGCTGCAGGGCGCGCACGCCGCCTCGCTCGTGGCGACCGGCGCGGTGCTGGTCTGCGCGCTGATCGTGGCGATCTTCCTGCCGTGGAAACCGCAGCGTGGCGAATCGGTCCTGCTCGGCTGGCGCAAGAACGACTGACCCCGGAAAACCGCGAGGGTGGGAACGCAGTGCGTTCCCACCCTCGCGGTCGATCAGGGGCTACCTGTCAGAAGTTCACGCATCCTCGTCGAGGAGGTTGCGGGTGCGGTTCGGATCCACCGGGATGCCCGGGCCGGTGTTGGTCGAAACCGTGATCTTCTTGACGTAGCGACCCTTGGCGGTCGACGGCTTCACACGCAGGATCTCGTCCAGCGCGGCGCCGTAGTTCTCCACCAGCTTGGCGTCGTCGAACGAGGCCTTGCCGATGACGAAGTGCAGGTTGGCCTGCTTGTCGACGCGGAAGTTGATCTTGCCGCCCTTGATGTCGGCGACGGCCTTGGTCACATCGTTGGTGACGGTGCCCGTCTTCGGGTTCGGCATCAGACCACGCGGGCCGAGGACACGCGCGATGCGGCCGACCTTGGCCATCTGGTCCGGGGTGGCGATCGCGGCGTCGAAGTCGAGCCAGCCGCCCTGGATCCGCTCGATCAGGTCCTCGGCGCCAACGGCGTCGGCACCGGCGGCCTCGGCCTCGGCGGCCTTCTCACCGGCGGCGAACACGATGACGCGGGCGGTCTTACCGGTGCCGTGCGGCAGGTTGACGGTGCCGCGGACCATCTGGTCGGCCTTACGGGGATCGACACCGAGACGAACGGCGACCTCGACGGTCGCATCGGTCTTGGTGGTCGAGGTCTCCTTGGCCAGCCGCGCGGCGGCCAGCGGGGAGTACAGCTTGTCGCGATCGACCTTCTCAGCAGCGGCGAGATACGCCTTGCTTCGCTTTGCCATGTTTCTCTGTCCTTACAGTTCGGGATTCAGCTGTGGTTGTCGGGCCTGGCCGGCCCTCCCACCGTGGAGTCGTTCGACTCAGCCCTCGACGGTGATACCCATCGAACGCGCGGTACCGGCGATGATCTTGGCGGCCTGATCGAGATCGTTGGCGTTGAGATCCTCGGCCTTGGTCTTGGCGATCTCGCGGACCTGGTCCATGGTGACCTTCGCGACCTTGGTCTTGTGCGGCTCGGCCGAGCCCTTCTGCACACCGGCGGCCTTGAGCAGCAGCTTGGCGGCGGGCGGGGTCTTCAGCTTGAAGTCGAACGACCGGTCCTCGTACACCGAGATCTCGACCGGGATGACGTTGCCACGCTGCGACTCGGTCGCGGCGTTGTACGCCTTGCAGAACTCCATGATGTTGACGCCGTGCTGACCGAGCGCGGGGCCGACCGGAGGGGCCGGGTTCGCGGCGCCGGCCTGGATCTGCAGCTTGATGATCCCGGCGAGCTTCTTCTTCTTGGGGGGCATCTTTCTTCCTTGGGTTTCGGTTCCTTACGGTTGCCGTAAGCCTGTTGCGGGATCGCTCCCGCGCCGGGTCCAAGCCCGGCATTCGCGCACGACCGTCGCGCCGCCGGAAAGACGACGGCGCGGGTGAACACACGAACTGTCACACTCTACCGAACCGCATCGTGGCGATCGCGGGCGGGTGCGGTAACGCCAACGGCACCGCCGAAGCGATGCCGTTGGCCGAAAAGCTGGATCGGATCAGATCTTGGAGACCTGGGTGAAGTTCAGCTCCACCGGGGTCTCGCGACCGAAGATCGAGACGAGCACCTTGAGCTTCTGCTGCTCGGCGTTGACCTCGCTGATGCTGGCGGGCAGCGTCGCGAACGGGCCGTCCATCACGGTGACCGACTCGCCGACCTCGAAGTCGACCTCGATGACCGGTTTGCCCGTGGCCGCGGCGGCGGTGTCGGCGGTGGTCGACGCGGCCGCTGCGGCGGCCTTCTTCTGCGCCTGCGCGCCGGCCGGGACCAGGAACTTCACGACCTCGTTGATGGTGAGCGGGGTGGGCTTGGCGCCGGGGCCGCCGCCGGTCATGCCGACGAAGCCGGTGACGCCGGGGGTGTTGCGCACCGCGCCCCACGACTCGTTGTTCAGTTCCATCCTGACCAGGATGTAGCCGGGCAGCACCTTGCGGTTGACGTTCTTCTTCTGCCCGTTCTTGATCTCGGTGACCTCTTCGGTGGGCACCTCGACCTGGAAGATGTAGTCCTCGAGGCCGAGGTTCTGCACGCGGGTCTCGAGGTTGGTCTTGACCTTGTTCTCGTAGCCGGCGTAAGAGTGCACGACGTACCAGTCGCCGGGGACGCGGCGCAGCTTGGCCTTCATCGACTCGACCGGGTCGGCCTCGGGGTCTTCTTCGGTGGCGACGGCCGGGGCGGCGGCCTCGTCGGCCACATCGGCGTCAGCGAGCTCGGTGGTGGCCTCGACGTCGTCGGTGGCGGTCTCCGCCACGACCGTGTCGTCAACCGGGAACTCGTCGTTGGTTTCGTTCTCCGGGGTGCTCACTTCGGCACTCGCTTCCTGTGTCGTCACGTACATCCTCTGGGCCGGGTCGGGTGCGCGGAGGCACACTCCGCCGTTCCGGCCCGCGAACGGCTACCGGCGTGGGTGTCGGCGGTCAGCCGAACAGCCAGTCGACACCCTTGACGAACGCCACGTCGATCCCGGCGATGAACGCGACCATGAAGACCACGAACACCAGAACGACGGCCGTGTAGGTGACCATCTGCTTCCGGTTCGGCCAGATCACCTTACGCAGTTCCGCGATGACCTCTCGCAGGAACTTGATCAGCCGCTTGAACGGGTTGCCCGTCTTGGCCTGCCCGGCAGTCTTGTCCGCCTTGCGCAGCGACGTGGGCCGATCGATCGTGGCGACCGAGCCGTTGTCCGCCGGAGTATCCGACGGACGCGCACGACGAGCAGACCGCTTGCCGCTCGGCCGAGTGGCAGCGGCGGTGTCGTCGCCGTCTTCGGCGCGAGTATCCCGCTCGTCCGTCACGTCGATCCTCTCTCGTCGCTGGCATTCAGGGCAGGGGCGACAGGACTTGAACCTGCAACCTGCGGTTTTGGAGACCGCTGCTCTGCCAATTGAGCTACGCCCCTTCGGTTGGACCAGCCTGAGCTGTGACGCCCAACCACAGTGTCGATATTCGATTATCGAGCTCTGGTGTGACACAACAGGCGCGCCGCTTCCAAGGGGAGTTACTCCCCAGGAAGGTCGGCGCGCAGCAGCCGGTTACCCCAGAGTCCCGAGTGTACGTTACCCCGTGCCGAATGTGCCAATCCGGCACAGGCGAGCAGGTCAGGACAGCTGAACAGTTGCCGTGGCGCGCCCGAAGATCTTCTTGCCCGCCGACTTCGCCGTGATGGCGACGACCGCGGTCCTGGTCTCCGGATCGACCGATTTCACCTTACCGGTGAACTCCACCTCGGCGGGCGCGTCGGCGCTCACGTAAACCGGACTGGTGAACCGGACGTTGTACTCCTTCACCGCGCCGGGATCACCGAGCCAGGACGTGACGAACCCACCGCCGAGACCCATCGTGAGCATCCCGTGCGCGACCACGTCGTCCAGGCCGACCAGCTTGGTGATCTCGTCGCTCCAGTGGATCGGGTTGGCGTCGCCGGATACACCCGCGTAGTTCACCAGATCGCCGCGAGTGAGCCGGACGGTACGCGGTGGCAGTTCGTCGCCCGCCGACACGCTGTCGAAGGCAGGCGCGTGTGCGCTGACGTAGGATTCGGGCTGCTTGGTGACCGGATCCGGGGTGATCTCGGTGTGCGCGTCGAGCGGCGCGTGGTGGGCGGGCTCCTCGTCGCCGAGGCCGTGCATCAGGATATTGCGCACCGCGTCGGACATGGCGGGATCGATGTCACCGCCGCTGCGACCGATGAGGGTGGTGTAGGTGGTGAGGACGAGCTCGTCGTCCTGCGCGGTGACGATGTTCTTCGTCACGATGATGTCGCCGCCGAAGGCCTGCCGGAACGAATGCAGGTACACATCACAGGTCAGCTGGTCGCCCACCCGGATCGGGCGGTGGAATTCCAGGATCTGGTCGGTCTGCATGATCTGACTCAGGTCGTAGCCGGTGACGATCTGCTCGAAGAGCTTGCGCTGGGCGAGAATGCCGACCAGGGAGATGAAGGTCAGCGGGGCGAGCAGGCCGTCGTGGCCGTACTCCCGCGCGGCGTCCTCCTCCCAGTGCACCGGGTGGTAGTCCTGCACGGCACGGGCATACTCGCGCACCTTCTCGCGGCCGACCTCGTAGTAGTCGTCGACACGGTAGTGGTGGCCGACCATCGCGGCCGCGTGCGCGGCGGGATCGAACGGTTCGGCGGCTGCGGCGGTGACCGCTTCGTCGGTTCCGGTGTTCACTGTCACAACTCTGGACCTTACTCACACGTAGCCGATCCCGATGCCCACCGGGGGGTGTGAATTCGCCCCCCTAGCGGCCGCCCCGACCTTCGGCGAAACGCAGAAAGGCCGGACTTTCGTCCGGCCTTCGGCAAATGTTCTGGAGAATCAGCGCGACTCGCGGTGCGCCCGGTGGGTTCCGCAGTTCGGGCAGAACTTCTTCAGCTCGAGGCGGTCCGGGTCGTTGCGCCGGTTCTTCTTGGTGATGTAGTTGCGATGCTTGCACTCTTCGCAGGCCAAGGTGATCTTTGGCCGGACATCGGTGGACTTCGCGGCCACGATATGCCTTCTTTCCGGTCTGGGCTGAGTCGTTATTGGTAGCGATGGCCGGACTTGAACCGGCGACACAACGATTATGAGTCGTTTGCTCTACCGACTGAGCTACACCGCCACGGCGGACCTATTACGGTGGATGCCGGCGGGAAAGTCGGTCACCACACCGGCAATCCGGCGAGCCCCCTAACGGAATCGAACCGTTGACCTTTTCCTTACCATGGAAACGCTCTGCCGACTGAGCTAAGGGGGCATGACAACGTGGCACAGAGTCTGTATCGGCGGGCCGATCAGCGCGACCCCGTGCTCCGGCGTCCTGAACGAGATTACACACTACCAGCCAGCACCACCAAATCGCCTGATCACGGCCACTTTTTCGGCACACAGCCCACCGATCACGCGAGCACACGGGTGACTCCCCGGCCACCTCCCAGCCATGCCACCACGCACGCATGCCGAGACCGCCTCCGCGATACCAAAGAACCCCGCCGATCGTGATGATCGACGGGGTTCGATGTGGCAGATGTAGGATTCGAACCTACGTAGGCTCTCGCCGACAGATTTACAGTCTGCTCCCATTGGCCGCTCGGGCAATCTGCCTTGTGCGCCGCCTCGCGGTGCGCTGAAGAAGCTTACAACGAACCCACCCCGGCAATGCAAACCGCCTGCACAGCCCCCCCCTGCGAGCAGTGCCGGGTCACCTGTGCGGGTACAACTGTCTCGGTGGCCGGTAGACCTCCGGCCGGAGTTCGGGTGGACCTTCATGGACAGGAGCGCAGTGTGGCTGATTCGTCATTCGACGTGGTGAGCAAGGTCGATCGACAGGAGGTCGACAACGCGCTGCACCAGGCGGAGAAGGAACTGAACTCCCGCTACGACTTCAAGGGCACCGACGCCACGATCGCCTGGTCCGGCGAGGAGGCCATCGTGCTCACCGCGAACGCCGAGGAACGAGTGAAGGCCGCGCTCGAGGTGTTCAAGGAGAAGCTGATCCGCCGCGATATCTCGCTCAAGGCGTTCGACGCAGGCGAACCGCAGGCCTCCGGCAAGGTGTTCAAGATCACCGGCTCGCTGGTCCAGGGCATCGATACCGAGAAGGCCAAGAAGATCTCCAAGAAGATCCGCGACGAGGGCCCCAAGGGCGTGAAGGCGCAGATCCAGGGCGACGAGCTGCGCGTGAGCAGCAAGAAGCGCGACGACCTGCAGGCGGTGATCTCGCTGCTCAAGGGCGAGGACTTCGGCATCGCCCTGCAGTTCGTCAACTACAGATAGCTAGGCGGCTGGCGCCGCGGGTTCTCGGCCTCGTAACCTCGCCGCCGAGCAGCGATACTGCGCCTGCGGCGTTACGTCTCGCTGCTCGGCGGCGAGGCGGCCGAGAACGTGGTGGTGCCGTCAGTGCCAGTGGGTGCCGCCTGCCATCGCCTCCAGCCGCCGGATGCGTTCTTCCATCGGCGGGTGGGTGCTGTACCAGCGGGCGATGCGGTCGCCCGCGCGGAACGGGTTGGCGATCATCAGGTGCGATTCGCTGGTGAGCTCGGGGTCCGGTGGCAGCGGGGCTACCTGGACGCCGCGTTCGATCTTGCGCAGCGCCGAGGCCAGCGCCAGCGGGTCGCCGGTGAGTTCGGCGCCGGACTGGTCGGCCTGATACTCCCGCGACCGGGACACCGCCATCTTGATCAGACCTGCCGCGATCGGACCGAGCAGCGAGACGAGCAGCACCCCGATGATGTTCGGGCCGTTGCCGTCCCTGCTGCCGAAGGAACTGGCGAAGAAGGCCATATTGGCCAGGCCGGTGATGATCGAGGCCATCGCGCCCGCCACCGACGAGATCAGGATGTCGCGGTTGTAGACGTGCGACAGTTCGTGCCCGAGCACCGCGCGCAGCTCACGCTGGTCGAGCAGTTGCAGGATGCCGCTGGTACAGCACACCGCGGCATGCCGGGGATTGCGGCCGGTCGCGAACGCGTTGGGCGCGTTGGTCGGGCTGATGTAGAGCCGCGGCATCGGCTGGCGCGCCGTGGTCGCCAGCTCCCGCACGATCCGGTACATGACCGGCGCTTCCAGTTCGCTGACCGGCTGGGCGTGCATCGCCTTCAACGCCAGTTTGTCGCTGTTGAAGTAGGCGTAGGCGTTCATGCCGACGGCCAGCACGATCGAGATGATCAGGATCGTCGGACTGCGGAACATCGCCCCGATCGCGACGATCAGCGCCGAAAGCCCGACCATCAATCCGAAAGTCTTGACTCCATTGGGCATGCGTGGAGAACGTCCGAGAGGGCCGGATAGTTCCTGGTCAGCCCACGCGTTCGATGGTGTAGCGGACCAGCCTGGTGAGCGCGTCGTTGGCCGGTCCCGCGGGCAGGGCGGCCAGTTCGGTGTCGGCGAGGTCGGCGTATTCGGCCAGCTTGGTCTTGGCCTTGGTCATGCCGGGCGAACGGCGCAACAGCTCCAGGGCCTCCTCGACCTCGGCATCGGCGGCCAGCGGCCGGGCCAGCAGGGTGCGCAGCCGGTCGCCGTCGGGTCCCGGCTCGCGCAGGGCGTAGAGGACCGGCAGGGTGTGCACGCCCTCGCGCAGATCGGTGCCAGGCGTCTTGCCGGACTGCTCGGCCGAAGACGAGATGTCGATGATGTCGTCGGAGATCTGGAAGGCGGTGCCGACCGCATCGCCGAGCCGGGCAAGCCGTTCGACGTGCTCGGGGTCGCCGCCGGAGAAGGTGCCGCCGAAGCGGCCCGACGCGGCGATGAGCGAACCGGTCTTCTCCCACACCACGCGCAGATAGTGCTCCACCGGGTCCTGAGACTGCTTGGCGCCCATGGTTTCCCGCATCTGGCCGGTGACCAGCTCGGCGAAGGTCTCGGCGATGATGCGCACCGCGTCGGGGCCGAGAGTGGAGGTGAGCCGGGAAGCGTGCGCGAACAGGTAGTCGCCCGCCAGGATCGCGATGTTGTTGCCCCAGCGCGAGTTGACGCTCTCCGCACCGCGCCGCTGGGTGGCCTCGTCCATCACGTCGTCGTGGTAGAGCGTGGCCAGGTGCACCAGTTCCACCACGGTGCCCGCGGTGACCAGCGCGGGATCGGTGGGGTTCGGCCCGAGCTGGCCGGTGAGCACGGTGAACAGCGGCCGGAACCGCTTGCCGCCCGCCCTGGCCAGATGTAGCGCCGCTTCCTGCAGGAACTCCGCACCGTCGGAGAGCTCGTCGACGAGCAGCTGCTCGACGGCGGCGAGGCCGTCGCGCACGGTGGCGGCGAGTGCGGGATCGACGAGGTCAACCCCGGCGACCACGGTGCTCTCGTCGCTCACAGCCGATGTGCTCATTATCTTCTCCCAGCGATGCGTCCGACCCCGACGGGTAGCAACCTAGCGTGTCCCGGCGCCAGGGCCGATGAACACGGTCACACAGTCACTGTTCCCGGTGTACCCGACACTCTCGCACAGCGGCCGCGGGTGCCAGTATTGAGCCATGGGTTCACCGGATTCCGCCTCCGCAGAACGTGCCGTCCTGCCAGCCGCCGTCGAGGTGCTGGTGGTGGGGGCAGGGCCGGCCGGTTCGGCGTCGGCGGCCTGGGCCGCGCGCGCCGGACGTGATGTGCTGCTGCTCGATTCCGCCGTCTTCCCGCGGGACAAGACCTGTGGCGACGGACTCACCCCGCGGGCCACCGCCGAACTGGAACACCTCGGCCTCGGCGAGTGGCTGCGGGCCCACACGGTGAACCACGGCCTGCGCATGGCCGGTTTCGGCAGGGAAGCCTTGCTGCCGTGGCCCGCCGGGTCGTTCCCGACCTACGGAAGCGCGGTTCCCCGAACCGAACTCGACGACAAGCTGCGCGAGACCGCGATCAAGTCCGGTGCGCGGATGGTCGACGGCGCGAAGGTCACCGAGGTGGTGCGCGACGGCGCACGGGTCACCGGGGTGACGGTGCGGATCGGCGCGGACACCCACACCGTGCGCTGCCGGACACTGGTGGTGGCCGACGGGGTGCGCTCCCCCATCGGCAAGCAGCTCGGCCGCACCTGGCATCGCCGCTACGCCTACGGCACCGCCGCGCGCGCCTATATCCGGTCTGCCCGCAGCGACGACCAGTGGATCTCCTCACATCTGGAGCTGCGCAATGCCGCCGACGAGCTGGTGCCCGGCTACGGCTGGATCTTCCCGCTCGGCAACGGCGAGGTGAACATCGGTGTCGGCTCGCTGGCCACCGAGGCACGGCCCTCCCATATCGCGCTCAAGCCGTTGCTCGAGCACTACACCGCCCTGCGGCGGGAGGAGTGGCAGCTCGAGGGCGAGCTGCGCGCGGTGGCCTCGGCGCTGTTGCCGATGGGCGGCGCGGTCTCCGGCGTCGCCGGGCCGAACTGGGTTCTGGTCGGTGACGCCGCCGGCTGTGTGAACCCGCTCAACGGTGAGGGCATCGATTACGGACTAGAGGGCGGGCACATGCTGGCCGGGCTGCTGGACGAGCCCGACCTGAGTCAGGTGTGGCCGAGGCTGTTGCGCGCGCGGTACGGCCGCACCTTCTCGGTGGCACGGCGGATCGCGGGGCTGGCCACCCACCCGAGGATGGTGCCGCTCGGCGGCCCGCCGGTGATGCGGTCGAGATTCCTGCAGCGCACGGCGGTCCGGGTGATGGGCAACCTGGTCACCGACGAGGACCTCGACCTCACCGCGCGGGCCTGGCGGCTGGCCGGGCGTGCGTCGCTGCGCGCCGACGATCTCGCGCCGTTCAGCTGAAACCCATGCGAGCGAGCACGGCGGCGACACGGGCGGACCGGGCACCGGCTCGCGACGATGCCGGGCGCCGATGAGCGGGCGGCACGAGCACCGGGACCGTACCGCCGAGCGGGGCGCGCATAGGCCGGAGCGGACACCCTCATGAGCAGGACGGCCCGTCGACCGGTGCCGGCACTACTGCCGCATCTGCGGACCGCCCGCGATCTGATCGACCGGCAGTACGCCGATCCGCTCGATCTCGACGACCTCGCCAGGGCGGCCGGCGTCTCCAAGTACCACTTCCTGCGGGCCTTCACCGCCGTCTACGGGCGAACCCCGGCGGTATACCTGGCCGAGCGCCGGATCGAGCGAGCTCAGGACCTGCTGCGGGCTACCAATCTCACCGTCACCGAGGTGTGCATGCTGGTCGGGTACTCGAGTCTCGGCTCGTTCAGCAGCAAGTTCCGCCAGCTCGTCGGCGTGACGCCGACCGAGTATCAGGCGAAGTTCGCCGACGGCGCGCCACACATTCCCGGCTGTTACGTCTTCATGCACGGGCTCTCGGACCGGGTCCGGCCCGACACCGCAATTTCGGAGAAGCCCGGCGAGGCACCCGGATCATAGCCTCGAACCATGACGACGATTACGAATGTTTCCCTGGTCACCGTGTATGTCACCGATCAGGATGCCGCCAAGCAGTGGTACATCGACAAGCTCGGGTTCGTGGAGACCGCCGATGTGAGCATGGGCGACAACGGCTTCCGCTGGGTCACCGTCGCGCACCCGGATCAGCGCGAACTGGAGGTGACGCTGATGGTGCCCGGCCCGCCGCTGACCGACGACATGGCCGACGCGGTGCGGCGCGCGCTCGCCGACGGCACCCATGGCGCGCTCGGCTTGCGGACCTCCGATTGCCACAAGTCGTTCGAGGAGCTCACCGCGAAAGGGGTGGAGTTCGTGCAGCCGCCGTCCGAGCGCCCGTACGGCATCGAGGCGGTCATCCGGGACAACTCGGGCAACTGGCTGGTGCTGGTCGAGCCGCGCGAGTGACGCGGTGCCGCCGGGTGGCGGCACCGGTCGCGATCGCTACGCCTTGGCGAACCAACCCTCGATGAACTTGCGCTCGCTGTTGAGGACCCGCTGGTGCAACTGCTCGGCGAGCGGCTCGATCGCGCCGCCGACCAGCGGCACCTGCACGGTCACGGTGCCGACGACCTCGATCTCGCTGCCCTCGGCCGTCGGACGCAGTTCATAGGTGCCCGACATCTCGGTCTTGATGCCGCCGGTCTGACCGGAGAAGGTGCCCTTGGCCACCTCACCGTCCAGCGGCTGCCAGTTGTCGGTGCGCGAGAGCACCAGATCGCTCTTGAGTACCTTGCGCACCAAGCCGGGAACCTTGTCCTGGCCTGGCGTCTCGGTCATCTGGAGGCGGATCGAACCCGGCCCGTCGGGGTGGGAGAGTTCGAGGGTCGCGGTCTGGGCGCCTGCGAAGCGTTCGCGCCAGACCGCGTCGTCGACGAGTGCCCGGTGAAGATCTTCGACCGGGACGGTGTAGGGCACGGTGAAGCTGAATTTTCGGGACATGCGCGCAACGGTACTGTGTGCCGGGTGTCGGAAGTGAGCCTGTCGCAGCGACGGTCCACGCGCCTGCGCCGGGCGTGTCGGTCGGTACTCGGGCTGGCCACCGTGATCAGTGTGCTCATGGTTCTGCTCGTGCTCGCGGCCTGGCGCAACGACTACGAGATCGAGCAGCACCAGGGGCAGACCTCCGGCGAGGTGCTGTCGGCGGGACGGTTGCGTTCGGCGGTCATGTACGTCACGCCCGACGGGGTGACCCACAACCCGAAGGTCGGCATCCTCTATCCGACCAATCTGACCGCCGGTCAGCGGATCAATGTCGAATACAGCACCCGCGACCCCGATCTGGTCCGGGTCGCGGGGCGGGACGCGCGGGTTGCGATCATCCCCGCGACCTCGGTGATCGTGGTGACCTGGGCGCTGGCACTGCCGGTGTGGTGGCTGCTGCGGCGCAGACAACACGCGGCGTAACTTCTCCGGCTGTTCGTCCCGGCTTCACGTCGGTGTGGGTGTGATGCGCCATGTACCGGTCACTCTGACAGTGTGCGCGTAGCCATCGTCTCGGAGTCATTCCTGCCGAACATGAACGGCGTCGTCAACTCCGTACTGCGGGTGTTGGACCACCTGGACCAGCACGGACACGACGCGATGATCGTGGCGCCCGACACCCTGCGCGGCGCCCCACCGGCCCCGCGCTTCCACGGCCGCTTCCCGGTACACCGGGTGCCCGCCATGATGGTGCCGAAGGTCAGCTCGCTGCCGGTGGGCCTGCCGCAGCCAGGGATCACCGCCGCGATCGCCGCCTTCGACCCCGATGTGGTGCATCTGGCCTCGCCGTTCCTGCTCGGTGCGGGCGGGCTTGCCGCGGCGACCCGGCTCGATCTGCCCTCGATCGCGGTGTATCAGACCGATGTGGCCGGTTTCGCCAAGAGCTACGGTCTCGGGCTGGCGGCCAGGGCGGCCTGGGCCTGGACCCGCCGGATCCACGAGGGCGCCACCCGCACACTCGCGCCGTCCTCGGCGGCCGCCGCCGACCTCGCCGGCCACGGGATTCCCCGGGTACACCGCTGGGGACGCGGCGTCGACATCGACCGGTTCAACCCGGCCACCCGCAGCACCGAACTGCGGGCGAGCTGGCTCGGTGCCGACGACAAGCTGGTGGTGGGCTTCGTCGGCAGGCTGGCACCGGAGAAGCACGTCGAGCGCCTCGCCGCGCTGGCGGGCGACCCGTCGATCCAGCTGGTCGTGGTCGGTGACGGGCCGGAGCGCGCCCGCCTGGCCGGACTGATGCCGGACGCAGTTTTCACCGGTGAACTCGGCGGCGGCGAACTGGCCACGCACTACGCCAGCCTGGATGTGATGGTGCACCCGGGCGAACACGAGACGTTCTGCCAGGGCGTACAGGAGGCGCTGTCATCGGGAGTGCCGGTGATCGGCCCCGACGCGGGCGGACCACGCGATCTGATCGCGCACTGCCGCAACGGCTACCTGTTGCCGGTCGACCGGTTCGCCGAGCTGTTGCCGAGCGCCGTCTCGGCGCTGCGCGATCCGGGTCAGCGCGCGCTGTTCTCGGCGGCGGCCCGCAAGTCGGTACTGCACCGGACCTGGCCTGCCATCTGCACCGAACTGATGACGCACTACGCCGACGTCACCGGGATGCGCGACCGCTTGCCCCGCTCAGCCTAGAGCGCTGCGGCCACGGCCGGATAAGCTCGATTCGTGGCGACAACAGAGCAGCGGGAACCGGTTCGGGCTTCGCTGGACAAGCAACCCAACGAGGTCGCGTCGATGTTCGACGGTGTGGCTAAGCGCTACGACCTCACCAACACGGTCATCTCCGGTGGCCAGGATCGGTACTGGCGTTGGGCCACCCGGCGAGCGCTCGGGCTGCGGCCGGGCGAGCGGGTTCTCGATCTGGCGGCAGGCACCGGCGTCTCGACCGTTGAGCTCGGCAAATCGGGTGCATGGTGTGTGGCCACCGACTTCTCCCAGGGCATGCTCGCCGCGGGCCGGTTCCGGCAGGTGCCGATGGTCGCCGGTGACGCGATGGCACTGCCGTTCGCCGACGATTCCTTCGACGCGGTGACCATTTCCTTCGGGCTGCGGAACGTGGCCGATATCGATCTGGCACTGCGGGAGATGCTGCGGGTCACCAAGCCGGGCGGGCGGGTAGTGGTCTGCGAGTTCTCCACGCCGGTGTTCGGGCCGTTCCGCACCGTCTACATGGAGTACCTGATGAAAACGCTGCCCAAGGTGGCGCGGGCGGTCAGCTCCAATCCCGACGCGTACGTGTATCTGGCCGAGTCCATCCGCGCCTGGCCGAACCAGCGCAGGCTGGCCCGGCGGATCACCGCCGCGGGCTGGGACTCGGTGCAGTGGCGCAACCTCACCGGCGGTGTGGTCGCGCTGCATCGCGGCTACAAACTGGGCTGAATCGCAGCGTCCGCCGACGTGAAACCGGTCACCGCGGGTGCTGGCGCGCGCGGGTGCCGTCCCGCGGAATGCGCCCTGATCAGGGCCGATATTCCGGCATCGACCTCACCGCCGGATTTTCGGTGTGTGAGGTCGATTGTCACCTGGACATAACGTTCGGTAAATCGAGCGCAACGACAGGTGCGGATGATCGATGGCATGAGAGGTCAGCTTCCGGAGGCGGCAGCCTGCGTCACCACGCAGGACGCCCGAGCATGCCGAATGGGCAGCGCATGACAGCCGAAGGTGACTCCCTGGAGACGGGCATGGTGCGGACGCAGTGTTCGTACTGTGGCGTCGGCTGCGGCATTAACGTCCACACCAAGACTGATCAGTCCGGCGCTCGGGTGATCGCGAAGGTCAGCGGGGACAAGCTGCATCCGGCGAACGCGGGCAGGTTGTGCACCAAGGGTGCCACCCACGCGGAGATGATGACCGCCCCCGGCCGGATGCATACCGGCTACCACCGGCCCGAACGCGGGCAGGTCCCGGTACCGCTGC
Organism: Nocardia rhizosphaerae; assembly: GCF_042650365.1. Lineage (NCBI taxonomy): Bacteria > Bacillati > Actinomycetota > Actinomycetes > Mycobacteriales > Nocardiaceae > Nocardia > Nocardia rhizosphaerae. The sequence continues at coordinate 56,185 of NZ_JBHSBA010000006.1, forward strand.
CGGTCGACGAGGCGGTGCACGAAACCGCGACCCGGCTGCGCGCGATCCTCGACGAGCACGGGCCCGACGCGATCGCGCTCTACGTCTCCGGGCAGATGTCGCTGGAAGCCCAGTATCTGGCCACCAAGCTGGCCAAGGGCTACCTGCGGACCAAGCACATCGAGGCGAACTCACGGCTGTGCATGGCCAGCGCGGGCACCGGCTACAAGCAGTCGCTCGGCGCCGACGGCCCGCCCGGCTCCTACGACGACTTCGAGCACGCCGACCTGTTCTTCGTCACCGGCGCGAACATGGCCGACTGCCATCCGATCCTGGCGCTGCGGATGGCCGACCGGCTCAAGGCGGGCGCCAAGCTGATCGTGGTCGATCCACGGCGCACCGATCTCGCCGACCGCGCCGACCTGTTCCTGCAGCTCGCCCCCGGTACCGACCTGGCGCTGCTCAACGGCCTGCTGCACCTGCTCGTCGCCGACGAGGCCATCGACACCGGCTTCATCGCCGAGCACACCGAGGGCTGGGCGGCGATGCCCGAGTTCCTCGCCGACTATCCGCCGCACCGGGTCGCCGAGCTCACCGGACTGGCCGAGGCCGATATCCGCACCGCGGCATCGATGATCGCCGAGGCGGGTGAGTGGATGTCGCTGTGGACGATGGGGCTCAACCAATCCACGCACGGCACCTGGAACACCAACGCGCTGATCAACCTCCACCTGGCCACCGGCGCGATCTGCCGCCCCGGCAGCGGTCCGTTCTCGCTCACCGGCCAGCCCAACGCCATGGGTGGGCGCGAGATGGGCTACATGGGCCCCGGCCTCCCCGGGCAGCGCAGCCTGCTCGCCGACGCCGACCGCGCCTTCGTGGAAACCGCATGGGACCTGCCAGCGGGCACCCTGCGCACCGAGGCGGGCCCCGGCACAATCGACATGTTCCGTGGCCTCGCCGACGGCGAGATCAAGGCCGCCTGGATCATCTGCACCAATCCCGTCGCCACGGTGGCCAACCGGAAGACCGTGATCGCGGGGCTGGAGGCGGCCGAGCTGGTGGTGGTGCAGGACGCCTACACCGAGACCGCCACCAACACCTACGCCGACCTGCTGCTGCCCGCCGCGCTGTGGGCCGAAACCGATGCGGTGATGGTGAACTCGGAGCGCAATGTCACCCTGCTGCAGCAGTCGGTGGATCCGGTCGGCGACGCCCGCCCCGACTGGCTGCTGATCGCGCAGGTCGCCACGGCAATGGGGTTCCCCGGCTTCGACTTCGCCTCCAGCGCCGAGGTCTTCGCCGAACTGCAGCGGTTCACCAACCCGGCGACCGGATACGACCTGAGCGGCATGAGCTACGACCGGTTGCGTGAAGGCCCGATGCAGTGGCCGTGCCGCGACGGTGCCACGCCGCGTAACCCGATCCGCTACCGCAACGACGGCGTGCACCAGCCGCTGCACGTCGATGCCGACGGCAACACCCCACGCCTGGCCTTCGCCACCCCGAGCAGGCGCGCGGTGTTCTTCGCCCGTCCGCACCTGCCCGCCGCCGAACTCCCCGACGACGACTACCCGTTCCTGCTGAACACCGGTCGGCTGCAACATCAGTGGCACACCATGACCAAGACCGGCAAGATCGCCAAGCTGACCAAGCTCAACGGCGCGCCGTTCGTCGAGGTCCATCCCGACGACGCCGCACGCCTCGCGTTACGCCAGGGCGATCAGCTCGAGATCGCCTCGCGGCGCGGCCGCGCGGTGCTGCCGGTGCGGATCAGCGATCGGGTGCGCCCCGGTGATTGCTTCGCTCCTTTCCACTGGAATGACGAACAGGGTGAATATCTGACGATCAACGCGGTGACCAACGACGCGGTCGACCCCGCCTCCCTGCAGCCCGAATTCAAGGCATGCGCGGTAGCGCTGCGCCGGGTCGGCCCCGCCGCAACACCCGAGTCCGCGCCCGCCCAGCCGCTCGCGGCACCGGTCGCGCATCCGCTGGCCGCGATCCTCGGTCTCGACGCGGGCGCGTCGCCGACGCTCAGCGAGACCGAACGCGTCTACCTCGGCGGCTACCTGGCGGCGCTGCAGTCGCTGCCGGTGACCGGTCAGCCGGTGCTGCCCGAGACCGCGCCGCTGTCGGCCAGGTCCCGGCTCTGGATCGACGGCCTGCTCGCCGGGATGTACTCACGCACCGCCGTTCTCACCGAGCTCGATGTCGACGCCACGGCGCCGACCCCGGTGACCGTGCTGTGGGCGTCGCAGACCGGCAATGCCGAAGAGCTCGCCGCCACCGTCGCCGACCAGCTCACCGCCGAGGGCTTGCTGCCGGCACTGCTGGAGATGGACTCTTGCGAACTGTCCACCCTCACCGGCGATGTCCTGCTCGTCACCAGCACTTTCGGCGACGGCGGCCCACCCGACAACGGCGCCGACTTCCTGACTCGACTCGAGGACAGCACGGCCCGCCTGCACCAGGTCCGCTACGCGGTCTTCGCCCTCGGCGACTCCTCCTACGACGACTTCTGCGGTCACGGCCGCAAGCTCGACCGCCTGTTCGCCGAGCGCGGGGCCACACCGCTGCTCCCCCGCGTCGACAGCGAGCCCGATTTCGCCGATGCCGCCGACCAGTGGATCGATGATCTCCTCGCCGTGTTCGGCGAGTCGAGCGCCGCCGCCGCGGCCACCGACGACGACTCGACCGGCACCGAGCCACAGCACGGTTCGCTGTCGGCGGCGACCGCTTCGGTGTCTGCGCTGGACGTACCGGTGGACCACGCGGGGCAGGCCGGGGGCACACCCCCGAACGGCTGGACGCCCCCGCAGTCGGTGTCACCGTCGGGCACCGCACCGTCGGTCGCGAACGGCGCGACACCACCGCAGAGTCTGTCGACCACCCCTTCCGCGACCGCGCGGCCGTCGTCTCAGCACCGCTCGGCACTGTCCGACACGCATGCGGGCGGCGCGTTCGGACCCAACGCCGTCGGCACCCCCGGCACGGACGCGAATCACACTGTCCGACACGGTGGTCCATCTCGTTCGCCGTACTCGCCGACAACTGGTGGACCGGCATCGCGGCTCACCAGCGGACCGGCTGGACGAGGCGGAACCACCGTGCTCGACCGCGCGCCCGGCCGCGCGCAGCGCACCCCACCCGCGCCCTTCACCCGCCAGTCGCCGGTGCGGGCCACACTCGTCCGCAACGACGTGCTCAGCGCGCCTGGTTCGCCGAAAGAGGTGCGCCGCTTCGGGTTCGATCTGCGTGGCCTCGAAGCAGGCTACGAGGTCGGGGATTCGCTGGGCATTCTGCCGGAGAACTGCCCCGAACTGGTCGCGGAATGGCTGACCGCCACCGGGCTCGACGGCAATCGGGTGATCGAGGTCGACGACAGCGAATTCGCCCTCGCCGAGGCGCTGCGCACGCGATACGACATCACCAAGGTGGGTCACGATCTGCTCGCCTTCATCGCCGAACGCAACCCGCACCCGCAGCTGGCCAAGCTGCTGCGGCGCGACAACCGCAACGAGCTCGCCGGCTACCTGTGGGACCGCCAGGCCGTCGACGTGCTACGCGACTTCCCGGTGCGCGCCGACCTGGTCGACTGGCTGGGGACGTTGAAAAAGCTTCAGCCACGCCAGTACTCGATCTCGTCGAGCCCGCTCACCACCCCGGACGAAGTCGAGCTGACCATCGGCGTCGTCCGCTACGGCGAGCCGACCGGTGACACCGCCCGCCGCGGCGGGGTGTGCTCCACCTTCCTCGCCGATCGGGCACGCACCGAGGTGCCGATCTTCTTGCAGCGCGCTCCGCACTTCCGGCCGCCGCTCGACCCGACCGTGCCGATGATCATGGTCGGTCCCGGCACCGGCATCGCCCCCTTCCGTGGTTTCCTGCACGAACGCCGGGCCGTAGGCGCGACCGGGCGCAACTGGCTGTTCTTCGGCGACCAGCACGCCGCCCAGAACTTCTACTACCGGAGCGAGCTGGAGGACATGTTCCGCTCCGGCTTCCTCACCCGCCTCGACCTCGCTTTCTCCCGCGACCAGCGCGAGCGGATCTATGTGCAGCACCGGATGATCGAACACGGCGCCGAGCTGTGGGCGTGGCTGCGCGACGGCGCCCACTTCTACGTGTGCGGTGACGCCGCCCGGATGGCCAAGGACGTCGACGACACCCTGCTGCGGATCGCCCAGATCCACGGCAAGCTGGACGAGGCAGGTGCCCTGGCCTTCAAGAAGCAGCTGGTGGCCGAGAAGCGTTACGTGCGCGACGTGTACTGAGCTACGCCGCCGGGACGGCAGGCGGGTTCAGCCGGGCGAAGTCCGGCAGCCGGTGATACGGGTAGTACGGGTACGGGGGCGTGGTCGCGCTGGCCGCGTCAAGGGCGGCCCGGTGCTCCGGGTCGAGCTGCCAGCCGACGGCGCCCAGGTTCTGGCGCAGCTGTTCCTCGTTGCGGGCACCGATCAGGACACTGGCGACGGTGGGCCGGGTGAGTAGCCAGTTGAGGGCGATCTGCGGCACGCTGCGCCCGGTATCGGCGGCGATCCGGTCCAGGACGTCGACGATGTCGTAGAGGCGCTCGTCGTCGACCGGCGGACCCGCCTGCGCGGTTTCGTGCAGGCGACTGCCGGACGGGAGTGGTTGCCCGCGCCGGACTTTGCCGGTGAGCCTGCCCCAGCCGAGCGGACTCCACACCACGGCGCCGACGCCCTGGTCGGCGCCGAGCGGCATCAGCTCCCACTCGTAGTCGCGCCCGGCGAGTGAGTAGTAGACCTGGTGGGCGACCGGCCGTTCCACGCCGAGTTCTTCCGCGGTGGCCAGGGCTTTCATCAGCTCCCACCCCGCGAAGTTGGAGACGCCGAGGTAACGGATCTTGCCCGCGCGCACCAGATCGTCCAGGGCGGTGAGCGTTTCGGCCAGCGGGGTGCCCGCGTCGAAGGCGTGGAGCTGGAACAGGTCGAGGTAGTCGGTACCGAGCCGCCGCAGGGAGGCCTCCACCGCGCGGATCAGCCTGGCGCGTCCCGATCCGGCCTCGTGCGCGCCGGGACCGGTCGGCAACGCCGATTTGGTGGACAGCAGTACCTGTTCACGGCGGCCCTTGATGGCGGCGCCGAGCACCTCTTCCGAGGCGCCGTCGGAGTAGACATCGGCCGTGTCGAAGAGGGCGACGCCCGCCTCCAGGCTGATATCCACCAGGCGCCGTGCCTGGGCGGCATCGGTATCGCCCCAGGCGCTGAACAGCGCGCCCCGTCCGCCGAAGGTACCCGCACCGAAACCGAGCGCGGGAACGAGCAGACCCGATGCGCCGAGCCGACGGTACTCCAAGAGAACTCCTAAGGGGTCTATAGTGTCGTTAACGCCTTCGACAGTACACCCGATTCGGCACAAATGAAACAGGAGTTCCGTTATGGATCACGATATCGCGTGGCCCGGATCCGTTCGCCCAGGTGGGCGCACCGCCCGCGTCCGGGAATCGGTGCTGCACGTCGCGGGTGATCTGCTCGCCGAGCACGGCTTCGCCCAGCTGGACCTGGCAGCGGTGGCCGCCACCGCCGGCGTCGGCAAGACCACCGTCTACCGGCGCTGGCGCACCCCAGCGGGCTTGGTCGCCGACCTGCTGGTCGACATGGCCGAGCAGTCGCTGCCCCGCGTCGACACCGGCACCCTGCTCGACGATCTGACCGCCAACGCCCGCCTGGTCGCCAGGACTCTCGCCGACCCACGGCAGGGCAATCTGTTCCGCGCCGTCATCGCCGCGGCGACCCTCGACGAGGTCACCGCGACGGCGCTGCACACCTTCTACGACGTCCGGCTCACCGAATGGGCACCCTGCGTCGACGACGCCGTTGCTCGCGGCGAAGCCCCCGCAGGCACCGATGCGCGTGCGGTGCTGTCTGCGGTCTCGGCACCGCTGTACTACCGCCTGCTCGCCAGCGGCGACCCCATCGACCAGGCCGCCGCGGACGAGTCGGCCGCGGCCGCCACCCTGGCCACCATCGGCGGCACCTTCGTTCGCTGAACGCCGGGCGCGATCGCGGCCGAACCTCGCCTGCGACGAGCGAACCGGCCAGGCCTTCGGTGCGGTGGCCGCAGGCAGCCGGGGCCGATCGGTCCCCGGCGGAGGCGATGACGCCGGTGCCACGGCAGGCGACCGGCCCGTTGCGGATCGCTACGGAACGCTCAGCGGCTCGACACTTCACGCACGCCGGCCTGCGCAGGCTGCCAGCCCGGATCACGTCCGGTCAGGCCGAGCAGCCGATCGAGATCAGGCGCGTCCGCGGCCACCTCGACCACCGGACCGAAGAGCCCAGGTGTGCCCGACGGGTCGGTCTCGCTCAGGAATTCGAGCAGAATCGGCAGGTAGCCGGGGTCGACGCGCAATGTCTGGCCGGTGGCGGCGGCCAGGTCCCAGGCATGGATGGTCACCTCGTCGAGGGCGACGATCGCCATCACCGCCGCCGGCATGATGACGCCGCCCGCCTCGGTGTCGCCGTCCCAGGCCGCCGGGTTGCGCCACGCCGTGGTGAGCGCGTCGAGCCGAGCCGGGATGAGCGTGCGCCAGTCGGCGGCGAGCGCGTCATCCAGACTCGGCGGTACCGACCGGCCGACCGCCTCCTTGGTCGCCGCCTGGCGGAACGCCTCGGTCAGGCCGACCACGTGGGCGAGCACGGCACCGACCGTCGTGTCGGCACATGGCGTCGGCGCGTCGAGCTGATCATCGGCGATACCCGCGACAACGGTCGCGAGGGCGTGAGCGGCGGAGGCGAAGTCGAAATGCGGATCCATGGATGCTCCTGGGAAGTTCGGACAGCCGTATCCGTACAGACGACCCGGGCTCCCGGAAATCATCGCTTGCCGAGTCGGCGTGATCGGCGCACGCTGGTAGGCGTACCGATCAGTGACACCACGCGGCGACGACCTCAGGAGCACAGATGATCGACTACGACACCGCCCGACCGCTGGACGAGGTCCCCGAGGCCGATCGGATCGAACAGGAACAGTCGGCCTACCTCGCCGACGACCCGGACGACCCGGCCTTCTCCGATGCCGCCGACTACCGCGGCGAACTCGCCTCCACCCTCGATCGGGACGCCGATCCCGCCGACGTCATCGAGCAGGCCATCGCGGTGCCCTACGACGACAGCGACGGGTTCGCCGACGCCGAGGAGTAGCGGATCAGCTAGCCAGCGATCTTCGACCGCACGGCGGCGTGCAGTTCCCGCAGACTCGAACGTTCGGTCGCCACTTCGATCACCCGCAGACCGTGCGCCTGACCGGCCAGCTCGATGGCCAGCTCGCCGGGATCGACCTGCTGGTGCGGAATTCGGTAGGCGGCACACAACGCAGCCAGGTCCATGCCGTGCGGCGTGCCGAAGACCCGCTCGAACACGCCCGCGTATTGCGGATCGCCCTGTTCGAGCAGTTCGAAGATGCCGCCGCCGTCGTCGTTGGCGACGATGATGGTGAGGTTGTCCGGGCGCGGTTCGCCACGCCCGATGAGCAGGCCGGACGCGTCGTGCAGGAAGGTCAGGTCGCCCATCAGCGCGATGGTGCGGCCGGGGTGGGCCAGCGCGGCGCCGACCGCGCCGGAGACGGTGCCGTCGATCCCGGCGACGCCCCGATTGGACAGCACCCGCACGCCCGGCCGTTGGTGCGAGACCAGCGCGGCGTCGCGCACCGGATTCGAGGCGCCGAGCAGCAGCTGGTCACCGTCGCGCAGGGCGTCCATGACCACCGCGGCCACATGCAGACCGGTCGCCTTCGGATGCGCGGCGAGTTCGGCGCGTACCACCGAGCTCGCCTGCCGGTTCAGGTCGGCGCATCGCGCAAGCCATTCCCGTCGCGGCGCACCGCTGGTCACCGCCCTCGTTCCGGTGCCGACGACATTGCCGGAGACATCGGGCCAGCGCGGGCCGGTGGTGAGCGCGAATACGGTGACCTCGGGATCGGCGAGCACCCGCGAGACCTGCCGGTGCAAGGTGGGGCGGCCGGTGATGATCGCCTGCGCCGGTTTCAACAGCGGGAGCGCCAGCGGATGCAGGGCGGGCCCGTGCATCGGGGCGGTCGGCTCGGCGACCGTCGGCAGGGCGGCCAGTTCGGGTAGCAATCGCGCGCCGTGGCCGGAGATGACCACCGTGTCCGGAGTGAGGTCGATGTCGAGCGGGACGTCGAGGGTGGCGTACTGGGTGGCCGTCCACGGCCGGTCACCGTCGCGGCCGGGAGGCAGCGGATCGTCGCTGTGCTCCGGGACGAGGGGCTCACGCAGCGGGATGTCGAACTGCACCGGACCCGCGTTGCCGGAGCGGGTACCGCGGGCCGCGGCGAGCACCCGGCACACCGCCGAGCGCCAGACACTGTTCTGCCGCGGATACGACGACTCCCCCGCCTCGGCTTCGGCCAGCCCGAGGCTGATGGTGGCACGCACCTGGCTACCGAACAGCCCGAGCTGTTCCACCGTCTGATTGGCGCCGGTACCGAGCATCTCGTAGGGGCGATTGGCGCTGATCACGATCAGCGGCACCCGCGCGTAGTTCGCTTCGAGCACCGCGGGGCCGAGGTTGGCCACCGCAGTCCCCGAGGTCATCACCACCGGCACCGGCCGCCCGGACGACACCGCGAGACCGACCGCGAGGAAGCCCGCGGTGCGCTCGTCGATGCGCATGTGCAGCCGCAGCCGTCCCGCCGCGTCCGCCGCCTGCAGTGCGAAGGCCAGTGGGGCGTTGCGCGAACCGGGGCACAGCACCACCTCGCTGACCCCGCCACGCACGAGCTCGTCGACGACCACTCGTGCCTGCGCAGTTGACGGATTCACCACCCCAGACTGTCAGACCAGGGAACCCCCGTCTGCCCCAGGTCCTGGTTGTCTCCGTCACCTCATCCGGCCGAAGTGTGAGTGTGGTCACTTTCCGGGATGCGACAGGCCGGTGCGAGAACTCGCACCGGCCTGTCGAGGTCGATCGCGGCGGGCGTACCCGCCGTTGGCTCAGCCCGCGTGCTTCTGCACCAGGTCGGCCACCCGCGGCAGGGCCTCGACGACGTGCTTCTTGGCCGAGCCGCGCATGGAGGAGTACACCTTCTGCAGGGCGGGGCGGGTCGAGGCCTCGGCGCGGGCGTCGGTGACCGACAGCAGCGCCTCGGCGACCTCGTCGGACTTCGCCGAGAGCAGGTCGGCGAAGGTGCCGGTGCCTGCGGTGGTGAATTCGGCCCAGTACGGCTGGAGCTGGTCGAGCAGCTTCGGCGCCAGCGAGGCGAGAGCGTCGGGGACGATGGACGGGCTGATCTTCTTGACCGCCGCGTAGCCACCCTTCACTGCCAGGCCGGACGCACCACCTTTGTCCGAGACCTCGGCGTCGAGAACCTCGACGGCGTCAGCAAGGAAAGCCGGACGCTTGGTGTCGTCGAGCAGGGATTCAGACAGTGCTGCAACCACTTTCAGGTTCCTCCGGATCGGTTCGTTGAACGAGCACGCGCAACTATACGCATCGGGTCTTGCAAATACGCGGCGACCGCTCCACCTGCGCCGTCACGACCTCGTACCGGACGCATTCGCCATAGGGCAATATCGTGGTCGTGACTTTCGATGCGAAGCTGTGGCGGCCCGTTCCCGGGTTCGAGGACCTGACCGATATCACCTACCACCGGCATCTCGAGCAGGGCACGGTGCGGGTGGCCTTCGACCGGCCCGAGGTGCGCAACGCGTTCCGCCCGCACACCGTCGACGAGCTCTATCGCGCGCTCGACCACGCCCGGATGTCGTCGGATGTCGGCGCGGTGTTGCTCACCGGCAACGGGCCGAGTCCCAAGGACGGCGGCTGGGCGTTCTGCTCCGGCGGCGATCAACGCATCCGCGGCCGCAACGGCTACCAGTACGCCAGCGGCGAGACGGCCGACACCGTCGACGCCGCCCGCGCGGGCAGACTGCACATTCTCGAGGTGCAGCGACTGATCCGGTTCATGCCGAAGGTCGTGATCGCGCTGGTCAACGGCTGGGCGGCGGGCGGAGGGCACAGCCTGCACGTCGTCTGTGATCTGACGCTGGCCTCGCGCGAGCACGCGCGGTTCAAGCAGACCGACGCCGACGTCGGCTCGTTCGACGGTGGTTACGGCAGCGCGTATCTGGCGAAGATGGTCGGGCAGAAGTTCGCCCGCGAGATCTTCTTCCTCGGCAGGCCGTACACCGCCGAGGAGATGCATCGGATGGGGGCGGTGAACAAGGTCGTCGACCACGACGAGCTGGAGAACGTGGCGTTGGAGTGGACCGCCGATATCAACGGCAAATCACCGCAGGCCCAGCGGATGCTCAAGTACGCGTTCAACCTGCTCGACGACGGCCTGGTCGGCCAGCAGCTGTTCGCCGGCGAGGCGACCAGGATGGCGTACATGACCGATGAGGCGGTCGAGGGCCGCGACTCGTTCCTGGAGAAGCGCGAGCCCGACTGGACCCCCTACCCCTGGTACTTCTGAGGACACGTCATGGAGATTCTCACCAGCCGGATCATCGTGCGGCCCAGCGATTACGCGCGCACGCTGGAGTTCTACCGGGACGGGCTCGGCCTCGCCATCGCCAGGGAGTACCCGGGTGGCACGGTGTTCCACGCCGGGCAGTCGCTGATCGAGGTCGCCGCGCACGGCGGCAGTGGCGATCCCGGCACCTTCGACGGCGCGATCTGGTTGCAGGTGCGTGAGATCTCCGACGCTGCCGCGGAGTTGGCCGTCAAGGGCATCGCGATCGAGCGGGCTCCGGTGCTCGAGCCGTGGGGGCTGTGGGAGATGTGGGTGCGCGACCCCGACGGCGTGGCGATCGTGCTGGTCCAGGTTCCCGACGAGCACCCGCTGCGGCGCGATCAACGCTGGTCACCGGAGTGAACGTGGCGCCGGACCGGACAACCGACTTGCCGATCCCGGTCCGGCCGCGCACGATTAGCTGCGAGCAAGCGCCCGACCGCTGTCGTCCGGATCGCCGTGCGAGAACTGTCCGTCTACTGAATCGCAGTCGCTATGCCTGGCATTTTCGAACCACTTTCCGGCAAACCGACCCGTTGGCCGGGTCCGCGCGGTCGCATGACACGATCGAACCCGTGAGGGCGCGCATTGGGCTGTATCCGGAGGTGGTGGGCATGAGGGAGCGCAGCGAGCGAGCCATTTTCCTGCCCGCCGTGCGTACGCCGCAGCCGGGCACGGGCGAGGCGTCGGCGTGAGCAAGACCCTTCGCACACTGCAGATGCCGACCGGTTCCGGCGTCGGCGAGGTGCTTCCTCATCTGCGGCAGGCGCTCGACGGCAGCGGCCCGGCCTGGCTGCCGATCCCGACCACCGACCGCCGCGAGGCGCGCAGGCTCTCCGACGCGCTCAAGCCGGGCGATCCGATCGATGACGACGTGGCCCTCGTGGTGACCACCTCCGGCACCACCGGCATCCCCAAGGGCGCGCTGCTCGGCGCGGCGGCCCTGCGGGCCAGCGGCAACGCCACCCACGCCAGGCTCGGCGGACCCGGCGCCTGGCTGCTCGCCCTGCCGACCCACCACATCGCGGGCATCCAGGTGATGCTGCGCAGCATTCTGGCCGGCACCGAGCCGACCGTGCTCGACGTGTCCGGCGGCTTCCTGCCTGAAGCGCTCGCCGGTGCCGTCGCGGCGATGCGTGGGCCGCGCCGCTACACCGCGCTGGTGCCGACGCAGCTGATCAAGTCGCTGGATTCGCCGGTGGCGGCGAAGGCGCTGGCCGAACTCGACGGCGTGCTCGTCGGCGGCGCGGCGACCCCGCTGCCGATCTACGAACGCGCCCGCGACGCCGGCATCACCGTGGTGCGCACGTATGGCATGAGCGAGACCTGCGGTGGCTGCGTCTACGAGGGCATCCCGCTCGACGGCACCGAGGTGCGGATCGAGGACGGCCGGGTGCTGCTCGGCGGCGCGATGATCGCGCGCGGCTACCGCAACCTGCCCGACCATCCGGCCTTCGCCGAGCCCGGCTGGTTCCGCACCGAGGACGCGGGGGTCTACGAGGACGGCGTGCTGTCGATCACCGGCCGCCTCGACGAGGCGATCATGACCGGCGGCCTGCTGGTGCTTCCGCAGGTGGTGGAGGCCGTGCTGGCCAATCACGCCGGGATCAGCGAGTGCGTGGTACTCGGGCTGCCCGACGAGCGGCTCGGTCAGCGGGTCGCGGTGGCGATCGTGCCGGTGCCCGGTGCCGAGCCGACGCTGGAGGAGATCCGCGCCCATGTGGTCGCCGAGCTCGATTCGATCGCCGCGCCACGCGAGCTCGCGGTGCTGAGCGAGATCCCGCTGCGCGGACCCGGCAAACCCGACCGCAACGCCCTGCGCGACCACCTGCTCGCCAACTCGCGCCACTGACCTCGAGCGCGCTTGCGCGGCGGACGACATCGCCACGCAAGGGCCGTGCAAGCGGACGGGGGCACCGTTGGCCGCATGACATACACACCAAGTGCGGCCCTCGCCGTCGAGGCGGACGGTCTGGTCAAGGTGTTCGGCAAGCAGCGTGCGGTGGACGGGGTGAGCCTGGCGGTGCCGCGCGGCTCCGTCTACGGCGTGCTCGGTCCGAACGGCGCAGGCAAGACGACGACCATCAAGATGCTCGCGACGCTGCTGCGTCCCGATGCCGGTAGCGCCAGGATCTTCGGGCACGATGTCGTCGAACGGCCGACCGCGGTGCGCTCGCTGATCGGCGTCACCGGCCAGTACGCCTCGGTCGACGAAGCGCTCACGGCCACCGAGAATCTGGTCATCTTCGGCAGGCTGCTCGGCTTGCGCAGACCGGAGGCCCGGCGCAAAGCCGCCGAACTGCTGGCCGAGTTCGACCTCGCCGAGGCCGCGAACAAGCCGCTGAAGAACTTCTCCGGCGGTATGCGCAGACGCCTCGACCTCGCCGCCAGTCTCATTGCCACCCCACCGCTGCTGTTCCTGGACGAACCGACCACCGGACTCGATCCACGCACCCGCGCCCAGATGTGGGACACCATCCGCCGCCTGGTCGACGCGGGCGCGACGGTGCTGCTCACCACCCAGTATCTCGACGAGGCCGACCAACTGGCCGACCGCATCGCGGTGATCGACCACGGCCGGGTGATCGCCGACGGCACGGCCGACGAACTGAAGGCGTCCGTCGGCGGCTCCTCGGTGCACCTGACGCTGCTCGACCGCGACCAGCTCGACGAGGCCCGCCGCATCGTCGGCGACTTCCTCGGCGTGGCCGCGCAGATCAGCCCGGAGGCAGGCCGGCTCACCGCGCCGCTGCCCGACGCGAACCTGACCGCGGAACTGCTGATCAGGTTGCGCGACTGGGAGGTCGGCGTCGAGGAGATCACCGTCACAAAACCGACTCTCGACGAGGTCTTCCTCACCATCACCGGCCATCCGGCCGAATCCGACGACACCGAACGGAGCGCGGCATGACCGCAGTCCTCACCGCGCAAGTCCACACCGCCGACCTCGCCGGGACCGGCGCTCGGATCGGGCTACGCGAGACGGTTTCCACCTCGTTCACCATGGCCTATCGCGGCCTGCTCAAGATCAAGCACGATCCGATCCAGCTGTTCGACGTGACGATTCAGCCGATCCTGTTCACCGCGATGTTCACCTACATCTTCGGTGGCGCGATCTCCGGCAGCGTCGGCGACTACCTGCCGGTGCTGATTCCGGGCATCCTCGTGCAGACGGTGATCCTCACCTCGGTGGTCACCGGCACCCAGCTGCGCGAGGACATGGACAAGGGCGTCTTCGACCGCTTCAAATCCCTGCCCATCGCGCGGGTTTCGGCACTGGCGGGCGCGCTGCTCGCGGACATGGTGCGCTACGGCATCGCCGCCACGCTCACCGTGATCGTCGGCCTGTGCCTCGGCTATCGCCCCGGCGGCGGCGTGGCGGGGGTGGTCGCCGCCTGTCTGGTGGTGGTGGCCTGCTCGTTCGCGATCAGCTGGTTGTGGGCGCTGGTCGGGGTCACCGGCAAGAGCGCAGGGTCGGTGCAAGGGATCTCGATGATGGTGATGTTCCCGCTCACCTTCATGTCCGGCGCCTTCGCACCAGTGAGCACGATGCCGGGCTGGATGCAGGCGATCAATCACGCCAACCCGGTGTACTACTTGGTCAACGCGTGCCGGGACCTGATGAACGCCAACGTGTACGGCAGTGCGCTGGCGTGGTCGCTGGTCGGTTCGCTGGCGGTGATCGCGATCTTCGCGCCGCTCACCGTCCGTGCGTACATGCGCAGGGCCTGAAGCCGCCGCACCGGCGCACGGCGTCCGATCCGGTCAGGGGCGGATGCCGTTGTCGTCGAGGTCGGCGACGAGATCGATGATGCGCCGGGCCGCGGCCAGCCTGCGGGTGCCCGTCACCGCGCTGGTCACCGCGGTGACGGTGTCCGCGCCCACCGCGTCGCGGTGCAGCGCGAGGTGGCGGGCCAGTGCCATCGACGGCCCGTCCTGCCTGGCTTCGGTGATCCCGGCCAGCAGCAGCAGTTCCAGGCCGTCACGGTCGCGAAAACCGGTGGCCAGCAGGTAGGAACCGACCGCGCAGCCGACCGCGCCGATCTGCGGCAGGTCGTAGAACTGCGCAAGCTGCGCTTCGGCCCGCCCGACCAGGTGGGCGATCAGATCGGTGGCCGCGACCGCCCGGCCGTGCAGGACGTGCGCGCTGGCCGCCGCGGCGGTCAGCATCAGGCCGCCGGGGCCGGGGGCCGGGTCGAAATCGGGCCAGCCGAGCAGGTCGAGCGCGCGGCGGTAGTGCCGCAGGCCCGCATCGATGTCACCGTCGGCCAGTTCGAGTTCGGCGACCGCGTTGGCGACGGTGGCGATCCGGTGGTTGCGCCGGATCGCCGGATCGTCGACAAGGGCGATGCCCGCGTCGTCACGGCGCAACGCGAAGGCGAGCTCGGCGCGAGCCTGTTCGCGGTGTCCGCTGCCGATCAGCGCCGACGCCAGATAGCAGCGGCTCTCCATGATCTCGTCGTGCATCCGCAGCCGGACCATCGGTTCCAGCGCCCGCCGGAAATGCCCGACCGCGTCGGCGTAGCGCGCGGACTGGCTGCACAGCTGGCCGAGGTGCTGGCACACCAGCGCGGTGCCCCAGACTTCCACCGGGTCGAGATCGGCGAGGCAGCGCATGGCATCCCTGGTCGAGCCGTGGACATTGCCCGCGTTCTCCCAGATATTGGCGCGCGCCGCGGTCGCCGCCACCCGGACTCGGGAATCCGGTGAATGCGCACCGACGGCCAGCAAACGGCCGATGCGGAACCCGGTGGGCCGCACCGTGATCAGCAGGCCGAGCAAGCGCAGTCCCGGATCGAGGCCGGGATGCGCGCACAGCCGACGCACTCTGGTCCGCACCCGGCCGATCAGCCGCGGGTCCGCGTCGTCGGTGCCGGCGAACATCATGTTCAGGCAGGTGAGAGCGTAGGCGATCAGCTGGAGGTCGGCTTCGTCGCCGGTGCGCGGCTCCGGCGGCAGTAGCGCGACCAATCGCGGTGCCCACCCGGTGAATTCGAGGTGCGCGCCGCGCATCATCCACACCATCGCGACCGCGGGGAAGACCGTGTACGCGGTGGCCGCGTCGCCCCGATCGGCGGTGTCGCGCAGGATCGCGACCAGGTTGTCCAGTTCCACCGATACCGCGTGTACCGCTGGTACCTGATCACCTGCGCGATAGGTGCGGGTGGCGCTGAGCGCGAATTCCCTGGCCCAGCAGGCCATCCGGTCCTCGATCAGCGCGGATTCGCCGCCATCGCTCCCGGCGTCGGCCACCGCGAGCTGTTCGGCACCGAACTCGCGCACCGTCTCCAGCATGCGGTAGCGGATGCCACCGCTGTCCGGGTCGTCGAGCACGCCGAGCAGCGACTGCGCCACCAGACCGTCCACCGCGCCCGCCACCTCGACCACCTCCGGCCCGGCCGCGACGACCTCGGCCGCCCGCAGCGTGAACCCGGCGGGGAACCGGCTCAACCGGCGCAGCGCGACCTGCTGGTCGGGTTCGAGCAGGTTCCAGCTCCACGCGATCACCGCGTGCAGGGTGCGATGCCGCTGCGGCGCGGCGCGATCGCCACTGCGCAGGAGGGCGAATCGGCGCACGAGTCTGGTCTCGATCTCGGCGACACTCATCGTGCGCACGCGCGCCGCCGCGAGCTCGATCGCCAACGGCAGGCCGTCGATGGCCCGGCACAGGCGGGCCACGCTCTCGGGGTCGAGGTGGACGTCGGGACGGACGGCGCGGGCGCGCGCCGAGAACAGCTCGGTGGCGGGCGAACCCGCCGCGTCGACCGGCAACGGAGGCAGCGGATACACCGATTCCGCGGTGATCGTCAGCGGCGAGCGGCTGGTGGTGAGGACGGTGAGCTGGGGGCAGCTGCCGATCAGTTCGGCGACGAGTTCGGCGGCCGCGTCGATCACGTGCTCGCAGTTGTCCAGGATCAGCAGGGTCGGCCGAGCGGACAGCGTCTCCCGCAGCCGCCTGCCGGCGTCGAGCGACCTGCCAGGGCGCAGTGAAGCGGGGTCGCGGATCACCTCACCCACCCCGAGTACCTGCGCGATCGCCGCCGCTAGATCGACCGCCGCGCTCCCGGTCGCGGGCCGCACCGACGCCAATTCGACCAGCACCACCGGCACCGATCCGGCGAACTCGGCCCCGATCGCATGGGCGACCCTGGTCTTCCCGGTCCCGCCGGGACCGAGCACGGTGGTCACCCGCGACCGGCCGATCAGCTCGGCGATGGCGGACAGATCGTCGGCCCGGCCGAGCAATTCGTTCGGCGCGGCCCGCAGACCGAGGGCGGTCGGTACTTGGGGCCGGTCCGAGGCGTGATCGTCACCGGGCGACGCCGAGCCCGAGGCGCCGACCCGGCGCGAATCGTCCAGCGGTGAGTTCGTGGTCCCGATCCATGCCGGGCCGGGCGCCACCGCTCCACCGCGACCCGGCCAGGCCGAACCGTCTCGCGGTGACCGGTGATCCGCCGTCCCAGCCGGTTCCCGCGGGCCTCCCACACGTGCCTGCGTTCCGGCACCGGCGGCCTGGCTCGGCAGCTCGCCGCCAGGTGGATCCGGCCACGGGCGGTCACCCTCCCGACCGGGCAGCGGCGCGGTGCCGGGCGATACGGCCCTCCCCGAGTCGTCCGTCGGTGGCCGGTGATCCGTGGTCGCGGACTGTGGGCCTGACCTGCCCTGCTGGGCACCTGCACCGGCGCTATCCGGGGTCTCGGCGCCGGGCACGACCGAACCCGGCGACGGACTGTCACCGGCAGGGTCTGGCAGTGGTGCGTCGGCCGCACGACCGCGTGAACCGTCTGCGGCGGCGGCCTCGGGCCGAGGCGCAGCACGTGGGGACCCGTCGACGCCCGGTACCTCCGAGGAGCGGGGCAGACGATCGCCGTCGGCGGGCGGAGGAGCCACGCCGAGCGCAGGAGCGGTCGGATGCGGGGAAGGGTCTCCCCCGGCCGGATGAGGTCGGGTGCGCGGTGCGGTGTCCCGAAGCCGTTCGCCGCGGAATGTCGACCCGGTGTGCGGTGGCGCCTGGGCCGGTTCGCCGTTCGCGGCCACGGCGCCGCCGAACCCGGGCAGGTCGACCGGCTCGCCGCGCAGGATGGCTGCGTTCAGGGCGAGCAGCGCCGGGCCTGGGTCGGCGCCGAACTCGGCGATCAGGCGGAGGCGGTACGTGGCGAAGACCTCGAGCGCCTCGTTGGTGCGCCCACTGCGGGCGAGCAGGCGGATGAGGGTGGTGTGGGCTGGCTCGTCGAAAGGCTGGGCGGTGGCCGTGGTGCGGGCGAGCGGGAGGGCCGCGGTGAGCTCCCCCATGGCGAGGTGGGCCGCCAATTCGACGTGATCCAGGTCGCGGCGGAGCTGATCGGCGGCGGATCGCAGGTCGTCGGCGGGGACCGAATCGGGGAGGTCGGCGGCGGGCTCGCCGCGCCACATGGCGCGGGCGGCGGCGACCGCGGTCAGGCTCGCGGACGGGTCGTGCGCGGCGAGCCGGGTGGCGGCAGCGGCGGCGAGCGCGGTGGCCGCCGACAGGTCGACGCTGTCGGCGGGCAGGCTCAGCCGGTATCCGGCCGGACCGATTTCCAGGGCCCCGTCGGGCAGCGCCGCCCGCAGCCGGGAGACCTGGGTGTGCAGCGCGTTCATGGGCGCCCGCGGAGGCTGGTCACCCCACACCTCGTCGATCAGGGCCTGCGCGCCGCGTGCGCGTCCCTGTCGCACGGTGAGGGCGGTGAGCAGCAGCCGTGCCTTCGCTCCGGGAAGCGGGCGCAAGACCCCGTCGCGGCGGATCGCGATCGCGCCGAGCACCCCGACGAGCACGCGGGAGCAGGCCGCCCGAGCGTCGGACGGCGGCGCTCCGGAGCCGAGATGCTGTGCAGACATGCCGGGATCAATCGTAGGCGAGAAGGGCCTCCGGCTGACATCGCAGCACACCGGCGATGCCCGGCCCCCTCGGCGCGGCGGAGCCGGGCGATGGCACCGCCGGCCACCCGGATGGCGCGACCACCCGAGCACCGGCGGGGCCATGCGGACTGCGAGCCCACCGCAGCGACCGTGCGGCACAGGAAACCGCGCCGATGCCGACCGAGAAGACACCGGCCCGGTGCCGCGAACCTGTCACCACCGCGCCCTATGCTGTGCCACATGGGCGACTTCGAGGTGGTCCGGCGCACGACCATTGCCGCCGAACCCGCACGCATCCACGGTTTCGTCAACAACTTCAAGAAGTGGCGGCTGTGGTCGCCATGGGAGGACGCCGACCCACAGCTCGGCCGCACCTATACCGGCCCGGAGTCCGGGGTCGGCGCGCACTACGCCTGGCGCGGCAACCGCAAGGCGGGCGCAGGCACGATGGAGATCAAGGCCGACGCCGAGCGCGAGATCGGGATCGAGCTGGCCTTCGAGAAGCCGTTCAAAGCCACCAACTTCGTGGTCTTCACGCTGGAGCCGGTCCAGGGCGGCACCGAGGTCACTTGGAAGATGACCGGGACCAGATCCGGGCTGATGGGCATGGTCGGCAAGGTGTTCCCCATCGACAACCTCATCGGCAAGGATTTCGACAAGGGTCTGGCGCGGCTGAAGACGATCGCCGAGGCGGCCGGTTCGTAGCGGCGGGGCTAGGCTTCGATCCATGGCTACAGCAGCGGAATGGATCGAGGGCGCCCGGCCGCGGACGCTGCCCAACGCGATCGCACCGGTAATCGCCGGCACCGGGGCGGCCGCGTCGATCGATGGTGCCGTCTGGTGGAAAGCGGCACTGGCGCTGCTGGTCTCGCTGGCCCTGATCGTCGGGGTCAACTACGCCAACGACTACTCCGACGGCATCCGCGGCACCGACGACGAGCGCGTCGGCCCCCTGCGGCTGGTCGGTTCGAAGCTGGCCTCCCCCACAGCTGTTCGTACCGCGGCGGTGCTCAGCCTGGGGGTCGGCGCGGTCGCCGGCCTGGTCCTCGCCGTGACCACGGCCTGGTGGCTGGTGCTGATCGGCGCGCTGTGCCTGGCGGGGGCCTGGTTCTATACCGGCGGCAGCAAACCGTACGGCTACAGCGGTTTCGGCGAGATCGCGGTCTTCGTGTTCTTCGGCCTGATCGCGGTGCTCGGCACCCAGTACGTGCAGGCGCTGCGGGTCGACTGGGTGGGCCTGCTGCTCGCGGTCGGCGTCGGCGCGTTCTCCAGCGCGGTGCTGGTGGCCAACAATCTGCGCGACATCCCCACCGACACCGAGTCGGGGAAGGTCACGCTCGCGGTGAAACTCGGCGACGCGCGCACCCGAACCCTGCATCTGGTGCTGCTCGCGGTGCCCTTCGTGATCAGCCTCGGGCTGGTTGCCCGCACACCGTTGGCGCTGGCCGGACTGCTCGCGATTCCGCTGGCGATCCGGGCCAACGCCCCGGTGCGCACCGGCAAGGGTGGGCTGGAACTGATTCCGGCCCTGCGTGATTCCGGGCTGGCGCTGCTGGCCTGGTCGATCCTCAGCGCGCTCGCCGTCGGCCTCGGTTAGACGTTGTCCTGGACTCAGTCGTTGTCCGGGACAAGGATGCCGAGCACCCAGTTGACCAGCGAGATGATCACGCCACCCCAGAACGCCGCCCAGAAGCCGTCGACCCGGAGACCGTAGTCGGACAGCTCGGTGATCTTCGCGGTCAGCCACAGCATGCCCGCGTTCACGACCAGCAGGAACAGCCCGAGGGTCAGGATCACGAACGGCAGGGACAGGAGCTTCACGATCGGCTTGATAACGGCGTTCACCAGCGTGAACACCGCTGCGACAAGCAGGATCACCAGGGCTTTGCCCCAGTTCCCCGAATCGGCCGGGGTCAGGATGTCGATCTTGTCGATCCACGCGACCGCTGCCCAGATGGCAATGGCGTTGATGACCAATCGAATGGCTAGCTGCATACCGTCATGCTAGGCCGGAATTCGGACATCGCGCCGGGACTGACACACACCGGTGCCAAGAATTCACGCCGCGCGGTCGAGCAGTCCGTAGACGTCGGCACGCAATGCCGACACCGTGTCCTCACCGCCGAGCAGCTCGGCGGCCGACGGTTCGGCGTCGCGCAGCACACCGAGCAGCAGGTGGGCCGAGGTGATCCCGCGGTCCTTCCGATGTACGGCCTCGCGCAGTGCCAGCTCGAGCGACTTCTTCGCGGCGGCGGTGAACGGGATATGTCCCCAGTTGTCGCCGAGCAGCCGGGCGAGCATCCCGCGCCGTGCTTCCGGTTCGGCGGCCGCCCAGGCATCCGGGCCGAAATTCTCGACGACGCTGGCCTGTACCGCGTCGAGGTCCACACCGATCGAGCGCAGCGCCTCGGCGTCGTCGGCACCGAGCGGACCCGCGTTCGCCCGTTCGGCCATCGCGGCGCGCAGCTCGTCGCCGGTGATTCCGCGCGCGGTCAATACTGCCGCCAGCGCCGGGTCGGCGTGCTCGACGACGCCGAGCAGCAGGTGCTCCGGTTCGATCCGGCTCGCGCCGAGGTCGCGTGCCTCCTGCTGCGCCGCCACCACGGCCGCGCGGGCATCCTGCCCGAATCTCTCGAACATCAGCGGGTACCGCCCTTCCGGTTGTGCTTCTGATGCACCGCCTGCTTGCTCACCTCGAGCGCCTCGGCGATCGCCTGCCAGGACCAGCCGTTGGCCCTGGCGTTGGCGACCTGAATGGTCTCGAGGCGGTCGGCCAGCCTGCGCAGCGCGAGTACGGCCCGCAGGCCGACCGCCGGATCGGGACTTCCCGCCGCCGAGGCGAGCGTTGGAGCATCGGTCATGGCGGCGCAGGCGACACCGCCGGTCAGGACTTCGCCGAGTGGATCAGCCGTTCCAGCGACCCGTCGCCGCGAATTCTGCGAGGACGGCAGTGGGTCCGGTGAGATCGAGCTGCTGGCTCTCGACCCAGGCATCGTCGAAGTAGGTGCCCGCGTAGCGATCGCCGCCGTCGCACAGCAGGGTGACGATGCTGCCGCTGCGCCCAGCGCGCAGCAGCTCGGAGACCAGATGGAAGGCACCCCACAGGTTCGTCCCCGTCGACCCGCCGACGCGACGGCCGAGCGCCACGCCGGCATGCCGCGCGGTGGCGACCGAGGCCGCGTCCGGGACGACGATCATCCGGTCCACCACCTGACCGACGAACGAAGGCTCGACCCGCGGCCTGCCGATGCCCTCGATCCGCGACGGCATCCCGGTCTCGTAGCCCGCGTCACCGGTCTCGTAGCCGCCGAAGAACGCCGAATGCTCGGGATCGACGACGGCGAGTCTGGTCGCGTGCCTGCGGTAGCGGATGTAGCGGCCGATGGTGGCGCTGGTGCCGCCGGTTCCCGCGCCGACCACGATCCACTCGGGCACCGGATGGGTCTCCAGCGACAGCTGCTGGAAGATCGACTCGGCGATGTTGTTGTTGCCACGCCAGTCGGTGGCCCGCTCGGCATGGGTGAACTGGTCCATGAAATGCCCGCCGGACTCGGCGGCGAGCCGCTTGGCCTCGGTATACATCTCCGGCGGCCGGTCGACGAAATGGCAGCGCCCGCCCTGTGCCTCGATCAGCGCGACCTTCTGCGGCGACGTGCTCGCCGGCATCACCGCGACGAAGTCGAGACCGAGCAGGTTGGCGAAGTAGGCCTCACTCACCGCCGTCGAACCCGACGACGCCTCCACCACGGTCGTCCCCTCCGTCACCCAGCCGTTGCAGATCGCGTAGAGGAACAGCGAACGCGCCAGCCGGTGCTTGAGACTGCCGGTGATGTGGGTGGACTCGTCCTTGAGGTACAGCTGCACCGGCCAGTCGGCGGGCAGGGGGTAGCGCAGTAGGTGGGTGTCGGCGGAACGCTGGGAGTCGGCGTCGATCAACCGCACCGCGTTGTCGACCCAGTCCCGCGGGGCGCTGCGGTCGAGGTACTTCACGCCTCGTCGTCACCCCGCAGGCGGGCCCGCAGCTGGGCCTTGTCCTGGCGGCGGCGCGCGTCGACCACGGCGATGTCCTCGTTGACCCTGGTCCGCAACTTCTTGAACAGGGTCAGCGACAGCGGCATCGCGACGATCAAGGCGAACAGGGCCGCCACGACGATCGGGATCTCGACTCCGATGAGATAGGCCACGCCCATGATCGCCGCGGCGATCAGCACCACCAGCCCGAGCCGGGCCAGCGTGTAGAGGGCCAGATTGCGGAAGAGCCGCTTCCCCGCGCCAGAACCTTGCTGACCAGTTGCTTCAGTCACCACCACAGCCTAACCCCCGGCGAACAGGCCGACGCGGCCCTGTTCGCGCCTTTTGTCTATTACTTCCTCTTTACCAACAGTAGGTGGTTCGACTACGTGGGGGTCGCAGTGCGACGATGGCGCCATCTGATGAGGGAACTGTCGAGAACGGAGAGGTTAGCTATGACTGCGATCACCGTCGGCGGCCAGGACACTCTGCTGACACCAGGCCAAGTGGCTGCAATGTTCCACGTAGACCCGAAGACCGTCACTCGGTGGGCCCATGCGGGCAGGCTCGGTTCGCTGCGCACGCCGGGCGGACATCGCCGATTCCGCGAGTCCGAGGTCCTGCAGTTGCTCAAATCGCTCACCACCGAGGCAGCGCCCCGCTGACTTCACCCGGCCGGACGCGAGCCCGGAAACGTGGGCTCGCGTTCGCCGGAAATTTCCCTTCCGTTGCACATGTGCACACAGCGCGGACACGGCTACCCTCGATAGCAGGAGGTGAGCGACGTGACGTACCTGTTGGCACTCATCGCGATCGTGGCCGTGGCGGTGCTGTGCTGGAAGGCCTTCGGCCCCGAGATGCCACGCAGGCCTTCGGGCCCCGGCGGTCGCAGGCCGATTCTCGGCCCCGACGACGACCCGGAATTCCTCTGGCGCCTCGGCAAGCAGCACCGGGACGACTCCGGTACCGACCACTGAGGCGTGAGCCCTCGCACACACCCCCGATGCACCGTGAAAAACGTGGATAGATAACGTATTCCGGTGATCGATGTGCAGCAGAGTTCCATTCCGACCACTTGGCGCGCGGCCGACGGCAGCGCCGTGACGTTCACCGAGGCCAGGTCGGCGTGGACTCGCGCGGCGCACGACGTGCTGGCCGAGACCGCCACCCGGTTCAACAACTTCATCGTCAACACCGAGCTGGCCGAGCTGGTCCAGGAGGAATCCGGGATCCGCACGCAGGTGAAATGGCAGCATTGGCTGCCGGTGGTGCTCGATCGGGTCACCGAGCACTGTCACAAGAACAACGAACCACCGCTGAGCGCGCTGTGCGTGCGCAGGAACCAGACGGTGAGCACCGGCTACCGTTACATCCTCGAGCTGGCCGGCCTGCCGATCCCTGACGACCTGGAGATGCACGCCGCCGCCGCCCGCTGGCAGTGCTACCAGCACTACGCCACCGATCTCCCCGCCGACGGCGGCCTGCCAACCCTCACCCCCAAGGTCGCGGCCGTGCGCCACCAGACCACTCAGACCCTGGCCGCCGCGGAAGCTGCGGAAGCCACCAAGCCCAAGCGCACCACCACCCGCCAGCCCACCGCGGCCCCCAAGCCGGAACCGGTCCGCAAGCCGGTCTGCCTCACCTGCCACGTCGAACTCCCGGCCAACAAAATCTGCTACTACTGCTGATCGGTCACGCACAGCACGAAGGCTCGGACGCTCCAAGAGCATCCGAGCCTTCGTCCGTCCTCCCGTCAGCTCAACCCGGCATAGCTGTGCAAACCGCTGATCACCATGTTGATGATGAACAGGTTGAACAGCATCGCCACGAAGCCGGCGACGTTGATCCAGGCGGCCTTGGTGTCGCGCCAGCCGGAGGTGGCGCGGGCGTGGAGGTAGGCGGCGTAGAGGACCCAGGCGATGAAGGAGCAGGTTTCCTTGGGGTCCCAGCCCCAGAAGCGGCCCCAGGCGGCTTCGGCCCAGATGGCGCCGAGGATGACGCCCGCGCCGAAGAGAGGGAAGCCGATGATGGTGGTTTTGTAGGCGAGCTGATCGAGGGTACGGGCGTCGGGGAGGCGGCGGGCGATGGTGCCGAAGATGCTCGACGATTCCTCGCCTGCGGGCTGGCGCATGCGGAACAGGTAGAGCAGGCTGGCGACGCCGGAGACCAGGAATACACCGCTGCCGACACTGACGATGGTCACGTGGATGGGCAGCCAGAACGAGCGCAGCGCGGGCACCACCGGCGCGGCGTCGGCGTAGAGGACCGTGCCGGACAGGAACATCAGGATCAGCACCGGTACCAGCAGGAACACCCACATCGACCGGTAACGCTGGTCGCGCAGGAAGTACAGACCGATCACCACGGCGGCCGCGGTGGCCATGGTGGTGAACTCGTACATGTTGCCCAGCGGGAAACGGTGTGTCGCGAAACCGCGCAGCACGATGGAGAGCACGTGCAGCGCGGCTCCGAGCACGAGCACCGCGAAGGCCATGTTGCCGAGCCGTTCCGCGGTGGAACGGTCCGGCGTCTCGATGCGACCTGGAACCGCCGGATCGGCGGGCGCGCCCGCGGTCACCAGCTCACGCGCCGCGACCTGCTTGGCCCGCGCCGAGGCGTACTGCACCAGCAACAGCACCAGCGCCAGCGCGTAGATCGCCATGGACGACATGAAGGCGAAGTCGCTGTAGCGCGCCACCGTTTCGTCGATCGGCATCAGTTCTCCGTTCCCAGCAGGCGTGCCCGCAGCCGGTCGAATTCGCCGCCCCAGCCCGCCTGATCGCTTCTGGCCAGACCGCCCATCTCTACTACGGTCGGTCGTTGATCCACGGTACCCGGCGTCGTCCCGGCCGGGTACGCCCGGATCCAGATCCGGCGGCGTTTCACCAGCAGCGACACCAGCAGCCCCGCCATCATCGTGAGCGCGCTCACCAGCACCCACTGCTGCGCCGGGTCGTGCGAGACCTGCAGATTCACGAACTCCTTCGCGCCGTCGAAGCGCACCTGCACGCCGCCGGGCAGGGTGGTCGACTCACCCGGACGCAGGTTGACCCGCGCCTCCTTGGTGAGCCTGCCTTGCTTGATCATCTCCGGGTCGAGCGCGAACAGCGACTGCGAGCGGCCGGTGTCGAGACCGGTGTTGCCGCGGTAGATGTCGACGGCGACGGCCGGATCGTCCATCCGCGGGAACGACGAGGTGAGCAGGCTGCCGTGGAACAGCGCGGTCGGCGCGAACAGTCCCTCGATGGCGATCTGGTTCTTCGTGCGTTCCTCCTCGGTGGCGTACATGCCGCCAGGCGGATCGATGCGCAACACCCCGCTGGACAGGAAGGTCCTGGCGTCGTCGGGCCGCCACTGGATGGTCTCGGTACGGGTCTCGCCGTTCGGGAAGGTGACGGTGAACGTCGGCGCGAAACCGTGACCCTGCAGGTAGACCCGGTCACCGGCGACCCGGAGCGGGTGATTGACCCGCAGTTCGGTGCTGCGCCAGGTGTCGGTGGTGAGGTCGTCGCCTGCCTGGTAGTCGATGTTCGAGGTGAACATCTCGGCCTGGCCGGTGGGCAGGTAGTCGGCCTTGAAGTCCTTGACCCGCACACACAGCGGCGTCATCCCGGTGCCGTCGTTGACATTGCCCGCGCGGAACGAGTCGTACACCGCGGGCGAAGTGGTGCAGAACCCCGGCCCGTTGTCGGCGATCACGATGACATTGCCCTCGTAGCCGAACAGCTTGCCCAGCGCGATCGAGGCCAGCAGCCCCACCAGCGACAGGTGGAATATCAGGTTGCCGAACTCGCGCAGGTAGCCCTTCTCCGCCGAGAGGGTCACCTCGCCCTCGCGGGTGCCAGGCCGAACCTCGGTGCGCCAGCCGCGCAGCTGCCCGCGGGCCCGCTCGACGACGTCGGCGGCGGCACCGTCGGCGGTGTCGCGCGCGTGGTGCGGCAACCGGCCGAGGTTGCGCGGCGCGGCCACCGGTGGGGTGCGCAGCGCACGATAGTGGTCCAAGCAGCGCGGCAGGATGCAACCGACCAGGGAGATGAACAGCAGCACGTAGATGGCGGTGAACCAGAAGCTGCCGAACACGTCGAACAGTTCGAACCGGTCCATCCACGGACCGAGCGTCGGCCGGTCGGCGATGTACTGCTCGACCTTCTGCGTGTTCAGGCTGCGCTGTGGCAGCAGCGCGCCCGGGATCGCGGCCAGTGCCAGCAGGAACAGCAGCACCAGGGCGGTGCGCATGCTGGTCAGGCCGCGCCAGGTGTTGCGCAGGAAGGCGAGGACCCGGCCCGGCAGCGACTGCCGGACGGGCGGGGTCGGGGTGGTGGGAGTGGTCAGTGTGTCGGTCATCAGATCGGGAGAGTCACCTCGGAGACGAACGCGTCACGCACCCAGCTGACGAACTGGTCCCACGCCCCCGTGACCAGCGCGACGCCGACGGCGACGAGCAGAACACCCCCGATTACCTGAATGGTGCGCGAATTGCGCCGCAACCAGCCGACCCCGCGCAGCGCATTGGCCGACCCGAACGCCAGCACGACGAACGGCAGGCCGAGCCCGAGGCAGTACGCCACGATCAGCACCACACCGCGCGCCGCGGTGGTGCCCTCGGTCCCGGCCGACACCGCCATCACCCCGGACAGCGTCGGGCCGAGGCACGGCGTCCAGCCGAGCGCGAAGACCCCACCGAGCAACGGCGCACCGACGATGCTGGTGAAGCGGCGCGGTTCCATCCTGGTGTCGCGCTGCAACGCGGGCACGAGACCGATGAACACCAGGCCCATCAGGATGGTCACCACACCGCCGACGCGCTGCAGCACTTCCCGATTCACGTTGAGTGTCTGGATCAGACCGAACACGGTGGCGGTTGCCAGCACGAACACCACCGTGAATCCGGCGACGAACAGGCCTGCGGCACCGGCCACCCGCAGCTTCGCGCTCCGACGGGTCGCGGTGAGCGTGGTCGCCTGCGTGGCCGTGGCAGGCGGTGCCTCGGCACCGACCAGCCCGGCCAGATACGACAGGTACCCCGGCACCAACGGCACGACACACGGCGAAGCGAACGACACCAGGCCCGCGAGCAGGCAGGCTCCCAGCGCCAGCAGCAACGGACCCGATGCCGCGGTCTGCTGGAAGGAATCCCCGACTGCGGCGAGCGTGTTCACTCGGTGGCGCCCGTGTCCTCGTCACGCTGCTCGTCGCGGGGCAACGCCAGGGTGCGCTCGGTCTCGGCGGGCTCGGCCGGACCGAAATCGAACAGGCCCGCACCGGCGACGCTGCGCGGGACGGTGGCGATGCCCGCCCAGCGATCGTCGACGGTCCACCCCGCTCCCATGCGGCGGGCACCCTGGCGGGGGCGACACGCGGTCAGATTTCCGGGACGACGACGGCTCACTGCTTCTCCTCGGCGGCGATGCGCTCGACCACGGGCTGCAGATCCTCGGCCAGTAGCGAGCGAAGGAAGACCGCGGCGACCCGGTGCTGACGATCCAGGATCAACGTGGTCGGAATGACACTGGTGGGAAAGTTCCCGCCGAGGGCGAGCAGAGTTCGCATCGACGGGTCGTAGATGGACGGGTACTGGACCTTGTTGTCCACCACGAAATCCTGGGCCTTGTCACGCTGGTGGTCGCGGACGTTGATCCCCAGGAACGCGACGCCGTTGTCTTTCGTCGCCGCGTAGACCTCTTCGAGCGCGGGCGCTTCGGCGCGACACGGGCCGCACCACTGCCCCCACAGATTGACGACCACGATCTGGTCCGGGAAATCCTCGACCGAGATGGTCTTTCCCTCGTTCATCAGATCGGGTCCCGACAGCTTCCCGATGGTGCCGCGCTCAGCGGGCGGATCGTAGAAGATGTCGGTTTTGCCACCGGGCGAGACGAACTCGAAGGTCCCGCCGCCGGTGGCCACCGCGTCGGTGCCTGCCGCGCACCCCGCCGCCGCGATGACGACGAACAGGGCGGAGGCGGCCGCGATCAGCGCCCGCAGCCGATGGCTACGGGCGGTTCCCGTTGCGGTGGAGCGTCTCATGCGCCGTGAACCGAGGGGTCGGAGGCGCCCGCTGGCTCGGAGTACACGATGTCGACCAGCGTATCGCCGTGATAGACCAGCGAGGTCAGCGACGCCAGCGAGCACTGCCGGTTACGCGGGTCGTGCCAGAGCCGCTGTCCCTGCAGGAACCGGCGCAGCGTCCACACGGGCAGCTGATGCGACACCAGCACCACCTCGTGCCCCGCGCCCTCGACACGGGCCTTGTTGACCGCGGCCAGCATCCGGTGCGCGATCTGCAGGTACGGCTCACCCCACGACGGGGTGAACGGGTCGCGCAGCTTCCACCAGTGCCGCGGCTTGCGCAGTGCGCCGTCGCCGACGGATACCCGCAGGCCCTCGAAGGTGTTGCCCGCTTCGATCAGGTTCTCGTCGGTGCGCACGAACACGTCGTGCGCGGCCGCGATCGGGGCCGCGGTCTCCTGGGCGCGCTGCAGCGGGGAGGCGATCACCAGGGACACGTCGTGGTCGGCCAGCGACCTGGCCACCGCCGCGGCCTGCGAGCGGCCGGTCACCGACAGGCTGAAGCCCGGCAGGCGGCCGTAGAGGATGCCGTTGGGGTTGTGTACTTCACCGTGGCGCAGCACGTGGACGATGGTTTCCACGCCTGCCGGGTCGGTGTCGAGAGCGGGGGGTGCGGCGGCGGGCGCCGGATGCGGCGCGTCGTCGACGGCGAGTTCTGCGTCGGGCTGGTCGGAGCTCACGCTTTCGATCCTTCGGGGGTTGCGGCCGCGGCCGCTAGGGCGGCGGCGGGCAGAGCGGCGGCGATACGGTCGAACGCGTCCTCGTCGAGCGCCGCGGAGACGAACCAGGCCTCGAACGCGCTCGGCGGCGCGTACACGCCCGCGTCGAGCATGGCGTGGAAGAAGGCGGGGTAACGCCAGGTCTGACTCGCCTTGGCGGCGGCGTAGTCGGTCACCGGGCGGTCGGCGAAGAACACGCTCACCATATTGCCTGCGAACTGAACCTGGTGCTCGACACCCGCTTCGGTCAGGGCTTTCGCCAGCAACGCGCCGAGCCGGTCGGCATTGCGGTCGAGTGCCGCGTACACCTCGGCGTCGGCGGCGCGCAGCGTGGCCAGCCCGGCCGCGACGGCGACGGGGTTACCGGAGAGAGTGCCCGCCTGGTAGACCGGGCCGAGCGGGGCGAGGTTGTTCATGATCTCGGCGCGACCGCCGAACGCGGCGGCAGGCAGGCCACCGCTCATCACCTTGCCGAAGGTGTAGAGGTCACCGGCGACGCCGTCGCGGCCGTACCACCCGGACGGGCTGACCCGGAATCCGGTCATCACCTCGTCCATGATCAGCAGCGCGCCGTTGTCGTGCGCGAGCGTGCGCAGGCCCTCGTTGAAACCGGGCAGCGGGGCGACGGCGCCCATATTGCCCGCGGCCGCCTCGGTGATCACGCAGGCGATCCGGCCCTGGTGCGCCTCGAAGGCGGCGGCGACGGCGGCCAGGTCGTTGTAGGGCAGCACGATGGTGTCGGCGGCCTGCGCGCCGGTGACACCGGGCGAAGTGGGCAGACCGAGCGTGGCGACACCGGAGCCGGCGTCGGCGAGCAGGGCGTCGACGTGGCCGTGGTAGCAACCGGAGAACTTGATGATCTTGGATCGGCCGGTGAACCCGCGCGCCAGCCGGACCGCGCTCATCGTGGCCTCGGTACCGGAGTTGACCAGCCGTACCCGCTCGATCGGATCAACCCTGGCCGCGATGGCCTCGGCGAGCTCGATCTCGGCCTCGGTCGGCGCGCCGAAGGACAGCCCACCGGTGGCGGCCCGCTGCACCGCGTCGACGACGGCCGGATGCGCGTGCCCGAGGATCATCGGACCCCACGAGCACACCAGGTCCACGTACTCGTTGCCGTCGGCATCGACGAGGGTGCAGCCAGTGGCGGAGGCCATGAACCGCGGGGTCCCGCCGACCGAGTTGAACGCGCGGACCGGGGAATTGACACCACCTGGGATCACCGAAGCGGCCCGCTCGAAGAGCTGGGCGGAAACCGGCACCGATGACCTGGTCGCGCGCGCGGAAGAACTCACGGATTCCAGTCTCTCAGCTCGCCTCGGCGCGCCGGACGACAGGGTCGAGCACAGTGACCCAGACCGCAGCGACCCACCGGCGACACGCCCGACACGCCGCCCATCCGCGCTACCGATTTCGATCGCGGTGCGCCGGCCTGCGGCTACGCTGCGGGCTGCTCAGGCACTGGGCGGCACCACATCAGCTACCAGCGGAAGGGTATTTCATGCGTTTCGGCGTCACCAGCACTGCCCTCGGTACGGGGTTCGTCGCGGCCGGAATGGTACTGGGGGCGGGCCAGGCCACCGCCCTCGTTCCACAGACGCAGCCGGACCGGATCGGCGCCCAGCTCAGCCATGAGGAGACGGTGGCGCTCGGCGCGGGCCCGATCCCGGCGATCACCGCGATGTTCGTTCCCGCGCACCGGATCGGTGCCGGTCTGCACCGCGACACGAACCTGTACCGGGATGCCGACGGCGGCGTCCGCGCCACCCTGCGCCAGGTGGTGACGGAGGCGGCGAGTCATCCCGACGGCACCGTCACCGTGTACCTGAACGCGCCGGGCACGCGCGGCGGCCGCGTCTTCGACATCTACCAGCAGTGGGCCGGTTAGGTGTACATGCAGGGGAATTCGGCCGAGATGGTGTGCAGCTGGCACATGATGCCGTTGTAGACGCCGCTGGAGCCGGTCTCCGGCGCGAAGCCGTCGGCGGTCGGCCCCGCCATCGGGGTCAGCGGCAGACCCGCGGCCTGGGCGGGCGCGGCAGCCAGGGCGATCGCGGCGAAGGCGGTGAAAAATCCGGCGGTGATTCTGGTCATCGGGTTCCTCCAGGGATCCGGTCGAGCTGGTCCGAATCCCCACGTACACATCGGGATTCGACTTCCCTCAGTGCATCGGCCCGGCGGGCCCGCGCGCTACAGATCCGGCGACGATCCGCGCGACGGCGGCGATCACCAGCAGCCCGGCCAGGATCACCAGCGCCGTGGCGAGCACCACCAGCGGCGGCACGTACCGGACGGCCTCGAAGGCGGGATGGTCCTCGGCGGTGGCGAACTCCGTGGACCGCCGGGCTCTTGTCCAGCTGTAGACCGCCCCGGCCAGGCAGAGCACGGCGAGGCCGAGTTCGACCAGCACCGCGATGATCCAGCGTTTCATTGCTGCGATCCTGCCAGGGCACCGGTCAGCGCGGCGCGCAGGCCCGCGTGGTCGATCGCCCACGCCTGCACGATCCGGCCGTCCACCAGGCGCAGCCCGATCCCACGGCGGCGCCGTGGCACGCCGGTGAGCGCACCGAGCGGCCTGGCCTGCGCGGCATCGTCGTCCTCCGGTGGCAGGACGGCCGCGATCTCGGCGAGTGAGAGCACTTCCACACCTTGGCGCAGCGTCGACGCGGTGAGTTCGACCCGCGCGTGGGTGCGTCCGGCGATCACCTGCAGGACCGTGAAGCCCCCGAGAGCGAGGGCGCAGAAGCCGAGCGCGAACGCGTGCGTGGTGCTGTTGGCGAGCCATTCGACAGCGAGGATGCCCGCGCAGAGCAGCGGGCCGTACGCGACGGCACGCCAGTGCGCGCCGGGCTCGGAGAACAACACCATGTGCGTTATCGCGGCGCCGGTGCGCCCGCGATCAGCCGACCGGACTCGGCAACAGCACGAGGGCGATGGTGACGAGCGCGAGCAGGACCACCAAACCGATGACCAGCAGATCGCGTCGCAGGCTGTGTGGCTGCTCGATCACCACGCGCATCATTGCCTCCGCTCCACCGGTTCTCTACCGGCTCCACCACAGCGAGTACCCCGAAATCGCTGTGACCATGCTCACCTTACACTCCTGCCGGTAGAGGCCCCTTACGGCGGCGTTCAACCCTCGCGTTCACTTGCGGTTCAGCTGAAAGTACTTGGTCGACTCCGGCCGGTAACTCAGATACGCGGCACCGACCGCAAGCACACCCTGCACGATCGTGGTGCCGCCCGCCACCATCGTGGCGAGCCCGGCGTCACCGGAGAAACTGAACATCGTGGCCACCGCGCCCATCCCCAACCAGACCGCGACGACGGTGAGCACCGTGCGCGCCCACGGCTTGCCGCGGCCGAGTTGCCGCGCGATCAACAGCGTCACCCCGGCCAGCGCGATCCCGACGACCGCGGTGAGCCCGAAAGCGGCGAGCACCATCAGATCGACGGTGGCGGCGGGAAAACTCGGGTCGGTCTTGTGCATCTCGTCGAGGAACTGCTTACTCAGCTCGTCGCGCTGACCGGTCATGGTGGCGATACCGGCGAAGGTGTAAACGACACCGAGCCCGGACACCGCCCACCACAGCTGGCGTGCGGTGCCGATGTCTTCCGGCATCGGCGGGGCTTCGGGCTTGTGCGGAGGAACGATCACGACAGCCAGTGTGCCGCCTCGGTCGCCCAGTAGGTGAGCACGATGTCCGCGCCCGCCCGCCGGATACCGACCAGCGACTCCAGGACCGCGGCCCTGCGGTCGATCCAGCCGCGCTCGGCGGCGGCGGTGATCATCGCGTACTCACCGGAGATCTGGTACGCGGCCACCGGGACCGTGGCGCGATCGGCCACATCGCGCAGGATGTCGAGATACGACATCGCCGGCTTCACCATCACGATATCGGCGCCCTCGGCCAGATCCAGATCGAGTTCGCGCAGCGACTCGCGGCGGTTGGCCGGGTCCTGCTGATAGGTGCGGCGATCACCCTCCAGCGACGAACCGACGGCCTCACGGAACGGCCCGTAGAAAGCCGAGGCGTACTTCGCGGCATAGGCGAGGATGGCGGTATCGGTGCGGCCGACCGCGTCGAGCCCGCGCCGGATCGCACCGACCTGGCCGTCCATCATGCCGCTGGTGCCGAGCAGATCGGCGCCCGCTTCGGCCTGGGCGAGTGCCATCTCGACATAGCGATGCAGGGTGGCGTCGTTGTCGACGGAGCCTTCGGCGCCGATCACACCGCAGTGGCCGTGATCGGTGAATTCGTCGAGGCAGGTGTCGGCCATCACGACGGTCGCGTCGCCGACTTCCTCGGCGAGCGCGCGCAGGCCACGATTGAGGATGCCGTTCGGATCACTTGCCTGGCTGCCGGTGGCGTCCTTGTCCTCTGGCAGCGGCACACCGAACAGCATCAGCCCCCCGACACCCGCGGTGACCGCCTCGACGGCGGCCTTGCGCAGCGAATCGAGCGAATGCTGGTGCACGCCGGGCATCGAGCTGATCGCGCGCGGTTCGTCGATCCCGTCGGCGACGAACATCGGCAGCACCAGCTGCCGCGGCTCCAGCGTGGTCTCGGCGACGAGCCGACGCAATGCGGGCGTCCTGCGCAACCGCCGTGGGCGGTCGAAAGCGGTCATAGTCCGCACGATACGCCCCTCGATCGGCCTGCGCGGCGGCGCCTACGCGGGGGCGGCACCACGGGCCACCGCGCCGATGATCGACTCGAATTCGGCAAACACCGGGAGTGGCCAGGCCGCGCACAAGCCACCGACAGCCACCCGGCCGCGAGCAGTGAGCACCCCGTGGATAACATCGAATTCCTCTGGAGCTCAACGACTTCGGCAAGCGGACGGCGAAACCTGTCGGTACCCCTCGCTACAATCGAAAGCGTGTTCGAGTGGTCCCGACAACCGGGGGCGGGACCCCTTCACGACGGGAGGACGCCATGAACGCCATTGCCGCATCGCCGAAGTCGAGGTTCATCACCGAAGCCTATGTTCCGCTGGAGAAGAAGCGGTTGCCCGCCGGGCGGCCGCGCCGGTGGTACGTGGCGCACAACCGCAGACTCAAGGCCATGCGGTTGACCATCGCGCTGCTCGATTCCGGGGTCTACCTGCCGAACCAGGCAACCAACGACACCATCCGCCGTACCGCCGAACAGATCGACCTGCGCCCGCCGTCCGACGCGACCTGCCGCCTGGTCCGCACCCTGCTGCGGTACAGCCGGTGAGTACCGAACGCCGAAGGCCCGCCACGGTGGGCGGGCCTTCGGGTCGGCTGTGGGGCCTAGCGGCTGCTGCTGCGGCGGCTCTTCTTCCGCGGTGGCGGCAGCAGGCCCTCGGCGCGCAGGCGCGACGCGTGCTCGGCCAGTGCCTCCACCAGCGGCCCCACCTGCGCGGTCTCCGGCTGCACGTCCACGCGCAGGCCGAACTCGATCGCCGTCTCGGCCGTCTTCGGGCCGATGCAGGCGACGATGGTGCGCGCGTGCGGCTTACCCGCGATACCGACCAGATTGCGCACCGTGGAGGACGAGGTGAACAGCACCGCGTCGAACCCGCCGGTCTTGATCATCTCGCGGGTCTCCGCGGGCGGCGGCGAAGCGCGCACGGTCCGGTAAGCGGTGACGTCGTCGATCTCCCAGCCGCGTTCACGCAGGCCCTCGGCCAGCGTCTCGGTGGCGATGTCGGCGCGCGGCAGCAGCACCCGGTTCACCGGGTCGAACACGTCGTCGTAGGGCGGGAAGTCGGCGAGCAGGCCCTCCGAGGACTGCTCCCCGCTCGGCACCAGCTCAGGATTGATGCCGAACGAGCGCACCTTCTCCGCGGTGGCCTCGCCGACGCAGGCGATCTTCACGCCGGAGAACGCACGGGCGTCCAGGCCGAACTCGGCGAACTTCTCCCACACCGCGCGCACCGCGTTGGTGGAGGTGAACACCACCCATTGATAGCGGCCGTCCACCAGCCCCTTCACCGCGCGTTCCATCTGCGCGGGGCTGCGCGGCGGCTCCACCGCGATGGTCGGCACCTCCATCGGGATGGCGCCGTGGGTCACCAGCCGCTCGCTCATCTCGCCCGCCTGATCCTTGGTCCGCGGCACCAGCACGGTCCAGCCGTAGAGGGCACGCGATTCCCACCACGACATCTTCGCGCGCTTGTCGACCTCCTTGCCGACCGTCACCACCAGCGGGCCGACCAGCTCGGAGGCCGCGTTGTTCAGGGTGGCCAGGGTGGCTTCGATGGTGCGCTGCTGGCGGGTGGTGCCGCGCACGGTCACCGCGACCGGGGTCTGCGGAGCCAGCCCATGTTCCACCAGGGCGCTCGCCGTCTCGGCCAGATGCCCGGAGGTTGCGCTGAGCACCAGCGGGCCGGGGGCGGCCGCCAGGGCGGCCCAGTCCACTTCGCCTCGCACATCGGCCTCGGTGTGCCCGGAACCGAGCGCGATACCCGCGTAGCTCGGCACGGCGGAGCCGTTCGGCAGGCCGGGCAGCACCTCGAACACCATGTGCGAGCGGGTGATGGAGTTGACCTCGTTGATCACCGAATCGGTGGTCAACGGATCACCGGCGACGACGCGCACCACGTCGCGGCCCGCGCGGGCCTCGGCGATCAGCGTCTTGGCCACCTCGGCCGGTTCGCCGAGGGCGGGCCGCACGTCGACGAGACGCTCGCCGTCCGCGCCCGGCTCGACGGCGAGGCCGATGAGGGCGAGCACACCCTTGTCGACATCGGGATCGGTGAACGCCAACGTCGCGCGCTCGAGCACCTCACGTGCGCGCACGGTCAGCAGGGCCGGGTCGCCGGGGCCGGATCCGACGAAAAGGATCCGCCCTGGTTGCTTCTTGGTGGCTCGGCTGCTCATCGGTTGTTCTCCATCGGGCTGGAATTGGTGAAGTCTGGGGCGGGAGTGTTCACCGCCTGGGTGGGGGAACCGACCTCCGGTTCCGGCTCGTCCGCGGTGCTCAGCAGCGCGCGAGCACCCAGATCCAGCAGATCGCGCGCGAGCGTGCGGCCGAGCTCCTCGGCATCGCGTGGCGGGCCGACGATCGAGGCGCGCAGCACATCGGAACCGTCGATCGCGGCGGCGCAGGCCCGCAACGACAGTTCCTCGAAGATGCGGCCGTCCTCGTCGATCGACTCGACGATCTCGGCGATGGCACCGATCGGCGCGGTACAGCCCGCCTCGAGCTCGCCGAGCAGCGAACGCTCGGCCAGCACCGCCGCTCTGGTCGCGGCGTCGTCGAGGCCGGCGAGGATCTCGATCAGGTCGGCGTCCTCGACGCGACATTCCACCGCGAGAGCACCCTGTGAGGGGGCGGGCAGCATCTGCACCGGCTCGAGCGATTCGGTGATCGCCTCGGTCCGCCCGATCCTGGACAGCCCGGCCCTGGCGATGACGATGGCGTCGAGCTCGCCCTCGCTCACCTTGCGCAGGCGCGAGTCGATATTGCCGCGCAGCGGGACGATGTCGAGGCCGAGGCCGAGCGCGCGCAGCTGCGCGGCGCGCCGCGGCGCGGATGTACCGACCTTGGCGCCTGCGGGCAGTTCGCCGAGCACGAGGCCGTCGCGGGCGACCAACGCATCGCGCGGGTCCTCGCGGGGCGGGATGGCGGGGATGACGAAGCGCGGGTCCTGCGCGGTGGGGAGGTCCTTATAGGAGTGCACCGCGATGTCGATGCCGCCGACGGCGAGTTCATCGCGCAGCGCGGAGGTGAACACGCCGACACCGATCTTCTGCACCGGATCGGAGGACAGGTCGCCCGGTGTCTTGACGACGACCAGTTCGGCCGGCTGACCCGCGGCGATCAGCGCATCCCGGATGGTGCCCGCCTGCGTCAGCGCGAGCAGGCTGCCGCGCGTGCCGATCCGCCACGGCGCACGGATGCTGCCTGTGGTCACGGTGTCCTCTTCCTGCACTGTCGTGGTCATGCGGATTCCTCCTGCGCCCTCGACTCGGTCATGCGGGGCTGCGCATCGCCGAGGTGTCCTGCGGTGAAGTCGTCGGCCAGCGCGGCCTCGGCAGCGGCGACCTCCATGGGAGCGGCAACCGCTTGCACCGCACCGGGTTTCAGTTCGAACAGCTCACGCAGCGCCTCGGCGTAGCTGTCGCCACCCGGTGTCGATGCCAGCTGTTTGACGCGCACGGTCGGCGCGTGCAGCAGCTTGTCGACGACGCGGCGCACGGTGCGCGCCACCTCGTCGCGGGCCGGGTCGGCCAGGTCGGGCAGCCGCGAATCCAGGCGGAGCAGTTCGGCCTCCACCACGTCGGCGGCGCGCTGACGCAGGGCGGCCACCGTTGGGGTGACCTCGGCCATGCGTTGCCCGGCAAGGTATTTCGCCAGTTCGTCGGCGACGATGTGGCGGGCGGCGGCGGTGTCGTCGGCCGCGGCGCCCGCGGCCGGATCGCGCTGCAGGGTTTCGATGTCGATGACGGCGACGCCGGGCAGCCCGGCCACGGCGTGCTCGACATCGCGGGGCAGCCCGAGATCGCAGAACACCAGCGGCCGTTCGGCGGCATCGGTGCGGACGCGATCGGCGAGCGCGCGGTGAGTGTCGGCCAGGTTCACCACCGCGCCGACCGCGCCGGTACAGGTGATGACGACGTCCGCGCCCGCCATCGCACCGGTCAGGCCGGACATCTCGACGGCCGCGGTCTCGACACCGTGCATGGCGCGCCCGGTCTCGGCGAGCCGCTGCGCCCGGTCGAGGGTGCGGTTGACGACGGTGATCGAGCCGATCCCGGCCCGTGCCAGATGCGCGACGGCGAGCCCGCCCATCGCACCCGCGCCGAGCACGACCGCGCTGCGGCCGGTGAGTTCACCGATCACACCGCGCGCCCGGTCCAGCGCCACCGACACCACCGAGGCACCGGCCCGGTCGATGCCGGTCTCGGAGTGCACCCGCTTGCCGACCCGCAGGCTGTGCTGGGCCAGCTCGTGCAGGGTTCGCCCGACTGCCTGCTGCCCGTCGGCGCTGGCATAGGCGCTGCGGATCTGGCTGAGCACCTGCTGCTCGCCGACGACCATCGAGTCCAGGCCGCTGGCGACGGCGAACAGGTGCTCGGCCGCGGCCTCGCTGTAGCGCACGTAGGCGTGCCGGGTGAGCTCGCCCAGCGGGAGTCCGGAATGCTTGGTGAGCAGCTCGCTGACCTCACCGAGCCCGCCGTGGAAGGCGTCGACGACGGCGTAGACCTCGACGCGGTTGCAGGTGGAGACGATCATCGCCTCCGAGACGTGACTGGAGGCGAGCAGCCGATCGACCAGCTTGGGCCGGTCGGCATCGCTGATCGCGACTTTCTCCAGCACCGCGACCGGTGCACTCCGGTGCGAGATTCCGACCAGAAGAACACTCATGGTGTGATCACCGATCCCTTGGTGCTTGGCTCCGTTGCCGTATGCGGGGTGACCGTGTGCGGCGCGGTACGACGCTGCGGCCTTGCGCGCGCCGGTTCGACCGGCGCGGGGTGCGTGAGGGCGGGATGGTTCTGCGGTGGCACCCGGCGCGCGATCCGGCCCGAACCGGCCTGAGCGACCTCGGGCAGCGCGGGCGCGTCGTTGCGGGCGGCGTCGAAGGAGAGCATCTGCAGCTCCATCGCCAGGTCGACGCGGCGGACCTCGACATGAGCGGGCGCGCGCAGTTCGCACGGGGCGAAGCTCAGGATCGACGGGAGACCGGCCGCGACGAGCCGGTCGCACACGTCCTGGGCGGCTTCGTCGGGCACGGCGAGCACCGCGATGGTCGGTGCGAGCGCGGGAATCTGCGCGGACAGCTGCTCGATATCGCGCACGACGAGACCGGCGTACGACTGGCCGATCACCGCGGGATCGTTGTCGAAGATCCCGGCCACGGTGAAGCCGCGTACCCCGAAACCGCCGTAGCCGACCAGTGCGCGGCCCAGATTGCCCGCACCGATCAGTACCACCCGATGTCCCTGCGACAGACCGAGCACGTCTTCGATCCTGGTGCGCAACTTGGCTACGTCATAGCCGACACCCCGCACGCCGTTGGGTCCGAGGAAGGAAAGATCCTTGCGCAGCTTCGCCGAATTGACACCCGCCGCGACAGCGAGTTCCTCACTCGATACGATGGCAACACCCTCGTCGGCCAAACCGGCGAGAACCCGGAGATAGGTAGCGAGACGAGTCACCGTGGCTTGCGGAATGTCCCGCTGAAGAGCCTTGCCGGAGACGCCGCCTGGCGCCTCATGCTGCTCTGTCACGTCGTCGACTCCTCGTGCCGGACCTGATCCGGTCCGGTTCCTGTCGTTCGTTCACCGGTGGGTCGCTGTGTTGTGAAGGAGCGACCGGTGTGCCATGTGGGCGGTACAAAACCGCTCGCCGCCGCTACGTGAGGACGGCGGTGCGGATTGCGTGCCACCACCGTAACCGCTTGTGCAGGCGTTCACAAAGTCGGTGAAATTGGCCTCATTTTCCGCCGCGACCAGCGAAACGGCTCAGGTCGGCCCGCAAACGTGGCTCGTCGACGTCGAAATAGCTGTGTTCACGGCCGTCCAACAGGACCACGGGCAGCCGATCGCCGTATTCGGCGCGCAGGCTCGGGTCGGTCGCGGCGGCGTCGTCGACGTCGACGGTGTGCACCGGGAGACCGAAATCACGGCAGATGGCCTCCAGCCGGCCGAGCGCCACGGTGCACAGGCCGCAACCGGCGCGGGTCAGCAGGGTCACGGTGGGTGTGGGATTCGTCATGACCCTTATTTAATCCTCCGGGCTCGCCGCGGCTTGTCGGTGAATCCGGTTACTGTGGACATGGTTCGCGCGACTAGCGGAGGGTACTGGTGCCGGAACGTTCGAAGGTGGCTAGGGCCGGATTCGTCGCAGGGCGATTCGGGGAGTTCCCCGCGCGGTGGCAACCCAGCCGCCTCGGCCAGGAACTGCAGGAACAGTTCGCGCGGCTACCGCGCAGCCCGTTCGGTCCGAGCGAGGAGGAGCTGCGCGCCAACCTCGCGGGCGAGGCCAGCGCCGACGCCGCGCTCACCCTGCACGACGCCGAGCTCGCCGAGCAGGGCGAGACCCAAGGCCCCGAGATCCCGCGCGACCTCACCGCGGCGGCGTTCTTCGACGTCGACAACACCCTGGTGCAGGGCGCGTCGATCGTGCACTTCGCCCGTGGGCTCGCCGCGCGCAAGTACTTCAAGACCTCCGACCTGGTCGATGTCGCCTGGAAGCAGGTGAAGTTCCGGGTCACCGGCAAGGAGAACAGCTCCGATATGGCCTCGGGGCGGGAGAAGGCGCTCAGCTTCATTGCGGGCCGCCCGACCGCCGAACTGGCCGCGCTCGGTGAGGAGATCTACGACGAGATCATCGCCGACAAGATCTGGCCCGGCACCCGCGCGCTCGCGCAGATGCATCTGGACGCGGGCCAGCAGGTGTGGCTGGTCACCGCGACGCCGGTGGAGCTGGCGAATGTGATCGCCAAGCGGCTCGGGCTCACCGGCGCGCTCGGCACGGTCGCCGAGAGCGTCGACGGCACGTTCACCGGCAGGCTGGTCGGCGATATCCTGCACGGCCTCGGCAAGGCGCACGCGGTGCGCACCCTCGCTATCCGCGAGGGCCTCAACCTCAAGCGCTGCACGGCCTATTCCGACAGCCACAACGACGTGCCGATGCTCTCGCTGGTCGGCACCGCGGTGGCCATCAACCCCGATTCCGACCTGCGCGAGGTCGCCAAGAACCGGGGCTGGGAGATCCGTGACTTCCGCACCGGCCGCAAGGCGGCCAAGATCGGCGTCCCCACCGCCCTCGCGCTCGGCGCTGCGGGCGGCGCGGTCGCCGCGGCCATCACCCGCAAACGTGGTTGAGCGGCGCACCTGCCGCGAGTACGTCAGCGCGACGTATCCGGCGGGCGGGACCGCCGAGGACCATCGGCGACTGCGTGAGCTCGCCCAGGTGTTGCGACCGCTGGTCGCGCCGATCGAAGGACTCACCTGGCGAGCCACCGCGTTCCGTACCGAGGACGAGCTGGCCGGGGAACTTCTCGACCCGGTGGTGCTGATCGACGCCGCGGGCGGGCTCCCGCTGCTCTGGCTGAATCTGACCTACCCGGTAGGCGCGTTGCCCGCCGGGTTGCTCGATGGCGTGATCAGCGCGTTCGACCTGCGCGGTCTCGGCGAATTCACCGAACCGGGATGATCGGCGCTAGCCCAGGACGGTGTTACGGCGCTTGGCCAGCAGCTTGTAGAGCGTCTGCTGGATCGTCTCGCGGACCTGGTCGGTGACCTCGAACATGGTCATCGGATCATCGGCGTCTTCCGGGTCGAATGCCGAGGTGAGTATCGGTTCGCCGAACTCGATGTACCACTTGGACGGCAATGGGATGGCGCCGAGCGGGCCGAGGTGCGGGAACAGCGGGGTCACCGGAAAGTATGGCAGGCCGAGCAGGCGGGCCAGCGGCTTGATGTCGGCCAGCTTGGGGTAGATCTCCTCCGAACCGACGATCGAGCAGGGGATGATCGGCACGCCGGCGCGCACCGCCGCGGACACGAAGCCGCCCCTGCCGAAGCGCTGCAGCTTGTAGCGATCGGCGTAGTTCTTGCCGACGCCCTTGAAACCCTCGGGGAACACCCCGGCGATCTGGCCGGACCGCAGCAACCGTTCGGCATCGGGATGGCAGGCGAGGGTGTGCCCGGCCTTGCGGGCCAGCGCGCCGAGCATCGGCAGCTCGAAGATGAGGTCGGCCGCGAGCAGGCGCAGCGGCCGGTGCTCGGGGTGCTTGTCGTGGATGGCCAGCTGCAGCATCAGGCCGTCGAGCGGGACCGTGCCCGCGTGATTGGCCACGATCAGCGCACCACCGCTGGTCGGGATGTTCTCGATGCCCGCGGCCTCGACCCGGAACCAGTAGTCCGACAGCGGGCGCAGCGCGGGCAGGATCAGCGATTCGAGCAGGTGCTGGTCGTAGCCGAATTCGTCGATCTGATAGTCGCCGGTGAGCCTGCGGCGCGCGAATTCCGCGGCGTTCTCGATCTGCCCGGCGACCGCGTCGCGAACGATATCGGACAGGGTCTTGGGCGGCATGGCCGGAATGCCCGGCCTGTGATCGCTCAACGAGGTGACCGGAGTGGCCTGGGCCGGTTGCTCCGGCCAGCGTCGAGCTGATGGTCGTTGTCGGGTCTCGACATTCACGTCGAGACGAATGACTTTCGCTCCCTCGTTCATGTGTGCGCTCCCGAACCGGCCTTGACGAGGCCGAGAAGTGTGGTTTCCGCGGCGTCGATCCATGCCGGATCGACGACTGGCCGCAACGCTGCGCCCGCGATGAAGTCGTCGAATGCCTGGACCGTGGTCCAGCGTGGGGTGAAACCTAGTTCGGTTCGCATGCGGGTGGTGTCCAGCCCGCAACCGAAATGGAAATATCCGGGTTGTTCGCTGCTGAATCCGCGCATCACCGGGCCCATCAGCGTGCGCCCGATGGTACGGAAGACGAACAGCGGCACCGGTGTGGCGAATCGCCCGGCCCGCCGGATGGCCTGCGACATGGCCAGCGCGCCGTCACCGGCGACATTGACGGTGCCGCCGTGCAGCCGGGACGCCGCGTGCACGAGCACGGCGACCGCGTCCTCCTCGTGCAGCAATTGCAGTCTGGCTTCGCGCCCGAGCACGGTCGGCGTGATCGGTGAACGCAGATACTGCACGCCGCGATCGGCGAGCCGTGGACCGACGATCGGCGCGAAACGCAGAATGGACGCCGAGATATCGGGCCTGCGGCGCGCCATGCCACGCACCAGGGCCTCGATATCGATCATGTCGCGCGCGAACCAGCCCGACGGCGGCGTGCGCGCGTCCATCTCCTCGGTGAACTTCGCCGGATCCTTCGCGCTGCAGCCGTACACCGCGGAGGACGACCGGACGACGACGCGGCGCACCGACGGCGCCTTCTGGCAGACCGCGAGCAGTTGCATCGTGCCGAGGACGTTGAGGTCCTTCATCACCGCGCGGCCGCCGCCGGTGGGAGGGCGGGTGAGCACCGCCGCGTGCACGACGGTGTCGACGTCGTTGCCCTCGACGACCTTGCGGATCAGCGGATTCCTGATGTCGGCGCGCACGAACTCGGCACTGCCGAGCCGACGGCGGAGCTCCCGGCTCGGGGTCATGGTGTCGACCGCGATCACCCGTTCGACGCCCGGCTCGGCGGCGAGCCTGGACGCGACGTTGCCACCGAAGAAGCGGCTGGCGCCGGTCACCAGCACTACCTTCGGTACGTGTCGTTCCCGTGTGTCGGAACCCGGACCTGACCCCACTCAAAGCCCCCTGCTTCTCATGTTTCCGCGTACCAGAGTAGCCGCATTCGCGCCACCCACCGAGCCGATCTACGAGCTTTTAACGATGACGGCGTAAGAACACGAGCCCGCCACCTCGACGGTGACGGGCTCGGGTCGCGCGCAGGCTTACTTGCCGAGTTTGCGCCGCTGGACACGCGTGCGGCGAAGCAGCTTGCGGTGCTTCTTCTTCGACATGCGCTTGCGGCGCTTCTTGATCACAGAACCCATAGGGTTTCCTCGCGTTTCTCTACTCGGCATGCACACGCGGTGTCGCGTGCGTCGTCTGGTGTCCGCGCCGCCGGGGCGCACCGGACACCACGAAGCGGTGCCACCGGCAGGCGGACACGAACCGAGGGTTCATCCT
Organism: Nocardia rhizosphaerae; assembly: GCF_042650365.1. Classification (NCBI taxonomy): domain Bacteria; kingdom Bacillati; phylum Actinomycetota; class Actinomycetes; order Mycobacteriales; family Nocardiaceae; genus Nocardia; species Nocardia rhizosphaerae. The sequence continues at coordinate 99,971 of NZ_JBHSBA010000006.1, forward strand.
ACCGGGACACCGCACCGGCGACGAAACCGCAGTATCTTTGGCGGCTGGCGCCGCGGGTCCGACGCGAACCAGCCCAGTTCAGCCCGCGTCGAAGTACGACGTCTCCAGGTAGTCGTGCACCGCCTTGGCGTGCACCCGGAACGATCGGCCGACCCGCACCGCGGGCAGTTCGCCCGAGTGTACGAGCCGGTACACCGTCATTTTCGACACCCGCATGAGATCGGCGACTTCGGCGACGGTGAGAAATTGTGTGCCACCGCCGATCACCGGTTGTCCCTGGGTGGAGCCGACCCGCGGACCGGAAGCACCCGATCCGCCGCCCGACGCCGGTGAATTGCTTGCAGACATTCTGTTCGCAGCCATCATGGCACCATCGACCTCCGGCACGTCCGCGCCGCCGGCTTCCCCACCGGCGGAACAGACACGCACGTGCTTATACGAGCTTAGCGGGACCAGTGGGATTACTGCGACGGGTGTGAGAAATCGGTTTTCATCCCGGGTACCCGGTTGTCATTCGTTCGACGCGCCCTGTTCCGCGGAGCGTTGCTTCGAGGCGTGCAGCGCCTCGATGAAGGTCGAGCGCAGCGCGCCGCGCTCGAGCACCCGCAGCGCCGCCGCCGTCGTCCCGCCGGGCGAGGTGACCGCGGCCCGCAGATCGACCGCGCTCTGCCCAGTCTCCTCCAGCAGCGCGGCCGAACCGATCATTGTCTGGTTGACCAGCTGGGTGGCAACATCGCGCGTCAGCCCCAGGCTCACGCCGGCATCCACCATCGCCTCGACGACGAGGAAGAAGTACGCCGGTCCCGAACCCGACACCGCGGTGACCGCGTCCATCTGAGATTCGGTCACCGTCACCACCCTACCCACGGCTTCGAGCATCTCGCCGACGAGCTCGAGCTGCTCGGGATCGGCGTAGCGCCCCGGAGTCAGCACGCACATGCCCTGCCCGACCAGCATCGGGGTGTTCGGCATGACCCGCACCACCGCGAAACCGGCGGGCAGCCTGTTCTCCAGCCTGGCGGTCGTGACGCCGGCGGCCAGCGAGACGAGTATCTGCTCGCGCCCGGTGTCGAGTTCGGACTTGGACAGGTCGTTGAGCACCGTGTCGACATCGTTCGGCTTCACCGCGAGTACCACGATGTCGGCGCCGACGACAGCGTCGCCGACCGAATCGGTCACCCGGATCTTGAACCGCTCGGCCAGCGTCGCCGCGCGCGCCGCGGTCGGCTCGACGACAACGAGATCCTTGGTCGCCCGGCCGGATTCCAACAATCCGGCCACCAACGCCTCACCGATCCGACCGCCACCGACCACCGCAATTCTCGTCATGGTTCAAGGCTAGGCGCGTCCGCCTGTTCCACCCAACGCAGCCCACCGATCGCGGGCGGGCGGCGGCTAGGAGCGCGGCTGCGGAATGAGCGCGAGCTGGCGGCTCTGCGCGACAACGGCACCGGTGGAGTCGAGGACCAGCTGGTCCTCGTCGAACATCCGCTCGCCGACTTCGCGGGCGGTAGCGATCACGCGCAGCCAGCCGGGTGCCGGGATGCGACGCAGGTAGGTGGTCATCTGGACGGTCGGCGACCAGCCGAAGTGGCCGAGGTTCATCGGCACCGGCGGGCTCATGTCGGCGGCCATCATGGCGAAGGCGGCGCGCACCAGCGGATCGGCCTCGTCGCCGTCGAGCGGGCGGATCCAGAGCCGGGCCCGCGGCGGGCCGGTCTGTCCTTGCAGGAAGTCGGCCCAGCTCGCGTCGAGGAACACCCGTGCCACCTGACCGACGTGCACTACCTGGCCCATCGGCGAATCCGGGGTGTACTCGAGCGCGTCGGGGGTGGGTTCGGCGGGCATGTCGGTGTCGGGTCCGCTCCAGCGGGTGCCGTCGACGTCGAGGTGGCCGAAGGTGAACGCGGTGCGGACGAGGGTGCGGCCGTCCTGGATCAGGTCGGCGTCGGCCAGGCAGATCTGGCGGCCCTTCTTGCGGATGCGCACCGCGTACTCGACCTCACCGGGTTCGGGGGCGCCGAGGAAGTCGGAGCTGGCGGCGATGGGGGCCATCCTGGCCAGGGCCGGATCGGCCTCGGTGAGCCTGCGGGTGGCCGCGGCGGCGCTGGCGGCGACCATGGTGCCGCCGTGCACTTTGGGACCGATGGTCCAGGTGGGGGCGATGATCCCGGCGTAGTGGCCGGTCTCGGCGTCGGTGGTGGTGAGCTCGGTCAGGTCACACACCTGACGGAAGGGTGCGTCGGTCGCGAGTTCCCGCGTCATCGTCACTCCTGATCGAAATCGTCCCGGCAATTCGTACAGCGTACAAGCACCGCGGCGCGAGAACTATTCCGCGCCGGGAACGGCTCAGGACAGGTCGGCGTGGGTGGCGCCGGTGAGGTGCCTGCGCGCGAAATCGAGCGTGCGGCCGAGCAGCGCCGAACGCTCGGCGGTGGTGCGCGCGGTCTGGGTGTTGATCTCGGCCACCGCGTGGCCGGTGAAACCGGTCTCCACCAGGTACTCGCACAACTGCGCGCACGGCTGGGTGCCGTCGCCGGGGACCAGGTGCTCGTCGTGCGCGGCGCCGCGGCCGTCGGCCAGGTGCAGGTGCACCAGCCCCTCGCCCATCCGGCGGGCCAGCGCCATCGCGTCGGCGCCCGCGGTCGCGGTGTGCGACAGGTCGAGGGTGTAGTGGCCGAACCCGGTGTCGGTCGGGTCGAAGGACGGGCTGAACGCGCTCACCGCGGGCCCCGGCCCCGACCTGCGCTCCAGCCTGCGCACCGCGCCCTCCCGGAACAGGGTGTCGGCGCGCATCGGGAACATGTTCTCCACCGCGACCTTGACCGGATGGTTCGCCTCGAGCTCACCCACCTGCTCGGCGAACCCCCTGGCGTAGCGGCGCTGCCAGCGGAACGGCGGATGCACGACCACGGTGTCGGCATCGAGCGCCTGCGCGGTGCGGACGCTGCGTTCCAGCTTGGCGATCGGATCGGCGCCCCACACCCGCTGCGAGATCAGCAGGCACGGTGCGTGCACGGCCAGCACGGGGACGCCATAGCGCTTGGCATAGGACTGCACGGTCGCGATGTCCTGACTGGCCGGCTCGGCCCACACCATCAGTTCCACACCGTCGTAACCCAATTCGGCCGCGTAGCGGAACGCCGCCTGGGTGTTCTCCGGATACACCGACGCCGTCGAGAGCCCGATTCCGATATCCGCCCGCGCATTCCCCACAGCCCACTCCCTAGCGATCAGCTGGTACTGAGGAGAAAGGCTAGCGGTCCGAGCGTCACGAAGACGCCGACGACGACGGCGATCACAGTGCTGAAGATGTCGTCGGTGCGGCGCAGCACCCGCACCAGTGCCACGAGGCCGAGGATCACGACCATCGCCAGGGCGAGCGCCACCCACGGCAGCGTCTCCCACATGGTCTCGAAACCCTTGAACAGCAACATTCCGGCGACCGCGGCGCCGACGCTCTGCCCGGCCAGGATCAGCCACTGACGGCGATTGGCGTCCTCCGCGCTGCGGGCCGCGCGGGCTCGCGCCCTGCCGCCCGCCACCCGGCTCGCGGCCCGCGACCCGGCCGCGGTCCCCGCCATCCGGCTCGCGGCCTTCGACTTGGCCCGGCTCGCGACCTTGACCGCGGTCGCCTTGGCCTTGGCCCGCCTGCCGCCGGTCGCGGCGCGGCCGCTCCTTGCCCGCCTGCCACCGTTGGCCCGCGACGGCTCCGGCTCGTCCTCGTAGTCGTCGTAGTCGTCATAGTCCGCGTCGGAGTAGTCGTTGTCGGCGTAATCGCGGTCGGCGTAATCGGACTCGGCGTAATCGTCGGTGTCGGGGTCGGTCCCGTCGACGCGATACACCTCGGTACGCGCGTCGGCCGCCTCATCGGCCTGCTGCCGCAACAGATCGCCGGCCACCGACTGACCGGCGAGCAGCGGCTGTTCCTCGCTCACCGGCGACCAGGCGGCCGTCGCGAAGCCGCCGCTGTCGGGCGCCGGGTCGGGCCGGTGCCTGCGCGCCGACCACGACGGCAGCCCGTCGGACGTGCCGGATCGGCGGCGTTCCAGCCCCGGACGCTGATCCGCCGCCGGGGCGGGCCAGCCGGTTCCCGCGGCCTCGGCCGCGGCGGGGCCGAAGACCTGAGTCGCCTCGGCTTGGCTCGCGCCGAACGCGGGATCGGCGACGTGCGAAGGGGAGGCGTTGAACTCGGCATCAGGGAATCCGCCGAACCCAGGCGAGGGCCGTCCGTCGTAGCCGGTCGGTACCTGCGGGCTGCCGCCGGAGTACGGCGCTCCCGGATCGAACGTGTATCCGGCCGCGTCCGGCGACCATGCGGGCGCCGCGGCTTCCTCGGCGGCCTCGGCCGCCCGCCTGCGTGCGGCCCTGCCTCCGGCGACCGGCGGCGTCTGGGACTCCGGTGCCTCCTCCGCGTCCGGCTTCCGTCGACGGCCACCGCCACCACCGGGCACTTCGGGCAGCGCACCGGAACCGAACAGCTCCGCGATCCCGGGATCCACCGGCTGGGCAGGCCCCGGCGCGCCGAGCCGTCCGGGGCCGCGCCCATTCGTGGCGGCGGGGGCAGGGGTCTCGCGCGCCTCGGCGCGGAACGGCCCGAACGGATCGGTGGCGGGCCGCGAGCCTGCCACCCCGAGCGGGTCTGCCGGGTCGGGAGCGGAGAACCCGGAGTGCGGGTCGAAACGGGTGATCGGCCCCGACATCGGCGAGTACGCGGGCTCGGCGGGGCCGGGCGGCGGATAGGGCGCCTGCTCGTAGCCGGCTGATGGTTCGTAGCCTGCCGGTGGTTCGTAGCCTGCCGGTTCCGGCGAATAGCTGGAGGTCGACGGCTCCGGTGCCGCGTGCGAACTCGGGGGCCGGACCGCCGCGTTCTCCCCGGTCAGATCGTTGACCGAGAGCCCACGCCCGCTGCGTCGACGGCGGCCGCCACCGCCGCTCGGCGGCGCCGCGCCCGGCGCGGCGTTGCGCGCCAGCAGTTCGGCGACCGATAGCTGCTTGGAATCCTCGGCATCACTCATACCGACTCCACTCTCGCCACCACTTCCACCGGTGGCGTCGGACTGCCGTTCGGCTCGGTATCCAGTTTCCGCAGGATCAGACCCTCCCGCAGCGCCCACGGGCAGATCTCGATGCTGTCGAGCGACAACGCCCGCATACTCGCCTCCGCGACCAGTGCGCCGGCCACCAGCTGTTGGGACCGGTCCGAACTCACGCCTTCCAGTTCCGCGCGGTCGGCCGCGGTCATCCGGGAGATGAACGCGATCAGCTGGCGCAGACCGGAGCTGGTCAGTGTACGGCGCACCCGTAGGCCGGCGGCCGATGGTGCGGCCCCGGTGAGCCTGGCCAGCGAACGGAAGGTCTTCGAGGTACCGACAGCCAGGTCCGGCTTGCCCGCTTCGATGAGAGTCTTGCTCGGCGCGACGAGTTCGGCGTCGAGCCAGTCGCGCAGGACCCCGATCTTGCGCTTGCCCGGCGGATCGTCGCGCAGCCACTCTCTGGTGAGCCTGCCGGCGCCGAGCTGCAGCGAGAGCGCGACGTCGGGTTCCTCGTCGCCGCCGTTGGACATCTCCAGCGAGCCGCCACCGATATCGAGGTTGAGGATGCGGCCCGCGCTCCAGCCGAACCAGCGGCGCACCGCGAGGAACGTCAGCCGCGCCTCGTCGTCACCGGAGAGCACCTGCAGGTCGACACCGGTCATGGCGCGCACCCTGGCGAGTACCTCGTCGGAGTTGGTGGCCTCGCGCAGCGCCGAGGTGGCGAACGGCATCAGCTCGACACATTTGGAATTGCGGGCCAGATCGGCGAATTCGGCGATGGTCGCGACCAGCCGCGCCTCGCCCGCCTCGGTGATCCGCCCCTGCTCATCCATGTTCTCCGAGAGCCGCAAGGCCGACTTCGTCGAGCTCATCGGCATCGGGTGACCACCACGATGCGCGTCCACCACCAGCAGGTGAACGGTATTGCTTCCGACATCGAGAACACCAAGCCGCACACGAATACGTTACTCGGTGATCCCGTACTAGGGGCCAGGCGACTGAACTGTTAGCGTCATAAGCTGTGACCGAAGCCGCAGCAGGCGCACCGGATACCCCGCTCCGACCTGGGCGAAAGATCAATCCGAGCCCCGAGGTCGAGCTCGATTTCCCGCGCGAATGGATCGAGTTCACTGATCCAGCAAACGACGAGCACCAGATCGTCGCCGATCTGACCTGGCTGCTGTCGCGCTGGTCCTGTGTGTTCGGTACCCCCGCTTGTCAGGGCATCATCGCCGAGCGTCCCGACGACGGCTGCTGTTCGCACGGCGCCTTCCTCGCCGACAAGGACGACCGCAAGCGGCTGGCCGCCGCTGTGAAGATGCTCACACCGCAGGATTGGCAACTGATGGGCGAGGCCACCGAGAAAGGGAAGGTAGTCAAGAAGGGTTACCTCGAACTCGACGAACTCGAGGACGAACCAGCCCTGCGCACCCGTCGTTTCGACGGCGCCTGCATTTTCCTCAATCGCCCCGGTTTCGCCGCGGGCGCGGGCTGCGCGCTGCACATCATGGCGATGCGCAAGGGCATCGAACCGCTGGAAGTGAAGCCGGACGTGTGCTGGCAGCTGCCGATCCGCCGCACCCAGGACTGGGTCGAGCGTCCCGACGGCGAACAGATCCTGCGCACGGTGATCACCGAGTACGACCGTCGCGGCTGGGGTCCGGGCGGCCTGGATCTCGACTGGTACTGCACCGGTTCCCCCGATGCGCACGTGGGCGCCAAGCCGGTGTGGCAGTCCTACGCGCCCGAGTTGCGTGAGCTGCTCGGCGCGCCCGCCTACGAGGAGCTCGCCAAGCTGTGCCGCAGGCGCGAGGGGCTCGGCTTGATCGCCGTGCACCCGGCGACCGTCGAGGCCGAGCGGATACCCGCGGAGCACCTCGCCGATCGCCCGGCGTGAGCGGCCTGTCCCCGGTCAGCCGGTGCTCGACCGCACCGGCAGCCGATCACGGCGGCAGCGCGCCCGGCGTGAGCTGATGGCAACGGTCCGGTTCACCTGACCGCTATCGGCACGTCATCGAGGTCGGGTTGGATCGCTCACCATGTCCTCCACGAAAGCGCTCTGCCTGTCGCTGCTCGCGATCGGCGCCACCCTGTCCCTGGCAGGCCCCGCCACCGCCGAACCCGACGGCGACCCGGCGAAGTACGCCGACTTCACCGACATGTTCGTGAACTACACCGATCCGGCCGCGCTCACCGCGGCCACCGACGGCAAGTACATCATCGTCAGCCCGCAGGGCACCTCGACCACCATCGCCTGCCGCGGCAACGGCGCCGATGTGCCGATCTACGACTGCATGCAGGAAGACCCGTACGGCTGGGTTCCGCTGCGCAAGGTCGACACCCCGCTCGGGGTCGCCTGGAGCACGGTCTGATCCGGTGACAGCGCCGGTCCCTGCCCCGGGACCGGCGTGTGGCTCACGCCTCCAGCTTGTAACCGAGCCCGCGCACGGTGACCAGATGTTCCGGCTTGGCCGGATCGGCCTCGATCTTGGACCGCAGCCGCTTGACGTGCACGTCGAGGGTCTTGGTGTCGCCCACGTAGTCGGCACCCCACACGCGGTCGATCAGCTGACCACGGGTGAGCACCCGGCCCGAATTGCGCAGCAGGTACTCGAGCAGGTCGAACTCCTTGAGCGGCAGGGTGACCTGCCCGCCGTTGACGTGCACCGTGTGCCGGTCCACATCCATCCGCACCGGCCCGGCCTCCAGCACGCCGTTCTCGCTGCCGGAGTCGAGTTCGTCGCCCGCGCCGCGCCGCAGCACCGCGCGGATGCGGGCGATCAGCTCACGCGCCGAGTACGGCTTGGTGACGTAGTCGTCGGCGCCGAGTTCCAGCCCGACGACCTTGTCGATCTCGCTGTCGCGCGCGGTCACCATGATCACCGGAACGCCGCTGCGGGTGCGCAGCTGCTTGCAGACGTCGGTTCCGCTCATGCCGGGCAGCATCAGGTCGAGCAGCACGATATCGGCGCCGGAGCGGTCGAATTCGGCCAGCGCGGACGGACCGTCGCCGACGACGGTGACGTCGAAGCCCTCCTTGCGCAGCAGGAATGCCAGCGGATCGGCCAGCGACTCCTCGTCTTCGACGATCAACACACTCGTCATCTGCGTGCCTCCACACCGTTCGTTCGTCCAGCGGGGGTGCGCTGGACGATGGTTTCCCTCGTGAGCTCCGTCGACGGCTCCGCGTCCTCGTCCCCATCGGCTTCCAGATGGGCGGGGATGCGCAGCGTGAATGTCGAACCGGTACCCAGTTTGCTCCACAGGGTGATCTCACCGTTGTGGTTGGCCGCCACGTGTTTGACGATGGCGAGGCCGAGCCCGGTGCCGCCGGTCGAACGGGAGCGGGCCTTGTCGGAGCGGAAGAACCGCTCGAAGACCCGTTCCTGATCTTCCTTGGCGATACCGATACCGCGGTCGGTGACGGCCATCGCGACATGATCGCCGCGCAACGACCGGCTCACCGACACGTGCGAGCCCTGCGGCGAGTACGCGATGGCGTTCTCGACCAGGTTCGACATCGCGGTGACCAGCAGGGTTTCGTCGCCGAGCACTTCCAGCCCGCTCGGCCGGTCGGTGCTGACGGTGATACCCGCGGCCTCGGCGGTGGTGCGCGAGCGCTCGACGGCCTGCTGCACCACGGTATCGACGTCGACGACGGCCAGATCGGGCAGCTTCTCCGCGCCCTGCAGGCGGGACAGCGCGATCAGCTCGGTCACCATCTTGCCGAGGCGCCGGGATTCGGCCAGCACACGTGAACCGAAGTGCCGGACCGCGTCGGGGTCGTCGGCCGATTCCAGCATGGCCTCGGCCAGCAGGCTCATCGCGCCCACCGGGGTCTTGAGCTCATGGCTGACATTGGCGACGAAATCGCGGCGGGTGGCCTCCATGCGCGCCTGTTCGGAGTCGTCGTCGGCGAACAGCACGACGAAGCTGGTCTCCTCGCGGGAGAGCTTGCGGGCGATGCCGCGCACGGCGATCCGGCCGCGGCCCGGTAGCGGGTTCTTCGCGGTGAGGTCGTATTCGGCGGACTCGCCGGTGGCGAGCACCTTCTCGACGGCGGCCCAGGCGCGCTCGTCGAGCAGCCGGTTGCGGACGAGGCCGAGTTCCTCGGCGCGCGGATTCACCAGCACCACATCGCGGTATTCGTCGACGACGGCGATCCCGCTCTCCGAGGCGAGCACGATCAGATCGAGCACCTGCGACATCGTCAATCCGCTGTCGTCCTGGGTCCGCGCGGCATGACGAGCGTTGACATACGGGATCAGCAAACCGCCGACTGCCAGCCCGACGACAGCCGCGAGGACTGCCAACAGCACCGCCTGCGGAACACTCACGCCATTGATCGTACGAGTGCCCAACGACATGGCGTGGCCGGGTCGGCGAAGTTTCGCGCAGGTCACAGGCACTTGGCGTGGTGTTCGCGCGCCGTTCACCCGGTGGGCACCTGGGACGTTCCGGGCGTGTCAGCCGGGCGATTCGCCGCACGGCTCGGCGCCGGACACGGGCGCGTTCCCAGCAACTCATACCCGAAGGACATGAATCGGCGCGACCAGCGCACGGCCGGTTAGCGGCGGCGATTCGGCGGGACAGCCCCTGCGTGCGAGCGTCACCGATATGGCCCGCGCGGCGAAGTCATCCGCCGCCCCCGCCGATCCTCGACGGTGCCGCCGCGACGCTCACTGTGACACGGCGGACCATCGCGCCGCCGCGCTCAGCGGGCGGGTTTGCCGGCTTCGATCAGCGTCCGGGTGGAATGCGCGACGAAGGGGCCCTCCGATTCGATGCGTTCATGGAGTGCGCGCAGTCGATCCAACTCGCTGTCGACAGTGAAGCCGGGCACCATCCAGATCACCTTGCGCAAGAAGTAGACGACAGCACCGATATCGCCGAATTCCATGCGCAGCCGCTCGGTCCGCAACTCCACGATCCGCAGCCCCGCGGCCCGCGCGGCCGCGGCCTCGTCCTCGGGGTGCCTGGCCCGCCGGGCCTCCGGTTGCGGACCGAGGAAGTATTCGACCAGCTCGAACACACTCGCCGGACCCACGTGCTGGGCGAAGTACGTGCCGCCGGGCCGCAGTACCCGCGCGATCTCGGACCACCAGACGGTGGCCGGATGCCTGCACGTGACCAGGTCGAAGGCGGCATCGCCGAACGGCAACGGCGGCTCGTCGGATGTCGCGACGACGACCACCCCGAGCGGATGCAGGCGCGCGGTGGCGTCGGCGACGTTAGGCGGCCATGATTCGGTTGCGACCATGGTTCGCGGATACCCCGGCACACCGGCCAGCACCTCCCCGCCGCCGGTCTGAATATCCAAGGCCGCGTTCACACCACGCAACCGTTCCCCCAGTAGGCGCTGGTATCCCCACGACGGCCGCGCCTCCGTCGCACGCCCATCGAGCCAGGCGAAGTCCCACCCCGCGACCGGCACCTCCGCCGCTTCCCGCACCAACTCCTCGAATCGTCCCATGAGCGACATGGTGCCAGGGTTCCCGGTGTGCGGGCTCAGGCGGCGAGACCGCGCCCGAGCGCGCCCGCGGCTCTCGCCAGCCCGAGCGGCATCCACCAGTCTTGCGGCACACCGTATTCCACCAGCGGTTCGCCCACGAACGGCGCTCGGCGCAACAGCGAGAAGGCCAAGAACCCGACCCAGTGCGGCGGCAGCGACGGTGACGAAGACATAGGCGGCGTCGGCTTCGTGACACCTGCCCGTCAGTCTTCGCTGCCACCCGAGCCGGCGATGGCGTCGATCGCCGCGATCACTCGCTGCTTGTCCGCCGGTTCGATGTGCAGATCCTGGTAGCGCCGGTAGGACAGATATCGGCCGTCGTCGGCAACATCGAGCCAGCTCAGATACTGTGCCGCCGTCGCGCTTGCGGCGTGTGATCGGCCCTTGATCTCGATGCGTCCGCCCGCCACGCGTGCGGCCGCGCTCAGCCGGTGCATCCTGGCCGCGACGGAATCGGCTGGGCGCTGCCAGGATTCGAAGTGCGTGGTCAACCGGTCGACGTCCTCGACAAGGTGCGCTTCCTGGCCCGCGGGCCGCTCGCCGAGAAAAGCGGCGAAGGCGCGCGCCACCATCGCGGCACTCCCGGAGAACACTTCGACGCTGTGGTCGTCGTACTGACGGATCACCACGCCACGATCACCGGAGCGCGCGCCGTACCCGCGTACCGCAGGCCCCGTTGTGCCGAACAATGCCAGTGCCGTCTCAGGTCGCGCCGCATGCCGCAGAACCGCGGTCAAGTCGGGATCGGCGGCGGTGGGCCAGCGCCGAGCCGCATCGAGGGCCAGCTCCCGGTGCCGGTTCTCGGTGGTCGCGGCCGAGTGCACCGTGAGCGGGAACGGGTACCGGTCCGCACTGGTTTCCGCCTGCCATACATAGGCGAACTCGTCGGCGGTGAACACCCAGCTCACGTTGCGCCCGGATCGCCGGTTTGCTCCGCGAGACGGGTCGAGGGCGCGTCCGCGCCGATAGCTTGCGGCACCGCGGGCTGCTCGTCACCGAACAACTCCGGTTGCACCCCACGCAGGTAGTCCGGCGCCTGGTGTTCGTCCTCGTCGTCCTTGCCGGCGCCGCGCGCACCCGGCGCGCCCATCATGCCCGGTGACATGCCGCGCGTTCCCGAACTCGTCCCGGAACCGCCTGCGGCCGTGAGGTTCTGCCCGGCGATGGTCGACGTGCGCCCAGCGATGGAACCGCCTGGTCCCAGCGTGGCGCCCGGACTCGATCCCGGCGATCCGGCACCAGGGGATCCGCCGCCCGGACCGGTGCCCGGCGTGCCGGCGCCTGGTGTGGTCGTGCCCGGTGTGGTGGTGGACGGTGTGGTGCTCGCGGCGTTGGTGCTGTCGTCGTCCTGGGAGTCGTCGGTACCGCTGTTGTCGTCGTCCGCGCCGGCCGTGGTGGTGTCGTCCCCGGTTGTGTCGTCCCCGGTTGTGTCGTCCCCGGTGGTGGTGTCCTCGGTCGTGCCGGGGTCCTCCGTGGTGGTCGACGTATCGGTGCTGCTCCCACCGCCAGTGCCACCGGTATTCGACCCGCCGCCACCGTTACCCGGATCGGTGGTGTCGACCGTGCCCGGCTGCGTCGGTGCGACGAAGGCGGGCACACTCTCCCCCGCAGGCCCGTAACTCGGCTTGTAGGTGGCGTTCATCGCGGCGATCGCCTCGAGCCGCTTGGCCTCTTTCTCCTGCTCGACAGTGGCCGCCTCCCCGGGAACCGCGAGCTCCACCAGGGTCGCAGGCACCGAACTCCCGGTAGCCGCCCCCTCGCCCGACGAAACCGGCGCGGGCACAGCGATTTTCACCGCTTCCGCCCCATAAGCCGCCGCCTTCACCCGATGCCCCACCACCGACAGCACCGTATACACATCACTGGCCTCGGTAATGAACCGCTGCCCCGCCGCTTGCCCCGCCGCCGCGAACTCCCCCTCCAAACTCGCAGCAGCCCTTGATGTCTGGATGATCAACCCCGTCACCGCACCGGAGATCTCGTTGAACATCGACACCCACTGATCCCCGAACTGCTGCATCACCCCCGGTTGCATCTGCTGCACCGCGTGGTAGATCTCTTCGTGCGAAAGCCCTTCGAAAGCCTCGAAGTCGCTGATATACGCCGGATCGACACCCCCATGGCTCACCGACTCCTGCTGCTGCTCCGCCCCCAACTGCTGCTGGCGACCGCTGACCATCGTGCCCAGCGGAATCCCCTGCGTCGCCGACAGAACATCGACCAGCGAGGACCCTCCCCCATCCGCCATGGTCAGTTCTCCTCACCGATGGATTTCTCTACTACCGACGCTATTTCCATGATGTTGGCGCAGGGGTCGAGGTTCTTGGCCTGCCCGTTGCTCAGGATGCCTGTCCACAGCAGTACGACGCCTGCCTTCGTCTCCATCTGCACGTGGCATTCATCGGTGGTGCCAGGTGCGCCGGCACCCCAACCGGCCCGACGACCGTTGATTGTCGTTTGCTCCAGCCAGCTGCCGTTCTTCTGTAGGTTCTCATCCCAGCTGATGTTGCCTGAGTCCACACCCAGCGACATCGTGTTGTCCGGGTTGCGGAACGTGCAGGTCAAGAACGTGTACTCCGCGACGAGGTCCGGCCCTCGCTTCCGCGAGCCGGAGACGAAGCCCACCGACTCGATGTCAGCGGCATCTATCCAAGTGCACGGATCGAAGTCGACCTTCGAACGTCTGGATGACTGCGTGTACCTGTTGTCCTGCGACGGTGGTTGCAGTTTTGCATCGGTCAGCGTAGGACGAGCTGACTGCGTCGGCGCTTCCACCGACGTGGCCACTCCTGAGGCTGTCGGATCGCTGGGACCTGTCGATGACCCACACGCCGAAATCATCGCAGTCAGCAACACTCCCGAGGCGATCCATCCCAATCTCATTTCGCTCCTACCTCGCGATCGAGCTCATCGCATCAGCGTTGAGCTGATCCGCCTCGCCGAGAATGTTTGCAGCCTGGAGATACCCGTCCGCCATCGCTCGTGCCGCCGTCCCCAGCTGCGTCAAGACTTGCACGGCGGATTCTGCCTTGCCCGAAAAGCCTCGCTGCAGTTGCTGGGCGGAATCCAGGGCCCCGAACCCACTGATCGTCATCAGATGCCTGGCGTCATCGAGCCACACATCGCACATCGCCGCAAACCGCAGATACGAAGTCGCCACTTCCCGAGCAGCATCCGGCTCCATCGTCAACTTCCCCGAAGACGCCGCCCCCCACAACTGCGCCGCCGCATCCCCACCGATCGCCACAGGACCCCTCCCAACGCCGAACGCAGCACCCAGGTGCCATTGCCGCACACGCTATCACGACCGCGATCAGCGAGGCGCCCGTGATGTCGAGCACCTACGACTCGCATCTCGGCTATCTATTCTCGAGTAACGCCATCGTATCCGTCCCTGAATGCCATGCCTGCGCCCACCTCCCCCATCAAGCTGTTCACCAGCCCTGTCAGATCGGGACGCTCCGAATCTCCAGAGCCCTGCAGATCCTCCCATGTCCGCAGCCCGCCGCCGCGGAAAATTTCGGTGTATCTGTCCCGCTTTTCCGGCGCGATATCCATACGCGAAAGAACATAGTAGTTGACCTTGGCGAAATTGGGGAACCGGAGCTCGGAAGAGCCAGAGCATCCCAACGCCACCCCGTCAGCGTAAGCGTCACTAGATGAGTCCCGGATGCCTCCCGCACCCCGATCGCTGAGCTGCGCGTTCGCGGCTTCTTTCCGATGACAAGCCGCCTTGCTGACATCCGACTGATCAGCAATCGATGCACCCAAGCCCAGCCGGAGACCGTGGTCTATCAACCCCGCGAGCGCCCCCGCCCGCTCGAACTTCTTTGCCGCGTCAGGTGCATTTGGACCAGCAGCGTACTCTTCCTGGTATCGGAGCATCCGATCCATCGCGGCACGGGTGAAATATGTTCCCGCTTCAGCATCGGTATTGATAAGAGCGAATACCCGGGCGGAACCTTCGAACGACTTATTCTGATTCGGATCGATCCACGTTGGGGCATGCGGATTGCTGGGACCAAACCCGGGCAAAGACTCGGGACTGAAGTCACCGACCAGCGCACCGAGGTAGGGTGCCATACTAACGCCGAGCGTGCGCACCGCCTCAGGATTCCGCTGCCCAGCCGTTTGATTGTCGCCAACATCAACGAACCGCTGCCACTGACCCTCGGTAGAAATCCACTGGCCTACCGACCACATGGTATCTCCAGAGCGCTGCGCCGTCTCACCGACCTGGACACTGGGATCGACTGCAACGGTGTCACCGTCGTTGAACGCAAATACGGAAGATGCAGCTTTCCCGTCGTCTTCCCAGTTGCGAGTAAATACATCGGTGATAAATTCGGGGCTCAGTGACGTGGATCCGGGTGGCGGATCGAGCGAATCAGGACCAGAAACACATGCGACCAGAATAGCTGTCATGACACAGATGACAGCTGCGGCTGCCGCAGATCGGATTCCGCACTTCGATTGAAATTTCGTCATCGAGGCCTCGGAGCAGTGCAGGTGACGTCGCCGTAGACGTTTCTGAGAGTCTGCGTATCGCCGAGTTCGGTCATCAACTTGCCGACGATCCCGGTTCTATCCAGATTCCCTGAAGACGCCGCATCCCCACCGATCGCCACAGGACCCCTCCCAACGCGTGGCACCAAAGAGCCCAACGCCGCAGACGATAGCACCGACCCCCACGACCAGGCACCCAGCGTGATGGGGGCGCCACGAAACGCACTGGTGAGCAAGCATCAACGGGACCGGCCAGGGCTACAGCGATTCCGCAATCACATGGACCTCAGGGCCATGCGTGCCTTCGGATCGTCCGGATCGAGAAGACCGCCCGATTCGATACGGTCGATGACACGACGATCGGCAAGTTCCTCACGCAGTTCAGGGTGCCGCTGATAGAACCTGACAAGCCAGTAGGTCGCAGCGCAGCCAATGGACGGCCATCGAGCATCGAGGCTTGCGCCGCGCCCGGGGCCGGCATGATCGCATTTCACCGAAACACTGTGCCATTTGAGCGCTTTCCCGGTAGGTAACGCTATCTCACTGATGTCCGACCAGGCGAGCGTAATGCGACCTTTGGATGTCTGCTTGAATGACACCTCTTCCGGAGTCATCACCAATCGTCCGATGGGCGCTTGCGCAACTGCACGTGCCAATTCGATCAGCCCGTATACGGCTATCACTCCTGCCACGATTGGAAAAAACACCCGCTGACCTCCAGTCAGCGGCAATCCGAGCGAGCCAGACGGCATCCAGACAATGAATACGACCGCCCCGAAAGATAGGCAACTCGTGGACACCATGGTCAAGCGTCCGAGAATTGCGGTCTCATCGATAAGAACTCCACGGCCATCGATAGATAGTCGAGCACCGCTCAACGATTTTCTGCTATAGGCCCACGGTAGGACACCCATTGCCAGGGTCCCCAATCCTAGCGACACGAAGAAGGCAACTCTGATCCACTGATGGCTCGACATGGAACCGGGAACCTGCAAGAGTACGAAGATGCCCATTCCACCAAAGAACACTGTGGCCAGCCAATCTGTCCACCTACTGAAGTCCCACTCAGCAGGTTTGGGATAATCGGCAACCGCATCGGAGTTCACCTGCACACAATCCCCTCGCCCAGTGCTGTTCCAGCCGCCCCGAAGGTCCATGCTCCAAACGCGCCTCCGAAAAAAGCACCCCACGGACTACCCCCGGTGACACTTGCACCCAGCGTTCCGCCGACCATACCGCCAGCAGTTCCGGCGAGTCCCGACGTCCCTGCCACGCACTTTTCATGCATGGTCTCGGCGTGGATAACATCCCACCCTGTCACGGCCAGACTGAGCCCTGGCCCCAAGACCTTGGCCCCGACATGAACCTTCTGGGTTGCCGAATCGCTCAGCATCGGAATTCCCCGACCGCCGTCCAGCGCGTTTCCTGAATACGTTTCGAGGGCACTCAGACCTCCGCCAACGCTTGTCAAGTATGGATGCGTGAAGAAATCCGACCCTTCCTCTTTCGAATTGAACAATGCGCTCTCATCGGGTATCGGATAGGTCTTGCCGGTCGTAAGGTCAGTTACAGTCCCGCCCGTCTTCCCGTCCTTGTCCTTCCAGACTGTAACCTTCATCTGACCAGGCACTTCTGTGGTGGTAGTCGTACGGCCGGTGACGGGACTTTCAGTGGTGCTTGTCGTGGATTTGAGCTCTCCAGAAGGATCGTACGACGAGGCAACAGTGATTCCCCAGTCCTTGTTTGTCAACACGGTCTGTTTGCTGCCGTCTTGCATGGTCATCGTGGTCGTCGTCGAACCATTGATATCGGGCTCGCTGGTTTCGGTGTGCCGAACCGTCGTTGATGCCGCCATCTGCTGTATCTGCTGCTGGTCGGTGCGTCCCTGTTCAGTACTCGGGTCGGGAACGCCAGTCCGCGGGAGATACTCAGGACCGTAGGTCACCCTCGTAGGGTCCATCTCATAGTCCTTGTTGACCCGGCTCACGAGAAACGCCAACTTGCTACGCACCTCATCGTCAGCCTTCCCGAGTTCGGTGACCAGGGGATTCAACTGATCCTGAAAGCCTGCCTGCGCTTGTTTCAATACCTTGAACCGCGCGTCGTCCATCGGTTCGGGTTTCAGCACAACCACCCACAGGTCATTGACCTCGAGCGGACCGTTCTCGATCGTCTCGATCAACGTATCGAGACGACCCTTCACCGAGGACAGCGAATCATAGGCTCGGTCAGCGATGTTGGAGACACCCTGATAGCTCGAACGTCCACCCGAGTAGGCGATCTCGGCGAACTCACCGGCATGCTTTGCGGTTCGGACGAACATGTCCTCGGCCGCCGTATGCGCTGCGCCTTCCCATCCGCGCATCTCAGGAAGACTGCTGCACTCGTACCGCAAAGTGTGCACAGCCATCTCGAGGTCTTGCCCGGCCTGCAGCACCGTCTTCGATTTGTCGAGCAAGCCGTTGATGTCCCACGTCGCGAAAGTCGTGCGGGTGGGGATGAATTCGAGACTCAACCTCCCAACCCCCAACCCTTGGCGCAGGGATCTTCGGTCTGGAGGGCATTGAAGCCGCCTGCCAGCTCCTCATCGGTCACTTCGTACGTACCCGCCGCACCCCGCACGGCTTCCCCCATTGACGCGATATCGCCAGCGAACTCGTTCAATGGCGTCTGCACCACAGCACCTGCACGCTTCGCTGCCCACTGAGCCTGCGAACCAGGCAGTCCGTCGAAAACCGCCGCGATCTTCCCCGCCAAATCGGTCGCCGAGACGGTGCGCGACGCCTCGTCCACCGAAGTTGCGAACGTTCGCAGAATGGCCGGATCTACCAGCATGTCGCCCCCTCGCCCCGATCGGCGGGGCCTCGATTCGAAACGCAGCTACGATAGCAAGCAGCGATCACCTTGCCAATGCCGCCGCGCTACCGTCACTGGCAAGCGAGAATGCCGGCTAGGGCAGGATGGGCCAGGCTGCGCACCAGGAACGAAAGCTACTCTCGATCCGGCATGGAGTCCCACTCCGCCCGATCGACGAAGGAGTCGACCCGATGAGTGACCCGTATGCGGGGCTGCCACCCGAGTATCTCGCGCTCCTCAAAGAAGGCAATTCGAGCGCTGAACCTGCGGTGCCACCTGCACCGTCGAGCCCGACTGCGCCGCCGCCACCTTCGAGCCGTCAGCCCACTCCGGAGGAAGAGGAGGAGATGGACCGGTACTACAGCCAGGCAAACTGGATGGACACGGGTGAGACGTCGGGCGCCAAGCGCGCAGAGCCGTCAACATACTGGTACCCGTCAGCTATCGGCGACGGCCAGTAGCGCAAAGCAGACTAGAGGTCATACCGGCGTGATCTGGAGGCTGGCCAGCGGTCGCCGCCATCCTGCGACTTCAGGCTGATCCAGCACGCTTTTCGTGTACCGACCTGTCCCGTGCTGTCCGGTTTCACCTGGTTGCTCACACGAGCACCGGTGTGACGCTGGGCCTTCGTCATTTCGGGGCGAGGTCTCTGCCCGCGACGGGCTACCTGTGTCGTGTCCTGGGCCCGGCCGCTCCTGTCGGTCGTTATCGGAGAGCCCGACCGAGGGACAGACAACCCTGCCAACCAGCCTCCTGCGAGCACCATCGCCGTACGCTTCGCACGTATCCTGCGCACCTGGTCGGTTCGGGAGTTGACTGCGAATGTCACCAGCTCCCGGGCGAGGCGGCCTCAGGCGAAGACCTCGTCGATGGTGTCGACGGTCAGCACCCGACGAATCCACTCGCGAAGCTGATCCATACTGCCAGCGCGGATTCTGGCAGCAACTGCGGCGGGCACCGCGCCGAACTTCATGATCAACTGCTCGATCAGGGGCTCAGCACGCCCTCTGGCTTCGCCCCGGGCCTCGGCCTCGGCGCTGATCCGCTCAGCTGTCGTCACGATCGCCTCCTTCGCACGCGGACCGAGATGCTCGATCACCGAGTCCGAAATCGAAGTGCGCCACAAAAAATGAGCGGGACCCCGCTACGAGGTCCCGCTCAGATGTTCCCTTGTCCGCAGGGGGAGGCAAAAGCCCGCGAATCCCGCGACGCATGGTAGTCAGTGTACATTCCGCGTCGTGCCGACTGCCAAGCCAGCCCACGAAGCAGCGATTTGCGCAGTACTCAGTGCTCCACGTGCTCAGACCTATATTTCGGCAGCCAACGGTGACATCGCGCGCGCTGTTGCCCTCTACGGCTGGAATGCCCGGGTGTCCGCTGCACTGATGCTGCCGGCGCACTTCGCCGAAGTCGCTACAAGGAACGCGGTGTCAGATGCCCTCACCGCGCTCTATGGCGCCAAGTGGCCATGGGACGGGACCTTCGAGCGCAGCCTTCCCTCGCCAGGTGGCCCCACGTACAACCCGCGACACGACCTGATTCGGACGCGGAGCCGGGAGACCACACCGGGCAAGGTGATCGCGGAGCTGAAGTTCGCATTCTGGCAGAGCATGTTCACCGCGCGCCATGACGGTCGAATCTGGGACCAACAAATTCTCACGCTGTTCCCCCATGGGCCACGGCGGACAACGCGCCAGCTCCGTGGCCGGATCTACGCCGACCTCGACGCGATCAGGAGATTGCGTAATCGCATCGCTCACCACGAACCGATCTTCACTCGAAACCTGCCCGACGACCTCACTCGCCTCCTCGACCTCGTCGAGCTGCGATGTAGTGATACTGCGGCGTGGGTTCGGTCCATGGAGGGAGTGAGCGTCATCCTCTCCCAACGTCCGTAGTGGTGCGGAGCAACCGGTCGGATGACAGGTTGGCTGCCGAATGCAGACCCGGCCCGCACCGAGCGGTGGCGCGGGCCGGGCTCTGAGCGAAAGGACTACTTGCCGCCCTGGCTTGCCACGGCGGCCGCACCCGCGGCGGCGGCCTCGGGGTCGAGGTATTCGGCAGGCTTCACCGGGCGCAGGTTCTCGTCGAGTTCGTAGCGCAGCGGGATGCCGGTGGGGATGTTGAGGCCGGAGATCTCCTCGTCGGAGATGTTGTCGAGGTGCTTCACCAGGGCGCGCAGGGAGTTGCCGTGGGCGGCGACCAAGACGGTCTTGCCGGTCTTCAGCTCTGGGGCGATGGTGTTCTCCCAGTACGGGATCATGCGCGCGACGACGTCCTTCAGGCATTCGGTCTTGGGGACCTCGATGCCGGCGTAGCGCGGGTCGCCTTCCTGGCTGTACGGGTTGTCGTCGGCGATCGGCGGGGGCGGGGTGTCGTAGCTGCGGCGCCACAGCATGAACTGGTCCTGGCCGTACTGTTCGCGGACCTGCTCCTTGTTCTTGCCCTGCAGGTCGCCGTAGTGACGCTCGTTGAGGCGCCAGTCGCGCACGACCGGGATCCAGTGCCGGTCGGCGGCGTCGAGCGCGTTGTTGGCGGTGCTGATCGCGCGGCGCAGCAGGGAGGTGTAGACGATGTCGGGCAGCACGTCGTGCTCGGCGAGCAGTTCGCCTGCCCGCTTGCCCTCGGCGATGCCCTTGTCGGTCAGATGGACGTCCACCCAGCCGGTGAACAGGTTGAGGGCATTCCATTCGCTCTCGCCGTGGCGCAGCAGCACGAGGGTGTAGGTCATGGGGTCATTCTGGCATCAGGTGCCCTGCCGTGACCACGCCACCTCGTCGAACCCGGCCGTCACCGTGACAGCACCGCCTCGGCGGCGAGTACCCCGGCGCCGACGAGGGTCGCCCCGTCGGTCAGGGTCGACAGCTCCACCGTGAGACCGTCGAGGAAGCCCAGCCGCGCGTGGGCGGCGACGGCGGCGCGCAGCGGATCCCACAGCGGTGCGCCGGAGTGCGCGAAGCCGCCGCCGATCACCACCTTGTCGACGTCGAGCAGCGCGGCGGCGGAGGCCACGGCCTGCCCGAGCGCGGTGCCTGCCCGGCCGAGCGCCGCGACGGCCACCTCGTCGCCGCCGCGCGCGGCCTCGGCGAGTTCCACGCCGGTGGTGCCGGTCCAGCCGTGCTCGCGGGCCCAGCGCACGGCCGACAGCCCGCTGGCGACAGCCTCGACGCAGCCGAATCCGCCACAGCTACACGGCGTTTCATCACCGGCTACCACGAGGTGGCCGATATGGCCGCCGTTGCCGGTGCGGCCGGCCACCACCCGCCCGTCGGCGACGATGCCGCCACCGACCCCCGAGGACACGGTGAGCGCGAGTCCGTTGTCCACCCCGCGCAGCCCGCCAACCCGATGCTCGGCGAGCGCGAGACAGGCGCCGTCGATCGCCAGCCGGACGCCGGCCTCGGGAAACAGCGCCTGAACGTGCGCCACGATGGCGAATCCGGCCCGCCACGACGGCAGGTTCAGTGGGGCGATCACACCGGCGGGAACGTCGACCGGGCCGGCCGCGCCGATGCCGACCGCGGTCACCGTTCTGTCACCGGCTACAGCGCGCAGCAGCTCCCTGCACGCGGTCCACGGGTCGGCTCCAGTGGCGGCGACCCGGCACACGTCGTGCAGCATGTAGTCCGAATCAACCAGTCCTGCAGCGAATTTCGTTGCTCCGATGTCGAGCGCGAGCCTCGTCATGGCGGCCCCTTTCCTCCATACGCCCAGGTGAAGGACGCCCGCTGTGAGACCTCACAGAATGTGGTACTCGACACTTTGACTACTGATCGGTACGCATCGCGCATTTTCGTTGGATACTTCACCCGGGTCGGGTCTTGTCAGTTGGGCAGCACAACTCTGATGAAGGATAGCTGTGTCGAAATTCGTTGTACTGGTGTTGAGCCTGGTGTCGGTGGGCTTGCTCGCCGCGCCCGCGGGGGCGAACCCGCTGTATCCGACCCCGGACCCTGACCCGTTCTTCGCCGCGCCGAGCGATATCGGGGACCTCGCCCCCGGTGACGTGGTACGCACCCGACGTATCGACACCACCCTCTATCCCGGCACCGAAGGCTGGCAGGTCGCTTTCCGCTCCACCAACTCCGCGGGCAACCCGATCATGGGCGTCACCACCGTGCTGATGCCGATCGGGGTGCAGAACCCGCCGCTGGTGTCGTACCAGGCGCTGATCAACTCGATCGGCACCAGGTGCAATCCCTCGCAGTCGCTGTTCAACGGCGAACTACAGGACGCGCCGGGCGCGATGCTGCCGATCGGGCGCGGGTGGGCGGTCTCGGTGCCCGACTACCTCGGCCCCACCGTCGCCTACGGTGCCGCGAAGATGAGCGGCATGGTGACCCTCGACAGCGTGCGCGCGGTCCGCAAGGTCGCCGAGCTCGGGGTCGGCAACTCGCCGGTCGCGCTGGCCGGCTACTCCGGTGGCGGCATGGCCACCGCGTGGGCGGGTGCGCTGCAGCCGACCTACGCCCCGGAACTGAAGCTCGACGCGGTGGTCTCCGGCGGCATCCCCGCCGACCTCGAACTGATGGCCGACGCGCTCGGCTTCGCCCCGCACCCCGGCTTCGGCCTTGCCTTCGCCGCCGCCATGGGCATCGAGCGGGAGTACCCGAACAAGGTGCCGGTGTCGGACTCGCTGAACGAGCACGGCCTGTGGTTCCGTGAGTTCACCAAGGACGCCTGCCGTCGCTTCCTGCTCTTCCACGGCATCTTCCGCAACGCCGAGCAGATGGCGGCGTCGAAGGAGCTGCTGAGCAGCGAGGTCGCCCGCGGCGTGCTGCGGGAGAACAGCATCGTCCACTTCGCCGGTGCGCCCACCGCGCCCACCTACATCTGGCAGGGCAAGTACGACACCCTCACCCCGTACGGCCCGGTCGCCGAGACCATCGCGCACTGGTGCTCGGCGGGCTCGCCGGTGCAGCTGTCGACGATCGAGATCTCCGAGCACATGACCGCGGCCGTCGCCGGGTTCGTCGATGCCTGGAACTACGTGGAGGCCCGCTTCCGGGGTGACCCGGTTCCGTCGAACTGCTGATCCGGCTTCCGGCGCCGCCTTGCCATGGCGGCGCCGGGGTCAGCCGGCGGGGGTGTCGTCGGTGTCGATCAGGTGCTCGAAGGCCCGCAGGTTCTTCAGTGATTCGCCGCGCGACACCCGCCACTTCCACTCCTTGCGGATGGATTCGGCGAAGCCGAGTTCGAGCAGCACGTTGAAATCGGTGTCGACGGCCTCGAGGATCTGTCCGAAGACGCGGTCGAGTTCGTCGGGGCTGACCGACTCGGCCGACATCCGGCCGACGAGATAGATGTCGCCGACATTGTCGAGGGTGTAGGCCACCCCGTAGAGGCGGCGGTTGCGGCGCAGCAGGTATTTGTAGACGCCCTCGAAGTTCTCGTCGGGCTTGCGGCAGACGAACGATTCGATGCGCACACCGTGCTTGCCGACGGTGAGCATCACCGTGGTCTTCAGCTTGCGCTCACCTGGCAGCACCACGATGAAGGTGTCGTCGCCGTGGCGGGTGTATTCGATCTCGCGATCGCGCAGCGTCTCGTCGATCACCTGCGATACGGCGCTCACCTGCGTACTCCCGTCCGGCGCCGCCACAGCGCCTGCGATCTGGCCTGACCGGTCTCGCCCGCGTTCAGGGCGATCGGGCCGCGTTCGGCACGGAACCCGGCCATCGCGGCAGCGTAGCTGTCGAGCAGGCCCTCGGCGGTGTGCGCCCAGGAGAACCGGCTCGCGTGCTCGACGGCGGTGGTGCTCATCGTCGCCAGCCGGTCGCGGTCGTCGAGCAGGGCGGCCAGCGCGTCGGCCCAGTCGGGCGTGCGGTGGCCGGGGACGAGCAGCCCGGATTCGCCGTGCCGCACCGCGGTGCCGAGTCCACCGACATCGGCGGCGAGCACCGGGGTGCCACTGGCCTGCGCTTCGATGGCGACCAGGCCGAAGGATTCGTTGTAGCTCGGCACCGCGACCACGTCGGCGGCGCGGTACACCCGCACGAGCCGGTCGGCGGGCTGCGGCGGCAGGAAGGTGACCCGATCGGTGATGCCGAGTTCGGCGGCCAGCTCGATCAATGCGTCCGGCCTGGCCAGGCCGGTACCCGACGGGCCGCCGACGATCAGCACCCGCAGGGCGCGCGACGGATCACGGCGCAGCAGTTCGGCGGCAGCGCGGACCAGCACATCGGGGGCCTTGAGCGGCTGGATCCGGCCGACGAACGCCACCACCTGCTCGTCGGGGCGTAGCCCGAGGGCCGCGCGGGCGGCGAGTTTGTCGCCGGGGTGGTAGCGGCTCAGATCCGCGCCGGGCGGCACCACATCGATGCGGTCGGCGGCGGCGCCGTACAGGTCGACGAGCTGACTCGCCTCGTCGGCGGTATTGGCGACGAGCCGGTCGGCCTCGGCGATCACCTGCTTCTCGCCGATCACCCTGGTCTCGGGTTCGGGGGCGTCACCCTCGGCGAGCGCGGCGTTCTTCACCGCGGCCAGGGTGTGCGCGGTGTGCACCAGCGGCACCCGCCAGCGGTCGCGGGCCAGCCAGCCGACTTGGCCGGAGAGCCAGTAATGCGAATGCACCAGGTCGTAGTGGCCGGGCAGGTGGCGTGCCTCCTGCCGCAGCACCTCGGCGGTGAACGGGCACAGCTGGGTGGGCAGATCGTTCTTGTCCAGCCCCTCGAACGGTCCGGCGACCACGTGCCGCACGAGGACACCCGGTCCGGCCTCGGCGACCGGCGGCAGATCCGAGGAGGTCGCGCGGGTGAAGATCTCCACTTCGGTGCCGCGTTCGGCGAGTTCGAGCGCGGTCTGCAGCACGTAGACGTTCATGCCACCCGCGTCGCCGGTGCCGGGCTGCGCCAGCGGTGAGGTGTGCACCGACAGCACCGCGATGCGGTGGGGTAAAAGTTCCGGACGACGCTGACTCACACCCTCCAGTGTGCACGCCGCGACGCCGCCGCCGACGCCCCTACCGGGATCGGTGACGGTCGTCACAGTATGTTCGTGAGTGAGTTCACGTCGAGCCTGCCGGATCGCGGCGGTGTGTGCCAGCGATTTTCGGACACCGCGTTCAGCGGGCGAGCGCGGCCTCGAACAGCGGCCATGACTTGTGCAGATCGTCTTCCCAGTAGCCCCACGAATGCGTGCCGTAGGGCCGCAGGTCCACCGTGGCGGGAATGCCGAGCGCCTGCAGCCGGTCACTCAGCTGCCTGGTACACACGCTGGTGACGGCCTCGAGGGTGGCGCCGAAGAGCAGCTGGGTGGTGAGCTGCACCGGATCGCCGTCGGCGGCGTGGATGGTGTCGAACGGCCCTGGCAGCCCATTGCCGGAGGACAGGTACACCTCGGTGCCGCGGAAGGCCTCGGCGTGCAGGTAGGGGTCGTGCGCCGACCACGCCGGATCGGTCGGCGGGCCCCACATGTTGGCGACATTGCCGAGCCTGCTGCCCACCACCGCGCTCACGATCGCTTGTCCGCGTGGGTCACTCGTGCGCACACACCCGCTGTAGGAGCCGATGGCCCGGTACATTCCCGGCGCGGCGAGCGCCAGCTGGAACACCGAGGTACCCGCCATCGACAGTCCCGCAATGGCATTGGCGCCGTTGCCGCCGAACGCGCTGTCGATCACCGGCGGCAGTTCCCTGGTGAGGAAGGTGGTCCAGCGCTGCTTGCCGAGCACCGGGTCCACGGCCCGCCAGTCGGCGAAGTAGCTGCCCGCGCCACCGAACGGAATCACCACATTGACTTGCCTACCGGCGAAGAATTCCACCACATCGGTGCGATCGAGCCAATTTCCATCACTACCGCCGCCGACACCGTTGAGCAGATACAGCGTCGGCGCCGGCGCTTCCGGATCAGCGGCCCGCAGCACCCGAACCCGGCTGACGATATCCATCGCCGGGGAATACACACCGATATCGATGGTCTTATCGGTCTCGATACGCCGGTCGGTGATGAAGGCCTGCTCGCCCGCGGCGGCCGGCGCCGGCCATGCCGCTCCGACCAGCAGCGCGACCGCCATGATCGCGATCCGCACGCCACCCGCCCGACAGACCATCATCGAACTCCACTCCCGACGCCGAACCTTCCTCCTTTCGCATCAAACGGCATTTCCGAACGCTACACACGCATTCGGAGAAAGACTGTGACGATTGCCAGAATATTTTCCTCGGCACTGTGCGAACCGAAGTCATTGGATCTGGAGAACAATCACAGTCGTATCACATCGGCGTCGAGACCTATTGATATCCGAAATTCCCAGCTCAGTCCAGCGTGTCGAGGAACCCGCTCACCTCGGCGACGAAGCGGGCGCTGTCCTCGATGAACAGGCCGTGCTGGGCACCCTCCCAATACGAGGCGCGCGCGTCGGGGGCGTTGTCCACGATGTAGCGGCCGTTCTCCAGCGGGACCACCGGATCCGCGGTGCCGTGCAGAACGAGTACCGGAACATCCAGCGCACGAAGGGTTTCGGTGTTGTCGACGGTGCGGTAGAACAGCGCTTTGCGGACCGAGGGCGGGGTGGCGAGGCTGCCGCCGAACAGCCGCTGCGCGTCGGGCCCCTTGTCCTCGCCCGGTCCGGTATTGGCGTTGCCGAATACCGCGAACGCGCGCACCGCGCGACCAGCGGACTCGTCGAACACCCCGGGGATGGCCTTGACCATGGCCGGGCCGGGCGCGGCGCCCGGCACGTCCCTGCCGATGTGCGCGGGCGCACCGCAGTAGACGACACCGGCGATCCTGGTGGTGCCCTCGGTGGCGAGATAGTCGGTAGCGACGATGCCGCCATAGGACCAGCCGAGCAGGACCGCGCCGGACTCGACACCCTCGGCGGCGAGCACGGCCGCGACATCGGCCGCCCAGGCCTTCGGATCGTCGTAGCCGGCGCCGGGATCATCGGAGTAGCCGTGCCCGCGCAGGTCCACCGCGATCACCCGGTAGCGCTGGGCCAGATCGTCCTCGGCGGCACCCCAGCACCGCAGGTTGCCCGCCCAGCCGTGCAGCAGCACCAGCGGCCGCCCCGCTTCCGGCCCGGTCACCCGGTAGACGATCCTGGTTCCATCGGCACTGACAGCATCACGAATAGCCATGGCGACAGGCTAACGCGCTGGTGATCGCGGCCATGGCGGCGAATAGGATCGGGCCCATGAGCACTCGCACCGCCCTCGTCACCGGAGCCAGCTCGGGAATCGGTGAGGCCACCGCCCGGGAACTCGCCAAGCAGGGATACCACGTCGTCGTCGGTGCCAGGCGCTTCGATCGGGTACAGCGCCTCGCCGCGGAGATCGGTGGCACCGCAGTGCAACTCGATGTCACCGACGAGGAATCGGTGCGCGCCTGCACCGACGCGCTGGAGCGGGTCGACGTACTGGTCAACAACGCGGGCGGCGCCAAGGGCCTGGCCACCGTCGCCGAGGCCGATCTCGACGACTGGCGCTGGATGTGGGAGACCAATGTGCTCGGCACGCTGCGCCTGACCAAGGCACTGCTGCCCAAGCTCATCGCCTCGGGCGACGGCCTGATCGTCACCGTCACCTCGATCGCGGCCATGCACGCCTACCCGAACGGCTCGGGCTACACCTCGGCCAAGCATGCCCAGGCGGTCCTGCACCGCACCCTGCGCGACGAGCTGCTCGGGCAACCGGTGCGGCTCACCGAGATCGCGCCAGGCGCGGTGGAGACCGAGTTCTCGCTGGTCCGCTTCAACGGTGACAGCGAACGCGCGGCCAAGGTCTACGAGGGCATCGACCCGCTCTATGCCCAGGACATCGCGGAGATCGTCGGCTTCGTCGCCAGCCGCCCGTCGCACGTGAACCTCGACACGATCGTGGTGAAGCCGCGGGACCAGGCCGGGCCGGGCAGTTTCGCCCGGCGATCCTGACCCCGGCGATCAATTCCCCGGCCGGGCACGCTGTTCGGGCGCCACGGTGGCGCAACCGTGGCACCGGACCGATACTGCGGAAGGTCGTCGCCGCGGACTGCGGCGGTAGCTGTCAATTCGCTACCACCCGGAACGACCGCTAGCATCACCGCGTTTGCCGATAGCCAGTTCTAGGAGTGTTTCACCGATGCGCAGTATCAAGTCCGTGCTCGCCGGGTTCAAAGATTTCCTGATGCGGGGCAATGTGGTCGACCTCGCGGTCGCGGTGGTGATCGGTACCGCCTTCACCGCCGTGGTCACCGCGTTCACCAAGGGCCTCATCAACCCGCTGCTCGCGATGTTCGGTTCGACCAACGAGCTGGGCCTCGGTGTGCAGCTGGTCGCCGACAAGCCGGCGACCTTCATCCAGATCGGCCCGATCATCACCGCGTTCATCAACTTCTTCGTGGTCGCCGCGGTGCTGTACTTCGTGCTGATGCTGCCGATGAAGTCGCTGAAGAACCGGTTCGGCACCACCAAGGCCGCCGAGCCCACGGAGACCGAACTGCTCATCGAGATCCGCGATCTGCTGGCCAAGCAGCAGGGCCTGGACCCGGAGCAGGCCGAGGCCATCAGTAAGGAACGCGCCACCGAATCGGCCTAGCCCGCGCCCTGGCGCCGACGACCCGCTCTATCGCTTGCTTCAGGTGTCGGCCAGACGCCGGGGCAGCAGCAGCGCGGGAATCAGGGCGAGGGCGATCATGACCGGCGCGATCACGTACGTGCGCTGGAACGCCTCGGCCAGCGCGGGCGCGAACTCGGCGCGCTGGGCCGGGTCGAGGCCATGCAGCGCTTGCAGACCGCCGGTCACCGGCAGCAGTGCGCCGAGGGTCACCGAGCTCACCGCGGTGCCGATCGCCATGGCGGTGGTGCTGATCATGTTGAGCACCGTCGACCCGGCGGGCTGCTGCTCGCGGCTCAGCGGCCTGGTCGCGGTGGTGATCACCGGCATCATGGTGCCGCCGCCACCTGCGCCCATCAGCAGCATGGTGAGGCCGAGTGCCCAGTAGGGCGCGTCGGCGTCGAGCTGGACCACGAACAGCACGAACCCGGTGAGCGCCACCGCGATCGAGACCGGCAGATAGCGGCCGGGCGGAATCCGGTCGATCAGCCTGCCCGCCACCTGCATGGTCGTGCCCGACGCCAGCGCGAACGGAATTGCGAGCGCCCCCGCCAGCAGCGCGGATTCGCCGCGAACCACCTGAAAGTACAGGGGCAGCAACAGCATCGAACCGAAGTAGCCGGTGGCGAACAGGGCGAGCAGGGTGGCCGAGATGCCGGTGGTGCGGTTCCCGAGTACCCGCAGGTCGAGCAGCGGTACCGGGGTCGACAGCGAGCGCAGCACGAAGGCGGCGATCAGCCCGGCGCCCGCAAGCAGCGGCACCAGCACGGCGGGGGATCCGAACCCGGCGCTCTCCCCCGCGGCCGTCACCCCGTAGATCACCAGGGCCAGGCCGGGTGACATGAGCAGCAGACCCACCACATCCAGCGATTTCGGCGGCTCGGGGGCGTCATCGGGAACCACCCGTGACGCCAGCACCAGCACCAGCGCGCCCAGCGGCAGGTTGATCAGGAACATCCACCGCCACGACACCTCGTCGATGAGGTAGCCGCCGATCACCGGACCGAGCAACGGACCGACCAGAATGGCGAGGCCGAGGGTGCTCATCAGCTGGCCGAGCCGCTCCGGCCCGGCCGCGCGCAACAGAATGGTCATCGCCACCGGCATGAGGAGTCCGCCACTGGCGCCCTGGAGCAGACGGAAAGCGATGAGCGACTCGACGTTCCAGGCCAGCCCGGCCAGCACCGAACCGAGCGCGAACGCCGTGATCGCCATCAGGTAGAGCCGTTTCGCGCCGACCCGCCCGACCAGCCAGGCTGAGGCGGGCACCACGGCGCCGAGGGCGAGCGCGTAGCCGGTGGCGACCCACTGGATGGTGCCGAGACCCGCGCCGAACTCGGCGGAGAGCCGGTTGATGGCGACGTTGACGATCGTGCCGTCGAGCGTCGCCATGATCATGCCGATCACCAGGACCAGCGCGACGCGCACCGGATTGCGGACCGGCCGCGGCACGGTGGGGGTTCGGGTGAGCACGGCCGTCACTTTCCGTACGGGTGGACGGCGCGTGCGGTGCGCAGCGCCTCGCCCCACCAGGTCAGCTGGTCGAGCAGCAGCGCGGCGGCGTTCTCGGCGTCGCCGGGGTCGGTGAGCCTGCCCGCCTCGTCGAACCTGCCCCACGGATTGGGCAGGGCCACGCAGTCGCGGACCGTCACCGCGTGCAGCTCGGCGAAGACGGGGCGCAGGTGTTCGACCGCGCGCAGGCCGCCGGAGATGCCGCCGTAGGAGACGAAGCCGACCGGCTTGGCCTGCCATTCGACGTGGTGGCTGTCGATCAGGTTCTTCAGCGAACCCGGGTAGCTGTGGTTGTACTCGGGTGTCACGATGACGAAGGCGTCGGCCGTGGCGAGCGTGTCGGTGGCCGCGGCGACGGCGGCGGGTGCGGGAGCGCCGAAGGTGTGCGGCAGTTCGAGCTGTCCGACGTCGACGATGTCGACGGTCAGCGCGTCACGCGGGGCCGCCTGCCCGACGAACCAGTCTGCGACGGTCGGACCGAACCGGCCCCGCCTGGTGCTGCCGATGACGACGGCGAGCCGCAGCGGCCGGATCTCGGTGCTGTGGTGGGTGGCGATGGCGGTCATGCGGATCCCCTTGCGTCGGTGGCGGCCCTCGGCCGCCGCTGCGCACTACGGTGCTACCTCAACCTTTCTTCAGGTCAACCCCACCGCGGCGCACCCTTGACGGAAATACCCCCTATGGGTATATGGTTGCATCAGTACGCAGATAAGAGAGAATGCATCTATCAAGGGGAGCCGAGCGCATGTCCACCTCACTGTTCGCCCACCGGGACTACCGGTTGCTGTTCACCGCGCAGGTGGCCGCGCTGTTCGGCACCGGCCTCACCACCGTCGCCCTCGGGCTGCTGGCCTACGAACTGGCGGGCGGGAACGCGGCCATCGTGCTCGGCACCGCGCTGACACTGAAGATGGTCGCCTACGTGACCGTCGCCCCGATCGCGGGCGCCTACGCCGGGCTGCTTCCACGCAGGCAATTCCTGATGGCGCTCAACGGCATTCGCGGCGCGATCGTGCTCGCCCTGCCGTTCGTCGACCAGATCTGGCAGATCTACGTGCTGATCACCCTGCTCCAGATCGCCTCGGCCGCCTACACCCCCACCTACCAGGCCGTGCTACCCGACATCCTCCCCGACGAACGCGACTACACCAAGGCGCTGTCGGCCGCCCAGCTGGCCGCGACCATGGAGACGCTGCTCAGCCCGATGCTGGCGGCACTGGCCCTGAGCGTGATCAGCTTCCACTGGCTGTTCGTCGGCACCGGTATCGGCTTCGTCATCTCGATCGGGCTGGTCATGGGCGCGCGCGTGCCGGACGCGGTGGTCGGGGACGGCAAGATCGGCGAACGCCTCGCCGCTGGTCTGCGGCTGTTCGCGGCGACGCCGCGGCTGCGCGGACTGCTCGGGCTGAACCTCGTGGTCGCGGCCGCGGGCTCGGTGGTCATGGTCAACACCGTGAACTACGCCCGCGACGTACTCGGCGGCGATCAGTCCGGGGTGGCGATGCTGCTCGCGGCCAACGGCTTCGGCACCATGCTGGTCGCGCTCACGCTGCCGCGGATCCTGGACCGGCGCGGGGAACGCCCGGTGATGCTCACCGGCGCGGCCGTGCTCGTCACCGGCCTCGCCGCCGCGATCGCGCTGTCGACCGCGCCGACCGGGCAGTGGAGCTGGGCCGCCGCGCTCACCACCTGGGCCGTGATCGGTGCGGGCACCGGCCTCGTCCTCACCCCCACCGGGCGGGTGCTGCGCCGCTCGGCCCGTGCCGAGGACCGGCCCGCGCTGTTCGCCGCCCAGTTCTCGCTGTCGCACCTGGCCTGGCTGGTCACCTACCCGATCACCGGCTGGCTGGCGACCATGGCCGGGTTCACCACCACGTGGGTCACCCTCGCCGTGATCGCCGCCGTCGGCACCACCGCCGCGCTGCGGCTGTGGCCGAGCGACGACCCAGCCGAGATCACCCACGTCCACGAGCTCGGCACGACCGACCCGGCGATCCTCTCCGACGCCGTCGAAATCGCTCCCGGCCGCTTCCAGCACACCCACACCTACGTCATCGACCGCAACCATCCTCGCTGGCCGAGTGGGGTGCCGGCGATGGCCTGAGCCGGTCAACCACCACGCTGCACGCTCACAAACACGCCGATCGGTTGGAAACAGCGGCCGTCGCGAGGTTTGTGAGCGCTCAGCGTGGCCCGGAACTCGACGCGCCTGCCAGGGCCGACATAGACCGCCACGCGGACCAGTCGACGGCCCAGTCGTAGATGTCGCCGTCGGCGCGGGACAGCGGGATGGCGGTGCCGGTGACCTCGACGGGGTCGCCGTACATGGCGGTCGGGAAGTAGGCCGCGGCGTCGGCCGGGGAGAGGTCGATGCAGCCGTTGGTGACGTACTTCTCGGTCACCACGTGGATGCCCGAGCGGGTGACATCACGCGGTTCGTCGCACTCGCCACAGAAGACGGCGAAGTCGAAGACGGTGGTGCCGTCGCGGACCACCCGCATGCGGTGGCTCGGCGCGTCGGCGAGCACGATCTGGCTGCGGCCGATGGTGAAATCGGTGGTCAGGTCGGCGTGGCCGTACGCGCCGCCACCGAAGTCGAGACCGTAGAGCCGCGCCGACATGTGCACCTTCGTGCCCGGGATCCAGTAGTTCCTCGGCCGCCA
This sequence comes from Nocardia rhizosphaerae, assembly GCF_042650365.1. Taxonomy (NCBI): domain Bacteria; kingdom Bacillati; phylum Actinomycetota; class Actinomycetes; order Mycobacteriales; family Nocardiaceae; genus Nocardia; species Nocardia rhizosphaerae. Next base: position 132,588 of record NZ_JBHSBA010000006.1, read on the forward strand.
GTGCACCCGTGACCCGCCGTCGTCGGGCAGCCAGGCCCATGCCCCCTCGGTCGCGGGCTCGGTGGTGACGGTGAGCGCCCGCTCCACCGCCGCCTTGTCCGGTACCGGCCCGGTGAACTTCAGGATGATCGGCGCCGCGATCCCGACCTCCTGGCCGTCACCGATGTTCACCGTGGCCGGGATGGTGGACTCGGGACTGAGCGTGGTGAAGGTGCGGTCGATCGGCACCGGGATACCGTCGGTGCCGATCGCGGTGCCGGTCCAGGTGTAGGTGGCGTCGTAGCCGAGCGGCTCGATGATCTCGTAGGTCGTGCGATCGGGCGTCAGCCTGCCCTCGACCTGCTTGCCGTTGGCATTGGTGAGCGCGATCTGATCGAGATGGCCGTCGCTGACTTCGACCCCGATGGGCGCCACCGGGTCGACCCCGGACGCACCCGCCGCCGGTGTCACGGCCACCCGCGCGACCGGACCCGCCGCACCACCGGGGCGGGCGGTCCCGCACCCGGTCAGCACCACGAGCACCGCCAGCACGAGCACCACGACCGCGGGCCGACCGCGACGAATATCCCAACGCCGGTGGACCCCCGTCACCTGCCGCTCGCATGCCGCCGCAGGCAACGAGCCGGTCGACCGCGCCGGATTCACAGCGTGAGGCCGACAGTCACCGGTTCCGGCTCGAGGGTGACGCCGAACCGCTCCAGCACGCCCGCGCGCACGGTGCGAGCCAGCTCGACGATGTCGTTCGCGGTCGCCGCTCCCCGGTTGGTCAGCGCGAGAGTGTGTTTGGTCGACAACCGGGCGGCCGCCTGCTCGCCGGGGAACCCCTTGGCGAAACCGGCCCGCTCGATCAGCCACCCCGCCGACAGCTTGGTGCCGTCCGGCGCCGGGTAGGTCGGCACCGACACCTCGCCCACCTGCGCGGTGATGGCCGCCATGACCTGCGGCAACCGCTCGGCGGCGACCACCGGGTTGGTGAAGAACGAGCCCGCGCTCCAGGTGTCGTGATCGGCCGGGTCGAGCACCATGCCCTTGCCTGCCCGCAGCCGCAGCACCTGCTCGCGCACCGCGGCGGCCGGACGGCACTGTCCGTCGTCGGCGTCGAGCGCCCTGGCCAGCTCGCCGTAGCGCAGCGGCGCACTCATCCCGGACGGGTCGAGCGTGAACTCCACCGCGAGCACCACGGCGGCGTCGCTGTGTTTGAGCACGCTGGTCCGGTAGCCGAACCCGAGCTCGGCAGGCTCCACCCAGCGCACCGATCCCGTCTTACGGTCGAGCAGCCGCACCCGGCGCAACAGGGTGGCCACCTCGACGCCGTACGCGCCGACGTTCTGCACCGGCGTCGCCCCCGCCGAGCCGGGGATGCCGGACAGGCACTCCAGCCCGCCGAGTCCGGCGGCGACGGTCGCGGCCACCACCTCGTCCCAGCCTGCGCCTGCCTCGGCCAGCACCAGGTCGGCGCCGAGCCGCACCCCGGTGGTGGCGACCCGCACCACGACACCGTCGAAACCGGCGTCGTCGATGAGCAGGTTCGACCCGCCCGCGAGTAGCAGCACCCGGATTTCGGCCGCGTCGAGCGCCGTCACCGTGGCGATCAGCGCCTCGGTGGTCGCGCAGTCGACCACCAGCGCCGGACCGCCGACCCGCAGGGTGGTCAGGTCGGCGAGACGGACCGATTCCCGGACCGTCGCGCCGGTCCCGGCGAGGAGGTCACGCACCTGATCGGGGGACACCAACCGTGTTGTTCGCACGGGGTAGACGGTAGCGTGTCGCGCATGGCTACACCTCTGGCGTTCACGGCGCGCTACACCCACTCGGTCGAGGCCGTGCGTGCGGCGTTCGCCGACGAGCAGTACTGGAAGGCCCGGATCGCCGAGGTCGGTGGGCCGGGTGCCCGCCTCGACGCGTTCACCGCCGACGGCGACCAGGTACGGGTGCAGATGGCGCAGTCCATCCCCGCCGATCAGCTGCCGCCCGCCATCACCGCGGTCCGCCCCGGTGACCTGATGATCCCCCGCACCGAGACCTACACCGGCTCCGCAGGCACCGTCGAGGCGCACGTGGACGGCGCTCCGGCCAAGGTCAGCGCCACCGTCACGATGACCGACGAGGCTACCGGCTCGGTTTTCGTGGTGAACGGCACCATCGAGGTGAAGATCCCGCTGTTCGGCGGCAAGATCGAGGCCGCGATCTCCGAGCATCTGCTCGCGCTGCTCGACAACGAGGCGGGCTTCACCGAGCAGTGGCTGGGCCGCTGACCGCATCCCCGTCGCCGCCCCCGCCGGTCCGGACAGGGGCGGCGCGCCGCGTCGGCTCCGGCGCGCCAACTACACTGCTCCGTCATGGCACGTCGACTGGACTACTCCGCCCGCTACCCGCTGCACACCACCGATGAGCTGTACGCGGCGCTGCAGACCAAGGAGTACTGGGAAGCGCGGGTCGCCGAGATGCGCAAGTACTCGCCGCACAACGAGGTGATCAGCCACGAGGTGAGCGACGACGGCATCGACGTCGTGCTCGCGCACACGCTGCCACGGGAAATGCTGCCCGAGATCGCGCAGTCGGTGATGCGCAAGGACATGGTGATCACCCGCAAGGAGAGCTGGGGCCGGTTCGCCAACGACGAGACCGAGGGCCGGTTCTCCGCCTCCATCCCGGCCGGGCCGGGCAGCCTCAACGGCACCATCCGGCTCTTCCCCACCGAGACCGGCGCCACCATGCGCTTCTCCCCCACCGCCAAGGTGTTCATCCCCATGGTCGGTCCGCGCCTCGAACAGCTGATGCTGGTGAACCTGGTCGACCTGTTCCGGGCCGAACAGGAGGAAACCCTGCGCTGGCTGGAGGAAGCCGCCGCGCGGAAGACGGTCTGACCCGCCCCGGTGGACGCCCGCGCCGGCCGCACCACCCCGGTCGGCACGATCACCCGCGGCACGACCGGGGTCAACCGGCTGCGCCGCAGCGACCGCTGGCTACGCCATGACGAGCTGGTGACTTCCCGCCTGCGCGATGCCGCCGACCCGCTGGTGGTCGACCTCGGCTACGGCGCCGCACCGTGGACAACCTTCGAACTCGCCGCCCGGCTGCGCACCGTTCGCGCCGACCTGCGGGTGGTCGGGCTCGAGATCGATCCGGCGCGGGTGGTCGACGGCCGCGACGGCGTGCGCTTCGCCCGCGGCGGTTTCGAACTCGCCGGACTGCGTCCGGTGCTCGTCCGCGCGTTCAACGTGCTGCGCCAGTACCCGGAGGACGCGGTGCCCGACGCCTGGGCCAGGATCAGGGCCAACCTGGCGCCGGGCGGTCTGCTCGTCGACGGCACCTGCGACGAACTCGGCCGCCGCTGCGCCTGGGTGCTGCTCGACCGGGACGGCCCGCGTTCGCTCACCCTGGCCTGGGATCCGTTCACTGTCGACCGGCCCTCCGATATCGCCGAGCGACTGCCGAAGGTGCTGATCCACCGCAATGTGCCGGGCGAACCGGTGCACGCGCTGCTCACCGCGGCCGATCGGGCCTGGGATCGCGCGGCGGCGCTGGCGCCGTACGGCCCGCGTATCCGGTGGCGCGGCGCGGCGGAAAGGTTGCGCGACAACGGCTTTCCGGTGCGGGTCTATCGGCGCCGGATGCGCGACAGCGTGCTGTCGGTGCCGTGGCGGGTGGTCGCGCCGAACGGCTGGTCAGACCGCGGATAGCGCGCGCCGCAGCCGCTCGGCGGCGCGCGGCGCCAGCGGTTGACCGGCCCACCAGATCTCGTCGGTATCGCACCGGTGGATGGCGATCGCGTCGGCGACCACCTCGTTCAGCGCCGACTGCGAGATCTCGGTCTCGGCCAGGTCGAGCACGGTCCGCACCGGCGTGGTCACCAGGAACGGCCCCGCCGATTCCACGTCGGGATCGTCCAGCTTGCGCCGAGTCAGTACCAGCCGCGGGGTCACCGGCGGCCGCCCGGTCGACACCGACAGGTGCAGGAACCGGGGCGCCAACCGGCCGAGCCCGTGCAGCTCCGCGGCACTCTGATACGACACCGCCGCCGCGCCGTCGAACCAGGCCGCCCACATCGCGTACTCGTCGAGCGGGCCTGCCCGCCACCGCGCCAGCCGCATCATCCCCACCCCGGCCCTGGTCACCGAGCCGTCCCCGAGCGCCGCCCTGACCTGCGATTCACAGCCGGTCCGCAGCACCTGTCTGGTGGTGAAGAAGCCCGCGTGCCGACCGGCGAGCCGTTGCAGCACCCGCCACCGATGATCCGCCGACCCCTGCGTCCGGCGCGAACTCTCGCCAGCCATGGGGTTCAGGCTACGCCTCCGAAAGTGTGGCAGGTCACATTTCGCCGGGAAGGCTTTCACACCGTCCTCAGAGCGAACACAGAAACTTCGGGAAGAATCCGGGGGCGTGAGCGGTCAGCGCCCGGAGGCGGCAGCTCGCGTAACCACGGAGGGCGCCCGAGCACGCCGGAAAGGACGCAGCCATGAGCACGCAGACGCCCCAACGCCCGAAGGTCGGCCGGCGCACGCTGGTGATCGCCCTCGCGGTGGTCGCCGTGCTACTCGTAGCCGGCGTCGTCGGCACCGAAGCCTATGCCAGACAGCAGATCTCGCGCTGCATCAGCACCTCGTTCGAGCAGGAGATGGGTTCCGGGATCGATGTGAGCTTCGGCCCGAAGCCGATGCTGCTCACCTATCTCGACGGCAAGGTCGGGTCGGTGACCATCGACAGCGAGGACAACAAGTTCGGGCCTGCCATCGGCATGGTCGTGCACGCGAAGTTCAGCGATATCGAGCTGGTCGACCACGGCCGCGGCGGCGGCACCATCGGTAGCTCCGAGGCCGAGGTCACCTGGAGCAACGACGGCATCGGGCAGACGCTGGGCGGCATGGTCAGCGGGGTGCGGTCCTCGGCGAGCAGCGGCGTGCTCACCCTCGACGTGCTCGGCGGGCTGGCCCAGCTGCAGGTGCAGCCGATGGTGCGCGACGGCAATGTGACCGTGGAGACCAAGTCGGCGCAGCTGCTCGGCATCGGCCTGCCCACCGACCTGGTGCAGGGCATCGTGGAGACCTTCACCCAGAGTCTGCAGAGCTACCCGCTCGGCCTGCGCGCGCAGGAGGTGCGGGTCACCGACGACGGCGTACTCGTGCAGCTCTCCGGCGGCAAGACGCCACTGGAGACGGTCGACGACGCCGACCGCCGGACCGACCTCATCTGCTGATGCGGCTACTCGGCGAAGCCGTCGAGCACGGCGGCCGACTTCGACAGCCCGAGGCGGGTGGCCCCGGCCTCGATCATCGCCGCGGCGTCGGCGGCGGTGCGGATGCCACCGCTGGCCTTGACCCCGAGGCGCCCGCCGACCGTCTCGGCCATCAGCCGCACCGCGTGCGCGCTGGCCCCGCCCGCCGGGTGGAAGCCGGTGGAGGTCTTCACGAAATCGGCGCCGCCCTGCTCGGCGGCCCGGCACGCGCCGACGATCGCGTCGTCGGTGAGCGCTGCCGATTCGATGATCACCTTCAGCACCGCGCGGTCATCGACGGCCTCGCGCACGGTGATCACGTCGGTGAGTACGGCGTTGAAATCCCCTGCCAGTGCCGCGCCGACATCGATCACCATGTCGACCTCGGCGGCACCCTGGTCCACCGCGAGGCGCGCCTCAGCCCCCTTGACCAGCGAGTGGTGTTTACCCGACGGGAATCCGGCCACGGTCGCCACGACCAGCCCCGGCGCCCGCACCGGCAGCATCGACGGCGAGACGCAGATCGCGTACACGCCGAGCCTGCGCGCCTCGGCGATCAGCGCCTCGACCTCGGCGGGAGTGGCCTCCGGGGCGAGCAGGGTGTGATCGATCATGGCGGCCACATCGGCGCGGGTCGGCGTCATGTGTCCGAGCATGGCACATCCCGTCCCGCCCACCGACGCCCACGCCGACCACGAAACGGCGTTGCGCGCGTGTACCCGAATCCGCGAGACTTATGCCTGGCGGTTTCCCTCCCACAGACACGGAGACGATTGTGCTGATCCGTCGCGAGACCCCAGCGGACGCGGAGGCGATCGCCGCGATCCATCGAGCCGCCTTCGCCCCCCACTACGCCGACGACCCCTCGGTCACCGAGCCGCCGGAAGCGGCGCTGGTCGAGGCGCTGCGTGCGGACGAGTCGTGGATGCCGACGCTGTCGCTCGTCGCGCTCGAGTACGACACGGTCGTCGGGCATATCTGTCTGACCAGGGCAGGCATCGGCCCGTTCCCGGTACTCGCGCTCGGCCCGCTCGGTGTCGATCCCGAGCAGCAGAAGACCGGGGTCGGTTCGGCGCTGATGCACGCCGCGCTCGGCGCCGCCGACGCGCTGGACGAGTCGGTGGTCGGGCTGGTCGGCAGCCCGGAGTACTACGCCAGGTTCGGCTTCGTTCCAGGGGCCAGACTCGGCATCGTGCCCGATCAGGCCGACTGGGCCGCGTTCTTCCAGGTGCGCGCGCTGACCGCCTACGACCCAGCGGTCACCGGGGAGTTCCGCTACCCAGCGCCGTTCTACGCACTCTGACCGACCTACTCGAACACCACCGTGCGGCGGCCGTGCACGAGCACCCGGCCCTCCAGGTGCCAGCGCAGTCCACGGGCGAGCACCACCCGTTCGATATCGCGACCCTGGCGCACCATGTCGCGCACCTCGTCGGCGTGGTCGACCCGGATCACGTCCTGCTCGATGATCGGGCCCGCGTCCAGTTCGGCGGTGACGTAGTGGCAGGTCGCGCCGATCAGCTTCACCCCGCGCACGTAGGCCTGGTGGTAGGGGCGGGCGCCGACGAAGGAGGGCAGGAAGCTGTGGTGGATGTTGATCGCCCGGCCCGCCCAGTGCGCGCACAGCTCGGCGGGCAGCACCTGCATGAACCGGGCGAGCACCACCGCGTCCGGATCGTGCGCGTCCACCAGTTCGCGCACCTGCGCGAAGGCGGGCCCACGTTCGGCCGGGTCCTTCGGGAAGGGCACGTGGTGGAACTTCACACCGTGCGCCTCGGTGATCGCGGCCAGGTCGGGGTGGTTGCCGATGACGGCCTCGATGGTGGCCGGCAGCTCGCCCGCGGCCGCGCGCCCGAGCAGATCGTGCAGGCAGTGCCCGTCCTTGCTCACCAGCAGCACCACCCGGCGCGGCGCGCCAGAGTCGAGCAGCTGCCAGTCGGTCTCGGCACCGAACTCGGCGGCGACCGCGGCGAACCGGGTGCGCAGTTCGTCGATGCCGAACGGCACGGTCGCGGCCTTGACGGCCTGCCTGGTGAAGAACCAGCCCGTGTCACCGTCGGAGTGGTAGCCGGCTTCGGAGATCGAGCCGCCGAAGCCGGCGATGAACGAGGAGATCCCGGCGATGATGCCCGGTCGATCCGGGCAGCCGAGGGTCAGCACGTACCGGCGGTCATCCGAGGTCACAGGGGCGGAACTCATCCACCCATCCTCGCAGGCCCTCAGGCGAACGCGCGCACTGGCTCGCGCGCGGCGGCGAGCACCGCGCGCAGTTCGGCGTTGAACAGGTCGTAGCGCTCCACATTGCCGAGATGACCGGTCGGCAGCACCGTGAACCCGGCGAGCGTGCCCGCTTCCCGCAGCAGCGCGGCGAGCCGCTCGGCGTGCAGGACCGGGGTCATATCGTCGCGGTCGCCCGCCAGAACGGTGGTCGGCACGGTGAAGTTGCGTGCGGCGTCACCGAGGTCGAGGTCGGTGAGCAGCCTGCCGTAGCGCGCCCTGGTCAGCATCGGGCAGCCGCGAACCACCGAGAGCGCGTAGCTCAGTTTCTCCGGGGTGGTGTCGAGCGTCATCACCTGACGGGCGAAGATCCAGCGCACCGGCGGGAGCGGCGGGAGCACCACCGGCGTGCCGAGGATGGCCTTGCCCAGCCAGTCCGGGGCGGGCAGCGGGCGGCCACCGAGCAGCCGTAGCGGCTTGTTGAAGCCGGGGATCATGGTCGAGACCTCGACCAGCGAGTGCGCGCCGGTGTTGGTGAGCAGGACCGCGGCGGCCTGTTCGGCGACCCGTTCCGGGTAGCGGCCCGCCCAGGCGATGAGCGTCATGCCGCCCATGCTGTGGCCCACGAGCACCGCGCGCTGTCCGGGCAGCAGCGCCGCGTCGAGCACGTCGCACAGGTCGTCGGCGAGCAGATCGGTGCTCGGGTCGGCGTAGCCGTTGGTGGACTCGCCGTGGCCGCGCTGGTCGTAGGCGATCACGCGGTATTCGCCGGCGAAGGCGTTGATCTGGGCGTTCCAGTATTCGATGGAGCAGGTCCAGCCATGCGCGAACACGATGACCGGAGCGTCGACGGGACCGTAGGCGTGCACTCGCAGCCGGGCACCGTCCGCGGTGACCACCGGGATCACCTCGTGTTCAACGGCGGGCGGATCGAACGCGGGGACACCGTGGGTGCGGGTCCGCAGATCGGCCCGGTGAGCCGCGAGGACGGTCTTGACGGTGGTGGACGCGGAGTCAACGAGGTTGACCACAGCCGTCGGCAACTTTGCGCGCATCGGCACACTCCTTTGTGTTACTGCTAGATACAGTAACACCGTGTACCACTGAACGCGAGGGATCTGCGCGGGCGATCCGGTGCGCGGCTACCAGCGCGGGCCGCGCTGTACCTCGTCGATCTTCGGGCGCACGTCGGCCAGGTAGACACCGGTCGCGATGATCGCGATGAACGAGGTCAACATGCCGAAACCGGCGATGCCGAGCAGCAGGAAGACCAACGCGCCCGCCAGGATCGCCAGCCAGATCGGCTTGGTCAGCTTGTCGACGGCGGTGAAGGCGTCCGCGCGCTGACGCACGGCGTGGATCAGCGCGAATACCGTCGCGCCGAGTGCCGCCAACCAGAGGACGAGCAGGATCAGCGACGTCAGGTCGTACACCAGGTTCACACACCCATCATACGAACAGCGGCCCCGCACATCGGAGTGTGCGGGGCCGCTGCCTGCAGGGGGAACCTATTACGCCGTCGGACCTTCGTGGCGCCTGATCGCGCGCCCCGGCCCGAACGGCGGACTCGTCAAGCCTTCTTCGGCGCAGCCTTCTTGGCGGGGGCCTTCTTGGCCGGGGCCTTCTTGGCGGCGGGCGCCTTGGCCGGGGCGGGCTCCTCGGTGGTCACCGCGACGACCTCGGCGTCGACGACGGCCGCGGCCTCGGCGGCGATCTCCTCGGCCTCGGCCTTGCCACGGCCCAGCAGGTCGTTGACCTTGGTCAGGGCCTCCTCGGCACGCGCGGAGGCGTCCTTGTACAGGCTCTCGACGCGACCGAGCTGCTCGTCGACGGCCTGGTTGGCACGCAGCCGGTCGACGGTCTCCTCACCGCGGACGGCGAGGTCGGCGTAGATGTCGAGGGCCTGGCGGTAGTACTGCTCGGCGAGCTTGCGCAGCTCCTCCGGGGTGAACTTCTCGCGCAGCTCGGCGAGGTCCTCGGGCAGCTCGGACGGCAGACCGGCGATGCGCTCGCGCAGGGTGTCGAACTGGGCCTGCACGTCGGCGGGCACGGTGGCGAAACGCTCACGGGCCTCTTCGACGCGGGCCTTGGCGTCGGCGGAACCGACGCGCTCGCGGACGTCGGCGACGACCTCGTTCACGGCGGTGTAGATCGCGTCACCGGCACCGACGGTGGCGAACAGCGGCTTGGTCACGGTAGCGGTCTTCTCGGTCATCAGTCTTCGTTCTCCTGGTGTGGCGGAGTGTCAGTTGTCGTGAACGAAACGTCGCTGTCCCGTTCGATCCCCCCTGAGCCGGCTTCTTCCCCGTTTTCCCGGCGAAACGACTCATAGATTTCCAGCAACACCTGTTTCTGCCGCTCGGTCACCGAAGTGTCCGCGAGCAGGGCGTCCCGGACCGGGCTGTGCGGACGCTGTTCGAGATATCCGGCCCGCACATACAACACCTCCGATGACACCCGCAGTGCCTTGGCGATCTGCGCGAGTACTTCGGCGGAGGGGTTGCGCAATCCGCGTTCGATCTGGCTGAGGTACGGATTGCTCACCCCCGCCAGCGCGGCGAGCTGACGTAAGGACACCTGCGCGGCCTCGCGCTGGGACCTGATGAACCCTCCGATGTCTTGTGCCGCATGCGCTACACGTCCCTCGGGCTGGTCTGCCATCACTCACCTTCTGGCGGTTGTACGGTCAACTCTAAATCAACGTGCTAGCTATTGCAAGCACTTCTGTTAGCACAGGTCCGGCTAACGGTCGCGGCTCAGTGGAACAGCAACTCCGAGATCGTGTAGATGGCAAGTCCCGCCAGCGCGCCGACGACCGTGCCGTTGATCCTGATGAACTGCAGATCCCGGCCGACCTGCAGTTCGATCTTCTTACTCGCCTCGTCGGCATCCCACCGCGCGACCGTGTCGGTCACCAGGGTGGTGATCTCCGCCGAGTAGTTACCGACCAGATAGCGGGCGCCGCGATCGATCCAGCCGTCCACCTTGCCCCGCATCTGCGGGTCGTCACGCAAGCGCTCGCCGAGCTGCTGCACATTCTCGGCCACCTTGCGGCGCAACGTGGAATCGGGGTCCTGCGCCGATTCCAGGATCAGCCGCTTGGCCGCGCGCCAGGTGGCCTCGGCCATCCCCGTGATCTGCTCGCGGCCCATGATCTCGGCCTTCACCTTCTCGGCCTTGGCGATCATCGCGTCGTCGTGCTGCAGATCGTCGGCGAAGTCCTGCAGGAAGCGGTCGGCGGCCTGGCGCAGCTCGTGCTCGGGATTCGAGCGCACCTTCCAGGTGAACTCGACCAGTTCCCGGTAGATCCGCTCCGAAAGCAGCGTGTTGACGAACTTCGGCGCCCACTGCGGTGCGTCCCGCAACACGATGCGGTCGATCGTCTCCTGCGAACCGAGCGCCCACTGGTGCGCGCGCTCGGCGAGCAGGTCGATCAGCGGCAGCTGCCGGTTGTCGGCGATCAGCTCGGAGAGCACCCGCCCGATCGGCGGACCCCACAGGGGTTCGGCGATCCGCTTGACGATGGTGTTGTCGATGATCTGCTCGACGTCCTCGTCGCGCAGCACCCCGACCACCGCGGTCAGGATGGTCGAGCTCTCCTGCGCCACCCGCGCCGCGTGCCCGGGATCAGCCATCCACCGGCCCACCCGCAGCGAAATCTGCGCCGACTCCAGCCGCGCCGACACCACATCGGGCGCCAGGAAGTTGGTGCCGACGAAGGCGCCGAGGCTCGACCCGAGCTGATCCTTCTTCTTGCGGATGATCGCGGTGTGCGGGATGGGCAGGCCGAGTGGATGCTTGAACAGCGCGGTGACCGCGAACCAGTCGGCCAGCGCGCCGACCATGCCTGCCTCGGAGGCGGCCCGCACGTAGCCGACCCATTCGCCCCCAGCGCCGCGCGATTCCAGCCAGCGGCACAGCAGGTACACCACGCTCGCCACCACCAGGAATCCGGTGGCCAGCGCTTTCATCTTGAAGAGGTCACGTCTTTTGCCCGCTTCGTCGGTCAGCACCGCGAAGCCAGCCGGCTGAGTAGCGGGCTCGGTGCGCGGCGTGAGAACCGCCGTGTTGCCGGGAGATTTCTCCATAGCCCCCATTCTGCTGTGCAAGCCACGACCGCGCCGCCGCGAGTGTGGTAAATGCCGCAACGTGCGCCAAACGAGCGTCACCCCACATCCACGCGCCTAAGCTGTACGAAGAAGACGCCACATCGATGCCAAGGGGGCTGTCCTGTCCACCGAAGACCTTGTCGAGATCGGCGAGCAGACCGGACGTGCCGCCACCGTGCGCGGCGGCGGTCCTGTCGACGGCCGCAAGCGGCGGTGGCGGCAGCACAAGATCGACCGGCGCGAAGAGCTGGTCGACGGCACGCTCAATGCCATCCGCAGCCGCGGCAGCCAAGCGGGCATGGACGAGATCGCCGCCGAGATCGGCGTGTCCAAGACCGTCCTCTACCGCTACTTCGCCGACAAGAACGACCTGGTGCACGCCACCATGCAGCGGTTCATCGAGACCACGCTGCTGCCGCGCGTGTACGGCGCGATCAACCTCGACGCCGACGAATACCAGCTGGTGCGCGCCGCCATGACCGAGTACGTCGGGACCGTCGACGACGATCCCGAGGTCTACCGGTTCATCATGAGCAACGCCGCGGGCGACAAGTCCTCGCTCGCCGAGTTCGAGCGTCTCTTCGCCGAGGTGGTCGCGGCCGTACTGGTCGACCGCGCCGGGTCGAAGGGGGTGCGCACCGACGGTGCGATGCTCTGGTCGTACGTGCTGGTCGGCGGCATCCAGCTGGCCACGCACTGGTGGACCAACACCGACAAGGCGATGCCACGTCAGGACGTGATCGACTACCTGACGATGATGGCCTGGTCGGCGATCGAGGGCGTCGCCAAGGCAGGCGGCTCGCCCGAATACTTCAGCGCGCAGCCGCATCCCCTGCCGGAGATCCCCGACATCCCCTCCTGACCTGCTAATTCGCCGCTACGAGTGGAGCCGATCTCGACATTACCGCCCGGTTGGCTACGCTGAACCGAGTGTGGCGCTGTGGCTCGCGTCACCGGGGACGGCTGTGTGCCGTCACGCGCGTCGGCACCAACGGAGGTACCTCGATGGCGAAGAACGTGCCGACTTCCCGGCTTGCCCGTGGGACGAAACTGGGGGCGGTCGCGGCGAGTTCGGTCATCCGGTCGAAACGGACCAGACTGTCCATGCGCGGGCGGTCCGAGGCGGTGCGCGCGCGGATGGCCGAGGAGTCGATGATCCGCACCACCGAGCAGGTGGTCATGGTGCTCGGCACCATGAAGGGCGTAGCCATGAAGCTGGGCCAGATGATGTCGGTGCTCGACCTGGATCTGGTGCCGCCGGACCACCGCGAACGCTTCCAGCAGCGGCTCGCGGTTTTGCGCAATGCCGCGCCGACCGTGTCGTTCGAGACCATGCGCGGGGTGATCGAGGAGGATTTCGGCCGCCCGCTCACCGAGTTGTTCGCCGAGTTCGATCCGGAACCGATCGCCGCCGCCTCGATCGGCCAGGTGTATCGGGCCGCCCTGCCCGACGGCCGCGCCGTCGCGGTGAAGGTGCAGTACCCCGGTGTCGACGCCGCGGTGCGCGCTGATCTGAAGAACCTCACCATGTTCCGCCGGGTGCTCGCCTCGGCCATGCCGTGGATCACTCCCGCCGTGCTCGACGAGCTGAAGCTGAACATGGAGGCCGAGCTCGACTACGTGGCCGAGGCCGCGACCCAGGCCGAGATCGCCCGGCTGTACCGGGACCACCCGTTCGTCGTCGTCCCCGACTCGGTGCCCGAGCTGTCCACCACCAGGGTGCTGGTCAGCGAGTTCGTCGACGGGATGGGCTTCGAGGAGATCCGGCGGCTGCCCGCCGCCGAGCGCGATCGGGTGGGCGAGATCATCTACCGGTTCTACGTGGGATCACTGTTCACCTTCAACGAGTTCTGCGGCGATCCGCATCCGGGCAACGTGCTGCTCGCCCGCGACGGACGGGTGGCCTTCCTCGACTTCGGGCTGTTCAACCGGATGGACCCGAAGCTGGTGCATTTCGAGATCCTGTGCCTGCGCGCGGCCGCCGAGGAGCGGGCCGAGGACCTGCGGCAGCTGATGATCGAGCGCGGCGTGATCGACTCGCCGGAGGAGATCGGCGCCGAGGAGTGTCTGGAATACGTGCTCTCGGCCTCGGAGTGGTGTCTGGTCGACGAGGAACTGACCATCACCCCGGAACTGGCCAGCGGCGCATTCCTGCTCGCTGTCGACCCGAGGGCCAGCGAGTTCACCGGGATGAAGCAGCAGAATCTGCCGCCGGAACACCTGTTCTCCCGCCGCGCCGATTTCCTCACCTTCGGCATGCTCGGCCAGCTCGACTGCACCGCCAACTGGCATCTGATCGCCAGGGAATGGCTCTACGACGAGCCCCCGGTCACCGAACTCGGGCTGGCCCACCGTGATTGGCTGTCCACCCACCCGCCGAAACCACCGAAGAAGACGCGTGCCCGCAAGGCGAGCACTCGATGAAAGGCGTTCGAAAAATGCCGCAGCAGCGTGAATTCGACCTGATCCTGTTCGGCGCGACCGGGTTCGTCGGCAAGCTCACCGCCGAGTACCTGTGCACCGCCGCGCCCGCCGGGGCCAAGATCGCACTGGCCGGGCGGTCGGCCGACAAACTGGCCGCGGTCCGCGCCGGGCTCGGGCCTGCGGCCGCGGACTGGGGGCTGGTTGTGGCCGATTCGTCGGATCCGGCGTCGCTGGCCGCGATGGCCGAGCGCACCACCGTGGTGGTCACCACGGTCGGCCCGTACCTGCGCTACGGCCTGCCGCTGGTCGGCGCGTGCGCCGCGGCGGGCACCCACTACGCCGACCTCACCGGCGAACCACTGTTCATCCACGACGCGATCGAGCGGCACGAGCAGACTGCCATCGACTCCGGTGCCAAGATCGTGAATTCCTGTGGCTACGACTCGATTCCGTCGGACCTGAGCGTCTACGAGCTCTACCGGGCCAGCGTCGCCGACAACACCGGCGAGCTGGAGGACACCACCCTGGTGGCCTACTTCAAGGGCGGAATGAGCGGTGGCACCATCGATTCCGGCCGCGCCATGATGGAAGACGTCGCCGCCGACTCCTCGCGCGGCCGCATCCTGGCGCACCCGTACTCGCTGAGCCCGGACCGCTCCATGGACCCCGATGTCGGCCGCCAGTCCGATCAGGCGCTCGCCCGCGCCGACAGCATCGATCCCAGCCTGCACGGCTGGGTGACCACCTTCATCATGGCCTCGCACAACACCAAGGTCGTGCGCCGCACCAACGGTCTGCTCGGCTGGGTCTACGGTAAGCAGTTCCGCTACCGCGAGGTGATGAACGCCGGTAATTCGCCCGCGGCGCCGCTGGTCGCGGCGGGGATCGCCGGCGGCATCGTCGCCGGGATGGCCTCGGGCGCGGTGCTGTCGCGGGTCGCGCTCGGCCGCAAGCTGCTCGACCGGGTACTGCCGAAGCCGGGTACCGGGCCGAGCGAACAGTCCCGCCGCAGCGGCTGGTTCACCATGAAGACCTTCGCGCGCACCAGTTCCGGCGCGAAGTACCAGGCCACGTTCGCCGGCACCGGCGATCCCGGCTACCAGGCCACCGCCGTGCTGCTCGGGCAGAGCGGGCTGTGCCTGGCCTTCGACGAGCTCCCGGAGCGGGCGGGCGTGCTCACTCCGGCCTCGGCCATGGGCGAGGCGCTCACCGCGCGGCTGCGCGAGGCGGGCATGACGATCGAGGTCACCCGGCAGTGAATCTCGCACGGTTCGCGATGAACGTGCCCGCGGTCGCCGCGGTGTACGAGCACGCGTGGCGGCCCGCCCTGTTCTATCTCGCGAGCGGTCGCACCACGGGCAGCGACCGCCGCGACGCCGTCGAAACCCTGCGGCTGCACGGCGGCCAGCAGGTGCTCGACCTGGCCTGCGGCCCAGGCAATTTCACCAGATACCTCAGCGGTTTCCTCGGCGACGACGGCTTCGTGACCGGCCTCGACTACTCCGAACCCATGCTGGCCAGGGCCGTCGCCGACAACGCGGGTCCACGGGTCGGCTATGTCCGTGGCGATGCGCGCACGCTGCCGTTCGCCGACGGAACCTTCGACGCGGTCTGCTGTTTCGGCGCGCTGTACCTGATCCCCGACCCGATCGCGGCCACCCGCGAGATGATCCGGGTGCTCGCGCCGGGCGGCCGGATCGCCATCACCACCAGCTACCGCGAGGACAATCTGTTCGGAAAGGCGAGCACCGCGGCCGCCGGGCTGAGCGGGCTGCGCCTGTTCGATCGCGACACCTTCCCGACCCTGTTCGCTGAGGCCGGGCTGGTCGAGATCGACCAGCGCGTACACCGTTTCATGCAATACGTCGACGCCACCCGCCCCACCTGAGCGATTCCGGGATAGCCCGGCGGTAGCCTTCGCCGCATGGACACGCTGAATTCCGTAGTCGTCGACATCAACGACGTGTTCTGGAGCTGGGTGCTGATCCCCCTGGTGATCTTCACCGGGCTGTACTTCACCGTGCGCAGCGGCGTCGTCCAGTTACGGATGTTGCCGGAGATGTTCCGTGCGGTCGCCGAGAAGGGCAAGCCCGCCGCGGATGGCAAGCGGTCGGTATCGGCGTTCGGCGCGTTCAGCATCTCGGCCGCGGCGCGGGTCGGCACCGGCAATATCGCTGGTGTGGCCACCGCCATCACCGTCGGTGGGCCGGGCGCGGTGTTCTGGATGTGGGCGATGGCCACCCTCGGCGCGTCCTCGGCCTTCGTCGAGTCCACCCTCGCCCAGCTCTACAAGCGCCCCGAGCGCGAGCCCGGCACCTTCCGCGGCGGGCCCGCCTACTACATGCAGCACGGCTTGCGGCGGCGCTGGCAGGGCATGACCTTCGCGGTGATCATCACCGTGACCTTCGGTTTCGTCTTCAATGCCGTGCAGTCCAACACCATCGTGGCGACCAGCAGGGCATCGCTGTCCGGCCTCGACGGTGACTGGTTCGCCCCGCTCGTCGGGCTCGGCCTGGTGACGCTGCTCGGCCTGGTGATCTTCGGCGGGGTGCGCCGGATCAGCCACATCACCGAGGTGCTCGTGCCGGTGATGGCCGGGGTGTACCTGGTGCTCGGGATCGCGGTGGTCGCGTTGAACATCGGCGATCTGCCACGGGTGGTCGCCGATATCGTCGGCGGGGCCTTCGGGATACGCGAGGTGGTCGGCGGCGGGATCGGCACCGCCATCGCCCAGGGCATCCGGCGCGGCATGTTCTCCAACGAGGCCGGACTCGGTTCGTCGCCGAACGCGGCCGCGGCCGCCGATGTCTCGCATCCGGTGAAACAGGGACTGGTGCAGTCGCTCGGCGTGTACTTCGACACCCTGCTCATCTGCTCGATCACCGCGTTCATCATCCTCACCAGCGACCCCGACCTGTCGCAGCGGCGCGGCGCCGACCTCACCCAGAGCGCGTTGCAGGCCGAACTCGGCACCTGGGCCGGTCATCTGCTCACCGCGGTGGTGTTCATGCTCGCGTTCAGCTCGATGATCGGCAATTTCTACTACGGCCGCGCCAATATCGAGTTCATCACCGGCAAACCGCAGGTGCTCACCGCGTTCCGGGTGCTGGTGCTGGTCGCGGTCTTCGGTGGCGCGCTCGGTTCGGTGGCGCTGATCTGGAACCTCGCCGATGTGTTCATGGGCGTGATGGCGCTGGTCAACCTGGCCGCGATCATCCCGCTCGGCGCGATCGCGTTCCGGCTGCTCGCCGACTTCCGCGCGCAGCGGGCGGCGGGCGCCGACCCGGTGTATGTGCACCGGGCCGAGATCGCCGACCCGGCCGGTGTCGCGTGCTGGCGGGAAACGACCGCGACGAGCTTGCCGGTGGAGCGCTCCGGCTAGTGGTAGGCATGGGGAATGGCGAAACACTGGGCCGAACCGGTTACCACCGCGTTGCGCGCCGACGGGCTGCGCGTCTCCGAGATCGATCCGAGCGCCACCCCCGGCTTCACCGGCGACAAACAGCTGGGCAAACAGCTGCTGTCCGAACGCGGCGCCGTGCTCTCCGACCTGCAGGAACGCCTGTTCGCGGACGGGCGCACCGGCGGTAAGCGCAGTGTGCTGCTGGTCTTGCAGGGCATGGACACCGCGGGCAAGGGCGGCATCGTGCGCCACGTCATCGGTTCGGTCGATCCGCAAGGGGTCGACCATGCCTCCTTCGGCGTGCCGACCGAAGAGGAGAAGCAGCACGATTTCCTCTGGCGCATCCACAAGCGGCTGCCTGCGCACGGCCAGATCGGCGTCTTCGACCGCTCGCACTACGAGGACGTGCTGGTGGTGCGGGTGCACAACCTCGTGCCGCAGGCCGAATGGGAACAGCGCTACGACCTGATCAACACCTTCGAACGCGAGGTGGCCGACGCGGGAACCACTATCGTGAAGGTCGCCATGTTCGTCTCGCTCGACGAACAGAAGCGCAGGCTGCGTGAGCGGCTGGAGCGGCCCGACAAACACTGGAAGTTCAACCCGTCCGACATCACCGAACGCGGGTACTGGCCCGAGTACCAGAAGGCGTACCAGGCGATCCTCGAGCGCACGAACACCGACTACGCGCCCTGGTACGTGGTTCCCGCCGACAGCAAATGGTACGCGCGCCTCGCTGTCACCGAGTTGCTCATCGACGCGCTGAACCGGCTCGAGCTGGACTGGCCGACCGCCGATTTCGACGTCGACGAGCAGCTGCGCAGACTCGACGAGTCCTGACCGCGAGCGTTGAAGAAAATCTCAGGTTCGGCCCGCATGATGTCCGGGGTGGGACGACGACCGACGAAAGGCATGTGACGACGGTGAGCACCGGGAAGCAGAACCCACTGGCGGCGGCCGAGGCGGCCGACAAACGGCGCAAGATCGCGATCCAGATCGGCGTCGCCGGTGTGCTGGTCGCGCTCGTCGCCGCGATCGGCATCGGTATCGCGGTGAACCGCTCCGACGACGACAGCTCGACCGCGTCGTCGGTGCAGCAGCTTCCCGCCACCGACGGCGCGGTCACCGAGAGCGGCACGGTCCGCATCGGCGATCCGGACGCCCCGGTGAAGGTGCGCGTCGTCGCCGACCTACAGTGCCCAGGCTGCAAACAGTTCGAGGCCGCCAACGGTGAAGCACTGGCCGAGGCCGCGGCCAACGGCACCGCGGTGATCGACTACCAGATCATCTCCTTCCTCGACCGCGCGTCGACCAATCAGTACTCCTCGCGCGCGGCCAACGCCTCGTTCTGCGTCGCCGACGCCGACGCGGGCAAGTACCAGACCTGGTTGCAGACCATGTTCGCCAGGCAGTCCGCCGAGGGCGGCGCCGGCCTGACCAACGAGCAGCTGGTGCAGATCGCGAACGAGGTCGGCTACACCGATCCGGCCGTAGCCACCTGCATCAACGACAAACCGTACGGCGACTACATCACCCAGGTCACCCAGGAGACGCTGAGCAGCGGCGTCGAGTCGACCCCGGCGGTGTTCATCAACGGTGAGCTGAACCAGTCCGACGCGGTCTTCACCAAGAACGGCCTGGCGTCCGTGATCGCCGACGCGGCCAAGTGATCACCGCCCCCGCCCGCTCGGCGTGGCTGCTGCTGATCGCCGGGCTGGCCGGGTGGCTGGCCTCGTTCACGCTCACCGTCGAGCGGTTCAAGCTCTTCGTCGACCCGAACTACGTCACCTCGTGCAGCATCAACTCGGTGCTGTCGTGCGGGTCGATCATGCAGACCGAGCAGGCGGCGGTGTTCGGCTTCCCGAACCCGCTGTTCGGCATCGTCGGGTTCTCGGTGGCGGTGACCCTCGGCGTGCTGTCGGTGGTCGGCGTCGGATTCCCGCGCTGGATCTGGGGCGGGCTGTGGCTCGGCACGGTGCTCGGGATGGCCGCGATCTGCTGGCTGATCTTCCAGAGCCTGTACCGGATCAATGCCCTGTGCCCGTACTGCATGGTGGTGTGGGTGTCGGTGCCGGTGCTGTTCGCGGTGACCACGCAGGAGATGTGGGGCCGCGCCCGCGGCGTCATGGGCATTCTCGCCGAATGGCGCTGGACGCTGGTCGTGGTGTTCTACGCGGTGGTGCTGCTCCTGGTCTTCCTGAAGTTCCAGGACTACTGGTTGAGCCTGGTCTAGTTCGGTGTGCCGCGGGCCAGCACCACCTCGACGACGCGGGTGCTGCCGTCGGGAGCGGTGATGTCGAGGCGGATCCGATCACCGGGACTGCGGATGTTGATGGCGGCGCTCAACGCCTTCGCGGTGGTGATCGGCGTCCCGTCGACGGCGGTGACGATATCGCCCGCGGCGATGCCCGCCGCGCGAGCGGGCTGCCCGTAGAAGGCCCAGTTCACCTGGGCGCCGGACGGATTCGCGTCGATGATCTGCACACCGAGCGTGGCCGTCGGACCGACGTGCACGGTGTCGGTCGGCACGCCGGAGCGGATCTGGGTGACGATCCGCATGGCGGTCTCGATCGGCACCGCGTACCCGGTGGGCGGGCGGTTCGCGGTCTCGGCCGTCGACCGTTGCGCCGAGGCCGCCGTGATCACCCCGACCACCGCGCCGCCGCTGTCGACCAGCGCGCCACCGGACTGTCCGCCCACCACCGGCGCGGCGATCTGCACCATCCCGCGCAGCGCCTTGCGCGACATATCGGCCGAGTTCATCGCCACGATGCTCGCGTCGAGATCGGTGATCGGCCCGATGACCGCCGTCGGCTCGCCGCCGTCACCGCCCGCGTCCCCGATGGCCAGCATCTCCTGCCGGATCCGCAGCTGCGACGACGCGCCGAGCCGCGCCGCGGGCAGCCCGGACGCACCGGCCAGCGACAACAGCGCGATATCGGCGGTGGAGTCGTAGCCGAGCACGGTGGCCTCGTAGACCAGCCCGTCCACCAGGGCGGTCACCGAGACCTCCTCGGCGCCCTTGATCACATGGTGGCTGGTGAGGATCTGCCCGTCCGCGGTGAGCACGATGCCCGACCCGGCCGCGTTCGCCCCGAACCGGGCGGCGTCGACCGCGATGTTCACCAGCGACGGCCGCACCTGCGCCGTCACCCACCCCGGATCCAGCGCCACCGGCGGCGGTGGCGCGACCACCGTGGCGATCTCCGCCGCGCCCGGCCGCCACGGCAACCCGAGCTCGCCGCGATACCCGAGGAACGCGCACACGCCGACCACCGCGACAACCAGTGTCACCAACGCCCGACCTACCGCGTGCACGCGCGTGTCCTCCCTCGCGAGCCGACACTTCCATTGTGAACCGAACGCGCGCGCACCGGCTCGGATCGGGGCGCACCGGTTGGCAAACGACGCATGCGCGGGTAGGCATGACTCATGAGCAACGCTGCCGCCTACGCCATGCCCGCCGCCGACGGGTCCTTCGAGAAGGTCACCATCGAGCGCCGCGAACTCGGCCCCGACGATGTCCTGATCGACATCAAGTACGCGGGCATCTGCCACTCCGACATCCACACCGCCCGCGACGAGTGGGGTGGTGCGAAATATCCCTGTGTGCCCGGCCACGAGATCGCCGGCATCGTCGCCGCGGTCGGTTCGGCGGTGCGCAAGTACCAGGTGGGCGACCGGGTCGGTGTCGGCTGCCTCGTCGATTCCTGCGGCACCTGCGCGCCGTGTCTGGCCGGCGACGAGCAATACTGCGCGAACGGCGCGACCTGGACCTACAACACCCCTGTCGCCGAATCGGTGCAGCCCGGCGGATACACGATGGGCGGGTACGCCACCCAGATCGTGGTGACCGAGAGCTTCGTCGTCGCCATTCCCGAGGGGATCGGCCTCGACGTGGCCGCGCCACTGCTGTGCGCCGGCATCACCCTGTATTCGCCGCTGCGGCACTGGAACGCTGGGCCGGGCAAAAAGGTCGCGATCATCGGCATGGGCGGGCTCGGGCACGTCGGGGTGAAGATCGCCGCCGCGCTCGGCGCCGAGGTGACCGTGCTGAGCCAGTCGCTGCGCAAACGCGACGACGGCCTGCGGATGGGCGCCCACCACTACTACGCCACCAGCGACAAAGACACCTTCCGGCAACTGCGCAACTCGTTCGACCTGATCATCAACACCGTCTCGGCCAACCTGCCGATCGACGACTACCTGCGGCTGCTCGCCCTCGACGGCACCCTGGTGATCCTCGGCCTGCCCGATCAGCCGATGAGCGTCCCCGGCCACCGCCTCACCTCCCTCCGCCGCTCCCTGGCGGGATCCACGATCGGCGGCATCGCCCAGACCCAGGAGATGCTGAACTTCTGCGCCGCCAACGGCATCGGCGCCGAGATCGAGGTGATCTCGGCCGACGAAATCGACTCCGCCTACGACCGGGTCGTCGCCAGCGACGTGCAATACCGCTTCGTGATCGACGCTGCGTCGATTTGAGCGCTGGCGCGCTCGAGTCGCGGCCCCCTTGGGTCCCGTCGACTTCGTCGGCGGACCCTCCTCGAGGTCGGGTCGTGCGGGGCTGAGTTGAGTGGGTGGGCTGCGGTGTTTATTGGAGCGCTGGCGCGCTCGAGTCGCTGATCCGGGGCCGAGGCCGTGTGGTGCGGGCGGGCGGTTGAAGTTCGCGCGCCGCGCGGTGGTTGTCGGTCGTTCTCGGTACCGTTACGACGTGGCTGCCGACGACGCATCGACATCGGGTCCCGCCGAGCCGGTTCCGGCCGCGGCGGATCCGTTGCCGCCGCTGTGGACCACGCGCACCCCGCCGCGCTGGCTCCCGCGCGCCTTGCTCTACGCCGTGCTGGCCGTCGCCGGCCTGATCGCGGCGTTCTGGATTCTCGCCAAGATGCAGGGGCTGCTCACCGTTCTGCTGGTGTCGCTGTTTCTCGCCTTCGCGATCGAGCCCGCGGTGAACTGGCTGGCCGCGCGCGGGGTGCGGCGCGGCGCGGGCACCGGGCTGGTGTTCAGCGTGATGCTGGTGGTGATCATCGCGTTCGTCTGGACGCTCGGCGCGCTGCTGGTGAGCCAGGTGACCATGCTGGTGCAGGACGCGCCAGGCTACGTCCAGTCGCTCGTCGACTGGATCAACACCACGTTCGACCAGAACCTGTCCGGCAACGACCTCACCAAGTACGCCTCGGAGTGGAGCTCCACGATCGAGGGCTACCTGGTCGGCCTCGCCGGAAACGTCTGGGGCATCGGCACGGTCGCGATCGGCGCGATCTTCCAGATGCTCGGCGTTCTGCTGTTCACCTTCTACTTCGCCGCCGACGGGCCGCGCTTCCGCACCTGGGTGTGTTCGCTGCTGCCACCACGACAGCAGAAGCACGTACTGCGGGCCTGGGACATCGCCGTCGAGAAGACCGGCGGCTACATCTACTCCCGCGCCCTGCTCGCCCTGTGCTCGGCCATCGCCCACTATGTGGCGCTGCGAGTGCTCGATGTGCCCTCCGCCTTCGCCCTCGCCCTGTGGGTGGGCGTGGTCTCCCAGTTCATCCCGACCGTCGGCACCTACCTGGCAGGCGCCCTCCCGGTCCTGGTCGCCCTGGTGAACGACCCGATCACCGCACTGTGGATCCTGCTGTTCATCATCGGCTACCAGCAATTCGAGAACTACGTCCTACAGCCACGCATCACCGCCACCACCCTCGACATGCACCCGGCGGTCGCATTCGGCGCGGTCATCGCAGGCGCCGCCCTACTCGGCCCCACCGGCGCGCTCCTCGCCATCCCGGTCACCGCGACAATCCAGGGCTTCGCAGGCGCCTACGTCCGCCGCTACGAGGTCGCCGAGGACACCGAGACGCCGCCGAAAAAGAAGCGCGGCGACCACAAACGCCCCACCTCCGAATCGAACGAATAGGCAACTCGAACCACAACCCGGCACCATATCGGGCATCGAAAGAGTGGCCGATGACCAGCATCTCCGCCAGCGAGGCACGCGCGAGCCTGTACCCACTGATCGAACAGGTCAACGACGATGCCGTCGCCATCCATATCACCAGCCGCAAAGGCAATGCCGTCCTGATCTCGGAGGACGAGTACAACTCGCTGCGAGAAACGTTGTACTTGATGCGCTCCCCTGCCAACGCCGCACGTCTCGCTCAGGGAATCGCACAGCTCGAAACCGGTATCCGCCGTATCCGGTGACACCGTCCTCATCGCCCGGGCGCGCTACCACTATTGACCACCGTGGTCGATGCCACCGACAGCGAACTGTCGTCGGCCGAGCCGAAGAACGCTGGGGTTCAGGGATCTTGACGTCGTAGAACGGCGAAAGGGCGCACCGCGATGCGATGCGCCCTTTCGCCGGTGAACTATTCCGCGGCGGTCGATTCCGCCGCGGCGGCCAGTGCCCTGCGCCGGACGCGACGGGCAGCGGCGACCATATTGCGCAGCGACGGCTCCAGCTGCCAGTAGTGGCGGGTCTTCAGGCCACCGTCGGGGTTGGCCCAGAGACGTTCGGGCGACACGGCTTCGGCGGCCCTGGTGAGGAGTTCGTCGAGTTCGTCGATGTCGGGGATGCGGGCGGAGCGGCTCTCGTAGACGCCGGGGCCGACGCCGTGACTGAGGCCGTGGCCGGTGGCGGCGTCCTCGGTGAGCGCCTGCATGACCCATTCGATCGAGCGGGTGGCCACGATCGCGGTGACGTCGGCATCGAGCTGTTCGATCGCGTCGACCACCTCGGTGCGGCCGGAATAGCCGATGTGGGTGTGGATCTGGGTGTCGGCGCGCACACCGGAGGTGGCCAGTTTGAAGGCACCGACCGCCCAGCGCAGGTACTCCTCGCGCCCCTGCGGACGCGGCGGCAGCAGCTCGCGGATGGCGGGCTCGTCCACCTGGATGATGGCGATGCCCGCCTTCTCCAGGTCGACCACCTCGTCGCGGATGGCCAACGCCACCTGATCGGCCGTCTCGTAGAGCGGCTGGTCCTGGCGCACGAAGGACCGCGCCAACATGGTGACCGGACCGGTCACCATGCCCTTGACCGGCCGGTCGGTGAGCGACTGCGCGTAGCTGGTCCAGTCCACCGACATCGGCGCGGGCCTGGCCACATCGCCGTAGACGATCGGCGGCCGCACGCAGCGCGAACCGTACACCTGCACCCAGCCGAAGCGGGTGGTGGCGAAGCCGTCGAGCTGCTCGGCGAAGAACTGGATCATGTCGTTGCGCTCGTGCTCGCCGTGCACGAACACATCGAGGCCGATGTCCTCCTGCAGGCGGATCGTCGCCTCGATCTCGGCCTCGACCTGCTTGCGGTAGTCCTGCTCGGACAGCCTGCCCTGGTCCACCTCGTGGCGAGCCTGGCGCAGCTTACCGCTCTGCGGGAACGAACCGAGGGTGGTGGCGGGCACCGGCGGCAGGTTGAGCCGTTCCTGCTGGGCGGCCCTGCGCTCCACGTAGGGTTCGCGTTCCCGCATGTCCGGGGTGATGGCGTAGACCCGCTGGCGCACCGCGTGCTTCTGCTTGAAGTGCACCTCGGTCGGCCGCTTGCGCCACTTCTCCGACGGGCCCTCGGTGAGCGCCTTGGCCAGCGAGACCACCTCGCCCACCTTCTGCTTGGCGAAGGCGAGCCGGTCGGCGACATTGCCGTCGATGTCGTATTCGGCGAGCACGTCGTAGGGCACGTGCAGCAGCGTGGTACCGGTGGACACCACCAGGTCGGGGCACACCTGCGCGATCGACTGCAGGTAGGTCAGCGTCACGTAGCGGTCGGCCCGCCACACGTTGGTGCCGCTGATGACACCGGCGTAGATCCGCTTGCGCTTGATGCCGGGGATCGCGGCCAGCTCCTCGGGCGCCATCCGGTAGGAGGCCAGGTCGAGCCCGATGGCCTCGACATTGCTGGCGGCCAGGATGCGCAGCGCCTCACCGAAATCGCCGTACTGGCCGGTGACCAGGATACGCGGGCGCAGCGGCGCCTTCGACAGTCGCTGGTAGGCCTTCTCGAACGCGGCCAGCTCGGCCTCGGAACGCTCACCGGTGAAGCAGGGCTCGTCGAGCTGCACGCAGGTGGAGCCACGCTTGGCGAGGATCTCGAACAGTTCCTCGTACACCGGCAGCAGCTTGTCGAGCAGGCTCAGCGTGTCGAACTCGGCCTCGCCAGGGACGTGACCGGCCTTGGACAGCAGCAGCAGCGACACCGGGCCGAGCACGACGGGCCGCAGTTCGATCCCGCGCGCGATCGCCCGGTCCCACTCGTCGAGCAGGGCTTCGGGGTGTAGCGAGAAGGTGGTGTCGGTGTCCAGTTCGGGCTGGCGGTAGTGGTAGTTGGTGCCGAACAGCCGCACCAGTTCCAGCGGCGGCACATCGGGGTTGCCGCGGGCCATCAGGAAGTAGAAGTCGAGCGGGTCCATGCCATCGCGGTACTTCTCGAACCGGGACGGGACCGCACCGAACAGCAGGGCGTTGTCGAGAATGTGGTCGTAGAAGGAGAAGGTGTTGCCGGGAACCTGGGTGAGACCGGTCGCTGCGAGCTCGCCGAACTGGCGCTCCTGGATATCGCGACCCACCGCGAGCAGTTCCTCGCGTTCGAGCGACCCGCGCCAGTAAGCCTCGAGCGCGCGCTTGAGCTCGCGGTGCGGACCGATCCTCGGGTATCCGAGAACGCTCGACCCGAATCCATCGGTGACGTTGACCATGACCGCCGATACTCCCTTTCGATCACCTGCGCGGACACCCGGCGCGAACCGGCTCACCGCGCATTGCTGCGCTCGACATAGCGCCGGGCCGCGCGAGCGCACCCGGCTTACAGCAGCTTAGGCCGCGAGCACGGCCCTTCGCCGTTCCCCCTGCAAACACCCCCGAAAAGCCCGAAGGCCACCGTCATCGCGTGCTGGGTGATGACGGTGGCCTCCTGGTAGCAAACCTATTTGCCGTACTGGTAGAAACCGGCGCCGGTCTTCTTACCGAGCAGACCAGCCTCGACCATGCGCATCAGCAGCGGCGGCGCCGAGTACAGCGGTTCCTTGAACTCCGCGTACATCGAATCCGCGATCGACTTGACGGTGTCGAGGCCGACCAGGTCGGTCAGCGCCAGCGGGCCCATCGGGTGGGCACAGCCGAGCACCATGGCCTTGTCGACGTCTTCCTTGGTGGCGAAGCCGGACTCGACCATCCTGATAGCCGAGAGCAGGTACGGCACCAGCAGCGCGTTGACGACGAAGCCGGAGCGGTCGGCCGAGCGAACGACCTGCTTGCCGAGCACGTCGGCGGCGAACAGCTCGGCGCGCTGGGCGACGGCCTCGCTGGTCTTGAGCGTGGTGACCAGCTCCACCAGCGGCAGCACCGGAACCGGGTTGAAGAAGTGCAGGCCGACCACGCGCTCGGGGTTGGCGGTGGCGACCGCGATCTTCATGATCGGGATGGAGGAGGTGTTGGAGGCCAGCACGGCGTCGGGGTCGGTGACGACCTTGTCCAGCTCGCTGAAAATGGCGGTCTTGACTTCTTCGTTCTCGACAACGGCCTCGACGACCAGCTGACGATCGGCGAAATCACTGAGGTCGGAGGTGAAGCGCAGCCGCCAGGCCGCCTGCTCGCGCTCGCGCTCGGTGATCTTGCCGCTGCTCACGCCACGATCCAGCGAGCGCAGGATCCGCGCACGACCGGCGGCGGCGAGTTCACGGGTGGTCTCGTAGACGAGGACGTCGACGTGCGCGCGTGCGCACACTTCCGCGATGCCCGCGCCCATCTGTCCGGCGCCGATGATGCCGACGCGCTGAATCTTCTCGCTGCTCACGTCCCGCTCCTGTAATTTTGGCGGCTGGCGCCGCGGGTTTTCGGCCCTAAGCCCCGGCTCTTCCCTCCCTACGGGCACTCCTTCGTCGCGCCCTCCGGTCAGTCCAGAGCCGGGGACGGGCCGAAAACCATGGGGGTCTGCGACCCGAAGTACCCAAAGTATAGGGATGCCCTCCCCTGTCGGGGCTGATCGACAGGGGAGGGCGTACACCCCTACCGGAGTAGAGGAAATGCGGTGCTACTCAAGACGACCCGGCGCGGGCGACCTCGAGGAGCCCCGTTCGCCGCCGGGTCGCCGCCGAGCGCTCGAAGCGCAGGTGCCGAAGGCACGAGTCCCGAGCGCTCGGCGGCGGCCCTTCG
Organism: Nocardia rhizosphaerae; assembly: GCF_042650365.1. Taxonomy (NCBI): domain Bacteria; kingdom Bacillati; phylum Actinomycetota; class Actinomycetes; order Mycobacteriales; family Nocardiaceae; genus Nocardia; species Nocardia rhizosphaerae. The sequence continues at coordinate 160,096 of NZ_JBHSBA010000006.1, forward strand.
GGGCGGCGAACACGCCGCGCCCGCGCGGCCGATGACTCAGTGGAACTGGCCCTCTTCGGTGGAGCCCTTCAGGGCAGCCGTCGAGGTGTTCGGGTCCACGGTGGTGGCGATGGTGTCGAAGTAGCCGGCACCGACCTCACGCTGGTGCTTGATGGCGGTGAAGCCACGCTCGGCGGCGGCCTTGAACTCGCGCTCCTGCAGGTCGACGAACGAGGTCATGCCCTCGCGGGCGTAGCCGTACGCCAGGTCGAACATGCCGTAGTTGAGCGAGTGGAAGCCGGCCAGGGTGATGAACTGGAACTTGAAGCCCATCGCGCCGAGCTCACGCTGGAACTTCGCGATGGTCGCGTCGTCCAGGTGCGCCTTCCAGTTGAAGGACGGCGAGCAGTTGTAGGCCAGCAGCTGGTCCGGGAACTCGCTGCGGACGGCCTCGGCGAACTTGCGCGCGACCTCGAGGTCCGGCACGCCGGTCTCCATCCAGATGAGGTCGGCGTAGGGGGCGTAGGCCTTGGCACGCGCGATGCAGGGCTCGATGCCGTTCTTCACACCGAAGAAGCCCTCGGCGGTGCGGGTGCCGTCCAGGAACTCACGGTCGCGCTCGTCCACGTCGGTGGTGAGCAGGGTGGCGGCCTCGGCGTCGGTGCGGGCGATGATCACCGAAGGCACGTCGGCGACGTCGGCGGCCAGACGCGCGGAGGTCAGGGTGCGGATGTGCTGCTGGGTGGGGATCAGCACCTTGCCACCGAGGTGGCCGCACTTCTTCTCCGACGCCAGCTGGTCCTCCCAGTGGACACCGGCGGCACCGGCGGCGATCATCGCCTTCTGCAGCTCGTAGGCGTTCAGCGCGCCACCGAAGCCGGCCTCGGCGTCGGCCACGATCGGGGCCAGCCAGTTCTTGACGGACTCGTCGCCCTCGACCTTGGAGATCTCGTCGGCGCGCAGCAGCGCGTTGTTGATGCGGCGAACGACCTGCGGCACCGAGTTGGCCGGGTACAGCGACTGGTCGGGGTAGGTGTGGCCGGACAGGTTCGCGTCACCGGCGACCTGCCAACCCGACAGGTAGATGGCCTTCAGGCCGGCGCGGACCTGCTGCACGGCCTGGTTGCCGGTGAGGGCGCCGAGGGAGTTGATGTAGTCCTCGTTGTTCACGAGGTCCCACAGGATCTCCGCGCCACGGCGGGCGAGGGTGTGCTCCTCGACAACGTTGCCCTGCAGGGCGACGACCTGCTCGGCGGTGTAGTTGCGGGTGATGCCCTTCCAGCGCGGGTTGGTGTCCCAATCCTGCTGGATCTCCGCAGCGGTCTTCGGGGTGCCGACAGTCGACATCTCTGACTCCACTTCCTCGGTGTGGTCGGTGCCCTGCGGTCCGGGCCGTGAATGAACCGGTGGCTGAGAGCCTTCGGTTGCGCGACTCGTACTGCTCGAGCGATTTGCAGGCTTGCTAGGACTAGCCAATGCCTGAGGGGTGTACTTCCACACGATGGCACACCAGGAAATAGCCGTCTACCTGTTGCTTATGTGAATCTCAGCTAGGTTTGCCGTCGCGATTGCTAACTTTGCGAAATTTGCGGGTTGATTGCAAGCATCGACCGTACCGACTGGTAGCGCTGACCAGGAGTTTTAGCATAACGCCCGTACTGTTAGCGATCATCGGCGGTCCCCCATCGGACACACCCATACCGTGCACCCTGTGAGTCGTTTCACACCGCACGCCGCGCCGTGTCGGTGTGCGTGTCATCACCAACCGCCCTGACCCGCACGGCACCGGCTCGCCGCGCGCGATTCACGCCGCCGCCACTCCCGGTTCACGCGGGTGCGCAACTGTCGCCGGGATTCTCGCCCCGGTGAGAGCAGCGTTCGAGGAAGGCACACCAGTTGCACAAGATGAGGAAGGCACGGCTACTCGCCGTCGCCGCGACCCTGACCGTCGCCGTCGCCGCCTGCGGCTCCGATGACACCGACACCGCGGCACTGCCCGCCGCCGAAGGCTGGGCATCGGACGCGGCGACCAGCTACCACCGACTGGCCACCTACCCCGTGTTCCAGAACGTGCCGAGCGGCGTCGCGGCCGAGGACGAGACCGTCGCCGAGATCTCCGCGGTCACCGAGGACGGCAAGACGCTGATCTACACCGACGCCGCGGGCAAGCGGATCGGCTTCCTCGACCTCACCGACCCGGCCGCGCCGAAGGGCGCGGGCTCGGTCTCGCTCGAACAGCTCGGCAACGCCGACGACCAGCCCACCTCGGTCGCCGTCGTCGGCGACTACGTGCTCGTCGTGATCGACAGCAGCGGCGGCAAGTTCGACGCGCCGTCGGGCCGGGTCGACGTGATCAAGATCAGCGACCGCAGCAAGGTGCACAGCATCGACCTCGGCGGCCAGCCGGACTCGATCGCGATCAGCGCCGACGGCAAGTTCGCCGCTATCGCGATGGAGAACCAGCGCGACGAGAGCTTCACCCCGGAAGGCGCCGAGGAAGGCGATCTGCCCCAGCCGCCCACCGGGTTCGTGCAGATCCTGACCATCGGCGACGCCCCGCAACAGTGGTCGGCCCGCCAGGTGCGCATCGACGAAGCCGCCGCCGCGGCCGCCGGTATCGCCGCGCCGCAGGACCTGGAGCCCGAGTACGTGAGCTTCAACGGCCGCGGCGAACTCGCGGTCACCATGCAGGAGAACAACGGGATCGCGATCATCGACGCCGCCTCGGCCACGGTGCGCTCGCTGTTCACCGCGGGCACGGCCTCGGTCGACGGCATCGACACCGACAAAGACGGCACCATCGACCAGACCGGCGAGATCACCGACGTCCCCCGCGAGCCGGATTCGATCGGCTGGATCGGCGACGACCACGTCGTGACCGCCAACGAGGGCGACTGGAAGGGCGGCAGCCGCGGCTGGACGATCTTCGACGCGAAGTCCGGCGCTGTGGTGTTCGACGCGGGCAACACCTTCGAGCAGCTGGCCGTGCGCACCGGCCTGCACATCGAAGACCGCGCAGGCAAGAAGGGCGCCGAGCCCGAGGGGCTGGCGGTGACCGAGCTCGACGGCAAGCCGATGGTCCTGGTCGGCTCCGAGCGCAGCAATTTCGTCGCCGTGTACGACGTGTCCGATCCGAAGTCGCCGAAGTTCCGGCAGATCCTGCCGACCACGATCGGCCCGGAGGGCATCCTCCCGATCCCGTCCCGCAACCTGCTCGCGGTGTCATCCGAGGCCGACGACGCCGAGATCGGGATGCGGGCCACCGTGACGCTCTACGGCTACGGCACCGAGTTCGCCGATGCCGAGCAGCCCGGCTTCCCGTCCATCGCCTCCGCCGACGCCGACGGCGCGCCGATCGGCTGGGGTGCGCTCGGCGCGCTCAGCGCCGACCCGAAGGCCGCGGACCGGCTCTACACCGCCACCGATATCGCCTTCGGCCCCGCGCGGATCCTCGGCGTCGACGCCTCGACCCACCCCGCGGTGATCGACACCGAGATCCCGGTCACCGAGAACGGCAAGCCGGTCGAGCTCGACATCGAAGGTCTCAGCGCCCGCGCCGACGGCGGCTTCTACCTCGCGGTGGAAGGCAAGGAGGGGCCGGGCAACGAGCTGATCCAGGTCTCGGCCGACGGCGCGATCGACAAGCGCGTCGCCCTGCCCGCCGAGATCGCCGCCGGCCTCGGCAAGCAGGGGCTCGAGGGTGTCGCGGTCCAGGGCTCGGGAGATTCCGAGGCGGTGTGGGTGGTGCTGCAACGCGAGGTGAAGGGCGATCCCGACGGGGTGGCCCGCATCGGCAAGTACCTGCCCGCGTCCGGCGAATGGCAGTGGTACGGCTACCAGCTCGAGCGCACCACCACCGAGGGCGACTGGATCGGCCTGTCCGAGATCGTCGTCGACGGTGACTCGCTGCTGATCGTCGAACGCGACAAGCTCAGCGGTCCCGCCGCCACGGTGAAGGCCGTCTACCGCGTCCGGATCCCCGGCGAGGCAGGCGTGCGCGGCACCGCCGCACCGACCGTGCTCGACAAGCAGCTCGCGCTCGACCTGATCCCGGAGCTGGCCGCGGGCAACGGCTGGGTGCAGGAGAAGGTCGAGGGCATGGCGATCGCGGGCGGCAAGCTCTACGTCGTCACCGACAACGACGGGGTCGAGGACAACACCGGCGAGACGGTGCTGCTGCGGCTGGCCGTTCCCGAGTAGTCGGGTGTGTGACGGGCGCGCCGCTGACCTGCGCGCCCGTCGCACCTGTCCCGGCGGACGCGAACACCAGGCTGCGCGCACACTTATTCGCCGATCGGCCGCGATCGCGACCATTTCGGCGAGTAGTGTTCGGACAGCCCTGATCGTCCGCTGTCCTGGACAGGCGACCGCATAGACGCGAAGGTATCCGCATGAGGATTTCGAAGCTCGCGCTGCTGCTCGCCGCGACCGCGACGATGGGTCTGGCGCCGACCGTGACAGCGAACGCGCAGCCTGGCGGCCCAGGGACCGTGCTCGGCGCCGAGCCACTGTCGGCGGCGGCCACCCTGCCCGGTTCGGCGTGGGCCGAGCGCCTGATCTACCGCTCCACCACCGTCGGTGACGCCCCGACGACGACCAGCGCGGCCGTGTACTTCCCGGCAGGCCAGGCGCCAGAGGGCGGGTGGCCGGTGATCGCCTGGGCGCACGGCACCGTCGGCCTCGCCGACGATTGCGCCTACAGCGTGGCCGGACCGGCCGCCGTCCAGCGCGACTGGGCCTACCTCGGCACCTGGCTGCGCGAGGGCTACGCCGTGGTCGCCGCCGACTACGCCGGCCTCGGCGGACCGGGCGAGCACCCGTATCTGAACGGCGTCGTCGAGGCACACAATGTGGTCGACGCGGTGCGCGCCGCCACCAGCCGCTACGACGAGCTGTCGACCGAGTGGGTCGTGGTCGGCCAGTCCCAGGGCGGTGGCGCCGCGGTGTTCACCGCCCGCTACGCCACCGAGTTCGGCCCCGAACTCGACTACCGCGGCGCGGTCGGCACCGGGGTGCCCGCCTATATCGAGGACGTCGCCCAATTCGTCGGCCCCGGCATGCCTCCCGTCGCGATCAGTTCACACCTGGCCGCCTACGTGCTCTACATCCTGCACGGCCTGCGCACCACCTTCCCCGACCTGGACATCGATGGCCTGCTCACCGATTCCGGCCGCACCTGGCTCGACCGCGCGACCACTCTGTGCATCGGTCCCCTCAGCGAGGAACTGGCCGCGGCGAAGCCGTCGATCGGCGGCTTCTTCAGCCGCCCGCTGTCGACCGTCCCCGACCTGCACGGCCTGCTCACCCGCTACATGGGCCTGCCCGAATCCGGCTACGACCGGCCCATGTTCCTCGGACACGGGCTCTACGACACCGACGTGATCACCCCCGAAACCCTGCGCTACGCGGCCCTGCTCACCGCCACCGGTGAACCGGTCACCGTCCGCACCTACCCCACCGACCACGACGGCGCGGTCAACGCCTCACTCGCCGACTCCATCCCGTTCGTCCGTGCCCTGTTCGGCTGACGCACGGAAGACCTCGCAGCGAGATCGCCCCGCGTGCCTCGACGCGGGGCGATCGGCGTCTCAGGCGTTCGGTGGATGCACCCTGCGCCAGTGTTCGGCGATGTCGATGCGGCGGGTGATCCAGACCCCCTCGTGAGTCTGGACGTGGTCGAGGAAACGTTCCAGCGCCGCGGTGCGGGCCGGGCGACCCGCGAGGCGGCAGTGCAGGCCGACCGAGAGCATCTTCGGGCTGCCTTCGGCCCCTTCGCGATACAGCACGTCGAAGGCGTCGCGCAGGTGGGCGAAGAACTGTTCGCCGCTGGGGAATCCCGCTGGTGAGGCGAAGCGCATGTCGTTGGTGTCGAGGGTGTACGGGACAACGAGGTGGTCATGGCCGTTCACCTCGGTCCAGTACGGCAGGTCGTCGGCGTAGGAATCGGAGTCGTAGACGAAACCGCCGTGCTCGACGACCAATTCACGGGTGTTCGGGGAGTCGCGGCCGGTGTACCAGCCAAGCGGTGCCGCCCCGGTCAGCTCGGTGAGGATGCGCACCGCCTCGGCCAGATCGGCGCGTTCGGTCTCGCGGTCGGTGAGCTGATACGACGTCCAGCGCAGGCCATGGCTGGCGATTTCGTGGCCGAGCTCGGAAAAGGCCGCCACCGCTTCGGGATTGCGCTGCATGGCGCGGGCCACCGCGAAGATGGTGAGCGGCAGGTCGCGACGTTCGAACGCGCGCAGCACCCGCCACAGGCCGGCGCGCGAGCCGTACTCGTACAGCGATTCCATGCTCATGTGCCGGTTCGGGAACGCTTCGGCGGGGGTTATCTCGGACAGGAAGGTCTCCGAATGCGGCGATCCGTCGAGGACGTTGTTCTCCCCGCCCTCTTCGTAATTCAGGACGAACTGCACGGCGATGCGCGCGTCGCCCGGCCACCGCGGGTCCGGCGGAGTCGGCCCGTAGCCGACGAAATCACGCGGTCCGGTCATGCGCCCAGCTCCCCGTACAGCCGCAGGCGGGCCAACCCGCCGTCGGGATAGATGTCGAGCCGGACCTCCTCGACCGAGGCGGCCGCGGGCGTCAGGGCGAAGCGGTGCCTGGTGTCGGGCAGCAGCTCGGTCCGCGGCAGCAATTCGACTTCGGTTCCGTCGCTGGTGAATCCGGTGAGCGCGGCGGCGCCGGGGCTGTTGCCGAGGAAGCAGGAGGTGTCGATCTCGGCGAGCCGGATCGCGCCGGGACCCGCCAATCTGATTCGCACCCAGTCGTTTCCGTCGTCGCGGCGGCGGGCGGTCTCCCAGCCGTCACCCATCACCCTGGCCAGGCCGGGATAGAGCAGCTGGTTGGGCGAGCTGTAGAAGCGGTTGGAGCAGTCGAGGACCAGGGCGCCGTTCTCCAGGGCGGCGAGGTCGAGCGGGCCGAGGCCGAACAGGGCGGGGTCGGGTCGGCCCTCGCCGTGCACGCGCAGCCGGGCGATGCCGCCGTCGGGGTGCATGGTGAGTTTCAGATGGGTCCAGCGGTTCTCGTCGTCGATCGCGAACGGGTTCCGGCTGTCCCCGCCCACCTTCACCCGTTCGAGCAGGGGTACCCAGTCGGTCCGTGCGGCGATGTCCGCGGCGGGCGGATAGCCGTCGATCGCCAGCGCCGACACCGAGACCTCGGGCGGGAAGTTGCCCGTGAACCAGGCGGTGTCGACGACGATGCCACGGACGACACCCCCCACGCCGAGCCGGACGATCGCGCTGTCGTCGCCTGGCCTGCCCCGATGCCTGCGGGTCTCCCAGCCGTCGTAGATCTGGCCCTTGTGGCCGAAGGTCGAGGGCCGGTACTCGGCGGGTCCCGGGTTGATCAGGTTCTCCTTCTCGGCGAAGAACTCGTCGTTCGCCCAGATCACCGAGCCGCCGATGGATCGAACCGCCAGGTCGGGGAGCAGCGTGAAATCGTCGCCGCGCAGGTGTGTCGACACCGTTGCCTCCTAAGGGTGCGGCGGGCTCGCGCCCGCGATGGGTACAGCCGAAGGGCGTATCGCCGCGCGACGACTCGGATCAGCGTCGCGCCGCGGTCGTCCTGGCACGACATCGCCCGAGCCGCATGGCGTTGGCCTGCCGATGCCCTGGCACTCCCCGGTGTGTCATCGCGCGTCCTCGCGGGCGACCAGCGCCGTCAGTACCCCCACGGTGAGTTCGCCGCCGAGCTCGTCGGCGGCGACGGCGCCGCAGCGCAGCCCGCGCAGCACGGTGGTGGCGAGCGCTTCCGCGGTGGCCGGTTCGTCGAGCACCCCGCCACAGCGCCGGTCCAGATAGGCGAGCAGCCGCGGCACCGCGATATCGACCGCGGCGCGGAAGAAGTCGTAGGTGGCCAGCCAGCGGGTGATCAGGTGGCCGGGATGCATGTCCCAGCCCTGGTAGTAGCCGCGCCGCAGCGCCCGCGCGACCAGCCGGTGATGGTTGGCGAAGGCGGCCTCCGGGTCGGCGTCGGGCACGATCTGGGTGGAGCCGTCGCAGATCCACACCCCGGTCTGGGCGGTGGCGACCTGCATCACGGCCTTGGCGTAGTCCGCCGCCGGGTGGTCGAGCGCCTGGTCGGTGGCGGCGACGCCGCAGGCGGCGGTGTAGTCGTAGGTGCCGAAATGCAGCGCGCTGCAACGCCCGTCGGCGAGCTGGAGCATCCTGGCGATCGGCGCGGTGCCGTCGGGGGCGATGATGGCCTGTGGGCTCTCGATCTGGAGTTCGAAGCGCAGGGTGTGGTCGGGCAGTCCGTACCCGCGCTCGAGCCCGGTGCACAGGTCGGCGATGGCGGCTACCTGCTGGGCCGCGCGAATCTTCGGCACCGTGAAGACGAAGCCAGGCGGCACCCCACCCGCGACGTCGAGGACCAGGTCGAGGGTGCGCAGGGCACGCCTGCGCTCGTTGGCGGCCAGCCCTTTGATCCGCACCCCGAACGTGGACGGCGCGCCGGATTGCCCCACCCAGCTCGCGAGCGTCTTACCCGCAGCGACGGCTGCCTCGTCCTCCTCGTCGTCGGCGCGGAATCCGTAACCGTCCTCGAAGTCGATGCGCATGTCCTGCACCGGTTGCTCGGTGAGTCTGCGGCGGACGGCGGGCAGCGCGCCCGTCGCGTCGAGCCCGGTGAGGAAGCCGGCGTGCCGGTCGAGCAGGTCGACGGCGGCGGCGCCCCAGTCGGCGGGGGTGGTGGCGGTGGCCCGGTCGGCGCCGACATAGGCGGTGTGCACCGGCTGCACCCGGTCGCTCGCGCCTGGATAGCGGGCCTTCAGCTCGGCGTCGACCGCGTCGAGGACGGCGTCGATCCTGGCGTGGATGTGCTCGGGCAGGTGGGAGTTCACCCGGCGGCTCCTTTCTGGATGATCCGCCACACCCGGTCGGCGGTCATCGGCAAGCGGTCCGGCCTGGCACCGACGGCATCGCGGATCGCGTTCGCCAGTGCCGGTGCGACCGGGTTGTACGGTGACTCACTCATAGATTTGGCACCCAGCGGACCCAACTCGTCGGAGGTTTCGGCGAAATACACCTCGGTGCGTGGCAGATCGGCGAACTGGGGGACGTGGTAGTGGCGCAGGGTCCTGGTTGTCACCACCCCCCTTTCGGTGCGCATGTCCTCATAGAGCGCGGTGCCGATGGCCTGGGCGACCCCGCCCTCCACCTGTCCGCGCAGCTGCACCGGGTTGACGACGGTGCCCGCGTCGGCCACCTGGATCGACTGCAGGATGCGCACCGTCCCGGTGCTCGCGCGCACGGCGACCCGGAACGCGTGCACATTGAAACTCACCGAACGCGGAGTGCCGGCGTGCGTGCCATGGGCGAGCAGTTCGCCGTCGGCGAGCAACTGCGCCGCGGTGAGCAGCCGCGCACCGCAGCGCACCCCGCCCGCCTCGAGTACACAGTCGCGTTCCGGGTGTCCGCTCACCTTCGCGGCCCTGGCCAGCAGCATCGCGCGCAGTTCGAGGGCCGCCGCGTAGACGGCCTTGCCCGCCACCATGGTTCCGGTGGAGCCGAAGGCGCCGGTGTCGTGGCCGACGACATCGGTGTCGGACTGCCGGACCCGGATCCGGTCGGCTGTGGTGTCGAGGGCGGTCGCGGCGAGCTGGGTGTGCACGGTCGTGGTGCCGTTGCCGAATTCGGCGGTGCCGACCCCGATCTCGTATGAACCGTCGGCACGCAGGCTCGCGGTGGCGTCGGCGTAATGACCGCGCGGCGGAATCGTGGCGATCATGGCGACCGCCATGCCCACACCGACCAGCCAGTCCTGGCCGGGCGCGGTGGCGCCGTTGCCCCTGCGCAGCGCCCGCTGGGCGGTGTCGAGGCACTGGTCGAGGCCGTAGCTGCCGAAGGTCAGATCGCCGTCGTCGACTTCGGCGCCGGTGAACCGGTCGCCGGGCACCACCACATTGCGGCGGCGGAATTCGAACGGGTCGATGCCGAGTTCGCGGGCGAGTTCGTCGATGGCGGATTCGACGCCGAAGATCACCTGGCCGAGGCCGTAGCCACGGAACGCGCCGGAGGGAATGTTGTTGGTGTACACCGCTCGCGCGTCGACCCGCTTGTTCGGGCAGCGGTACACCGCCACCGATTCGCCGACCGAGTGGAACAGCACGCCCGCGCTGTGATTACCGTAGGCGCCCGCGTCGGCGAGCACGTCGACGGCGAGGGCGGTGAGGATGCCGTCCGCGTCGGCGGCCGCGGTCACCGCTACCCGCATCGGATGACGGCAGGTGGCCGCGGTGAACTCGTCGGTGCGGGTGAACTCGTACTGCACCGGATGACCGGTGCGCAGGACCGCGAGGGCGATCAGATCCTCGGCCAGCATCTCCTGTTTCGCCCCGAACCCGCCGCCGACCCTGGCCGCGAACACCCGCACCCGGTCCCGGTCGAGCCCGAACACATGGCACAGTTCGTCGCGCACCAGGAACGGCACCTGGGTGCTCGACCGCACGACCAGCCTGCCCGCGTCGTCGAGCCAGCCGATGCCGCCGTGTGTTTCCAGGTGGACGTGCTGGACTCGCGGCGAATGCCACACGCCGCGTACCACTTTCGCCGCCGCGGCCACGCCGTCGTCGACCTCGCCGACCCCGCCGTGGATCTCGGCGACCAGATTGTGCTCCGGGTCGGCGATGCGAGCCGTGTCCGGCTTGTCGGCGTGCAGTTTCGGCGCGTCGGCGCGCAGGGCGAATTCGGGATCGAAGACGGCGGGCAGTACCTCGTACTCGACCCGCAGTGCTCGCACGCCCGCCCGCGCCGCGTCCAGGGTCTCGCCGACAACGGCGGCCACCCGCTGACCGGCGAACCGCACCGTCGCGTCGAGGACGAAGGTGTCGTCCGGATCGTCCTCGCGCAGTTCGTGCCGCGCCGTCGAGAACGCCGTCCCCGGCGCGTCGGCGGCGGTGAGCACCCGCCGAACGCCCGGAATCACCTCGGCTGCAGCGGTATCGACGGACAGCACGCGCGCGTGTGGATGCGGACTCGCCAGCACCGCGAGATGCCACGGCGCGACCGGCGGCATCCGCTCGCCGGCGCCCGGCACCACGTCGAAGGTGAACTCCTCGGCGCCCCGCACGATCCGCTCCCCCGCCGGAGCCACGACACCGTCCCCGACCCGACCTGACCCGAAACGCCGGCCATCGCGCTGCCACACTGGTTCGGATTCGGGCGAGGTCCGGGTTGTGCACAGGCGCGCACAGGAGAGGGCATCGGTGATGGCGCGGTAGCCCGTGCAGCGGCACAGGTTTCCCTTCATCAGCTCGGCCAGTTCGGGTTCGGCGACCGAGGACGAGCCGGCGCCTGCCGCTGCCGAGATGGCGGCAGGATCGGCGGAGCCGCGGATCCGATCGCTCGCCGCCGCGTCGGAGGATGGCCGGGCTGCAGCCAGACCCGTTGCGGTGACCACCATTCCGGCGGTGCAGAACCCGCATTGGAACCCCGCGTTCGCGACGAAATCACGCTGCACCTGGTTCGGGGCCTCCCCGTCCGCGAGCCCGGCGGCGGTGGTGACGGTGCGGCCGTCTGCGCGATAGGCGGGGATCAGGCAGGAGTGGACCGGGTCGCCGTCGAGCAGGACCGAGCACGCCCCGCAGTCGCCGGAGTCGCAGCCCTTCTTGACGGCGAGTTCGCCCTGTTCCCGCAGCAGCGTGCGCAGGCACTGGCCGGGACGCGCGGTGGCCTCCACCGACTTGCCGTCGACTTCCATCCGCATGGCGTCACCTCCCGCGCTCATGGCGAACCGGTTGTCGGCATCGCACGCTCACCGCGACTCACTCAGTTCGGCGGCCACCTCGGCCGCCAGCAGTCCGGTCACGTGACGGCGCCAGTCCGGGGTGCCGTGCGGATCGTCGAACCACAGGTCCTGCTCCAGCTCGTCGAGTTGCTCGCGCAGCTCGACGGGAGTCGGCACGGTCGCGAAGTCGAGGACAACGGGTCTCGTCGTCGCGGCGGTGACGGTGATCGCGCACTGGCCGTCCGCATCTCGCCTACCCATCACGACCGCACCGGAACGCCCCACCGGAGCCAGCGCGATCCTGCGGAAAGCGGTGCGCGCCACCAAGCTCGAGCTCGGGACGAGGAAGGAACGCACCACCGCGCCCGCAGCCAGGACGTTCTCCCCAGGTCCGGTCACGAACTCGCGCAGGGGAATCCGCCGCTCGCCGCCGCCACGCGGCCAGATCACCACGGCGGCGTCCAACGCTACCAGCGCGCCGAGCACGGCACCGGCGGGCAGCGACAGGCACACGTTCCCGCCGACGGTCGCCGTCCGCCAGATCTTGTGCGAAGCCAGCAGCGCCCGGCAGCCCTGCGCGAACAGCGCGGTGCCAGGCCACCCCGGCCGCAAAACGGCGGTACCGAGCTCCCGGCCTGAACCGGCCCCGGCCAGCTGAGCGAGGGTGCAGGTGGCGGCGATCTCGAGCCCGTCACCGCGCTCGAGCAGCGGAGCCCAGCCGAGGGCGGTGATGTCGACGAGCCGCGCGAGGTGATCGTGCGGTTCGGAGAACAGGAACGTCCCGCCCGCCAGGACCGCGGTGTCCGCGCCGAGCTGGGCCAGATCGGCGCGTTCGCGGGCGAGAACCACCTCCCGAACGGTATCCAGATCCACATTCACCTCGCTAACCTCACCAGCCACGGTAGGTGCCGTGAGTTGCCACGATGTTGCGCGATACCCGGCCCGCATTGCGGGACGGTTAACCCGGCGGATGCCATCCAGTGTGCGCCGAATCCGCCATCGTCGCAGTTCACGCGCCCCGACGACGTGGGTGGACTCATCCACCCGCCAGCAGAACGGCCTGCGCCTTGGCGACCTCGGCACCCACCGCCTCCTCGTCCACGGTCGTCATCACCCCGTCGCGCACCACTTCCCGCCCGTTCACCAGCAGCGCGGCCAGCGGCGGCGGCGAGCCGAGAATCAGCGCGACGACCGGATCGTCGATGCCTGCGTGTGCGGGAGTATCCAGGCGCCACAGCGCCAGGTCGGCCAGCTTGCCCGGCTCGATGGACCCGATCTCGGCCGCCCGGCCGAGCACCCTGGCCCCGCCCATGGTGGCCAGCTCGAGCGCCGTCCGCACCGTCATCGCGCGCGGCCCGCCCGCGGCCCGCGCGTACAGCAGCGCGTTGCGTGGCTCCTCGACCATGGAACTCGACTCGTTGCTGGCCGCACCGTCGACGCCGAGCCCCACCGGCACACCGGCCGCGACTAGGTCGGCGGTCCTGGCGATGCCGGCACCGAGCCTGCCGTTGGAGGTCGGGCAGTGCGCCACCCCGGTCCCCGTGCGTGCCATCCCCGCGATGGCCGGATCGTCGAGGTGGACAGCATGGGCGTACCAGACATCGGGCCCGACCCAACCCAACCGCTCCATGTACTCGGCGGGGGTGCAGCCGAAGTTCGCCAGGCAGAATTCCTGCTCGTCGACGGTCTCGGCCAGGTGGGTGTGCAGGCGTACCCCTGCCGACCTGGCCAGCGCCGCCGATTCGCGCATCAGCTCGGCGGTCACCGAGAACGGTGAGCACGGTGCCAGCGCGATCCGCACCATCGCGTCGGCGGACGGATCGTGCCACTGCTCGATCGCCGCGCTGCTCGCGGCGAGGATGTCGTCGATCGACTCGACCACCTCGTCGGGTGGCAGCCCGCCCTGGCTGCGGCCAAGATCCATCGAGCCGCGCGCCGGGTGGAACCGCAGCCCCACCGCCTCCGCCGCGCCGATCTCCGCGGCGAGCAGGTCGCCGCCGCCGCGCGGGAACACGTAGTGGTGATCCGAGGACGTCGTGCACCCGCTGCGGGCCAGCGATACCAGCGCACCCGCCGCAGCCACCCGCACCGATTTCTCGTCGATGCGCGCCCAGACCGGATACAGCGTGGTGAGCCATTCGAACAGCGTGTTGTCGGCGGCGAGCCCACGGGTGACCCACTGATACAGGTGGTGGTGGGTATTCACCAGCCCCGGCGTGAGCAGGCAGCCGCGGCCATCGATCCGCGCCACCTCCGGCCCGAACGCGGGCGGCCTGCCCGCGCCGAGCGCGTCGATCCGGTTGCCGCGCACCGTCACCCAGCCGGTGCGGTACTCGGTGCCCGCACCGTCGACGGTCACCACGGCGCACCCGTCGATCAGCAGGTCGGGCGCGCTCACGGCTGCCATGCGATCCCCGCCTCCGGCGCGTCCGCGCGCTGGAGCGTGGCGTGGATCGACCCGTATGGGCGGTCGGCGGCCCAGAACACCTCACCGGCGTTCTCGATCCCGAACCGCGCCAGGTCGTAGTCGAAATGGTGCTTGTTCGGCGCGGTCAGCCGGATCTCGGCCAGCATCGGGAACCTTTCCAGCGCAGCGGTTCCCATCGCGTACAGGGTCTGCTGCAGCGCCTTGGAGTAGGTGGTGGCGAACAATTCGAGCAGGGTGGCCTCGATGCCGGTGTAGGTCTCGTCCCAGTCGAATCCACTGTGCTCGGCGAATCGCCACTGCACGTCCAGCGAGGTGGCGAGCACCCGATCGTGGGTGGGAGCCAATGTCGTGTACTCGTCGACGAGGAAGCCGGCGAACTCCGAGCCGGTGGACTTGAGCAGCACCAGGTCCTTGATCCCGCCGAGTACCCAGGTCCGCCGCTGCGCGCCCGCGCCTGCCACGGTCACCGCGGCGGTGCGCACCTGCGGACCCTGCCGCACCCAGGTGTGCTCGTGCTCGGCGCCGTCGATGGATACCCGCCGCCAGCCGAAGCACTCCACGTCGATGCGGGCACTCGACACCGGCTCGACCGTGTCGACGAAGTGCGTGGCCAGCGCGATCGCGTAGTCCTCCACGGTGTCCAGACCCGGATCCTTCGCGAAGGCGAACGCGGTGTTCTTCTGGGTGTCGGTCGGCAGGACGTGGCGCTGGTCACCCTCGGTGTAGGCCGCCGCGAAATCGCCGCGCAGGGTGGTGGAGACGTTCACATCCCTGATCTCGTGGCGCGCGTTCTCCTTGGTGAAGCGAACCACCCGGTTCTCGGCTTTGCCGTAGCGGTGGTCGGTCAGCTCGATCTGGCCGGTCAATGGCATCGGGGTACTCAGCTCCCTCGGTAGGTGGAATAGGCGAACGGCGACAACAACAGCGGCACATGCAGATGCGGCTGCTCACCCACCGTGAACGCGACACAGACCTCCGGGTAGAAGGTCTCGACACCCTGTGCCGCGAAGTAGCCGCCGGTGTCGAAGTACAGCCGGTAGTCACCCGGATTGAGCCCGGCGGCAAGTTCTTTCACCCGGCCGTCGGCATCGGTGAGCGCCTCGGTGAGCCGCCGCTCACCGTGCGTGAGCCAGACCGCGACCGCCGCCGCGGGTACGCCCCGCACGGCATCGAGCACGTGGGTACTGAGGCTGGTCACGACGCCACCAGCCGGGTGAGACGCAAGCGGTTGATCTTCGCCAATTCGGTTCGCATGACCTGCCTTTCGGTCGTCGGATCGTTGTCGAGCCGGGCTCGCAGCACGGCCAGCAGCTCCGCCCCGCTCCGGCCCGCCGCGCACACCAGGTACAGATGGCCGAACTTCGCCTCGTAGGCGCGGTTGCCCTCGGCCAGGGCCGCGAGCACGGTGTCGCCGGACACCCCGGACTGTTCGCGGGCCGAGGCCGCCGAGGTCGGCCGGTCCCCGATCCGGGGATGCCCGGCCAGCGCCTCGTCGATCTCGGACTCGGTCAGCTCCGTCAGCGCCGCGTCGGCCGCGGCGAGCAGGGCGTCCACGCTCGGGTACGGCCTGCCCGCGGCGACCTGACGAGCCCAGCGCGGCGCCGAGCAACAGGTAAGCAATGCCGCTTCGGCATCCGATTCGGAGAGCTCGTGGAAATCCGCGAGGCCTACCCCTTCGCTTGTCATCGATCCAGCATCACCCCATCGCCGGGCCGCCGCCAGCGCTGTGCGGTCGGTCACGTCGGCGTGTCGTCGCCGGTGCGCTCCCCTGCCGTAATCGACCGGCAACATGGGGTGATTACCTTCGCGAACATGTCCCCGAGCACCCCGCCACCAGCGCACCCCTCGTGCACTGGCATCGTCCTCGCGGCGGGCGCAGGCACCCGGTACGGCAAACCCAAAGCACTCGCCGCCGACGGCGGCTGGCTGCGGACCGCGGTCACCGCCCTGCGCCGGGGTGGCTGCGATCCGGTGATCGTGCTGCTCGGCGCCAGCGGGCCGGACCCGGCACCGCTCGGACTGCCGCCGGATGTCGATTGGCGCTGGGTGGCGGACTGGGCGACCGGCCTGTCGGCCACGGTCCGCGCCGGACTGGTTGCGGCCACCGAGGCGGACACGCGGTATGTGGCGTTCCTGCCCGTCGACATTCCCGATATCACCGGCGACGTGGTCGCCAGGGTCGTCGCGGCCGCCGCGGCGAGCGAGACCGGCCTCGCTCGCGCTGTGTTTCACGACACACCTGGCCATCCCGCTGTGATAGAGAACAAGCACTGGGACGCCATTTCAGCGATGGCCGTAGGCGATTACGGAGCCGGTTCCTATTTGGGCGGTAGACAGGATATGGTGTGCGTCACGTGCGACGACTTGGCGACAGGGACCGATCGCGATTTCCCGGAAGACGCCGCACGGTGATCGGAGATTTGAGATATGCGCGATATCGTCGATGACCTACTGCGAGTGTGGCATTCGGGCCGTACCGGCGGCCTCGCCACCGTAGTCCGCACCATCGGCACGGACGCGCTGCCGATCGGGTCGGCCATGCTCGTCACTCCCAATGGCGGCGTGTTCGGCTCCATCGCGTCGGGGCGACTGGAGGAAACCGTCTACGCCGCGGCTCTCGAGGCCGCGCAGACCGGGGTACGGCAACTACGCCGCTACAGCCTGATCACCGGAATGGAATCGGTTGCCGACGAAGGCCAGCTCGTCGATATCTTCGTCGAACCGTTCTCCTGCCGCGATTTCCCGGAATTCCCCGCCATCGCCGCCGATATCCAGGCCCATCGCCGGGTCACCGTGTTCACGGTCGTGTGGAATCAGGATCCCGATGTGATCGGTCAGCATCTGGTCACCGACCGTAAACACGCCACCGAGCTCGTCGCGCTGCCCGAATCGGACCTGTTCGTCTCCTCGTTCTGCCCGCCGCCGCGCCTGATCATCTTCGGCGCCAACGCCTACGCCGCCACCCTCGCCGCGCAGGCGCGGATGATCGGCTACCGGGTCAGCATCTGCGATTCGCGCCCCGAGTTCGCCGACCCCGCCTCGTTCCCCGGCGCCGAGGTGGTCGTCGACTGGCCGCACCGCTACCTGAACACACTCGCGGCCGCGGGCGAGATCGACAGCAGCACCGGCATCGTGGTGCTCGCCAACGAGCCGCGCTTCGAGATCCCGCTGCTCACCGTCGCGTTGCGGCTGCCCGAACTGGGCTATCTCGCCGCGCTCGGCTCGCCCGCCGACCAGGCCCGCCGCCTCGAGGACCTGCGGGCGGGCGGCTTCGACGAGCCGACCCTGGCTCGGCTGCACGTGCCTGCGGGCCTCGAGTCCGGCCCGCGCACGCCCGCCGAGACCGCGGTCTTCATCACCGCCGACTTCCTGGCCTGGCGTGCGGGCCTTCGCCTCGCCGCCCGCCGCGACTACGGCGCCGCGACGGTCGGCATGGCCATCTAACCGCTGATCAGGTCGGGGTTCTCGGCGTAGACCTCACGCAGGATCGACAGGTCGAACAGCTGCTCGGCGGTGATGTCGATCTTCGCGGTGCGCAGCGCGGCGATGTTCTGCTCGATCAGCGCGTCGCTCATCGACAGCAGCCCGTTGACCTCGGTCTCGGGCGACACCACCAGGCCGTTCTGCGCGATCGCCTCCTCGGTCTGCTCGGCCAGTTCCAGGCCCTGGTCCTTGCCGTAGACCTCGACGGCGAGCCGCGCCGACTCGGCCGGATCGGCGACGGCGTCGCGCCAGCCCTTGATCTCGGCGATCAGGAAGGCCTTGAGCTTGTCGCGCTCGTTGTCGATGGTCGACTGGGTGACCGTCAGCGTCTCGGCGACCAGCGGCAACCCGAAGTCGGCGAACAGGAAGTGCTCGTTGGCGAATCCCTTGGCGGCCAGCGTGATCGGCTCGTTGGTCACATAGCTGACCCAGCCGTCGACCTCGCCGTTGGCCAGCGGAGTCGGATCGTACTGCGCCGGCACGATGGTCACCTCACCAGGAGCGATGCCGTTGGCGGTGAGCAGGGCGTTGAAGATCAGCTGGTTGGTGTCCTGCACGCCGATCTTGCGGCCCTTCATCTCCGCCGGTGAGGTGATCGGCTTCCCTGCCGAGGAGACGATCGCGAACGGATTCTTCTGGAAGGTGGCGCCGACGATCTTGGCGGGCAGGCCCTCCAGGATCGCGGGCGCGGTGGTCTGCGGCGCCGACAGTCCGATCCACACCTTGCCGGTATCGAGCCCGGCCTCCACCGAGGTACTCGCCGCACCACCCGCGATGAGATCCACGGAGCCGAATCCCGCGTCCCGGAAATATCCGCGCGAATCCGCGAAATACTCGCCCGCGAATTCGATGTTCTTCAACCAGGACAACTGCACCGCGACCCGCCCGTATTTCGAGCCGTCATCGCTGGAACCGTTCGCGGAACTCCCCGAACTGCTGCCGCAGGCGGCAAGCAGCCCGGCCCCGCCGAGCGCGGCGCCGGTCAGCGCGGAACAACGGAGAAAGGAACGGCGGTCGATACTGTTCATGCGCTGACGGTAGATTCGCCGCGTTTCGTTCTCTTTGCCGTGACGTTCCGCGACTATTCAGTTGCCGCGAATCCGGTGAGCACCAGCTTCTCGATCACCCCGACGATCGCGTAGAGCAGCACCGACACCACGGTCACGACCACGATCGAGGCCCACAGCCGGTTGTACTGGAACAGCGGGATCGCCCGCACCAGGCTAGCGCCCAATCCGGTTCCACTGCCGAGCCATTCCCCGAGCAGCGCGCCGATGAGCGCGCCGGGCACCGAGATACGGGCCGCGGTGAACACCGAGGGCAGCGCCGCCGGGATCGCGACCAGCCGCAGCGCGGTCCAGCGCGAGCCGCCGTAGACGGTCACCACTTCCGTCGCCTGACTCGGCGCTTCGCGCAGGCCGGTCATCACGATCACCAGCGCCGGAAAGAACACGACGATCGCGGTCAGCACGGTCACCCCGGCCGTGCCGCGACCGAACACCAGCACCACGATCGGGCACAGCGCCACCAGCGGCACCGAGCGCAGCAGCATGGCCACCGGCATGAAGGTCTGGCGCACGGCCGAATACAGCACGAAGACCACGGCGACCCCGAGCGCGCCGAGCATGCCGACGGTGAAGCCGGTCGTCGCGTCGCGCAGGGTGATCGCCAGATCGTCGAGGATCTCCTGGCGCGCGGCGGGCGCGCCGGGCGCGGTCACCAGGTACCGCCAGATATCCGACGGCGTCTTGCCCACCCGCGGCCCGATCTGTGGGAAGGCGCGCAGGAACAGCGCCCAGATGCCGATCAGCAGGGCAAGTGAGATGGCGAGCGGCAGCAGGAAGCGGCCGATACTGCGCAGCGCGGTCATCGCGTCTCCTTCGCGGTCCACGGGGTCAGCAACCGCGCGGCGACGGCAACCAGCAGATAGCCGAGCCCGGCCAGCCCGGCCGCGGCCAGCGCCATGCCCCAGGTGCGTGGCACGTTGTAGGCGGTCTGGGCGGCGGTCAGCGCCACGCCGATCCCGCTGTCGACCCCACCGAGGTACTCGCCGATGATCGCGCCGAGCACCGCCGACGGCGCGGCGATCTTCAAGGCGGCGAAGGTGTTCGGCAGTGCCGCGATGGCCTGCACCCGGTACAACTGCTGCCAGCGCCCGCCGCCGTAGACCCGGATGAGGTCCAGGCTCGCCGGGTCCGCCGAGCGCAGGCCGGCGACCGCGCCGACCATCGTGGTGAAGAAGCAATACATGGCGGCGAGGAACACCGTCGGTGTCCGGCCGCCGAACACCACCAGGATGATCGGGCCGAGCGCCACCAGCGGTGTGCAGTAGCTGAGGATGGCCAGCTGGGTCGCCAGCGGCTCGATCCGGGGGACGAGCATGATCAGCGCCGCGATCGCGAGCGCGACACCGTTACCCCACAGGAACCCCTGCAACGCGCCAACCGCCGTCACCTGGACGTTCGGGCCGTAGAGCGCCCAACCGTCGGACCACATGGTCGACAGCACCAGCCAGGGCGACGGGATCGTGCCGCCGGCCACCCCGGCCGCGGCCAGCGCCCACCACAGGGCCACCAGCGCCACGATTCCGAGCGCGCCCGACATCCGCGCGCCCGGCGCCCGCAAGACACCGCGCGGCGCCGCGACCACCTGGCGCCGCCTGCGCGAGACCACCTGCTGACTACTCATGCCCCGCCCCGCCTGCGCTCGACCCCATCCGGCCGTGTGCACGACATCGCTCCGTCGCGGCGGCCGTGACCAGGCACGTGGCCGCCGCGCCGGGCAGACCGATGACCTGCCAGCTCATGCCGCCACGCCCCGGCCGAACAGCAGCTCGGACAGGTAGTCGCAGTACTTGTGGAATTCCGGGGTCCGCATCAGCTCCGGCGTGCGCGGGCGCGGCAGGTCGATCTCCACCAGTTCGAGAACCCGGCCCGGCCGCGGGCTCATCACCGCGACCACATCGGAGAGGAACACCGCCTCGCTGATGCCGTGGGTCACCATCAGCGTGGTGGCGGGCTTCTCGGTCCAGATCCGCAGCAGCTCCAGGTTGAGCCGCTGACGGGTCATGTCGTCGAGCGCGCCGAACGGTTCGTCGAGCAGCAGCACCGACGGTTGCACCACCAGCGCCCGCGCGATGGACACCCGCTGCCGCATGCCACCGGACAGCTGGGCGGGTTTGGCCTTCTCGAAACCATCGAGGCCGACCAGCGCGATGAGTTCGGCGACCCGGTCCGGCGCGGCGGGCAGCCCGGCCACCTGCAGCGGCAGCCGGATATTCGACTCGACGCTGCGCCACGGCAGCAGCGCCGAATCCTGGAAGGCGATGCCGAGCTGATGGCCGCTGCGCATTTGCTCCGGCGTCTGCCCGTTGATCGTCGCGGTCCCCGAGGTCGGGGTGTCCAGTCCGGCCAGAATCCGCAATACCGTCGATTTGCCGCAGCCCGACGGACCGAGCAGGGACAGGAATGCCCCGGCGCCGGTATGCAGGTCGACCGAGCCGAGCGCCTCGACGGTGGTGCGGCCGACCCGGAATGTCTTGCTCAACCCGCTGATCGCGATCCCGGCCACCGCGCCGCCGGAGATTTCCTTAGCCATGGTCGTCACCATAAGAGCGGCTGGTTGCGGCGGTATTTCCGAAATCGGGAGCTGTATTGCGCGGCCGTTAAGTGCTCGAGGTCACGCCGAATTTCGAGCCGGTAACGAATCGTGGACGCGAGAGGACATAGAGTGTCGACAGGATCTGACAGCTCCGCGGCCGTCGAGCACGCTCGCGCCGCGGGGGGAAACAACTCGATGACGGGGCCGACGGGGCCCGTGGACTGGAACCGACTGTTCGATGAAGCTCTCTGCACTACGTACCGTGGCCGCCATGCGGACCACCGCCGTGGCCCTGACCACCGCTTTGTCGGTGGCCGTGATCGCGGGCGGCGCCGCCTCCGCCGAACCCGAGAAGCCCTCGTCGGTGACGTCGGTCGTCAAGGACGGCCGCACCTGGCACCTGAAGGTGTATTCGGCGGCCATGAAGAAGGACATCACGATCGACGTGCAGCGTCCGGTCGACGAGTCCAAGCCCGCCCCCAACCTGTGGATGCTCAACGGCCTGGACGCGGGCGAGGGCACCGCCAGCTGGGCCGCGCAGACCGACGCGCTCGGCTTCCTCGCCGACAAGCAGGTCAACGTCATCCAGCCGATCGGTGGTCGCGGTAGCTACTACACCGACTGGAAGCGCGAAGACCCCAAGCTCGGGCTCAACAAGTGGACCACCTTCTTCACCGAAGAGCTGCCGCCGCTGCTGGACGAGACGCTGAACTCCACCGGGCTGAACTCGCTGGCGGGCCTGTCCACCTCCGGCACCTCGGTGCTGCAGCTGGCCGAGGCCAAGCCCGGCCTGTTCAAGTCGGTCGCCGCCTACAGTGGCTGCGCGCAGATCGCCGACCCGATGGGCAAGCAGGCCGTCAAGTTCTCCGTGGAGACCTGGGCCGGTGGCGACACCGACAACATGTACGGCGCCGACAACGATCCGGCCTGGGTCGAGAACGACCCGGTCATCAATGCCGAGAAGCTGCGCGGCACCAACCTCTACATCTCCAGCGGTAGCGGCATGCCGTCCAACGCCGATGTGCAGTACTACCTGGAGGGCGCGCCCGGCCCGACCGGCGTGCTCAACCTCGGCCTCGGCATCGGTATCGAGGCGGCGACCAACGCCTGCAGCCAGAACCTGAAGGCCAAGCTGGACTCGCTCGGCATCCCGGCGACCTACCAGTTCACCCCGATGGGCACCCACTACTGGCCGTACTGGGAGCAGGCGCTGCACGATTCGTGGCCGCTGCTCGCCGCCGGCATGGGTATCTGACCCACCGAACGACGAATGAGGGAGGCGACCCACACCGGGGGCGCCTCCCTTTTTCGTCGGCTCAGCCGGGCAGGGCGGCTGGGCGGATGGAAAGCCCCGACCGGATGAAATAGGCGATCTCGTCGCAGATCTCGTCGACCGAGATCGCGTCACCTGGCACGGTGGCGTGCACCATCTCCTGGGCCAGCGAATTCACCGCGCCGATCAGCGCGAGGGTGAACAGGTGCACGCTGCGCGATTCCGCTTCACCGCGCTCGGCGGCGCGTTTGGCTTCCCTGGTGAGCAGTGCCGACACCGAACGCCGCTGCGCGCGCCGCCATTCCTCCACCGCCGGGCTCACCCCGACCACCTCGACATAGAACACCCGCGCCGCGCGCCGATCCCGGCAGGTCACCGCGAGAAAGGCGCGGAAACTCTCGACCACCCGCACCACGAGCGGCTGTTCGCGGTTACGCGCCAAGGCCGCGTCCACCTGCTGCAACGCGGCCGAGTTGAGCCGGTCGACCAGGGCGATCAGCAGGGCTTCGCGGCTGCCCATGTCCTCGTAGAAACTGCGGGTCGACACATTCGCCGTCGCGCACAGACGCTCGATCGGCGTCGCCGAATAACCCTGGGTACCGAATAGTTCGAGCGCGGCGTCGGTCAACCGATTGCGCCGCAATGCCACTCGCTGCTGACGCGATAATCCGCCGTAATTACGACCGCTATCGGTTTTTTCCACACGCCGAACCACCCGTGCATGCTAGCGCGCCGATGCCGCACTGCCAGGGGAATCGAAAACTGTTGTATCTCACCATCCGCCGAGCGCGCGCACGGCATCGATGGTATCGGCCTGCGCGGGCTCTTTGTCCGGCCGATACCGGACGACCCGCGCGAAACGCAGCGCGACACCGCCGGGATAGCGGGTGCTGGCCTGCACACCGTCGAGCGCGATCTCGACGACGAGCTCAGGGCGCAGGAACACCGCGTGCCCGTCGGTGCCGGTCTGGTAGCGCGGGAACTCCGCGGTCTGCCAGCGCAGCAACTCGTCGGTGAGCCCCTTGAAGGTCTTGCCGACCATCACCGGCTCGCCGGTCTCCGGGTCGAGCGCGGCCAGGTGCAGGTTCGACAGGTTTCCGGTGCGCCTGCCGTAACCCCATTCCGCACCGATCACCAGCAGGTCCAGGGTGTGGGCCGGTTTGATCTTCTGCCAGGCCCGGCCGCGTCGCCCCGCGGCGTACGGCGCGTCCAGCGACTTGACCATCACGCCCTCGTTACCGACGGCCAGCGCGTCGTCGTAGTACTCGGCGGCTGCCTCGGCATCGGGGGCGATGCGTGCGGGAATGCTGTGCTCGCCCGCCACCCGCTCGAGCGCGGACCGGCGCACGTGCAGCGGTTCGTCGAGCAGATCCGTGCCGTCCAGGTGCAGGCAGTCGAAGAAGTACGGGTGCAGCAGCAGGTCGGCGGTGTCGGCGGCGGTGGCGAAGCGACTCATCGTCTCCTGGAACGGGCGGGGCCGACCGGCATCGGTGAGCGCGAGCGTCTCGCCGTCGAGGACCACGCTGGTGCAGTCGAGCCCGGCGACCAGGCCCACCAGTTCGGGCACACCGGCGGTGATGTCGCGCAGGGTCCTGGTGAACACCCACACCTGGTCGCCGTCGCGATGCACCTGGATGCGGGCGCCGTCGAGCTTGTGTTCGACGCTCACCCGCGGTCCGAGTTCGGCCAGCGCCTCGTCGAGCGAGCCGCCGGGCGCGGCGAGCATCGGCGCGACCGGCCTGCCCACCTCGAGCCGGAACGCGGCCAGCGCCGCCTCGCCACCGGTGACCGCGGCGATCGCGGTCGCGGGCAGCCGCCCCGACAGCATGTGCGCGCGCCGCACCACGGCCACCGGAATGCCGGTGGCGGTGGCCAGCGCCTCGAGCACGACCGCGGTGAGCGCGCCCTGCCGGAGTTCGCCGGTGAGCAGCCGCAGCAGGAAGGACTGTTCGTCGGCGGTGGCCGCGGTGAACAGCTCGGTGAGCAGTTCCCGCCTGCGCAGCGTCGATCCCGCGCCGCTGAGGCCGGTGAGCTGGGTGAACACGCCGTCGACCGCGGTGACGGTGAGGCTGGGCGCCGGGCTCGGTGGGGTGTCGAGGCCGGTGACGGTGCGCCAGCCCGCCCCGATCCGGCCCTGGGTGAGCTCGCCGGAGAGCCACGCCACCACCGTCCCGATCTCCCCAGTGCCCGCGGCCGCGAGCAGTTCGGCCAGCGCGGCGATCTTCGCCTTGCGTGACCTGGTTGCCCGCACGGCCGCCGAGGCCGCGACGACATCACTGAACAGCACCCGATGACGGTAACGCGACGGTGTGACACATCGCTCACCCCACGCTGTTAATGTTCCGTTGGCAAGGCTGCGAAAACCGCCATAAGCTGGACGCATGGCCAAGACCTTTGTCGGTGCGCGGCTGCGCCAGCTGCGGACCGAACGCGGGCTGAGCCAGGTCGCCTTGGCCCAGAAACTGGAGATCTCGGCCAGCTATCTCAATCAGATCGAGCACGACGTTCGCCCGCTCACGGTGCCGGTGCTCAAGCGGATCAACGAGGTCTTCGGCGTCGACCCCGCCTTCTTCTCCGCCCACGACGACACCCGGCTCATCGCCGAGCTCCAGGAGGTCGTGATGGACGCCGAGCTGGGCATCGAGGCCGACACCCAGGAGATCGCCGACATGGTCTCGGCGCATCCGAGCATGGCCCGCGCCCTGGTGGCCATGCACAACCGGTACCGCAACACCAGCGCCCAGCTGGCCGCGGCCACCGAGGACCGGTTCGCCGACGGCTCCGGCAGCGCCGCCATCTCCAAACCGCACGAGGAAGTGCGCGACTACTTCTATCAGCGGCAGAACTACATCCACGAACTCGACACCGCGGCCGAGGACCTCACCGCCCGCATCCGGTTCCACGGCGGCGAGGTGAGCACCGAGATCGTCCGCTTGCTGCGCGCGCACGGCGTGCGTATCGCCGAACGGATCGACCTCGGCGAGGGCGTGCTGCACCACTTCGACCCCGAGACCAACCAGCTCGAGATCTCCCCGCACCTGTCCGGCGGCCAGCGCACCTTCAAACTGGCCGCCGAGCTCGCCTACCTGGAGTGCGGGCCACTGCTCGAGAAGCTGGTCGAGGAGGGCAATTTCGCCTCCGAGGCGGCCCGCAAGCTGGCCATGCTCGGCCTGGCCAACTACTTCGCCGCCGCGACGGTGCTGCCCTACAACCACTTCCACGAGGTGGCCGAGGACTTCCGCTACGACATCGAGCGGCTCTCGGCCTTCTTCTCCCAGAGCTACGAGACCATCTGCCACCGGCTCTCCACGCTGCAGCGGCCGAGCCTGCGCGGGGTGCCGTTCTCCTTCGTCCGCGTGGACCGCGCGGGCAATATGTCGAAACGCCAGTCCGCCACCGGGTTCCACTTCTCCGCCAGCGGCGGCACCTGCCCGCTGTGGAACGTCTACGAGACCTTCGCCTATCCGGGCAAGATCATGACCCAGATCGCCCAGATGCCCGACGGCCGCAAATACCTGTGGGTGGCGCGCACGGTGGAACGGCGCGCCACCCGCTACGGCCAGCCGAGCAAGACCTTCGCCATCGGCCTCGGCTGCGAACTGCGCCACGCGGGCCGCGTCGTCTACGCCGACGGCATCGACCTCGGCGAGGCCTCAGCCACCCCGATCGGCGCGGGCTGCCGCGTCTGCGTCCGCTCCAACTGCCCCCAGCGCGCCTTCCCCCCACTCGGCAAGGCCCTCGACATCAGCGAACACCGCAGCTCGGTCTCCCCCTACCTGATCAAGTAGTCGGTTACACCCGGGGTGTACGCCCTCGGGTGTACACATGATGAATGGACGATCAGCTCAGCATTCGTGAAGCCCGAGCTCAGCTTCCGGCCGTCGTCACCAGCGCGGCGAGGGACGGACACATCACCGTGATCACGCGCGCGGGCGAACCCGCCGCCGCGCTGATTCCGATGTTCATGCTCGCCAAGCTCGAGGAGTGGGAGGACGAGCAACTCGGCCGGATCGCCGATGAAGCCGTTGCCGAAGGCGGTGAACCCGCTAATCTCACCATCGGCCAGATGATGGATGAGATCCTCACCGCCGGCAGCCAGGGCACGGCGTGAAGATCTCTACGAGTAGTCGCCAGCGGTACTGGACAGCACTCAGAAGGCTTCTTCCGGGATGGACATGATGTCGTTGTCCAGGTTGGCGAGGATGTTCCTGGTCGCGGTGAGTTCGGGCAGGACGTTCCTGGCGAAGAAGGTGGCCACTGCAACCTTGCCCTGATAGAACGGGCGGTCCTTGGGCGAGGCGTCGCCGGCGAGGGCGGCGGCGGCGATATCGGCCTGCATCAGTAGCTGCCAGGCGATGAGCAGGTCGCCGACGGCCATCAGGAAGCGGACCGAGCCGAGGCCCACCTTGTACAGCTCGGTCGCGTCGGTCTGGCCCGCCATGGCGTAACCGGTGAGGGTCGCCGCCATCGCCTGGATATCGGACTGGGCGGTGCGCAGCAGGGCGCGTTCGGTGGCGAAGCGGCCGCTGTCGTTGTCCAGGTAGGCGCTGATCTGGGCGTTCACATGACCGAGCGCGGCGCCGCGATCGCGAACGATCTTGCGGAAGAAGAAGTCCTGGGCCTGGATGGCGGTGGTGCCCTCGTAGAGGGAGTCGATCTTGGCGTCGCGGATGTACTGCTCGATCGGGTAGTCCTGCAGATAGCCGGACCCGCCGAAGGTTTGCAGCGACTCGGTGAGCAGCTGGTAGGCGCGCTCGGAACCGACACCCTTGACGATCGGCAGCAGCAGATCGTCCACCCGGTGCGCGAGCTCGGGGTCGGCGCCCGACACCAGCTGGGCTACATCGTCGTTCTGGTGCGCGGCGGTGTACAGATACACCGCCCGCAGCCCTTCGGCGTAGGCCTTCTGCATGGCCAGCGACCGGCGCACGTCGGGGTGGTGGGTGATGGTCACCCGCGGTGCGGCCTTGTCGGCCATCTGGGTCAGGTCGGCGCCCTGGACGCGGGTCTTGGCGTATTCGAGCGCGTTCAGATACCCGGTGGACAGCGTGCCGGAGGACTTCACTCCGACGGTCATGCGCGCGTTCTCGATCACCTTGAACATCTGCGCGATGCCGTTGTGCACGTCGCCGACCAGCCAGCCCTTGGCGGGCACCGAGGTACCGCCGAAAGTCAGCTCGCAGGTCGGCGAGGACTTGATCCCCATCTTGTGCTCGACCCCGGTGACATAGACACCGTTGCGGTCGCCGAGCTCGAAGGTCTGCGGGTCGAAGAGGAACTTGGGCACGTAGAACAGCGAGAGGCCCTTGGTGCCGGGTCCCGCGCCTTCCGGTCGCGCGAGCACGAGGTGGAAGACGTTCTCGGCGACCTCGCCCACGTCACCGCCGGAGATGAACCGCTTCACCCCCTCGATGTGCCACGACCCGTCCGGTTGCGGTACCGCCTTGGTGCGGCCCGCGCCCACATCGGACCCGGCGTCGGGCTCGGTGAGCACCATGGTGCCCTGCCAGCCGCGCTCGAAACCGCCACGCGCCCACCGCTTCTGCTCCTCGGTACCCACCTCGTAGAGCACCGAGCCCATGACCGGGCCCATGTTGAAGAAGCTGGCGGCGGGGTTGGCGCAGACGACGAGTTCGTTGAGCGCCCACATCAGAACATTCGGCGCCGGGGTGCCGTCCATGCCCTCCGGCATGCCGAGCCGATACCAGCCGGCCTCGTGCACCGCGGCCACCGTCTTGCGCAGCGGTTCGGGCACGGTGATGTCGAAGGTCTCCGGCCGGTAGACCACCGGCTCGCGGTCGGCCGCGGCGAACGATTCCGCGATCGGCCCCTCGGCCAGCCGCTTCACCTCGTCGAGGATCTGGCGCACGGTATCGGAGTCCAGGTCGCCGTAGGCGCCGGTGTCGAGGAGCTTGTCGAGCCCGAGCACCTCGAACAGATTGAATTCGATGTCACGCACGTTGGCCTTGTAGTGCCCCACTGGGCTCCTCCTCGACTGACCCCGCGCGGCCCGAGTGCCGCGCGATTCCGGCTGTTCGACGTCGTACGAAACCGAAGCGTGCCGCACCGGATCACCCCTACGCAACCGTAGCCACGCCGAACTCGGGAGCCGTCTCGCGATGAACAATTCACACGGATGAAACAGCCGAAACGGGCATGTGACCAACAGATATTTCGGGGCAACATCGGCCACCTACTGTTCGCCTGACGAATACAGCCGCTGTATACAACCCGGTGTACACGCGGCGGTATTCGTTGTGGCGCGTATGGCGCCGCCGTACCACCTGATGAGGAGAACCGCCCTATGTCTGATTCCCGTTTGGTCAAGGCGCTCGCCGTGCCTGCCGCGGTGGCCGTCGCAGGCCTGTTGCTCACCGCGTGCGGTGCCCGCGACGACGCGTCGTCCGGTTCGACCGCCGCGTCCTGCGTCGACACCACCTCGGACACGATCAAGGTCGGCTCGCTACACTCGCTCTCCGGCACCATGGCGATTTCCGAAGTCACCGTTGCCAACTCGACCAAGCTGGCGATCGACCAGATCAACGCCGCGGGCGGTGTGCTCGGCAAGCAGATCGAGATCGTCCTCGAAGACGGCGCGTCCGACCCGAAGACCTTCGCCGAGAAGGCCGAGAAGCTGATCAGCTCCGACTGTGTCGCCGCGGTCTTCGGCGGCTGGACCTCGTCGAGCCGTAAGGCCATGAAGCCCAAGTTCGAGAGCCTGAACTCGCTGCTCTACTACCCCGTGCAGTACGAGGGCCTGGAAGACAGCAAGAACATCTTCTACACCGGCGCCACCACCAACCAGCAGATCGTGCCCGCGCTGGACTACCTCAAGGAAAAGGGCGTCAAGTCCCTGTACCTGGTCGGCTCCGACTATGTCTTCCCGCAGACCGCCAACCGCGTGATCAAGGCATACGCCGAGGCCAACGGCATCGAGATCAAGGGCGAGGACTACACCCCGCTCGGCTCCACCGACTTCTCCACCATCGTCAACAAGGTGCGCTCCGCCGACGCCGACGCGGTGTTCAACACCCTCAACGGTGACTCCAACGTCGCCTTCTTCCGCGAGTACACCAACGCGGGCCTGAAGGCCGCCGACATGCCGGTCGTCTCGGTGTCGATCGCCGAGGAAGAGGTCGCCGGCATCGGCGCGCAGAACATCGCGGGCCAGGTCACCGCCTGGAACTACTACCAGACCGTCGACAGCCCGGCGAACAAGAAGTTCGTCGCCGACTACAAGGCCGCGTTCGGCGCCGACAAGCCCACCTCCGACCCGATGGAGGCCGCCTACGCCTCGGTCTACCTGTGGAAGAACACCGTGGAGAAGGCGGACTCGTTCGCGGTGGCCGACATCCAGGCCGCGGCCGACGGCGTGAGCTTCGACGCGCCGGAGGGCACCGTCACCATCGACGGCTCCAACCACCACATCAGCAAGACCGCCCGCATCGGTGAGATCCGCGAAGACGGCCTGATCTACACCGTCTGGGATTCCGGCGATGCCATCACCCCCGACCCGTACCTCGAGTCCTACGACTGGGCCAAGGGCCTGAAGTAAGCCGCCCGACCGGTGTGGGACGCGCTGTCTGCGCGTCCCACACCGCCCCAGTTCCAAGGAGTCCACTGCAATGGACGTGTTGATCGGCCAGCTCTTCACCGGGTTGAGCCTGGGATCGATTCTGCTGCTCGCCGCGCTCGGCCTCGCCCTGACCTTCGGTCAGATGGGCGTCATCAATATGGCGCACGGTGAGTTCATCATGGCCGGCTGCTACACCACCTACGTTGTGCAGCAGGTGTTCTCGTCGGCGGGTGTCTCGCTGCTGGTTTCACTGCTGCTCGGCTTCCTGGTCGGCGGCCTGCTCGGCGCCGCGCTGGAAATGGGCCTGATCCGGTACATGTACGACCGGCCGCTGGACACGCTGCTGGTCACCTTCGGTGTCGGCTTGGTGCTGCAGCAGGCCGCGCGCGACATCTTCGGCGCGCCGGCCAAGAACGTGCTCGTCCCCGAATGGCTCAGCGGCGGCATCACCATCGCGGGCGCGGTGGTCCCCAAGACCCGCATCTTCATCCTGGTGCTGGCGATCGTCGCGGTGACCGCGCTGGCCGCCGTACTCAAGACCACCCCGATGGGCAGGCGGATCCGGGCCGTCGTGCAGAACCGTGGACTGGCCGAAACCTCCGGTATCTCTTCCCGTTTCACCGATATCAGCACTTTCTTCATCGGGTCCGGCCTGGCCGGTGTCGCCGGTGTGGCGCTCACCCTGATCGGCTCGACCAGTCCCACCATCGGCCAGAGCTACCTGATCGACGCGTTCCTCGTCGTCGTGATCGGCGGGCTCGGTCAGATCAAGGGCACGGTGATCGCGGCGTTCGCGCTCGGGTTGCTGAACTCGTTCATCGAATACTCGACCACCGCCTCCATCGCGAAGGTGATCGTGTTCGTGCTGATCGTCATCTTCCTGCAGGTCCGCCCCCAGGGCCTGTTCACCGTGCGGACAAGGAGTTTGGCATGACGACCGCACTGACCGAACGTCTTCGGGACTACCCGCGGGCTACGCCGCTGCTCGGATTCGGCCTCGCCGCGATCCTGCTCTTCGGTGTCGCCCCCGCGGTGCTCAGCGACTTCCGCCTGAACCTGCTCGCCAAGTTCCTGTGCTTCGCCATCGTCGCGGCGGGCATCGGGCTGGCCTGGGGCCGTGGCGGCATGCTCACCCTCGGCCAGGGCGTGTTCTTCGGCATCGGCGCCTACATCATGGCCATGCACATGCAGCTCGCCGACGCGGCCCGCCTCGGCAACGACGTCCCCGAGTTCATGGAGATCGCGGGCATCCGCGAACTGCCCGGCTTCTGGCAGCCGTTCAGCTCGGCGCCGGTAGCCATCATCGCCATCCTGGTGCTGCCCGGCCTGATCGCCGCGATCCTCGGCTTCGGCGTGTTCAAGCGCCGGGTGCGCGGCGCGTACTTCGCCATCCTCAGTCAGGCACTGGCCGCGGCGCTGGCGATCCTGCTCACCGGCCAGCAGGCCATCGGCGGCTTCACCGGCCTGTCGGACTTCCGCGCCTTCTTCGGGTTCACCCTGTCGGACCCGGTCAACCGGCAGATGCTGTTCTTCATCGCGGCGGGCACGCTGCTCGCGGTGGTGGCGCTGATCCGTCAGCTCAACAACAGCCGCTACGGCGAACTGCTCGTCGCGGTGCGCGACGCCGAGGAGCGCGTGCGGTTCCTCGGCTACGACCCGGCCAACATCAAGATCGTGGCGTATGTGGTCGCGGCGTTCCTGGCGGGCATCGCTGGTGCGCTGTTCACTCCGATCGTCGGGATCATCTCGCCGGCCGACATCGGGATCGTCCCGTCCATCGCGTTCCTGATCGGCGTCGCCATCGGCGGCCGCACCACGCTGCTCGGCCCGGTACTGGGCGCGATCGGCGTCGCGTGGGCGCAGACCTCACTGTCGGAATCGTTCCCTTCGGGCTGGACGTATCTGCAGGGCGTGCTGTTCATCGTCGTCGTCGGATTCATCCCCGCGGGCCTGGCCGGGCTGTGGCCGCTGCTCAAGGGCTGGCTCGACAGCCGGAAACCGGCGCCGCCGCCGGCCGAACCCGCCGTCGGCACCGAGGAGAAGGTGGAAGCGCGATGAGCAACGAACCCAAAGCGGGCGGCAATGCCGGCATGGACAGCGAGTACCTCGAAATCCGTGGTCTCTCGGTCAGTTTCGACGGATTCAAGGCCGTCACCGACGTCGACCTCACGGTGCTGCAAGGCGACCTGCGGTTCCTGATCGGCCCCAACGGCGCAGGCAAGACCACCCTCATCGACGCCATCACCGGTCTGGTGCCTGCTACCGGCTCGGCCCAGAAGACCGGCAACGAGCTGATCGGCAAGAAGGTGCACCAGATCGCCCGGCTCGG
Source organism: Nocardia rhizosphaerae (assembly GCF_042650365.1). Taxonomy (NCBI): domain Bacteria; kingdom Bacillati; phylum Actinomycetota; class Actinomycetes; order Mycobacteriales; family Nocardiaceae; genus Nocardia; species Nocardia rhizosphaerae. The sequence continues at coordinate 192,494 of NZ_JBHSBA010000006.1, forward strand.
CGTCGGCCGCACCTTCCAGACCGCGAGCGTGTTCGAGCAGCTGAGCGTGCTGCAGAATCTCGACATCGCGGCAGGCGCCGGCCGGTCGGCGCTGACACTGCTGCGCAAGCGCAAGTCGGTACTGCCCGCCATCGAAGAGGCGTTGGAGACAACGGGTCTCACCGCGCTGCGGGACCAGCCCGCCGGGGTGCTCGCGCACGGCCAGAAGCAGTGGCTCGAGATCGGCATGCTGCTGGTGCAGAACGCCTCGGTGCTGCTGCTCGACGAGCCGGTCGCCGGGATGAGCGCCGAGGAGCGCGAGGAGACCGGAAACCTGTTGCGCCGCATCGGTAGTGACCGCGTCGTCGTGGTGGTGGAACACGACATGGACTTCATGCGTTCCTTCGCCACCTCGGTGACGGTGCTCGCGGGCGGCAAGGTGCTCAGCGAGGGCAGTGTCGAGCAGGTCCAGGCCGACCCGAAGGTGCAGGAGGTCTATCTCGGCACCGCGGCACTGGCCGAGGACACGACGGACAAGGAATCGGCCGATGCTTGAACTACACGACATCCACTCCGGCTACGGGCGCACCGAGGTGATCCACGGGGTCAGCCTCACCGTGCCCGACGACAGCGTGGTCGCCATCATGGGCCACAACGGCGCGGGCAAGACCACCCTGCTGCGCACCGCGGTCGGTCTGCTGCCGACCAAGTCGGGCACGATCACCTTCGACGGCGAGAAGATCACCAAGCTGTCGCCGTCGCAGCGGGTCAAGCGCGGTATCGCCTATGTTCCGCAGGGGCAGCAGAGCTTTCCACAGCTCACCACCGCCGAGAACCTACAGGTGGTCGCCGACGGGCGTAAACGCGGCAAGGCGCTGATCGAGGAATCGCTCACGCTGTTCCCCGCGCTGCGGGAACTGCTCACCCGCAAGGCCGGGTTGCTCTCCGGCGGCCAGCGTCAGCAGCTGGCCATCGCGCGCGCCCTGATCACCGAGCCCAAGCTGCTGATCCTGGACGAGCCGACCGAGGGCATCCAGCCGTCGGTGGTGGCCGAGATCGAGCGCACCATCATCGAGTTGACCCAGCGCGGTGGGCTCAGCGTGCTGCTGGTCGAGCAGCACATCGGCTTCGCCCTGCAGGCGGCAGGCCACTACTACGTGCTGCATTCGGGGCATCTCGGCTCCACCGGCGCCGGCGGGGCAGGCGCGGAGGCCGCGGTCCGCGCCGCGATGGCGATCTGAACGCAGGCACGCGGATGCCACGCAGGGGGCGGGTGTCGCTGGCCGAACGCGTCTACGAGGCGCTCCGTGAGGACCTGGCCACCGGCGCGCTGCCGTCGGCCGAACGGCTGCGCGCCGAACGGCTGGCCAAGCGCTACGGCGTCTCGCGCACTCCGGTGCGCGAGGCGCTGGCCCGGTTACAGGCCGACGGGCTGATTCAGCGGCACGCCGACGGGCTCTATCTCTACCGGCCGCGGCTGGCCGAACTCGACGAGCTGTTCGAATTGCGGATCGTGCTGGAAGCGCGGGGGTTCCAGCGGGTGAGCGGCGGTTCGGCCGGCCACGACCTGCATGCCGTCGGCACCGAGCTGGCGCACTGGCTCGACTACCGCGACACTCCACCGGAACCGGGGACCGCGCTGGTCGCCGCCGATGAGCGGTTCCACATCGAACTGCTCCGCTCCGCGGGAAACTCGGCGCTGGCCGAGGCACTGGCGGCGTTGCATGTGCGGGTGCGCCCGGTCCGCACGATGGACATGCCGACCGCCGACCGGATCGCCGCCATGACCGCCGATCACATCACCATCGCCGAGCAGGTACTCGCCGGGGAGCCGGAGCTGGCACTGCGCTCGCTCACCGCCCACATCGCGACCTCGCGCGCGCACGTGCGGGTGCGCGCGGAACAGGCCATCGCGTTCACCAAACTCGGTCGCGCCGTGCGGGATTGATCAGCAGGTCGGCTCGAACGGGAAGCACTCGGGCCGTGGCTGCGTGCCGGGGACGGCGACCGAGGTGGTGGTCGTTGTCGTCGTCGTGGTCGACCGCTGGCCCGGCGAATCCTGGAGCAGGGCATGGCCGACGACGAGGAACACCACGAACACACCGAGCAGGGCGGCGGCGAAGACGATCGGGCCGACCAGCCTGTCGCGGCGCGACGGCGCGACAGGCGGCGGCGCCGCGACCGGTGCGGTGAACTTGCGCGGCGGCGGCGGAATCGGGGCCTGCGCGGGGCGGTTGGTGTCGAACCCGTCGTCGGCCAGTTCGGCCTTCGACGGCGTCAGCTGGGCGACACCGAGCGCGGTGCAGGCGTTGCGCACCCGGTCCACGGTCCACTCGCGGCGGCCCGCGGCGAAACCCTCCAGGTAGACCCGCAGCTCGTGCGCGTCGATGGTGTTGGCGATCAGCACGTCGAGACCGGGGCGCAGCGCGGTGCGCGCCGGGCGAACCACCACCCCCCGATACGGCACGAGCACCACCGCGCCCGCGATGTGCCCGCCGTCCTGCAGCGCCTGTTCCAGCGCCACCCGCACCGCGTGCACGCCGTGCTCGACCTGGTCGGTGAGCCCGGCGGACTGCTCGGTGTCCAGTTCCAGCGGGTTGTCGCTGATCGTCCACGCGCCGGCCGACACTGCGAGCAGTCCGCTCTGCCGCCGCCGGAACCCCTTCACCTCGATGACCGTGATCCCGCGCGGCGTCATGATCACCGCGCCGAGCCTGCGATCGCCCACCCGGCAATCCACCAGCGCGAGCCCGGTGCTCGGATACGCGCGCAGGCACTCGACGAACTCGCGCTCGGCGCCGCTGAGCTCCGGCCCCGGCCTGATCCGAACCAGCATGTGCTTGTGTTCCCCTACCAGTGCTGCGTCCTCGCACCGCCGCCGCGGTGCCCCCCGATCATGACGCGCGAGCGGTGCGAAAACCACTGGAAACCAAGAAAACCGGCACGACTACCGCAGTCCGCTCCCAAATTCGATACCGCCGAGTACGCTCCGACGCATGGAGTCCGCCGTCCGACCACGCATTTCGCCAGGGCGCTTCGGGGAGCTCGGGCCGATCAACTGGGTCGTCTGGCAGGTGCTCTCCCGCGCCTCCGGCACCGACGACGCGCACCTTTTCAGCACACTCGGCCGCACCGGTGGGCTGTTCCGGGGCTGGCTGCATTTCTCCGGCAAGCTCATGCCCGGCGGGCGGCTGCCGCGCGCCGAGGCCGAGCTGGTGATCCTGCGCGTCGCGCACCTGCGCGACTGCGCCTACGAGACCGACCACCACCGCCGCCTGGGCCGCAAGGCTGGACTCACCGGGGTGGAGATCGATCGGGTCGGCGCAGGCCCCGAAGCCGAGGGCTGGACGCCACGGCAGCGCGCGCTGCTCACCGTCACCGACCAGCTGGTGCGCACCCGCGATGTCGACGACGCCGCCTGGGCCGAACTCGCCGCACACTACGACGAGCGTCGCCTCATCGAGATCGTGCTGCTGATCAACCAGTACGAGGGCCTGGCCGCCACCATCACCACTCTGCGCATCGACCGCGACACTTTCTAGCGCCGATCCTGGTGGGCCTCGGGGCGGCGCCATCAGGCACAGCACCGATGAGATCGCTCGGGTGCTGTCGTCTTACCTGGTAAGAGCCAGAACTCGAGACAGGTGGCACACCATGCTGGACAAACAGTTCACCGCGACTTTGCAGAAGAGCCAGGAGAAAGGCGGCTGGACCTATGTCGTCTGGCCGGAGTCGGCGGAGTTCTTCGGTACTCGCGGGCTGGTCAAGGTGCGGGGCACGATCGATGGCTATCCGTTCCGGAGTTCCTTCATGGCGCTCGGCGACGGTACCCACAAACTTCCGGTGAAGGCCGACATCCGCGCGGCCATCGGCAAGCAGGAGGGCGACACGGTGACCGTCCATCTGGCGGAGCGAGTGACAGACCAAGAGCAGTGACGTAGGTCATAGAGCGGAACCGGCGGTCTCTCGGCATCGTTTCAAGCGTACAAAGTACGGAGTAACCGCACCCAGGAGTCCGCATGCAGATCACCGCTTCCGCCATCTCGCTCAATGTCGCCGACCCGAAGGCGTCGGCGCGGTTCCTGATCGACCATCTCGGATTCACCGAGCAGATGGCCGCCGACGGTTTCGTCTCACTCGCCCGGCCGGATGCCGGGATGAATGTCATCTACCTGCGTACCGGGCTCGGCACGTTCAAGCCGACCCGGATCGCGGGCAGCGCGGGAGACGGCACGCTGGTGGTGTTCACCGTCGACGACATCGACACCGAGTACGAGCGCCTGCGCGGCGAAGGGGTCCCGATCGAGACCGCGATCGAGACCGAGGAATGGGGCGAGCGCTACTTCCAGCTGACCGACCCCAACGGGATCGTCATCCAGCTCGTGCAGTGGGTGTGAGCTACCGGCGCGCGACCCGCAGTGCGCCGAGCACCAGCGGGATCTGCAGCGGCAGGCGCGCCAGCACCCCGGCCTTGAACAGGCCGGACGCCTTCGGATTGCCGACCACGTCGACGGCCATCTGGACGTTCGCCGGGAACACCCCGACGAACAGCCCGGCGGCCAGCCACCCGCCGAGGCGGCGCGTCCGCGGCACCGCAAGGGCCGTCGCCACCCCGAGCTCGGCGACCCCGGACCCGTAGGTGTAGGTCCGCGGGTTGCCGGGCAGCTTCGGTGGCACGATGCCGTCGAAGAGCTTGGGCGCGACGAAATGCAGAATGCCCACCACGAACAGCAGCCCACTCAGGTAGACGTGCACGGGTCGGCGGGGAGTATCGGAAGCCACACCCGAACTCTGCCACACCAGCTCCCCATCGGCCCACCCCCGTTTCAGCCGAGCATCGCCCGGAACGCCGCCACCGGCGGGGTGACCGGACGCCCGATGAGCGCGGCCAGTTCGCCGGTACGGATTTCGAGCAGCCCGGCGCCGATCCCGGTGTCCGCATCGGCCAGGGCCGCGGCCACCGACTCCGGCAGCCCGGCCTCGCCGAGGACCGCCGCGTAGTCGGTCTCGGCCAGGTTCTCGTAGCGCACCGGCCTGCCCGCGACCTCGGCGATCACGGCCGCGATCTCGGCACCGGTCAAGGCATCGTCACCACCGAGCTCGTAGGTCCGGCCCGCATGACCATCGGTGGTGAGTACCGCGGCGGCAGCGGCGGCATAGTCGGCGCGTGGCGCGCCGGAAACCCGGCCCGCACCCGAGGCGCCGGCGAGCACGCCGGTCCGCGCGGCGTGCGCGGCACCCGCCGCGTAGTTCTCCCAGTACCAGCTGTTGCGCAGTAGCACGGTGGGCACGGCCGCGGTGGCGAGCACCTCTTCGGTGCCGCGGTGTTCCCGCGCGAGGATCATCGGATTCCTGGTCGCGGCCGGAATGCTGGTGTACGCGAGCAGATCGACGCCGGCGCGCTCGGCCGCCCGGACGACGTTGGTGTGCTGGGCGACCCGCGAGCCGAACTCGTTACCCGAGACCAGCAGGAGCCGCTCGACGCCGGTCAGCGCGGCGTCGAGCGCGGCCGGGTCGTCGTAGGAGGCCTGCCGGACCACCGCACCACGATCGGCGAGGTCGGCGACCTTGGCCGGGTCACGCACGATCGCGACGGGCCGCTCGCCCGCCGTCAGCAGGGCCTCGACAACGAGCCTACCCAGCTGTCCACTCGCTCCGGTCACCGCGACAGTCATCTTCTACCTCCAAGAGTACGTACGATCCGCCATGCACTAACAAATAGTTAGCACTATTCATTCCGCAGGCACTCTAGTCAAGAGCGGTACGATCAGGCGATGAGCACGCAGCGACCACCCTCGGCGGCGGGAGGCCCGACGCTGGAAGCCGACGTCTTCGCGCGCAACTGTGGCTCACGACCCGTGCTGCAGAATGTCGCCAGCCGCTGGGGCGTGCTCGCCCTGGTCGCGCTGCGCGAGGGGCCGTATCGGTTCGGCGCGCTACGCAGGCGCGTCGACGGCGTCAGCGAACGGATGCTGTCGCAGACCCTGCAGACGCTCGAACGCGACGGCATGGTTCATCGCGAGGTCCTCGAGGCCATTCCACCGCGCGTGGAATACACCCTGACCGAACTGGGCGCGCAAGTGGCCGACCGGCTGGAAGCGCTGATCGAGGTGCTGGAAACCAATATCGACACCGTCCGCGCGGCACAGGCGAACTACCACCGTGCCACCACACCCGGCGGCTGACCCGCGCACGGCCCGGCGAGTTACCGCCGCATCAGGTCGGAGACGGTGGTGAAGCGATAGCCCTCGGCACGTAGCCCCTCGACGATCTCGGGAAGCGCCGCGAGAGACTCACCGCGGTGCATGACGTGTAGCAGCACGATCGAGCCGGGGCGGGTGCCCGCCATCGTGTCGGCGACAATGGCAGCCCTGGTGGCACCACCGGCGGAGTCGGACTCGACGTCCCAGGTCACCGTGGTGCGGTCGTGCTCGGACAGGTAGCGCGGCAACGACCACAACTTCTTGCCGTACGGGGGACGGAAGGTGATCGGACCTCGGTAGCCGGTGCGGCGGATCTCCGCGTCGGTCGGTTCCACCTCGTCGCGCGCGGTCTCGCCGGAGATGAACACCATGCGCCGATGATGGTAGGAGTGGTTGCCGATCTCGTGCCCCGCGGCCGCGATGGCCGCACCGTACTCGGGGTTGGCGGCCAGATTGTCACCGATCAGATAGAAGGTGGCGGTGACCTCCAGGTCGGCGAGCGTCCGCAACACCTCGGGAGTGCGATCGGTGGGGCCGTCGTCGAAGGTGAGCGCGACGACCTTCTCGGTCGTCTCCACCCGGTCGACCAATCGGCCCGCCAGCTGATAGGTCCGCGAATTCATCAGGACATACAGCCCGGCCGCCACCGCCACGACCACCGTGAGGGCGACGGCCCCGCCGATCAACCACTTACGCACACGCCGAGTTCTACACGATCACCTGGGTGATGTCGCCACGGAAGGCCATGCCACCGTTCAGGAACGATAGACGTCGCGCCGGTGGCGGACCGAGTGTATTTCGACTGCGTGCTTGTCTTCGTTGATGCGGTACACGATCCGGTACGTGCCCCGCCTCGCGGAATAGAATCCATCGAATGGTTCGTTCAGGGGCTTGCCCACACGACGAGGATTCGCGGCGATCGGCCCCCTGATGGTCTCCAGCGCGGCAAACGCGACATCCGAAGGCAGGTGTTCCCGGATGTTACGGCGCGCTTGGGCCGACAGCACCACAGCGTAGGGCTCGGCAGGTCGGGTCATGCGACACCGCGATGGTGCCGCTCCAGCTCAGCGAGGACCTCATCGGCATCGAACGTCTCGCCCGCAGCGAAGTCCTCGGCAGATTTCCGCAGGTCAGACATCGTTTCCTTGTCGCTAAGGACCTCCAAGGTCTCTTGCATCGACTCATACTCGGCGACAGAAATCAGCATCACGTCAGCACGGCCGTTGCGGGTGATCGTGAAGTGATCGTGCTCGCGAGCCACCCGATCAGCGAGTTCAGCGATGCGCGTCTTGGCTTCGGTGATGGGGATGATCTCCATGCAGCCAGGATACCGTTCGGTCATAATTATGACCAGCACTCCGACCATAGCTTTCGCAGCACCGTGGGTACGTGGCCGACGGACCGCCGTCCGGGGTGAGGGCGACGGCCCCGCCGATCAACCACCTACCCTGCGCACACGCCGAGTTCTACACGATCACCTGGGTGATGTCGCCCGGGTTGAGGTAGTCGAAGAAGCGGTGCGCACCGTCCTCGGTCATCCGGACGCAGCCGTGCGACTTGGAATCCACCGGGCCGACGTGGAAAGCCATGTCGCCGTTGAAGAAGGTGGCCCAGCGCATCGGCGCGTTGTGCATCGTGCTCCAGTGGAATTCCCGCTTGAAGGAAATACGGGTGACCGCGGGCGGGGTTTCGTACCCCGGCATGCCGTGCGAGATCGGCGTCGGACCGAAGACGACGCGGCCGTTGTCGACCAGCCACGCCTCGTTCGTCGACAGCCGCATGCAAGCCCGCGCCTCGACCACCGGACACGGCGACGGTGTCGCGATGATCGAGCTGACACCGGGAATATCGGGACCACCGGGGAAAAGAGGTTCGGCCACCGCCGGTGCCATGGTGCCGAATCCGGCCACCGCGACCAGCGCCGCCGCCCGTGCGGCCCAACCGAGAATGCGCTTGCTCATCGAGTCAGTTACCTCCCTGTCCGCCGCCCCACGGAACCACCGGGACGAGGGACTGTCTCATGGAACACAAACATGTCGAACACGAGCCAGGAACTTCACCTTGAGGTGCCAACGCATCATCTGTCACACAAACGCAATTCACCAAATCAACGCGAGCAATTTGGCCGAAAAGAAACAACAGAAAATAGCCCCGAGCCCGGCATACGAGAAAACCGCAGCTCACCACCCAACCCAGCCCCACACGAGACCCGACCCGAGGAGGGTCCACCGCGCAGCGGCGACACGAGCGCGCCAGCACTCCAATAGGCACCGCAGCCTCACCACCCAACCCAGCCCCCACGACCCGACCCCGAGGAGGGTCACGCCGACGAAGTCGGCGGTCGCGGCCCGTCCCGTCGATCAGGCGCCGTTTCGCA
>NZ_JBHSBA010000006.1:201119-300442 GCF_042650365.1 Nocardia rhizosphaerae
ATCAGGCGCCGTTTCGCAAGCGACGAAGGAGCAAGAAACGGTGCCTGATCGACGGGACACAAGGGGGCCGCGACTCGAGCGCGCCAGCGCTCCAACGAACACAGCGACTCGAGCGCGCCAGCGCTCCAACAACACCGCTCAGAAGTTGATCATGTGGCCTGCCAGGCCGTGGATCGCTTCCTGCAGCGCCTCCGACAGGGTCGGGTGGGTGTGCACATTGCGGGCCAGTTCGTTGACCGTGAGGTCCCACTTCTGAGCCAGGGTCAGCTCGGGCAGCAGCTCGGAGACGTCGGGGCCGATGAGATGGCCGCCGATCAGTTCGCCGTGGGTGTTGTCGGCGATGAGCTTGACGAAACCGGTCGGGTCGGCCAGGCCGTGCGCCTTGCCGTTGGCGGTGAACGGGAAGGTCGCGACCTTCACGTCGTAGCCCTCGTCGCGGGCCTGCTGCTCGGTGAGGCCGAAGCTGGCGACCTGCGGCTGGCAGAAGGTGGCGCGCGGCATCATCCGGTAGTCGCCGAGAGTCATGGTCTCGGCACCGGCGATGGTCTCGGCGGCGACCACGCCCTGCGCCTCGGCCACGTGCGCGAGCTGCAACTTGGCGGTGACGTCACCGATCGCGTAGATGTGCGGCACGTTGGTGCGCATGTTGTCGTCGATCGCGATGGCGCCGCGATCGGTGAGCGCGACACCGGTGGTCTCCAGGCCGTAGCCGTCGACGCGCGGCGCGAAGCCGACGGCCTGCAGCACCTTGTCGACGGTGACGGTCTCGATCGCGCCGGACTTGTTGTCCTTGATCTGCACGGTGACCTTGGAGCCGTCGTCGTCGATCGACTGCACGGCCGCACCGGTGGTGATCGTGATGCCGAGCTTCTTGTACTGCTTGGTGATCTCCTTGGAGACGTCGACGTCCTCGTTCGGCAGCGCGCGGTCGAGGAATTCCACGATCCGCACGTCGACGCCGTAGTTCTTGAGGACGTAGGCGAACTCCATGCCGATGGCGCCCGCGCCGACGATCAGGATCGAGCCGGGCAGATCGCGGGTGAGGATCTGCTCCTCGTAGGTAACCACGTTGTCCGAGAGCTGGGTTCCCGGCAGCAGCTTGGTGGTGGTGCCGGTGGCGATGATGACGTTGTCGAAGGTGATCGACTCGGTGCCGCCCTTGGTGAGGGCAACGTCGAGCGAGTTCGGGCCGGTGAAGCTGCCGAGACCGTCGAACTCGTCGATCTTGTTCTTCTTCATCAGGAAGTGCACGCCCTTGACGCGCCCGTCCGCCACCTTGCGACTGCGGTCGAACGCCGCGCCGAAATCGAAGCTGACCTCACCGGAGATGCCGAAGGTCTTGGCTTCCTTGTGGAAGATATGGGCCAGCTCGGCGTTGCGCAGCAGTGCCTTGGACGGGATGCAGCCCACGTTCAGGCACACGCCACCCCAGTATTTCTGCTCGACAATCGCTGTTCGCAGGCCGAGTTGAGCGGCACGGATCGCGGCGACATATCCGCCGGGACCAGCGCCGAGAACGACGACATCGTAGTGGGAAGTCACGACCCCGAGCCTAACGCTGTTTCGGGAGGTTCACCCACCCGTCCCCCACTTCGGTGAGATGCCGAGGACCCCGGATCCCGGCGTCGCACCCACCGGCTGGTCACGGACGCTCCGGCGCCGCGTCGCCGCCCGCTCGCGTGTTCCCCGGCCGCAAGGTCGTGCCGATCTCCTCGGCGAGGAGATCGGCGGCGAGACCGTGGCCGTGCTTCTCCCTGCGGATCAGGGACAGGATATTGACGTCGAAGGCATCCCGGACCGGCCGGAAGACCAGGCGGCCGTCGCGCAGCTCCTCGGCGATGTCGAATTCGCTGAGGAAGGCGATGGCCTCGCCGGACATCGCGAGCCGCTTCATCGTTTCGATCGAGTTGGTGTGGAAGGCGGGCTGGATATCGAGCCCGGCCTTGGCGAAGGCCTCGGCGACGATGCCGTGGATCACCATCGAACGGTCGGCGAAGATCAGCGGGAACGGCGGGCACTGCGCGAGCGGAACGGTGTCCATGGCGGTGAGCGGATGGTGTGGGGACACAACGACTCCGAGCCGGGTGTTGAGTTGCCAGCACACCTCGAGCCGGGGCGAGGCCGGGATGTTGAAGCCGAGCCCGAGGTCGGCCTCGCTGTCCTCGATCGCCCGCGCGATCTCACGTGTCGACATGGCGCGGATCGAGATCCTGACCTGCGGATGGCGGGCGCGGAAGGTCGCCGCGGCGGTGGCGACCACGCTGCTGGCGAGACCGGTCATGGTGGCGATCACCACCTCCCCGTTGCCGAGCGCGCGCAGATCGCGGATATCTGCGACGGTCTCGCGGTACTGCCGCAGGGTCCGCCGGATATGGGCCACCAGTGCCTCGCCCGCGGGAGTGAGCCGCATCCCACGCGGCAGCCGCTCGAACAGTGGCTGCTCGAGCTCGGCCTCGAGCATGAGGATCTGCCGGTTGATCGCCGAGGGCGCGACGTGTAGCCGGGCACCGGCGGCCCGAATCGATCCGAGCCGCGCCACCTCGTCGATGTAGTGCAGCAGTCGTGAATGGAGCATCGCGCGCCTCCTCGCCGAATGTGTGCGAAATATTAGTACACCTCGTGCGAAAACGAATGCTTGTGGGCAACAGTGCTTATCGCGTTCCATCGATACAGGCGCAGGGGACCACGTAATAGGCCGCCCTCACCTGCAAGTTGTGAATATCGACGTGAGGACCGTCATGCCCGAACAGAATTCGACCACCGAGGCCCCTTTCGCGGGCATTTCCACCCAGGACGACTACGTACGGACGATCTTCGGCATCCTGGAAGGCGAGCGGGAAGCCGACCTGCTGCTGCGCAATCTGCACATTCTCGATGTGCACAGCGAGACCGTCTATCCGGGGACACTGCTGGTACACGGGCAGCGCATCATCGCGTTGAACCCCGACGAATCCGTGGTGCGATACCGCGAGTCCTTCGACGGCCAAGGCCTTTACGCGATTCCCGGGCTGATCGATGTGCATCTGCACTTCGAATCCCAGCTCGCGCATCCGGCCGCGTTCGGCGAGGCGATCGTGCCGAGCGGGACCACCACCGTCTTCGGCGAAACGCTCGACTTCGCCAGCGCGGCGGGCGAGGAGGCCGTCGAGGCCGCCCGCGCGCTGTTCGCCGACCACGACAAGCTCCCGTACCGGCTCTACGCCTTCGCGCCGGGCAAGAAGAGCGCACCCGAGATCACCGAGGCGATGCTCGACCTCGACCCGGTGATCGGCCTCGGCGAATTGGCCCACCTGTCGTATATGACCGGCAACGCCGACGATTTCCGCAAATCCGCGCTCGGCCGTGCGAACGCGGGTTTCGTGAACTGCCACTGGGGTGTGACCGCCCTGTCGGACATGCTGCTCAACTACATGCCCGCGATCGGGGTGGACAACAACCACGACGTGTGGAACGAGGACGATATCGAGAAGAGCATCCGGTACGGCCTCAACACACAGATCAAATTCGGTGTCGGCAGCCCGGAGGTGATCAGGACCATGCTGCGCGCCATCGTGAAACGGCGCTGGCCCGCCGAGAACTTCCAGCTCTGCGCCGACAACATCTCGGTGGACCGGGTACTGCGGCAAGGCCATATCGACTGGGTCATCTCCCTCGCGATCGAAATGGGTATGCCACCGATCCAGGCGATCAAGATGGGCACCCTCTACGCGGCCCGCTCCTTCCACAAGGACCGCGACCTCGGCTCGCTGAGCCCGGGCCGGTTCGCCGATATCGTGCTCACCGACAGCCTGTCCAAGATCAATGCCCGCTACGTCTTCAAGGGCGGCAAGCTGGTCGCCGAAGATCATCGGCTGCTCGACCCGGTGCGTATCGACTATTCGATCCTGGCCAAGGAGCCGAGGCCGGGACTCGGCGACCTGCGTGCCGGGCAGCTCGAACTCAAGCCCATCGAGCTGTCCGAGGACGGCACGCGGGCGAAGGTGCTGCTCTTCGACGTGTACGGGCGCGGACACCGCAAGTTCGCACAGGAGGTGTGGGTCCCGTTCCACAACGGCGCGGTGGTGCCCGAGTACGAAGGGGAGCGACTGAGCCGGATCTCGGTGGTACAGCGCTACGCCGATGGTGACCGGCATGTGGTCAATGGGCTGTTCAAAGGTGTCGCGATCGACGGCGGCGCGGTATCCACCTTCTGGCCGGCCCCGTCGGCCTACTTCGTGGTCGTCGGCACCGACAGCGCCGAGATGTGCCACAACCTCCAGCAGCTGGACGGGCTCGTCGGCGGCTGTGTGGTGACCGCGAGCCGCGAGGTGACAGCCCAGCTGGCGCTGGACTTCTACGGCGTGATGGCCGATATGGACCTGCGCGAACTCGTCGCCGCCACCCGCTCGATCGACGACGCCCTGCGGAAGCTGGGCCATCACAACGAGGGCGAACCCGTGGTCAACAAACTGCTGACGCTGTTCATCTCGCTCGACCGCTTCGGCTTCATGAAATAGCCTCGGCCGGCAGAACAAGGGATACACCGTTATGCAACACGACAACGCCGCGGCGGTCATCGACAACGGCAGCAAGGTGCGCCGCTGGATCGTCTATGTCGCCGGCATCTATATCCTCACCCTCGGCCTCAGCCTCGCCATCAGGGCGGCCATCGGCATCTCTCCGCAGAGCAGCCTCACCCGCACGATGACGCTGGTCTTCACCCCGCTGAGTCAGGGCAACTACAACCTCATTCTCGAGGTCATCATGCTGGTGCTGACCTTCCTGGTCAGACCCAAGGCCTTCAAGGCGCGCTATCTGCTCTCGATGATTCCCGCCCTGGTGCTGGCACTGCTGCTCGACCTGAATCTGTGGCTCACCCAAGGGGTCCACCTCGAGCCGTATCTCGCCAATGTCGTGCTGCTCGTCTTCGCCGACGCGATGCTGGCACTCGGATTGTTCCTGATGATCCGCGCGAACTTGATCCTGATGCCGATCGATCTGTTCGTGAACACCATCCAGCAGAAAACCGGCCGGAAATGGGGGAATATCAAGACCGTCTTCGACTGCACCCTGCTGGCGCTGTCGGCGGGCATCGGCCTGATCTTTCTCGGCGCACCACATTTCATCCGCGAGGGCACCGTCATCAACGCGATCCTGGTCGGGCAGTACGTGAAGGGGTACTTCTATCTGTACGAGAAGTACGTGGCGCGCAAGCGCGCGGCCGAGTTGGCTCCCGTCGCCGACTAGCGAACGAGAACTGCCGGACGGCCCGCTGTCCGGCAGTTCTCGCGCGTGCCGGACACGGCGCGAACGGACCGGGTGGTGCCGGGCGCTCCTTACCGGAGCGAATACCGGCAAGATGTTCGTCCGCTTGGCCTACGAACCGGGATCACTCGTCCATCTTCGGCCGCCAGACCTGGGCTGCCACCCTGGCGAAGTTGCCACCGAAGACGGCGGCGCGTTCGTCGGGGAGGAAGCCGCGGTCGGCCAGGAGTTCGTCCAGGCCGGGTGCGCCGGATTCGCCGAGCAGATCCTCCGGCGGAACCCATTGCAGTGGACCCCATTCGGTGTATGAGTCGGAGAACGCGCCGGGGTTGGCCCGGATCTCGTCGTTGAACTCGTCGCCGTCGAAGGAGTAGTCCGAGCCGACCCCGATGTGGTCGACACCGACCAGGTCGGCGCCGTACCTGAGATGGTCGGCCATCGCCGCGAGCCGCGCGGCGTGCGGACCGGACTCATTGTGCCCCAGGAAGATTCCCACGCCGTTGATCCCGATCACCCCGCCCGTCTCCGCGCAGGCACGCGCCTGATCGTCGGTGATATTGCGCGGGTGATCCCACAGCGCGGCGAAATTCGAGTGGCTGTAGATCATCGGGACGGTGGTGACGGCGGCGATATCGAGGCCAGTGCGAGCCGAACAGTGCGAGCCGTCGGCGAACATACCGACCTCGTTGAGCTTGCGCACCAGATCTTTTCCGTAGCCGGTCAGCCCGGTGTCGGTGGTGTCCAGACAGCCGCAGCCCGCCGCGTTGGCGTGGTTGTAGGTAGGCAGCAGGGACCGGACGCCGAGCCCGTAGAACAGCTCGACATTGTCGAGATCGCCGCCGAGCGGACCGGAGTCCTCCAGATCGAAGGCGAGGGCGAGCGCGTCGTCGGCGCCGATATCGGCCACGGTCTCGACGAGCCGGAACCGCGGATCGGCCGCCGCCTGCTCCCGGAACCGCCGCAGCAGCGCGAGCGAATCCTCCGTGGTCTGCGGCGAATACCCCACATTCACCGACAGATACGAGCCGAGCGGATAGCGCGCCAGGTCGGCGATCCGCGCGGTGTGGTGCAACGGCAGACAGCAGTGCTGCTCCCACAGGAAGGGTGCCATCCTCACCTCCTAGTCCGTCACCAGCGATCCTACGTTTCGCAACACAGCCGGAACCGCAGCGACGCTAACGTGCTGTCTGATAGGTCCGATTAATCGGTAAGCTCCCCCACTGCCCGAAGGCGGTGCGACATGCGTCGCTTCCTCGTCATCCTCATCACGCTGCTGGCCTGCGCGGGCCTATGGACCGTCCCCGCCGCGGCGACCCCGTCCTACTGCGGACTCACCTGGGGTTCGCTCGACAAGTCGGATCCTGAGTACTCCAGCGCCACCCTCACGAATGTGCGTTCCGGGCGCCACGAATGCTTCGACCGCCTGGTGATCGATCTGACCGGCCCGGTCGCGGGCTATCTGGTTCGCTACGTCGACACCGTCGCCGAGGACGGTTCCGGTGCGCCGGTGCCGCTCCGCGGCAGCGCGTTCCTGCAGGTCACCGTCCATGCCCCGGCTTACGACGACGGCGGCCTGACCTACCTGCCCGCCGACCGCGCCGAACTCGTCGACGTCACCGGCTACCCGACCTTCCGCCAGGTCGCCTGGGCCGTCTCCTTCGAGGGCCAGTCCAACCTCGGGATCGGTGTCCGCGCCAGATTGCCGTTCCGGGTGTTCACCCTCGACGGTCCGGCCCGCGTAGTGATAGACGTCGCACACCGCTGGTGAGACCCGAGCCGCCGATCGGCGACAATGTGGGCATGACCGGTGTTGAGCAGGAAGTGACCGATCCCTATCTCTGGCTCGAGGATGTGACCGCAGAGGCGGCGCTCGACTGGGCGCGGGCCCGCAACGAGGTGGTCCGACGCCGGTTCGCGGCATCGGATCGCTACGCCGAGCTGGAGCGGCGAATCCTGGCGATGCTCGACGACGACACCAAGATCGCCTACCCCGGTCGGCGCGGGCCATGGCTCTACAACTTCTGGCGCGACGCCGAGCATCCGCGCGGGCTGTGGCGGCGGACGACCTTCGCCTCATACGCCACCGACGACCCCGAATGGGATGTGCTGATCGACGTCGACGCGCTCGCCGAGGCCGATGGGGAGAACTGGGTGTGGGCGGGCGCGGCGGTGCTGCGGCCGTCGCAGCAGCGGGCCGTCATCCACCTGTCCCGAGGCGGCGCCGACGCCACCGTCGAACGCGAATTCGACATGACCACAAGGACCTTCGTCGATCCGGCCGACGGTGGCTTCTTCGTGCCGGAGGCCAAGACCAGGCTCGGCTGGATCGATGCCGACACCGTCTACATCGGTACCGATTTCGGACCGGGCTCGCTGACCGATTCCGGCTACCCGCGCCTGGCCAAGCGCTGGCGGCGTGGCACCGAACTGTCTTCCGCCGAAACGGTATTCGAGGGCAAGCCGAGCGACGTCTCGATCGGCGCGGGTTACGACCGCCACCCCGGGTACGAGCGTCACTTCCTCACCAGGGCGACCGACTTCTTCAACACCGAGATCTCGCTGCTCGACGACGGGGAATGGCGGCTGATCGAAACACCCACCGACGCCGATATCGACTGGTACCGCGACTGGCTGCTGGTCCGGCTCAAGACCGCGTGGACACCAGGCGAGACCACCTTCGCGCCGGGCACCCTGCTCGTCACCGACCTGAACGAATTCCTCGCAGGCGGCAGGGACTTCGAGGTGCTGTTCACCCCGGACGCGCACACCTCGCTCGAATCATGGGGCTGGACCGAGAACCATCTGATCCTCACCACCCTGCGCGACGTGCAGACCGGCTTCCAGGTGCTCACTCCCGGCCCAGACGGCTGGGCCACCACCGAGCTCGCGGAGTCCCCCGCCATGTCCACCACCTCGGTGAGCAATCTGGACCCGCTGGAGGGCGGCGACGAATTCATGCTCACCACCACCGGTTTCACCACGCCGACCACGCTGCTCAGCGGCGCCATCGGCACCCCTGTCACGTTGCTCAAGCAGGCGCCCGCCTACTTCGACGCCACCGGCGTCGAGACCGAGCAGTTCTTCGCCACCTCCGACGACGGCACCGCCGTGCCCTACTTCGTGATCCGGCATCGGGACCGCCGCGGCACACCGGGACCGACCATCATGTCCGGCTACGGCGGCTTCGAGATCTCCCGCACGCCCGGCTATCTCGGCGCCGCCGGCATGGCCTGGCTGGAGCGCGGCGGCACCTACGTGATGACCAATATCCGCGGTGGCGGCGAATACGGCCCCGAATGGCACACGGCGGCACTGAAAGAGCACCGGCATCGTGCCTTCGAGGACTTCGCCGCGATCGCCCGTGACCTGGTGGCCCGCGGCATCACCACGCCCGATCGGCTCGGCGCGGTCGGCGGCAGCAACGGCGGCCTGCTGATGGGCGTGATGCTCACCCGCTACCCGGAACTGTTCGGCGCCATCGTCTGCCAGGTGCCGCTGCTGGACATGCGGCGCTACCACCTGCTGCTGGCCGGCGCGTCCTGGATTGCCGAATACGGCGACCCGGACAAGCCGCAGGAGTGGGCCTACCTCAGCGAGTACTCCCCGTATCAGAACACCGATCCGGGCAAACAGTATCCGCCGATCCTGCTCGCCACCTCCACCCGCGACGACCGGGTGCATCCAGGGCACGCGCGCAAGATGGCCGCGCTGCTGGAATCGGAGAACCGCACCGTCTGGTACTACGAGAACATCGAGGGCGGGCACGGTGGGGCGGCCGACAACAAGCAGGCGGCGCACCTGTCGGCGCTGGTGTACGAGTTCTTCACGCAGATGCTGATGGAGGGACGGCGCGCGGCGTAGCGGTCAGCGGTCGCGCAGCCACCGCTCGATCACCTCGACGGTGGTGTCCGGGTTGGTGATCCAGCCGTTGTGCCCGAGCGGCTCCGGCTGGAACCACCTGGTCACCTCCGCCGCGGGCAATTTGCTCAGCAGGTGGTCGGCGGAAGACTGCGGGGCGAGTTCGTCCGCGGCGACGGTGATCGACAGGACCGGGAACTTCAGCCGCGCGATCCGCTCCTCGTAGTCGATATCGGCGCCGACCGGGACGAAACGCCCGGTCCGCGCCAGCCGCGCCCAGTCCGACATGAGCACCTTGGACTGCCTGCCGAACGCGCGGCGGCCGAGCATGTCGCCTGGCCAGAACCCCGCCAGATTCGACGCCACCGCCACGGCCGCGGTCCCGACCAGCATGCCCGGCGCGAGGACGCCGCGATAACCGCGGAAATACGGTGTCCCCGAGGCGATCAGGATGAGCCCGGCGATGCGGCCACGCGCCCGCGCCGCGTACATCACCGCGAGCTGGCCGCCCATGCTGTGGCCGAGCAGGTACGGGGTGCTGCCGGGAAACCGGTCGCGCACGACCTGCAGGATCGCCGGGAAGTCGACCGAGGCCAGTTCGTGGTAGCCGTAGGCGCTTTCGGCATCGGGACGGTGGGTGCTGTCACCGTTGCCGCGCAACTCACCGATGGCGACATCGAAACCGCGCTGCGCCAGCTTGTCGCCGAAATACTCGTAGAACTCACCGGGTACCGCGAGTCCTGGCGCGATGACGAGCACCGGTCGCGGGGCGTCGGGAGTCACCGGGTGCCGGTGCGGGCCGCGGGCCGGAATCAGCCGGACCGGCAGGGTCGTGCCGTCGGGGACCTGGATCGGGACGAGCTCGACCCGGGGCATCAGGCCCCTACCGCACCGAGGATCACCCGGCTCAGCACCTGGATGACGTCATCGAGCGGCGGGCGTGGATCGGCGCCGCTCCAGCCGTCGACCACGTAGTTCACCGCGCCGATGATGGCGAGCACGCGCAATTCGTAGTCGCCGGCGGGGATCTCGCCGTGCATGGCAGCGTCCTCGGCCGCGCTTGCCAGCAGCGAACCCCAGACCCGGCGCAGCTCGAGGCGGTACTTCTCCACCTTCGGCCCGGCGCCGACGACCTCGACCAGCGCCACCCGCGCCTTACGCGGATCGGTGCCGATCGCCTCGACGTAGGCGCGCACCGCCGCGTCGATCGTCTCCAGCACGGTCGCGTCGGATTTCGCTTCGAGTGCCGCGGCGACCGCTTCGCGCGATTGCCGATCGATCTGTTCGTACAGTTCCAGCAGCAGTGATTCGCGGCCGGTGAACTCCTCGTAGAACTGGCGGGAGGAGAGCCCGGCGTCCTTGCAGATGGCACCGACCGAGCTGTTGGCGTACCCGTCGCGCGCGAAGACCGTCAGGCCTGACTCCAGAAAACGCGCACGCCGCTGGCGTTGCCGGTCCTCTACGGGCTGCCCGGCATACATTCGTCCCGTATTCGCATCCTGTGACATTGTCGCTGACAATACCGAAGGGCCCGATCCCCTCGTCATGGATCAGGCCCTTCGGCTGCCCTCCCGGCTTACCGCGCGTTAGCCGGAAATTGGCTGATGTCTGTTCAGTTGCCGGAAGTCTGTGCCGAACCGGTGCTCATCGAGCTGCTGAGCAGGCCGAGCAGCAGGCCGAGGATGCCGCCGTCGCCACTGCTGCCGCTGTTGCTTTCGGTGATGTAGTAAAGCATGGTGTCACTCCAGTTGATGCTTTGTGACGACGTCGTCACCGGCTATTTGCCGACTCGGACGATACCGACCGAGAAAGTGAAGCATGGCCGTTTTAAAGGATTTCCCTAGAACTTTCTTATCCACCCCTGGGCGGAGGAGCTCGGGGGCACCGCTGCCTATGCTGAGTGCGACCGAACGTCACACGCACCCGGAGGCACCGTTGCCGAACAATCTCGAAGCCAGCATCGACATCGCCGCAGCGCCGGACAAGGTGTGGGCGATCCTGGCCGACCTGAACCGCATCGCCGAGATCACCCCGACCACACTCAAGATGATCGCGCTCGGTGGCGTTCGCGACGGCGCGTTCACGGTGAATGTGAACAAAGTCGGCTGGAAGGTCTACCCGACCACCTCGCGCATCGTCACCTTCGAACCGAACACGTCGTTCGCCTTCCGGATGAACGAGAACCGCACAGTGTGGCGCTACGACCTCGAGCCGACCGCGACCGGAACCAAGGTGGTGCAGACCCGCACCGTCGACGCCAAGGGCCTGCCGGGGTGGCTGCGCGGAGCCATCAAGGTGGGGATGGGCGGCGAGCAGAAGTTCGAGGCCGACCTGGTCGCGGGCATGGAGGAGACCCTGCGCAGGATCAAGGCCGCCGCGGAGCGCTGACCCGCACGACCCAACGCCCGCCGGATCTTCCGCTCGGCGGTGACGGCACACCCGACATCGTCGTCGTCTCAGCCCTCGACGGACTCTGAGCCGAGGAATTCCCGCAGTACCGTGCAGAATTCGTCCGGCTGCTCGACCTGCGGCGAATGGCCTGCGTGCTCGACCAGGTGGGTGCGTGCTCCCGCGGCGCCGAACCTGCACAGGGTCTCGGTGCTGTCGTAGAGGTGGTCGTGGCGGCCGTGCACGGCGAGCACGGGTTTGCCGAGCGCGGCCACGCGAGCGTCGAGCGGGTGTGCGGCGAGATCGTCGACGCGCCCGCTCACCGCGTAGGCCATGGCCTCGGGGCGCGCGGCGCGGAAATCACGAACCACCGCCTCGGCAAGGCCGGGCGCCGAGCCGAACCGGAAGCGCGGCGCGAAGACACCGCGATTGGCCAGCCGGATCACCAGGTCGGGAGTCCAGCGTTGCGCCAACCGCACCGTCCACGGCCGCACGAACCAGCTCGCCACCGCCGGGATGTTCGCGGCGCCATAGTCCGGCGCCTGCCCGACCACCACCGCCCGCGCTACCCGGTCGGACACCGCCGCGAGTTCGAGCGCGATCTCGGCGCCGAAGGAATGGCCGATCACCGTTACCCCGCGGAGCTGGAGTTCGTCGATAAGCACGACCAGCGGGGCGGTGCGTGACTCGGCGTCGAAGACGTCCTGATCGTGCACATCGACGCGGATCACCCGATGCTCGGCGACGAGCCGCTCGGCGACGGCGGCGAACCAATCGACCGAACCGGGGATGCCGTGCACGCAGACGATCGCCGGGGCGCTCGGCTCACCTTCGTCCACATACCGCACATTTCGAGCCTAACTCGCCTGGCGCAGGGCGCGTCCCAGGCTGTCCGGCGTGGTCACCGCCCTGCCCCACGGCCTCGGCGCCGCAGTCCCGCTGCCGATCGGCGTCGCGATCGGCCTGCGGTGGACACTGCCGCGGGCGGTCCTCGGCACGCCGATGGCCTTCGGCGCAGGCACCATGATCGCGGCCGTCTCGGAGGAACTGTCGAGCCCGCGTTCCGTACGCCTTCGCGCTGGGCGCGCTCGGCTGAACTGGCCCCTTAACACCCGCTCAGCAGCCACTTTTCGGTGAACGGGTACAATTCGGCCCGCACCAGTGGCGGTTATGAGGCGCGTCGAATACGCTTCGCCGCGGATGTTCGAGCCTCATGGAGGGACGAGTGATCACTCCGCACAGGCCGGAGGACGCGGCCGAAGTCCGGCATACCGTGCCGTTGACCCAGCTGATACACCTGATGGCGGAGTATCAGCAGCTCGGCGCGCACCGTGACACTTTCCTCGCCACCCCCGCCGACGACACCTTCGTGCGCGGCTGCGGCATCATCGCGGGCACCATCGCGACCATCGGCGTGATCACCGCCGCCGTCGGCTCCTGGCAAGGTGGCGTGGCGCTGCTCGTGATCGCCGCCGTCCCGGTCCTGCTCGCGCTGCGGCGCGGAATCCTCAACCGGCAGAACCGAGCCGCGCGGATCGACCTGTTCGACCACGGCGTCACCGTGTACCGGTCTGGCCAGCGGGTCGCCGGATTCCGCTGGGACAGCACCGAAGTGCGCCAGCAGATGATCCCCTTCCACGACTCCATCCCGGTGACCTACGTCCTCGAACTCACCGGTCCGGGGAACATGACGACGACCATCGACGAAGAGGGTTTCGCCCGCGCCCGCGAATGGGCCCGCGCCATCCAATCAGCCGTCACCGCAACCCAACTCCCCGCCGCCGTCGCCGCCATCGACAACGGCGAGACCGTCGTCTTCGGCGACCTCGGCCTGTCCCTGGACGCCCTCACCTGGCGCGGCGAATCGTTCCCATGGGAAAACGTCCAGCTCATCGATGCCCGCAGCGGCCACATCCGCATGAAACTCACCGGCACCTGGATCTCCCTCGCCCCGGTGAGCACCATCCCCAACTTCTACATCTTCAACGAACTCGCCGAGAGGTTGCGGTTGACGCCGGTGGGGTGAGTCAGGGCTGCAGCCCGAGTATCAGCCGTACCGAACTCTCTACGCGGCGCAACTCAGCGGGTGCGAGGACGCCGAGCCTACGGCGCAAGCGCGGTTTCGCCACGGTGTGCAGGTCCGCGCAGTTCACATAGGACTCTTGATATTTGGTCAAGCCGGCATCCGGGCCGACGGCCACGTGAGTCACCTCGGGACCGGATGTGCCCGTGACGACAGCCACCGTCACGGCGGTCAGCGGTTCGGCAATCCGGTTGACGGTCAAGACGACCACCGGGTGTGGACCCACCGGCTGAGGCAGCGCACATGCCCACACCTCGCCACGTAACGCCGTCCCGACGCTTACCACTGCATCTCGTCCACAGCGGCGAGTTCTTCCGGGCCGGGCTCGGCCACCCCGTCGGGCAGCGGCGCCGGGCCGCCCTCGTAGAACGTGCGGATTTCCTCGGCCGCGCCGACCTCCGCGGCCTCGCGGGCGAGTAGCCGCAAACCTTCGCGCAACGCATCCGACGTCGAAGCGATGTCCAGCGTCCGCATGACCTCTCGCAGCGCCTGGATCTCGTCGTTCCGGAGACGGACCTGGGCCAAACGACTAGGGCCGAGCGGACGCGCCGATTCACGACGAGCGGCGCCTTTCTTCCGCGTCGCCCGCTGACGGCCAACCGGCTCGTCGGCAGACTGTCTTACAGATGTCATACAACCATTGTGGATCGGCTGCGGATGTGGGTCAAGCATGACGAAGGCCGGTTCACCGAATGGTGAACCGGCCTTCGTGGCTTATCCGGCCAGCTGATCCGCGGGGATCAGAAGTCCATGCCGCCCATGCCGCCGGTCGGGTCGGCCGCGGGGGCCGCCTTCTCCGGCTTGTCGGCGACGACAGCCTCGGTGGTGAGGAACAGGGCCGCGATGGAGGCCGCGTTCTGCAGGGCCGAGCGGGTGACCTTGACCGGGTCGGCGACGCCGGCGGCCAGCAGGTCCTCGTACTCGTTGGTCTGGGCGTTGAGGCCCTGACCCGCGGGCAGGTTGGACACCTTCTCCGCGACAACGCCGGGCTCGAGGCCGGCATTGAAGGCGATCTGCTTCAGCGGAGCCGACAGGGCGACCCGGACGATGTTGGCACCGGTGGCCTCGTCGCCTTCGACCTTCAGCTCGTCCAGCGCGGGGGCCGACTGCAGCAGAGCCACGCCACCACCGGCGACGATGCCCTCCTCGACGGCGGCCTTCGCGTTGCGGACGGCGTCCTCGATGCGGTGCTTGCGCTCCTTGAGCTCGACCTCGGTCGCGGCACCGGCCTTGATCACCGCGACACCGCCGGCCAGCTTGGCCAGCCGCTCCTGCAGCTTCTCACGGTCGTAGTCGGAGTCCGAGTTCTCGATCTCCGAGCGGATCTGCGCCACGCGACCGGCGATGGCATCGGCGTCGCCCGCGCCCTCGACGATGGTGGTCTCGTCCTTGGTGACGACGACCTTGCGGGCCTGACCCAGCAGCTCGAGACCGGCGGTCTCCAGCGACAGGCCGACCTCTTCGCTGATGACCTCGCCACCGGTGAGGATGGCGATGTCGGCCAGCTGGGCCTTGCGGCGGTCACCGAAGCCGGGCGCCTTGACGGCGACGGACTTGAAGGTGCCACGGATCTTGTTCACGACCAGGGTCGACAGGGCCTCGCCCTCGACGTCCTCGGCGATGATCAGCAGCGGCTTGCCCGCCTGGATGACCTTCTCCAGCAGCGGCAGCAGGTCCTTGACGGTCGAGATCTTCGACGACACCAGCAGCAGGTACGGGTCCTCGAGGACCGCTTCCTGACGCTCGGGGTCGGTCACGAAGTAACCGGAGATGTAGCCCTTGTCGAAGCGCATGCCCTCGGTGAGCTCCAGCTGGAGCCCGAAGGTGTTGCTCTCCTCGACGGTGATGACACCTTCCTTGCCGACCTTGTCCATGGCCTCGGCGATCAGCTCACCGATGGACGGGTCGCCGGCCGAGATACCGGCGGTAGCGGCGATCTGCTCCTTGGTCTCGACCTCCTTGGCGGTGTCGAGCAGCTTGGCGGTGACGGCCTCGACGGCCTTCTCGATGCCACGCTTGAGGCCCAGCGGGTTGGCGCCGGCCGCGACGTTGCGCAGACCCTCACGCACGAGCGCCTGGGCGAGCACGGTGGCGGTGGTGGTGCCGTCGCCCGCGACGTCGTCGGTCTTCTTGGCGACTTCCTTGACCAGCTCGGCGCCGATCTTCTCGTACGGGTCCTCGAGGTCGATCTCCTTGGCGATGGACACACCATCGTTGGTGATCGTGGGGGCGCCCCACTTCTTCTCGAGCACGACGTTGCGACCCTTCGGGCCCAGCGTCACCTTGACAGCGTCGGCGAGGGCGTTCAGACCCCGCTCGAGACCGCGACGGGCCTCTTCGTCGTACGCAATTGTCTTGGCCATTGCGTTGAGATCCTCCACATGTCTATGGCTGACACACGAGACGATCGCAGGTTGGATCGCCCCAAAGTACGCTGGCCAGGTGCGGTGCCCGCGACGGACGACCGAGGGTGTCGATGGAACCCGGTCTCACCGTCCCGACCTGGCACTCAACGGTCGCGAGTGCCAAAGCCATTTTTAGCACTCGACGGGTGAGAGTGCAAGGTCGCGCCCCGCGCGGAGAAGCCCGCCGGGCGCGTCCCGGCTTCAGTCCTGCCCCTCCTGCGCGGCGAGGAACTGATTCAGCAGCTCGACGAGATCGGCCTCTACCACAGCCTTGTCCAGGCCGAGGTCACTGAGCACGCCGGTGCCGTTCTCCTGCTCGAGCAGCGCGAGCAGGATGTGCTCGGTGCCGATGTAGTTGTGGCCGAGGCGCAGCGCTTCGCGAAAAGTCAGCTCGAGCACCTTCTTCGTCGCGCCGTCGAACGGAATGAGGGCGGGCACCTCGTCGTCAGCGGGCGGCAGCGCGGCGGTCGCGGCCTCGCGCACCGCATCGAGCGTGACGCCACGCGCTTCGATCTCGCGCGCGGCCAGCCCCTCGACCTGGCCGATCAGCCCGAGGATCAGGTGCCCGAGCGCGATCTTGCCGTTACCCGCGGTGCGGGCCACCTCCTGGGATCCGACGACCACCTGCCTGGCCCGATCGGTGAACTTGGCGAACCCGGCCTGCGGATCCATCGCGGCCGCGTCGCCGGGCTGCTTGGGCACGAAACGCTTCTGCGCGGCCTGCTTGGTGACGCCCATGCTGGCGCCGATGTCGGTCCATGAGGCGCCGGAGCGGCGGGCCTGGTCGACGAAGTGGCCGATCAGGTGATCAGCCACCTCACTCAGATGACCGGCGACGACCACGGCGTCGGACAGCTGGTCGAGGACGTTGTCGGGGCGGGCCTTCTTGATGCCGTCGATCAGATCGTCGAGGCGGAGGTTCGAAGTACTCATGCCGTCAACTCTAGGTTGACGCAGTCGGGACGTCAACCTCTAGTTGACGATTCGTGTGGCAGAGTAGGCGCATGGGGAGAGTTCGACGCGCTGCCCGCTCGGCAGGGCGCATCGTGGGGGTCGTCGTGACCGTGGCCTGTCTGCTGGCGGCCTGCAGATTGCTCTGGCCGCAGCCAGGAATCGATGCGCAGCCCGAATCCACCGAACGGCAGCTCGCCTTCGTCCGCAGCGCGCTCGACGACGGCGCCGATCTCACGGCCCAGCGGCAATTCCCCGAAGGGCACTTCTTCCTCAATGCCCTGTACGGCCTGGCCTGGGTCCAAGCCGCGCACACCGACCCCACCCTGCGCACCAGCGCGCTCCGTGAAGCGCGCTGGGCCCTCGGCCGCGTGGACTCCGAGCTGGGCCGGGCGATTTTCACCTCCACGCTCCAGCCCGCCTACGGCGTGTTCTGGGCGGGCTGGACGAACTGGCTCCGTGGCGCGATCCTTTCGCTCGATGCCACCGATCCCGCTGAGCGACAACGGTTCAGCACGCACAGCGCGGAGATCGCGGCCGCGTTCGCCACCTCACCGACACCGTTCCTCGCGGCCTACCCCGGCCGGGCGTGGCCCGTGGACTCCACGGTCGCGGTGGCCTCACTGCGCCTGTACGACCAACTGCTCGGCCCCCGATTCACGGCGGTGACCGCGCGCTGGCTCGACCAGGCCCGCACCCGCCTGGACCCCGCGACCGGGCTACTGCCACACGAGGTTTCGCCGGATGGCGCTCAGCTCGACGGCGCACGGGCGACCTCACAGGCGATGATCCAGCGATTCCTGCCCGAGATCGACCCGAACTTCGCCGCCGAGCAGTACCCCCGCTATCGCACCCGATTCCTGGCCTATCCGGGCGGATTCGGGCCGGCTCTGCGCGAATACCCGCACGGTGTCGACGGTGCGGGCGACGTGGACTCCGGCCCACTGGTCGCCGGCATCAGCCTGTCCGCCACGGTGGTCGGGCTCGGCACCGCCAGGGTGAACGGGGACAGCCACCTGGCGGCGGCGATCGGCGCCGAAGGCGAACTGCTCGGACTGCCGGTCGACCTGCCCGGCGCCAAGCGATACGCCTTCGGCCTCGCCCCGATCGGCGACGCGTTCATGGTGTGGTCCTCGACTGCCCGACTGCTGACCACGCAACCGGCCGCCGGCAATTGGGAAATGCGCTGGTGGTGGCGTGCGCCGTGGCTGATCGTCCTCAGCGTGATCGCCGTCGCCCCTTGGGTCGGGCCGCTTTTCGCGGCACTCCGCAGGAAACGGGCCGCATCCATCGGCGGGGATGCGCTGACCGGTCACTAATCGCGCCGATGGTCGCGATTTCGACCGATCAGCGCACTAATGCGCGCTCAGCGCAGCGGTCCGATTCAGTCGCGCGGACGACGTAACCGCAGCCGGGCCGACCCGCGAATCGCCGGGCGGCGGATCTGCGGCATCTTGCGCTGCGCCCGACGCTGGGCCCGCCGTTCGGCGGGCTTGTGCTGCCAGGTCTCCGGCCGCGCGGCGACCCAGCGAGCCGAGCGCCAGGCGAACGGGATGTGCGCGAGGTACAGGGCGACCAGGATCAGCAGCAGCACGATCGGGTAGGTCACCAACAACGCGGCGGCCAGCGCCACGAGCACCAGCAGACCGGCGGCCGCCTGCGGAGCGACCGAGACCGACTTCATCGCCAGCGTCGGGATGGTGCTCACGCACAGCAGGGCGGCGAAAGTGGTCCAGGCCGCGACAAAGCCGAACCCGGTCCACCAGCCGTCGCCGAACTGCACCTGCAGCGCGATCGGGACCAGCGCGATCAGCGCACCGGCGGGCGCGGGCACCCCGACGAAATACTCGCGTGCCCAATTGGGGCGGGAGTCGTCGTCGAGGAGGGTGTTGAACCTGGCCAGGCGCAGCACCAGACTCACCGCGAACAGCAGCGCCACGATCCAGCCCGCGCTGTAGCCGTCGAGCAGGGTGACATAGAGGACCAGCGCGGGCGCGACGCCGAAGGAGATGGCGTCGGAGAGCGAGTCCAGCTCGGCGCCCATCTTCGAGGTGGCGTCGAGCATCCTGGCCAGACGACCGTCGAGGGTGTCGAGCACGGCGGCGGCGCCGACCATGGCCAGCGCCACTTCCAGCTCGCCGTCGAGACCGAACTTCACCGCCGACAAACCCGCGCACAGGGCCAGGATCGTGACGACGCTCGGCAGCAACCGCACCGAGCGCGGGCGCTTGCGGCGGGCAGCCTGTTCGATCATCCCAGTACAGCCAGCACGGTTTCGGCGCCGATGGTGCGCTGCCCCGGGTTGACCAGCAGTTCGGTGCCGACCGGGAAGTAGGTGTCGACCCTGGAGCCGAAGCGGATCAGGCCGTAGGTGTCACCGATGGTGAGCACGTCACCGGCGCGGGCGTCGCAGACGATGCGGCGCGCGAGCAGCCCGGCGATCTGCACGACGACGACCTGCTTGCCGTCGGAGGTGTCGATGACCATGCTGTTGCGCTCGTTGGCGTCGCTTGCCTCCGGCAGATCGGCCGAGAGGAACTTGCCCGGCTGATGCTGCACCTCGCGCACGGTGCCCGACACCGGGACCCGCTGCACGTGCACGTCGAGCACCGACAGGAAGATGCTGACGCGCGGCAGCGGCTGATCGCCGAGCCCGAGCTCGGCGGGCGGCACCGCGGTGTCGACGAGGGCGACCTCACCGTCGGCGGGCGCGACGACCACACCGGCCCGGTTCGGCGGCACCCGGTGCGGATGCCGGAAGAACGCCGCGCAGGCGGCCGCCGCGGTCAGCCCCGCGCGGCGCACCCATCTGTTCCGGCCACCGACGACCGCGACCACCAGCGGAACCGCGACGAACGGCAGTCCTGCGGGGTGCAGCGGCGGGACGGCTGCCCGCACCAGGTCGACGACATGGCCGACGCCGGTGGTCTCAGGCGTGCCGGGCGGAGTGGGGCGGCGGGCCACGGGCTCCCTCTTTCATGGGGTGACGACAACACGAGCGTTCACACCTTACGCCGAACTCGCCGACGGCCACCGATGGGCGGTGGGCGGCCGATGTGACCGAAGCCACGAATTCGCGGGGCGGGGACGCTAATATGAGGAAGCCTCATGTCTACCGTTCACATGCTGTCCACACGGGGGCCATGGGCGATGCGGGACAGATTTCGATGCTTCAGGTACACCCAGCGGTGCGACCGCAGGTTGATAGGTACATAGGAGACGCACAATGGCTGCTCGAATCGCCCAGACGACTGGAGCTGAGCACACCGCGATTCTCGGTTTGGGCGTCTACCGCCCCGCCCGGGTGGTCACGAACGACGAGGTGGCGGGACCGATCAACTCGAGCGACGAGTGGATCCAGACCAGATCGGGAATCAAGACCAGGCGGTTCGCCTCCGCCGAGGAGACCGTCAAGAGCATGAGCGTCGCCGCCGCCGAGGGCGCGCTCGCCTCGGCCGGGGTGGCCGCCGATCAGGTCGACTGCGTCATCGTGGCGACCTCGACCCACCTGCTGCTCACCCCTGCCATCGGCCCCCAGATCGCCACCGACCTCGGCATGACCGGCGCGGCGGCGTTCGACATCTCCGCGGGCTGCGCCGGGTTCTGCCACGCGCTGGGGATGGCCTCCGACCTGGTACGGGCGGGCACCTCCAAGAACGTGCTGGTGATCGGCGTCGAGAAGCTCACCGACACGGTCGACTTCACCGACCGTTCCACGGCCTTCCTGTTCGCCGACGGCGCGGGCGCCGTGATCGTCGGCCCGGCCGAAGAGCAGGGCATCGGCCCGACCGTCTGGGGCTCGGACGGCACCCAGCACCACGCCATCCGGCAGTCCAAGGACTGGATGGAATTCTTCACCGAGATCGAGGAGAAGGGCACCGACGCGGTCCGCCCCTACCTCGCGATGGAGGGCACCGCGGTGTTCCGCTGGGCCGCGCATTCGCTGGAGAAGGTCTGCCGCGAGGCGATCGACCAGGCCGGGCTCACCACCGACGACCTCGACGCGATGGTCCCGCACCAGGCCAACGGCCGGATCATCGAGATCATGGCCAGGGTGCTGAAGCTGCCGGAGGACTGCGCGCTGGCCAACGACATCGAGGAAGCGGGCAACACCTCGGCGGCGTCCATCCCGCTGGCCATGGAGGCACTCCTACGCAAGGGCGAGTCGAAGCCGGGCGACACCGCCCTGCTGATCGCCTTCGGCGCCGGACTCTCCTACGCTGCACAGGTTGTCACCATGCCCGCCTGGCGATAGCCGACCAGCAACCCAACACCCAGACTCGGTGGCCTGACCCCGCACAGGCCACCGAGCGGTGGACGCGCCGGGCCGGTCGCATCCGAGTTGCACCAACGTGGACAGGCTGGCAAACTTTTCGCTATCGACGTTGCTGAGGCGAAGAAGCTCAGCCACCGCGTCCCCGTCGTCGAACCGAGGTGATCGGCCGTGAAACTGCGCTCCCTCCTGTCACGCAGGAGCATCAACGACGTCCCATTGCTGCCGACCATCGAGCCGGACGACGGTTCCGCGCTGCGCTCGGCATTCACCCGCCGCAAGCGCGACGAACGGCTCGAACGCCTGCTGACCCCCGGCGAACTCGACCTGGTGCTGCACAACCAGCTCTGACCGGCCAAGCGAGCACGACACCTCAGCGCGGGGGGATACTCGACAGGTGAGCACTCCCGCGGTAACCAAACCGGCCATTCTGAGCGTTGACGACGACCCCGGTGTCTCCAGGGCCGTTGTCCGCGATCTGCGCCGCCGCTACGGCGCCGACTACCGGATCCTGCGCGCCGAATCCGGACCGCAGGCCCTGGAAGCCCTGCGTGAGATGAAACTGCGCGGCCAGCCGGTCGCGGTACTGATCGCCGACTACCGGATGCCCGGCATGGACGGCATCGAATTCCTGGAGCAGGCGATGGACCTGCACCCCTTCGCCCGGCGCGTCCTGCTGACCGCCTACGCCGACACCAGCGCGGCGATCGACGCGATCAATGTCGTCGACCTCGACCACTACCTGCTCAAGCCGTGGGATCCGCCGGAGGAGAAGCTCTATCCGGTGCTCGACGGTCTGCTCGACGCCTGGCGCGGCGCCGAGCAGCGGCCGGTGCACGAGACCAAGGTGGTCGGCGATCGCTGGTCGCCGCGTTCCTCCCAGGTGCGGGAGTTCCTGGCCCGCAACCAGTTGCCGTACCGCTGGTACCCGTCCGACGAGCCGGAGGGCACCAGGCTGCTCGAGGCCGCGGGCGCCGATCCGCTGAACTGCCCGGTCGTGATCACCGCGACCGGCACCGCCCTCGTCCAGCCCAGCGACAGCGAACTGGCCGAGAATGTCGGGCTCACCGTGGAGCCGAGTGGCGATTTCTACGACCTGATCGTGGTCGGCGGCGGACCGGCCGGGCTCGGCGCCGCCGTGTACGGCGCGTCGGAGGGGTTGCGCACGGTGCTGGTCGAGCGCACCGCCACCGGCGGTCAGGCCGGGCAGAGTTCCCGGATCGAGAACTACCTCGGCTTCCCCGACGGGCTCTCCGGCGCTCAGCTGGCCGACCGGGCCCGGCGGCAGGCGGCCAAGTTCGGCGCGGAGATCATCACCACCCGCGATGTGGTCGGCCTCGAGGTGAACGGTTCGGCGCGCACGGTGCGGTTCGCCGACGGCGGCAGGCTGTGCGCGCACACCGTGCTCATCGCCACCGGCGTCGACTACCGCAGGCATCCGGCGCCGGGTGTCGACGAATTCACCGGGCGCGGTGTGTATTACGGCTCGGCGATGACCGAGGCCGCCGAATGCGCCGATCAGGACGTCTACATCGTCGGTGGGGCCAACTCGGCGGGGCAGGCGGCGGTGTTCCTGTCCCGCAACGCCAGGCGGGTGCACATCGTGGTCCGCGCCGACGCGCTGGAGAAGTCGATGTCGCACTATCTGGTGCAGCAGATCGCGCAGATCCCGAACATCGTGGTGCACACCGAGACCGAGGTCGTCGGCGTCGACGGTGACGACCATCTCGAGCGGATCCTCCTGCGCGACAATCGGTCCGGCACCGAGGACAAGGTCGACGCGCAGCGGCTGTTCCTGTTCATCGGCGCCGCACCGCAGACCGGCTGGCTCGACGGCGTCGTCACCAGGGACCCGGCGGGCTATGTATTGGCGGGGCCCGACCTGATGGTCGACGGCAACCGCCCACCCGGCTGGGAGCTCCCCCGGCCACCGCACCATCTGGAAACCAGCGTGCCCGGCGTCTTCGTCGCCGGCGATGTGCACGCCGAATCGGCCAAGCGGGTGGCCTCCGCGGTCGGTGAGGGCGCGATGGCGGTCATGCTCGTCCACCGGTACCTGGCGTAGGAAAGGGATGTGATGAGCGAACTGATCTGCGATCCGGCGGAACTGCGCACACTGTTCCTGTTCGAGAAGCTCGACGACGCGCAGCTCGCCGAGCTGTGCGCGGCGGGCCGGATCGAATACATCGACGCGGGCCAGGTGTACCGCGAGGGTGATCCGGCGACCTGCTTCTATGTGCTGATCGACGGCGAGGTCCGGCTGACCAAGCTGTCGGGCGGCATGGAGATCGAGATCAATCGCACCGACCAGCGCGGGGTGTACGCGGGCGCGTGGATGGCCTATCTCGGCGACAAGGTGAGCCAGGACTATCCGGGGTCGATGTATGTCCAGCGGCGGTCCCGGTTCCTGGTGCTGGCCGCCGCGGATTTCGCGCGGATGGTCAAGGAATGGTTCCCGATGGCCGTGCACCTGCTCGAGGGCGCATTCTCCGGCGGGCGGCGGTCGAGTCAGCGGATCGCCGAGCGGGAGCGGCTGCTCGCGCTCGGCTCGCTGTCGGCCGGGCTCACCCACGAGCTGAACAATCCGGCCGCGGCCGCCGTCCGCGCGACCGCGGGTCTGCGCGAGCGGGTGGCGGGCATGCGGCACAAGCTGAAGATGATGGCCGAGGGCAAGTTCCAGCCCGAAGCGTTCGTGAAACTGGTGGAACTGCAGGAGCAGGCCGCCGAGCAGGTCGCCAAGGCACCCGAGCTCACCCCGCTCGAGGCCGCCGACCGGGAGGACGCGCTGGCCGACTGGTTCGACGACCACGGCCTCGCCGACGGCTGGAATCTGGCGCCGACCTTCGTCCAGGCCGGTCTCGACATCGACTGGCTCGAAGGTGTGCACGCCGCGCTGGAGGCCTGTCAGGCGCAGGTGTTCGAGGGCGCGATCCGCTGGCTGAACTACACCATCGAGACCGAGCTGCTGATGAACGAGGTCGCCGATTCGACGACCCGTATCTCCACCCTCGTCGGCGCGGCCAAGCAGTACTCACAGATGGACCGCGCCCCCTACCAGGTGGTCGATCTGCACGAACTGCTCGACTCCACGCTGGTGATGCTCAACCGCAAACTCGGCGACGGCATCGCGGTGGTCAAGGACTACGACCGGGCGCTGCCACCGGTGCCGTGCTTCGCCGCCGAGCTCAACCAGGTGTGGACCAACCTGATCGACAACGCCGTCTACGCGATGGACGGCACCGGGACGCTGACGGTGCGCACCTACAAGGAGCACGATTGCGCCGTCGTCGAGATCGGTGACACCGGCCCCGGCATCCCACCCGAATCCAGCGGCCGGATCTTCGAGCCGTTCTTCACCACCAAACCGGTCGGCGAGGGCACCGGCCTCGGCCTCGAGATCTCGTTCCGGATCGTGGTGAACAAGCACAACGGCGATATCAGGGTCGAGTCCGAGCCCGGCGACACCCGCTTCATCGTCCGTCTCCCGTTGGACCCGCAGGCAGCGGAAACCGCCGACCGCTGACCGGTTCTCGGCCGCCTCGATTCTGGACTGACGCCAGTGAAGGAGCGAAGCGACTGAACGGAGGAGGGAGAATCGAGGCCGAAAGGCCGAGAACCCGCGGCGCCAGCCGCCCGATAGCACAGGAGGCAGTGATGACGGAACAGATCGACGGGATCGACCCGAGCGTGCCGCCCAGCGGAGCCGGATGTGTGGAGTGTGACGCGGCGGGCGGCTGGTGGGTGCATCTGCGCCGGTGCGCCGAATGCGGGCACATCGGCTGCTGTGACAGCTCGCCGAGTCAGCACGCGTCGCGGCACTTCCGTTCGTCGGGGCACCCGTTCATGCAGAGCTTCGAGCCCGGCGAGGACTGGTACTACAACTTCGGCACCGAGGAGATGTACAGCGGCGGACCCGAACTCGCCGCACCGACGAGCCATCCGCTGGACCAGTCCGTGCCAGGACCGGCCGAGCGTGTGCCTGCCGACTGGCGGTCACACGTCCACTGAGTTTCCTACGGCTCGAGCCCGGCGGCCTCGGCCACGGTCTTGTCGGCATTGCCCGGCGCGAGGCAGACCAGCTTGGCGGTGCCGAGCGCGACGTTCGGGCTGCCCTCGAACGGGCCGCCGGGGTTGGCCGCCAGGATTTCGTCGATCGCCTGCTTCTCCCCTTCGCTGTCGAGCTCCTTGAACTCCGCGCAGGTGATGTCGGCGCCCGCGGCGGCGGGCGCCTTGCTCGCGGTGGTGGTCGCGGGCGCGCTGGACGCAGGCGTGCCCTTGCGCAGTCCGCTGGCTTCGGTGGACTCGTCGGAACCGCACCCGGCCAGTGTCAGGCAGACCGCTGCGGCGGCCAGGACGACGAGGGAGATTCGATTCATCTGCAGCATTCCCCGGTAGATCGCGGCGCCGGAACCTCCGGCGCGTCCGATGCAGCGTACCGGCCGGTAGCGCTGCGATGTCAGCCACGTCACCATGGCTGTCCCGGCTTACGGCCCGCCTATCGATTCCTGATCGGCGCGGGCAGCGGGGATGACACGGCAGAATGGCACGGTGGCTGAACTTTCGCTGACCGCCCGGCTCAATCCTTCCGCGGCCGACGCCAGGCGCGGGGTGGTGCGCCTGCACCCGGAGACGCTCACCGCGCTCGGCCTGCGCGAATGGGACGGCGTCGCCCTGATCGGCGCGCGCAGAACCGCCGCGGTGGTCGCCAAGGCTCCCGCGGGTACCGCACCGGGGGTGGCCTTGCTCGACGACGTGACGCTGTCGAATGTGGGGCTGCGGGAGAACGCGGCGGTGACGGTGACGCCGGTGACCGTGTACGGCGCGAAGCAGATCTCGCTGAGCGGTTCGGCGCACGCCACGGCGAGCATCCCGGCGGCCACCCTGCGCCAGGCGCTGCTGGGCAAGGTGGTGACGGTCGGTGACACGGTGTCGCTGCTGCCCCGCGATCTCGGCCCCGACATCAGTTCGGCCGCGGCGACGCAGGCGCTGTCGCGGGCCTTCGGGATCGCCTGGACGACCGAGCTGCTCACCGTCACCGCGATCGAGCCGATGCCGGGACCGGTGAGCGTGCAACCCAATTCGGCGCTCGGCTGGGGCAGTGGCGCGGCCGCGATCCTGCACGCGGTGGAACGCGATGCCGACACCGACGTCGACGACGTGCCCGCGGGCGCGGTATCGGTGAGTTCGGGGCACGCGGCCATCCAGGTCGAAGATCTGGCCGGGGTACAGGGTCAGGCCGCCAAACTCGGCGAATGGCTGAGCCTGGCGCTCGACGAACCCGAACTGCTGAAAACCCTCGGCGCGCCCGCACATCTGGGCGTGCTGGTGACCGGGCCCGCCGGGGTCGGCAAGGCGACGCTGGCCAGGGCCGTCGCCGCGCCGCGCCGCATCGTCGAGCTGGACGGGCCGAGCGTCGGCGCGATGGAGAGCGGTTCCCGGCTGCGCGAGGTGGCCGAGGCGGTCGGCGATGTGGCGGGCGGGCAGGGCGGCATCCTGCTCATCACCGATATCGACGCGCTGCTGCCCGCCGAGGCAGAGCCGGTCGCGACGCTGATCCTCGACCAGCTGCGCGCCGCGATGCGCGCACCGTGCGTGGCCCTGCTCGCCACCACAGCCCATCCAGCACAGGTGGATTCGCGGCTGCGCGCCCCCGACCTGTGCGATCGGGAGCTGGCCCTGCCGCTGCCGACCGCGACGGTCCGCCGCGCCCTGCTGGAACAGCTGCTACGCAAGGTGCCCGCCGGCACTCTCGAGCTGGACACGATCGCCGCGCGCACCCCTGGCTTCGTCGTCGCCGATCTGGCCGCGCTGTGCCGGGAGGCGGCGGTGCGCGCGGCGGGCCGGGCCAGCCGCGAGCACGCCGATCCGGCGTTGACGCAGGACGATCTGATCGGTGCGCTGGAGGTCATCCGGCCGCTGTCGCGTTCCGGGACAGAGGAGTTGGCGATCGGCTCGCTGAACCTCGACGACGTGGGCGACATGGTGGAGACCAAACAGGCGCTCACCGAGGCGGTGCTGTGGCCGCTGCGCCATCCCGACTCCTTCGCCAGGCTCGGCATCGATCCGCCGCGCGGCGTGCTGCTCTACGGCCCGCCCGGCTGCGGCAAGACCTTCCTGGTGCGCGCGCTGGCAGGCACCGGTCAGCTCAGTGTGCACGCGGTGAAAGGCGCTGAGCTGATGGACAAGTGGGTCGGTTCCTCCGAGCGCGCGGTGCGTGAGCTGTTCCAGCGGGCCCGCGATTCCGCGCCGTCGCTGATCTTCCTCGACGAGGTCGACGCGCTGGCCCCGCGCCGCGGCCAGAGCAGTGATTCGGGCGTCTCGGACCGGGTGGTCGCCGCGCTGCTCACCGAACTCGACGGGGTGGAACCGCTGCGCGATGTGGTCGTCCTCGGGGCGACCAACCGCCCCGAACTGATCGATCCGGCGCTGCTGCGGCCGGGCAGGCTGGACCGGCTGGTGTTCGTGCCGCCGCCGGACGCCGATGCCAGACTGGACATCCTGCGCACCGCGGGCCGATCGGTACCGCTGGCCGCCGACGTCGACCTGGCCGCGCTGGCCGCCGACCTGGCCGGCTACTCCGCCGCCGACTGCGCCGCGCTGCTGCGTGCGGCCGCGCTGTCGGCGCTGCGCCGCGACATGGCCGCCGCCGATGTCTCCGCCGCCGACGTCGCCACCGCCCGCGCCACCGTGCGGCCGTCCCTGGACCCGGCCCAGGTGGAGTCGCTGCGCCGCTACGCCGAAAGCAGGGAGTGACCCGATATCGTCGAGCTGTGCCCAGGTTCGGTGATGGACTGGATGCGGTCACGGCGTTCACCGGTGCCGCCGTGGCCGGGATGTCGCTGTTCCTGCCCTTCACCTATGCCGCCGAGGACGCGATCGACTCGCCCTACCAGGTCACCAGTCTGGTCAACAGCGTGCCGAGGGCGGCGGCGCTCGGGCTGATCGTCGCGGTCGTGCTCGCGGTGATGGTCCGGCCGGTCAGGGCGCCCGGACTGGTCTGGCTCACTGCCACCTGCGGCGCCCTCGCGCTCGGCATCAACCACGTCATCGGTAACGCTGTGACCTCCGCCAACGTCCTGACCACCCAGAACTATCTGGATTCGCTGTTCGGCGGTGTGGTGTTCGGCGCGCTCGGCATCTGCGCGCTGCGCAGGCGCTGGTCCGCGTTCGGGTTCGGTCTCGGCGCGGTGACGGTTTTCGTGTACGGCGAGGTGGTCGCGGTGTTCACCTCGAACACGTCCTCACTCGCGGACAAGGCCGTACACACCCCGACCTGGTTGATCGCCGTCGCGATCGTCTGCCTGATCGCGAACACCCTGCGGCATCGGCACGGCGTGATGCTGCCCGCCGTGCCACGCCTGGCCGCCGATCTGCCGATCACCCCGATCGTGGCGACCACGGTGCTCGCGTTGTCGCTGCTGCTGGCCACCGAGTGGCTCGCGCGCGAATTCGACGGCCGCCGTAGCAACGGCGGGCAGATCGCGATCGCCGTCGCGGTGACGATTCTGGCCGCGCTCGTCGCCGCGCTGCTGCTGCCGGGCCGGGACGGCACCGGACTGCTGCTCGCGGTGAGCGTGGCCGCCACCGCCGATTCCCTCAGCGATGCCACGAACCTGGGGTGGAGCATCCTGCTCGTATTCGGTGCCGCGTCCGCGGGCATTCTCACCGGCCTGCGCTGGTCGAAACCCGCGGCCGTGCTGCTCGGCGCGGCGGCGGTGTGCGTGCTCGCGCTGGTCGCCGAACGGCTGCCGTTGGCCTGGGGGCTCGGCGCGGTCTCGGTGTCCGCGCTGGCCGGCTACACCTTCGGCGCGACCAGGGTCAGCTATCTGCCGAGTGCGGTGCTCGCGCTCGGCGCGCTGTATCTCCCGTCGATCCTGTGGTCCATCCCCACCCGGCTCCGGCAATGGCCGAGCGGCGCCACCCCGGTCTCGGAGGACACCCCCGCCGCGGCGGCGCTGGCGATCACGGCGGGCGCGGGCGCCGCGATTGCCCTGCTGTACCGGATCCGGCCGCGCGCCGAAGCCGCCGCACGATAGCGACACCACCCCCGACATGGGCGACGCGACACTTGTGCTGCCACGGCTGCGGCCCTGATCGCCCATAGGATCGCAGGCGCCGGACGGATCGCCATGGGGACTTGACGGAGGAGGATCGTGCTCGCCATCCTTCTCGCCCACGCGCTCGCCGCGCTGCTCGCCCCGCTGTGCGTGCGTGTCCTCGGCCGCAATGCCTTCTACCCGCTGGCACTGGTGCCGCTCGGCAGCCTCGGCTGGGTATTCGCGCACTGGGGTAGCACCGTGCGCTCGCACACCGCGTGGGCACCGCAGATCGCGATGGACATCGACCTGCGCTTCGATTCGCTGGCCGCGGTGATGAGTGTGCTTGTGCTCGGCGTCGGCGCGCTCATCCTGATCTACTGCGGTCGCTACTTCGACCGGGACGAGGCCAGGCTCGGGGTGTTCGCCGCCGAACTCATCGCCTTCGCCGGCGCCATGTTCGGACTGGTCACCAGCGACAACATGCTGCTGCTCTTCGTGTTCTGGGAGATCACGACGGTCCTGTCGTTCCTGCTGGTCGGCCACTACGCCGAACGCGCGATGAGCAGGCGGGCGGCGATCCAGGCGCTGCTGGTGACCGGTGCGGGCGGGCTGACGATGCTGGTGGGGATCGTGATCCTCGGCCTGCGCTACGACAGCTTCCTGCTCTCGGAGCTGCTGGCCACCGCGCCACCTGGCGGGCCGGCGGTGTCGGTGGGGATCGGGCTGGTGCTGGTCGGCGCGATCAGCAAGTCGGCCATCGTGCCGCTACATTTCTGGTTGCCCGGCGCGATGGCGGCGCCGACTCCGGTCAGCGCCTATCTGCACGCGGCCGCCATGGTGAAGGCGGGCATCTATCTGGTGGCCCGGCTCGCACCGGCCTTCGCCCAGACCCCGCCCTGGCATGTGCTGCTGCTCCCGCTCGGCGTCGCGTCGATCCTGCTGGCGGGCTGGCGCGCGATGCAGGTGCACGATCTGAAGCTGGTGCTGGCCTTCGGCACCGTGAGCCAGCTGGGACTGCTGCTCACCATGATGGCGGTCGGCACCCCGGACGCGGCGCTGGCCGGGCTCACCCTGCTGGTGGCGCACGCCCTGTTCAAGGCCTGCCTGTTCATGGTCGTCGGCATCATCGACCACGGCACCGGGACCAGGGATCTGCGCAGACTGTCCGGGCTCGGCGGGCGGGCACCGTGGTTGTGCGCGATCGCGATCACCGCGACGCTGAGCATGGCCGGACTGCCGCCGCTGCTCGGGTTCGTCGGCAAGGAGGCGGCGCTCGGCGCGCTGTGGTCGGCGGAGGTGCTGAGCACTCCTGCCAGGGTGGCCGTGCTGGCCGGCGTGGCCGTCGGCTCGGCGCTCACCGTGGCCTACAGCATTCGATTCGTGTGGGGCGCGTTCGGCGTCACCGCCAATCCGGATCCATCGATGCGCTGGCACGCACCGGGCCCGCTGCTGCTCGCGCCGCCCGCGGTACTCGCGGTCGCCGGGCTGGCCGCGGGCCTCGGCACCGGCGCGCTCGACCGGTGGCTCAGCCCGTACGCGGCCTCGCTGCCCGGTGTACTCGACGCGCATCTGGCGCTGTGGCACGGAGTGAACGGCCCGCTGGTGGTGACCGTGCTCGTGATCGTCGCCG
This sequence comes from Nocardia rhizosphaerae, assembly GCF_042650365.1. NCBI lineage: Bacteria > Bacillati > Actinomycetota > Actinomycetes > Mycobacteriales > Nocardiaceae > Nocardia > Nocardia rhizosphaerae. The sequence goes on from NZ_JBHSBA010000006.1 coordinate 231,991, forward strand.
GTATCGCGCTGTTCGGAATCCGCAGCCGGATCGGCGAGCCGCTGCACCCGCGCCTCGGCAACGCCGACCGCAACTACGACGCGGCGCTGCGCGCGATGGACCGGCTGTCGCTGCGCATCACCGGCACCGTACAGTCCGGTTCGCTGCCGGTGAGTCAGGCGATGATCCTCGGCACCCTGATCGTGCTGCCGACCGTCCTGCTCGCGATGGGCACCCGCACCGGAGTCGAACTGCGGCTGTGGGATTCGCCGCTACAGGCCGCCATCGGCGCGATCATGGTCGCGATGGCACTGGCCGCGACGGTACTGCGCAACCGCCTGGCCAGCGTGCTCGTCGTCGGCGTCACCGGTTACGGCTGCGGCGTGATCTTCGCCCTGCACGGCGCACCCGATCTGGCCCTGACCCAGTTCCTGGTGGAGACGCTGACGCTGGTGATCTTCGTACTCGTGCTGCGCGCCTTCCCCGCCGAGATCGCCGCCGACCAGGCCACCGCGTTCGAACTGCGCCGCGCGCTGCTCGCGACCGGGGTCGGCGCCGCCGTGACGGCGCTGGCCGCCTTCGCGACCGCGGCCAGGCACAGCGACCCGATCTGGACGGCCATCCCGGAGGCCGCCTACACGATCGGCGGCGGCAAGAACGCGGTGAATGTGCTGCTGGTCGACATCCGCGCCTGGGACACCCTCGGCGAGATCTCGGTCCTCGTCGTCGCCGCGACCGGCGTCGCCTCACTGGTGTTCCGCAGCCGCCGCTTCGGCAGCGCGCCACGCGCCGCCGACGCTCCCGACTACGACCCCGGCCTGGTGAGCTGGTTGCCCGCCGCCAGGCTCGACGACCGGAGCAGGCGCTCGATGGTCCTGCAGATCACCACCAGGCTGATCTTCCCCACCATCATGGTGCTGTCGGTGTACTTCTTCTTCTCCGGCCACAACGCGCCAGGCGGCGGCTTCGCGGGCGGCCTGCTCGCCGGGCTGGCGCTGACCCTGCGCTATCTGGCCGGCGGCCCCTACGAACTCGGCGAGGCGCTGCCGGTGGACGCGGGCCATCTGCTCGGCGCCGGGCTCACCCTCGCCGCGGGCACCGCGACGGCCTCGCTGCTGCTCGGCGCCCCGCCGCTGTCCTCGGCCATCGTCGAGGTGACCCTGCCGATCCTCGGTGACATCAAACTGGTCACCGCCCTGTTCTTCGATCTCGGCGTCTACCTGGTCGTCGTCGGTCTCGTTCTCGATGTGCTGCGCAGCCTCGGCGCCCGGCTGGACAAGGAATTGCGATGACCGCGAACCTGATCCTGCTGATCGTGATCGGCGTGCTCACCGCCTGCGGGGTGTATCTGCTGCTGGAGCGGGTGGTGTCGAAGATGCTGCTCGGGCTGATCCTGGTGAGCAACGCCGCGAACCTGCTGATCCTCACCGTCGGCGGCGGGCCGGACGGCAAGTCACCGATCGTGACCGGGTCCGGCACGTCGACCGCCGGGATGGCCGATCCGCTGGCCCAGGCGATGGTGCTCACCGCCATCGTCATCACCATGGGCCTGGCCGCGTTCGTGCTCGCCCTCGCCTATCGCGCCTACATGCTGACCACCACCGAGGACGTCTCCAACGACCCGGAGGACGCCCAGATCGCGGCCAAACGGGAGCAGGAGGACCCGGAACAGTGACCTTCTCCCCCGATCTGCTGCCTGCCGTCGCCGCGCTCCCGGTGCTCGTCCCGCTGCTCGGCGCCGCGGCGACACTGATCTTCGGGCGCAGGCCACGGCTGCAGGCGATGATCTCGCTGGCCGCGTTGTCGGCGGTGCTGGTGATCAGCGCGCTGCTGCTGTACCTGGCCGACCGCGACGGCACCACCGCCGTGCAGGTCGGCGGCTGGCCGACGCCGATCGGGATCACCCTGGTCGTCGACCGGCTCTCGGCGGCGATGCTGCTCGTGTCGGCGTTCGTGCTGCTGGTCGTGTCGATCTACGGTGCGGGACAGAACATCTCCGACGGCGACGAGAACCAGCCGACCTCCATCTACCGGCCCACCTACCTGGTGCTGACCACCGGGGTGTCGGCGGCGTTCCTGGCCGGTGACCTGTTCAACCTGTTCGTCGCCTTCGAGATCCTGCTCGCCGCCTCGTTCGTGCTGCTCACCGTCGGCGCCACCGAGGAACGCATCCGCACCGGCATCGCCTATGTGATGGTGTCGATGGTGTCGTCGCTGATCTTCCTGATCGGTATCGGACTCACCTACGCCGCCACCGGCACCCTGAACCTGGCGCAGCTGGCGGTGCGGCTGGAGGCGGCCCCGAGCGGGGTGCGCACCGCCTGCTACGCGGTACTGCTCGTGGCGTTCGGGATCAAGGCGGCGGTGTTCCCGCTGTCGAGCTGGCTGCCCGACTCCTACCCCACCGCGCCCGCGCCGGTCACCGCGGTCTTCGCGGGCCTGCTCACCAAGGTCGGTGTGTACGCGATCATCCGTACCGACACGCTGTGGTTCCCCGACGGCGCGTTCGATGACATCCTGCTGGTCTGCGGCCTGTTGACGATGCTCGTCGGCATCCTCGGCGCCATCGCGCAGACCGATATCCGCAGGTTGCTCTCGTTCACCCTGGTCAGCCACATCGGCTACATGATCTTCGGCATCGGTCTGGCCTCCGCGGCCGGGCTCACCGGCGCCGTCTACTACATCGCCCACCACATCCTGGTGCAGACCGCGCTGTTCCTCGCCGTCGGTTTGATCGAACGCCAGGCGGGTTCGGTCTCGTTGCGCCGCATCGGCGGACTCGCCACCGCGAGCCCGGTACTGGCCGTGCTCTTCCTCGTGCCCGCGTTGAATCTCGGTGGGATTCCCCCGTTCTCGGGCTTCATCGGCAAGGTCGCGCTGCTGGAGGCAGGCGCGGCCGACGGCAGCGTGCTGGCCTGGGTCCTCGTCGGCGGCGCGATCGTGACGAGCCTGCTCACCCTGTACGCGGTGGCCAGGGTCTGGAGCAAGGCCTTCTGGCGACCGCGCGAGGAGGCACCGGAGGGCCATCTCGTCGCCGCGAAACCACCCACCCTGGTGGAGGATTCGACCGACGTGTCCTACGAGGACCGCGCCGATCCCGGCCGGATGCCCGGACTGATGGTGCTCGCCACCACCGGGCTGGTCGCGGCGGGCCTGGCACTGACGGTGCTCGCAGGCCCCATCCTCGGCATCGCCGAACGCGCCGCCGCCGACCTCGACAACCCCGCCGTCTACATCGGCGCTGTCCTCGGCGCGGAGGCGAGATGAGCAGACTCCTCACCCGCGACAACGTGCTCAGGGCAGGCGTGCTGGCCTGGCTCACCGCCGTCTGGGTCGCGCTCTGGGGCGATCTCAGCGCGGCCAATGTGCTCGCCGGTTTCCTGGTCGCCGCGCTCGTCGTCTTCGCACTGCCGTTGCCGCTGGTGCCGGTGACCGGGCGCTTCCATCCGCTCTCGTTCCTCGAATTCATAGCGGTGAGCGTCTATTACGCGCTCGAGTCGAGCGTGCAGGTGGCCTGGTTCGCGATCCGGCCCGCCGGCCCGCCGGTCTCCGGCGTGCTGCGGGTGCACCTCGGCATCCAGTCCGACCTGGTGCTGGTGATAGCGACCGATCTGTTCAACCTGATCCCCGGCACCATGGTGCTCGAGGTGGACCGGGCCAGGTGCGTGATCTACGTGCACGTCCTCGATGTCGGCAGTGAGGAGGCGGTGGTGAAGTTCTACCGCATCACCCGGCGATTGGAGCATCTGCTGATCAACGCCTTCGAAAGACCGAGCGAACGCCGCCGCCTCGGCGCCGGACCGGAGGTACTGCCGTGACCATAGTCGCCGTCGTCGCCGCGGTCCTGCTCGCCGCTGCCGCGCTGATCACCAGCTACCGGGTGCTGGCCGGGCCGAGCACCCTCGACCGGGTGGTCGGGATCGACTCGCTGATGGCCATCGCCGCTTCCGGGCTCGCCGTCTGGGCCGCCTACAGCGACGACACCGCGGTGATTCCCGCGATCGTCGCGGTCGCCATCGTCGGCTTCCTCGGCTCGGCCGCGGTCACCCGCTTCCGCGTGCGGGACGACCGATGACGGCGTGGGAATGGGTCTCGGCCGTGCTGATTCTCACCGGCTCGGCACTGGCGCTGACCGCGTCGGTGGGCATCGTGCGCTTCCCCGACACCCTCACCCGCATGCACGCGGCGACCAAACCCCAGGTGGTCGGGCTGGTGCTGGTCCTCACCGGCACCGGCATCGACATCAGGCACGACAGCAACGTGTGGATGCTGGTGCTGACCGCGCTGTTCACCATCATCACCGCACCGGTCATCGCGCACCTGCTCGGCCGCACCGCCTACCGCGAACAGCGGCACCGCGACGGCCTGCTTCGCATCAACGAACTCGGCCGCGACGACTAGGACACCCCGACCGGCTCGGCCACCCGGCGCGGCGCCGCGGCGAACCAGGTGGCGTGGAACGCGACGGCCACCGCGGCCGCCGACCCGAGGACGAGCGCACCGGCGAGCACCGGGTAGTCGGCCATCGGCACCGCCAGATACCGGTACGTCAGCAGCAGTCCGGCGAACACCGCCGTCCCGAATCCGACCAGCCGCCACCGGAACAGGCCCCAGCCGCGCTCCGGCGCCCGCAACGCCGACTCCACAGTCAGGCACAGCACCACGCCCGCGACCAGGTCGACGCCGTAGTGATAACCGAATCCGAGGGTGGCCGCCACGGTGGCCGCCAGCCAGAACGCACCGCCCCAGCGCAGCCATGCGGGCGCACGGGTGCCGTCGATATCGCGACGGGTGTGGATGAACAGCGACAGCGCCCACGCGGTGTGCATCGAAGGCATGCAGTTGCGCGGAGTGACCTCGTCGAACGGCAGCGCGGCCGGATCGTGGTCGAGCGGCGGCAGGGCGATCGGCCAGAAGTCGCCGAGCTGGAAGCCGTGCCCGTCCGGCCCGAACGCGAACATCGGCCCGACCACCGGGAACAGCACGTAGCAGGCCGGGCCGACCAGCCCGAGTACCAGGAAGGTCCGCACCAGGTAGTGCGTCGGCCACTGCCCGGTCGGCACCACCCGGCGCAGCTGCCACACCGCGACCACGATCGCCGCCACCGGCAGCTCGATGTAGACCCAGTGCAGCACCGCGTACACCTCGGGGCCGAGCGCGTCGACGACCCGGCCGAGCACCCAGGACGGATCGCCGAGCGCGTGATCGGCGAGCAGCAGGTACTCGTCGAACACCGCGGGGCGCACCGCCGTGGTGACATGCAACCAGACGTCACCGACCTTGGTGGCGAGCACGAGCAGGGCGCCGAGCGCGGCCGCCTTCAGCGCGTCGGCGCGTTCGCGCCCGGTCCAGCGCAGCGCCGCGACCACGGCCAGCGCGGTCAGCACGATCGTCGGCCCGTTGCCGACCGAGAACGACTTGCCGTCGAGCAGCCGCAACCCCGCGTATACCGCGTCGATCCCGACCGCGGCCGCCACCGCGTACACCCGCCTGCGCGCGTTCACCCCGACCAGCGCGAGCACCAGGCCCGCCCACGGCACCGACATCGACTTGGGCGTGCCGAGGTAGTCACGGGCCAGGCTGGCCAGTGGTCCGTCGAAACCGCTGACCCACGCGGCGACCTGCAAACCGATCAGCAGCACGAGCACCGCCGACACGCAGGCGACGGCGAGAACGCGTGGCTGCGTGAGCCGGTCCCGAACTGTGGCACCCCCCGGAACGGCACGCGGATGTTCGACAAGCATCCAGACATCGTAAACGGCTGGTGAACAGCACCTCACCGCCCAGCTGAACGCTACTGATCCAGTTCGCGCACCAGCGAGTCGACGACCGCGACAAGATCACCCTGCGATTGCGCGGCGACCTGGCGTTGCCGCTGGTAGGAGGCACCGCGACGGGGGATATCGGCGACCGCGGCCAGTTCGTCGGCACAGCCGAGCCGGGCCGCGGTCGGCTCCAGTCGGTTGAGCAGATCGGTCAGATCGTCTGTGACCAATCGCTCATTGCTGTCGTCGTCGACGATCACGATGGCGTCGAGCCCGTAGCGCGCGGCCCGCCACTTGTTCTCCTGCACATGCCACGGCGGCAGCGTCGGCAGGTCCGCACCCTCGTCCAGCCTGCGTTCCAGGTCGACGACCAGGCAGTGGATCAGCGCGGCCATCGCGGCCAGCTCGGCGCGACTCGACAGCCCGTCGCACACCCGAACCTCGATCGTCCCCCACTTGGGTGCGGGCCGGATGTCCCAGTGCATACCGCCGAGCTGTTCGAACACACCGGTTTTGAGCTGATCGTGCACGAAACCCTCGAACTGCGGCCAATTCTCGAACTGGAACGGCAGGCCCGCGGTGGGCAGCTGCTGGAACATCAGGGCCCGGTTGCTGGCATAGCCGGTGTCGTCGCCGGACCACATCGGCGAGGACGCCGAGAGCGCGAGCAGATGCGGATACGACAGCAGCAGCGAGTTCAGGATCGGAAAGACCTTGTCGCGGTGCGAGACTCCCACGTGCACGTGCACGCCCCAGATCAGCATCTGGCGGCCCCACCACTGGGTGCGTTCGATCAGCTCGTCGTAATGCGCTGAGCGCGTGAGCTGCTGGGCCGACCACTGCGCGAACGGATGGGTGCCCGCGCAGAACAGGTCGACGCCGAGCGGGTCGGCCGCGCGGCGCACCGCGTCCATGGTGCCGCGCAGATCGTCCACCGCCGCGCCGACCGTGTCGTGGACGCCGGTCACCAGCTCGACGGTGTTGCGCAGCAACTCCTTGGACACCTGCGGGGTGCCGTCGTGGGCGCGCCGATCGCCGACGACGTCGAATACCGCGGCGGCGGTGTTGGACAGATCGCGCGTCACCTTGTCGACGAGCGCGATCTCCCATTCGATGCCGATAGTCGGCCTCGGTGAACCGGGGAACGGTACCGAATGCGCTACCCCGGCCATAGTCGTCTCGCTAACCGACCACGCCGCAGGCGACCCGAGCACCCGCGTCGCCCGTGGACAACGTGGTCTCGTCGGGCCCCGTGCCACCCTCGCGGGTGTACCTGGGAGGAATGTTACCGAAGTTGTCGGCGCCCGCGTGCACGATCAGCGCCTTGCCCTTCACCTGATCCAGCGTGACGCTGGAGGTCTGGGTGACCAGCTCGGCCGTGCCGTCGGCACCGACCTGCAGCGAGGTGAGGTCACCGCTGGCCGGGTGCGCGTCGGCGGCGCCGACCTGCAGATGCCCGCCCGCGGAGGTGAAATCGCCCTCGCACGTGCCGTTCTGGTGGAAGTGCAGGCCGTGGAAACCCGGAGTCAGCCCCTGCGCTTCGACGGTCACCACCAGGTGGCCGCCCTCGGCGACGATGGTGGTGGTGCCGACGTCACCGCCGGTGCTGTTCTTCAGCTCCGCGGTCAGCCCACCGGCGGCCGGGGTGCCGTGGTCGTCGCCGCCGTGGCTGTCGGTCTCGCCATGGCTGTCGTCACCGTGGCTGCCGCCCACAGGGGCGGGCGAGCTCGTCCACACCGGCGGGGTGGTCCCCTTGACGTCGCTCGATTCCTGGCTGTTGCTGCACGCGGCGAGGCCGAACACGGCAACCGCGAGCACCGGGGTCACGGTGCGCCAGGACGGGCGACGGGTTGGCGACGTGGCCATCAGGGAACTCCTTCAGTGCAGGGGCTGTACCGATCAAGATGATGCCACAGCGGCCACACAGCGCTCGGCACGGCGTGCCGCGCCCCGGTTCAGTTACCGGTCAGCACGACGACGACGCCCGGCGAGGTGTCACCGGTCTTCGGTACGACGGAGCCGCCCACCTCGGCGGCGATCTCGGTGGCCGCGGCCTTGTCACCGGCGCCGCTGCCGTAGAACACCGTCGTCGCGGTCAGATTCGACCCGCTGTAGTTGCCGCTGCTCACATTGGTCCAGCCCGCGGCGGTCAGCTGGCTCGCGGTGCGGCCCGCCAGCCCGGAGACCAGGCTGTTGTTCAGCACCCGCACCGGCACGCTCCGGTCGACGGTGCTCGTCGACGCGGTGGTGGTCGGCGCCACGGTGGTGGTCGGGACGACCGTGGTTGTCGGCGCGACCGTGGTGGTGGTCGGCGTGGCGGCCGAGGTGGTGGCCGGCGCCTGCGCGACCGCGCTCGAGGTCGTGGTCTCGGTCGTGGTCTCGGCCGCGTCGGTGGCCTCGGCACCGGAGTTCGACAACGACATCGCACCGAGCCCAGCGAAGACGATGGCCAGTGCGATCAACACCATCGCCAGCGCGCGCAGCGGTGGGCCGCCGGGGGTGGGATTCGGGTTGCTCACCCGCGCAACCCTAGTCGCAACGAGTCGGGCGTGGCTGTCATGTCTTACACCTGGAAGCCGAGTCGACGGGCGGCGCGGGCCTTCTGCCTGCTCGCCCGCAGCCTGCGCAGCCGCTTGACCAGCATCGGGTCGACGGCGAGCGCTTCTTCCTTGTCGACAACCGCGTTGAGCACCTGGTAGTACCTGGTGGCCGACATGGCGAAGAGTTCGCGGATCGCGTCCTCCTTGGCGCCCGCGTACTTCCACCATTTGCGTTCGAAGTCGAGGATCTCGAGTTCCCGGCGACTCAGACCGCCGGTCTCGTCGACGGTCGCGTCTTCGGAATGTCTGGCCTCGATGTTGCGAGCCGCTGCGCCGTCCATCTTGCTCCCTCGCCGAGTAACACGAGACGAAAATGACGCTTGCACGTCGCGGATCATTGAACCATGTGGGGGCTTGATCGTTCGAGCGATGTCCCGGCGTGTTGGCCACGCCGGCGCCACGTGGTCACGCCATGCGGTGGCGTTTCGCGGCCCACAGGGGCCGCCGCTCACCGAGACGCACCTCGGGCGATAATGGCGCCCATGGCAATTCTCCCGATCGTGATCGTCGGCGACCCAGTGCTGCACACTCCCACCGCTCCGGTGACGGAGACGCCTGCGGAGCTGGCCGAGCTGATCGCGGACATGTTCGACACCCTGACCGAGTCCAAGGGGGTCGGCCTCGCGGCCAACCAGGTCGGGGTCGGCAAGCGGCTGTTCATCTACGACTGCCCCGATGTCGACGCGGCGGGCAAGCCGATCAAGCGCAGGGGCGTCGTCGTCAACCCCGTGCTGGAGACCTCCGCGATCCCGGAGACCATGCCGGACCCCGATGACGACGAGGAGGGCTGCCTGTCCGTTCCCGGCGAGCAGTTCCCGACCGGCCGCGCCGACTGGGCCAGGGTCACCGGCACCGACGAGCACGGCGAGCCGGTCGATATCGAGGGCACCGGGTTCTTCGCCAGGATGCTCCAGCACGAGGTGGGCCACCTCGACGGCTTCCTGTACGTCGACGTGCTGATCGGCCGCAATGCCCGCGCCGCGAAGAAGGCGATCAAGCGCAACGGCTGGGGCACGCCGGGCCTGAGCTGGGTCCCCGGCACCGTGCCCGACCCGTTCGGCCATGACGACTGACATACCCCTCGGCCGCCGCGTGGTGCTGCGGTATCAGCTGCCGCAGGGTTATCCACAGCCATTCACCGATGTGATCGGCGAACTGGTCTCGCTCGACCCGCCGACGGTGCGCACCGCCGACGGCGAGCTGGTCGCGGTCGCACCGGATCGGGTCGTCGCGCTGAAAGCCATCGGGCCGCGCCCGATTCGCACCAGGGAGATCCGGTCGCTGGAGACGGCCGCGGCCGCGGCCTGGCCGGGCCGCACCCACCTGTGGATCGACGGCTGGCTCGCCCGCGCCGGCGACGGCTACACCAGCCGCGCGAATTCGGCTGTGCCATTGGGCGAATCCGGTGCTCCCGCGGTGCTGTCGATCGAGACCATGCGGCGGATCGCGGACTGGTACACCGAGCACGGGCTGCCGCTGCTGCTCCAGCTGCCGGACCGGCTCGCCCCGGTACCGCCGGGTTGGAGCACCTGGAACGAGACGACCGTCCTCGGCCTCGATATCGCGAATCTGGTTCTGCCGCAGGGGCCGTCGATGGTGCGGATCGCAGGCGAACCCGACCAGGGCTGGCTGGCGGTGCATCGCTACCGTGGCGAGATCCCCGTCGATGCCGGGGTGCGCGAGCCGGATCGCGCGGTACTCACCTCGGTGCTCGACGGGACCGTCGGCTTCGCCTCACTCGGTATGCCGGAACCGCTGGCCATCGGCCGCGGCGCCGTGACCACCGCACCCGACGGCAGACGCTGGGTCGGCCTGACCTGTGTCGCCGTGGCGACCGCGCATCGCCGCAACGGGCTCGCCGCGCTGCTGTGCGCCGAGCTGATCCGCTGGGGCGCCGAGCAGGGCGCCACCCATGCCTACGTGCAGGTGGAAGTGGGCAACGCCGCCGGCCTCGCGCTGTATCGCGAGCTCGGCTTCCTGGAACACCACAGCTACCGCTACGCCGCACCGCCGAGCAGTGTTCGATAGCGGCTGGCGCCGCGGTCGCGGCCCGCCGATGAAAGGGACCCCACAATGCGCCTCGCCACCTGGAACGTCAACTCGGTTCGCTCCCGCATCGATCGGGTGACAGCCTTCCTCGACCGCCACGATATCGACGTGCTGGCGATCCAGGAGACCAAGTGCCGCGATGACCAGTTCCCCTACGAGCAGTTCGACGCCGCGGGCTACGAGGTCGCGCACGTCGGCCTCAACCAGTGGAACGGGGTCGCGATCGTCTCCAGGGTCGGGCTCGACGACGTGGAGGTCGCGTTCCCCGATCAGCCCGGTTTCGACAAGAACGCCGGCGATTCGCTGATCGATTCGCCGGTGGTCGAGGCCAGGGCGATCGGCGCCACCTGCGGCGGGGTGCGGGTGTGGAGCCTGTACGTGCCCAACGGCCGGGCACTGGACGACCCGCACTACGCCTACAAGCTGGACTGGCTGTCGACGCTGCGAGCCGGTGCCACCCGCTGGCTGGCCGAGGACCCGGCCGCCAGGATCGCCCTGGTCGGCGACTGGAACATCGCCCCCACCGACGACGACGTGTGGTCGCCGGACTTCTTCACCGGCAAGACCCACACCTCCGATGCCGAGCGCGCCGCCTTCCAGGCGATGCTCGACACCGGCTTCCGCGATGTGGTCCGCCCGTTCACCCCCGGGCCAGGCGTCTACACCTACTGGGACTACACCCAGCTGCGCTTCCCCCGCAAGGAGGGCATGCGCATCGACTTCATCCTCGCCTCCCCCGCGCTGGCCGACCAGGTGAAGGACGCCGCCATCGACCGCGAGGAACGCAAGGGCAAGGGCGCGAGCGACCATGCCCCGGTGATCGCGGAGTTCACCGGCTGAGCACCGCAGCGGCGGTACCGTGGAAGCAGACCATCGCGGCCTGCGACGTAGCGGGAGGTGTGCTTGTGGCGTTCTACCGGCAGGTGGGCCATGTTCCACCGAAGCGGCATACACAGCATCGGGATGAGAACGGCAACCTCTATTACGAGGAGCTGATGGGCGAGGAGGGCTTCTCCGGCGACTCCTCGCTGCTCTACCACCGCGGCCTGCCACCAGCCATCGTCGACGTCGGCGCCTGGCACCTCCCCGACCAGACCCTGACCCCGAATCATCCACTGCACCACCGGCATCTGCGCCTGCCCGAGCTCTTCCCCGGTGACACCCCGGCCGCGACCGACCCGGTGACCGGGCGCAGGCTGGTGCTCGGCAATGCCGATGTGCGGATCTCGTACGTGGTCGCCAAGGGCGCGTCGCCGCTGTACCGCAATGCCATCGGTGACGAACTGGTGTACCTGGAATCCGGTGCGGCGGTGGTGGAGACCGTGTTCGGGACGCTGCCGGTGCGCGCGGGCCACCAGGTGATCATGCCGCGCGCCACCACCCATCGGTGGCTGCCCATGGGCGAGGAACCGCTGCGCGCGTATGTGATCGAGGCGTCGAGCCACCTCACCCCGCCGAAGCGGTATCTGTCGAAATTCGGTCAGCTGCTGGAGAATTCGCCGTATTGCGAGCGTGATCTGCACGGCCCAGCCGCCCCGCTGCTCGCCGAGGGCGAGGAGGTCGAGGTGCTGGTGAAGCACCGGCCGGCGGGCGAAGTGGTCGGTACCAGGATGGTCTACGCCACGCACCCGTTCGACGTCGTCGGCTGGGACGGCTGCCTGTACCCGTACACCTTCGATATCGCCGACTTCGAGCCGCTCACCGGCCGGGTCCATCAGCCGCCACCGGTGCATCAGGCCTTCGAGGCGGTCAATTTCGTCGTCTGCAATTTCGTGCCGCGCAAAGTGGACTACCACCCGCTGTCGATTCCGGTGCCCTACTACCACTCGAACGTCGACTCCGACGAGGTCATGTTCTATTGCGGCGGAGACTACGCGGCGCGCAAGGGCTCCGGGATCGCGCAGGGCTCGGTCTCGGTCCACCCCGGCGGCTACGCGCACGGTCCACAACCCGGCGCCTACGAGCGCAGCATCGGCGCCGAGTTCTTCGACGAGCTGGCGGTGATGGTGGACACCTTCCGCCCGCTGCAACTCGGCGAGGGCGCGCTGGCCTGCGAGGATCCCGGCTACGCGTGGACCTGGTCGGGGCGTGGACCGGGGCCGCGATGAGCGGGCGGCTGCTGCGGGTCGAGGTCGGTCCGGACTCGCTGTTCGGGCCGGAGAACATGCCGTACGGGGTGTTCGCCCCGCCGGGTGAGCTTTTCCGCGTCGGTGTGCGGTTGGGCGATACCGTGTTGGATCTTGCGGCTCTGCTTGGTGATTCGATGTTCGCTCGACCTGATTTGAACGCCTTCCTCGCCGCAGGTCCGGCCCGGTGGCGCGCGGCGCGAGAGCGGCTGCGTGAATTGGCCGACACTGCTTTGCCCGTCGAGGTGCTACACCCCGTGCATTCCGTGCGGATGACTTTGCCGGTGACTGTCGGTGACTACGTCGATTTCTATGCCAGCATCGACCACGCGACCAATCTGGGCAGGTTGTTCCGGCCCGATAGTGAACCGTTGCTGCCGAATTGGCGTCATCTGCCGGTGGGATATCACGGGCGAGCCGGCACCGTCGTGGTTTCGGGCACTCCGGTGGTCCGCCCGCGCGGTCAGCGCAGAACTGCCGCGGGCGCAACGGAATTCGGCCCTTCGCAGCGGCTGGATATCGAGGCAGAATTGGGATTCGTGGTCGGTTCCGGGTCGACGCTCGGTGTTCCGGTGGGCGTCGACGACTTCGCCGAGCACGTGTTCGGGGTCGCGCTGGTCAACGACTGGTCGGCACGCGATATCCAGGCCTGGGAGTACCAGCCGCTCGGGCCGTTCCTCGGTAAGTCCTTCGCGACTTCGCTGTCGGCGTGGGTCACTCCGTTGGCCGCGTTGGCGCAGGCGCGGGTGCCGCTGCCGAGCCAGGAGCCGGAACCGCTGCCGTACCTGCGCGCAACCGCCGACCACGGCCTCGATATCGACCTGGCGGTGGCGTGGAACGGCCACGTCGTCAGCCGACCGCCGTACGCGCGGATGTACTGGTCACCGGCGCAGATGCTGGCCCACCTCACGGCCAACGGAGCCTGCGTGCGTCCGGGCGACCTCTACGCCTCCGGCACCATCTCCGGGCCCGAGCCGACCCAGCGCGGTTCCTTCATCGAACTGTCCTGGGGCGGAAGAGAACCCATCGCCGTGGGTGCGGAAACCCGCACGTTCCTCGCCGACGGCGACGAAGTCACCATCACCGCAACCGCTCCCGGTGCGGCCGGTCGACCCATCGGCTTGGGCGACGTGCGCGGGCGAATACTGCCCGCGCCCCAGATCTGACCGGAGAACCGAGGACGTCCACCATCACCCGCGCATCGATACGTCACTCGCATGAAATCCATCATCGTCGCAGGGTCAGGGCTAGCCCTGATCACCCTCGCCCAGCTACCCCTGGCGGCCCCGCCGCCGCTGAACGCGGGCCCTACCCGGTGCCGTGCGCGCCGAGCTCGGGCCAGCAGGTCGGGGACTTCTTGTCGCGGCTGGCGGCAACCCTGCTCAGCGGGTCGTCGGCGGCGCAGTAGCGGGCGGCGGCATCCGCCCAGGGGCGGAGATGGTACTCGTCTCACCTCCGCCCCGAGGGGGTATCGGCAAGATTCCGTGCGGGATACGGTGGCGTTCGACGTTTCCTAGAGAGAGCCCCGACGATGTTGACGAGAATCGCCCGCGCCGCCGTGGGCAAGCCCCGAGTGGTGGTCGCGGTCGCGCTGCTGCTGATGATCCTGTGTGGCGCGATCGGTGCCACCGTGCACTCACACATGAAATCGGGCGGATTCGTCACCGATGACCTCGATTCGGTGCGGGCCAGCCAGTATCTGAGCGATCACTTCCCTGGCAGTGAGCCGAACTATGTCCTGCTGGTCACCGATGCGTCGGGAGGCGCCGACTCCACGGCCGCGACCGAGGCGGCGAACACCGCGATCGCCCAGCTCAACGCCCATTCCGACATCGTCAGCGGCGTGCAGTCGTACTGGACCTCGCGGCCCGACCTGAAGCAGGCCCTGCGCAGCAAGGACGGCAAGCGCGCGCTGATCCTGGCCAGCATCGAAGGCGACGACGCGGAGCTGCCGGTCCGCGCGGGCGAGCTCAGCGAAGAGATCGCGGTCGAGAGCGGTCCGGTGACGGTCGAACCGGGTGGGCTCGCCGCCTCCTTCTCCGATATCAACACCCAGATCAGCAAGGATCTGGTGATCGCCGAGGCCGTGGCCATCCCGATCACCGGCATCCTGCTCGCGCTGGTGTTCGGCAGCCTGGTTTCCGCCGCACTGCCCATCGCCATCGGCCTGTTCGCCATCGCCGCCGCGCTCGGCATCCTGCGGGTGCTGACCGCGGTCACCGACGTGTCGATCTTCGCGCTGAACATGACCACCGCGCTCGGCTTGGCCTTGGCGATCGACTACAGCCTGTTCATCGTCAGCCGGTACCGCGAGGAGCTGGCCGCGGGCGCCGCCCCGGCCGCCGCGGTGCATCGGGCCATCCAGACCGCCGGCCGCACCGTCGTGTACTCGGCGCTGGTGGTCGCGCTGTCGCTGTCGGCGTTGCTGGTGTTCCCGCAGTACTTCTTCAAGTCTTTCGCCTACGCGGGGATCGCGGTGGTCGCGGCCGCCGCCGGTGCCGCGGTGATCGTGCTGCCCGCGCTGCTGATCCTGGTGGGCGACCGGATCGACAGGGGCGATCTGCGGGCGCCGCTGCGCCGGCTGTTCCGGCTCGCCCCACGCGAGGAGAAGGCACCGCAGCAGACGTTCTGGTACCGCCTGGTCACCGCGGTGATGAAACGGCCACTCCCGGTCGCGCTCGTCACCACCGCGTTCCTGCTGCTGCTCGGTTCGCCGTTCCTCGGCGTGCAGTTCGGCTACCCCGACGACCGCTCCCTGCCCACCGGCGTGGCCAGCCGCGATGTGGGTGACGTGCTGCGGACCGAGTTCGACGCCGACATGGCGGCCAGCGCCACCGTGGTCCTGCCCGGATTCGGCGGCACCGCCGACGAGCTGGACGCCTACGCGCTGGAGCTGTCCAAGGTGCCCGATGTGCCCGCCGTGCTGAGCAGCGAGGCCGTCTACCGCAACGGCCTGCGGGTCGCGGCCGGGGTGCCCGAGATGGCCGATCCCGTCCATGGGGCATACCTGTCGGTGGCTACCAGCCTCGATCCGTACTCCGACGCGGGCCGCGAGCAGCTCGACGCCATCCGTGCTGTCGACGCGCCCGGCGACGCACTCGTCACCGGCCCCGCCGCGCTCAATCAGGACTCGGTCGTCGCGATCACCGGCAAACTGCCGCTGGCGGGCGCGCTGATCGCGATCACCACCCTGGTGCTGCTGTTCCTGTTCACCGGCAGTGTGGTGCTGCCGGTGAAGGCCCTGGTCCTCAACATCCTGTCGCTCGCGGCGACCTTCGGCGCGATGGTGTGGATCTTCCAGGAGGGCAACCTGTCCGGGCTGCTCGGCTTCACCGCCACCGGCACCCTCAACCTGGCCATGCCCATCCTCATGTTCAGTCTGGCCTTCGGCGCGTCGATGGACTACGAGGTGTTCCTGCTCTCGCGCATCCGCGAGGAATGGCTGGCCGGGCCCAAGACCACCGAGGGCAATACCGAGGCCGTCGCCATGGGTGTGGCCCGCACCGGCCGCATCTTCACCGCCGCCGCCCTGCTGATGAGCATCGTGTTCCTCGGCGTGGCGACCTCGGGGGTGTCGATGATGAAGCTGTTCGGTCTGGGCTGTGCGTTGGCGGTGATCAGCGACGCGACCGTCATCCGCGGCCTGCTCGCGCCCGCGCTGATGCGGATGATGGGCACCTGGAACTGGTGGTCGCCGAAGCCGCTGGTCAAGCTGCACAACAGGTTCGGGTTGCGGGAAGCCGCGGAGGCCGAGCCGACGCCAGCCGTTCCCAGGGAAAAAGTCACCACCCACTAGCCATCCGGCGAAACCGCCGCATAGACTCTGATCCGCCACGCACGCCCCGACCTCGAGGAGGGGCCCGCCGCGCAGCGGCGGTTCGCGGCCGTCCCGCCGATGGGAGGTCGTTGCGTAGGCGACGAAGGAGCAAGCAACGGCCTCCCATCGGCGGGACCAAGGGGCCGCGAACTCGAGCGCGCCAGCGCTCCAACAAGCACGGGGGCTCGCACCAGCGGGCTGAGAGGACGGCTAGCCCTGTCGACAGGGCGGTCAGGGCCGTCGACCGTATGAACCTGACCGGGTAATGCCGGCGTAGGGAGGAACAACCATGGGCACAGCCACGTCCGCGAACGGGAGCACCGCCGCGATCGACACCGTCACCACCGGTCCGATCGATGGCAGTGTCAAGCACTACCAAGAGGTCGACGGGCTGCGCGTTCCGGTGCGGCGGATCAACCTCACCAATGGCGAGCACTTCGACGTCTTCGACACCTCCGGCCCGTACACCGACGACAACGCGACGATCGATCTCGAAGCCGGTCTGCCGAAGCTGCGCGACGAGTGGGACAAGCCCGCCGTCGACGGCCCGCGTACCCAGCTGCACTGGGCTCGCCAGGAGATCATCACCGCGGAGATGCGCTTCATCGCCGCCCGCGAGGGTGTCTCGCCGGAGCTGGTGCGCGACGAGGTCGCCGCCGGCCGCGCGGTGATCCCGGCCAACCACAAGCACCCGGAGCTGGAGCCGACCATCATCGGCAAGAAGTTCCTGGTGAAGATCAACGCCAATATCGGCAACTCGGCGGTGTCGTCCTCGATCGCCGAGGAGGTGGAGAAGATGGTGTGGGCCACCCGCTGGGGCGCCGACACCATCATGGATCTGTCCACCGGCAAGAACATCCACGAGACCCGCGAATGGATCCTGCGCAATTCCCCGGTCCCGGTCGGCACCGTGCCGATCTACCAGGCGCTGGAGAAGGTCAACGGTGATCCGACCAAGCTCACCTGGGAGCTGTACCGCGACACCGTGATCGAGCAGTGCGAGCAGGGTGTCGACTACATGACGGTGCACGCGGGCGTGCTGCTGCGCTACATCCCGCTCACTGCCAAGCGGGTCACCGGCATCGTCTCGCGCGGCGGGTCGATCATGGCGGCGTGGTGTCTGGCGCATCATCAGGAATCGTTCCTGTACACACACTTCCGGGAACTGTGCGAGATCCTGGCGCGCTACGACGTCACCTTCTCCCTCGGTGACGGCCTGCGTCCCGGCTCCATCGCCGACGCCAACGACGAAGCCCAGTTCGCCGAGCTGCGAACCCTCGGCGAGCTCACCACGATCGCGAAATCCTATGGCGTGCAGGTGATGATCGAAGGGCCCGGCCATGTGCCGATGCACAAGATCGTGGAGAACGTGCGGCTGGAAGAGGAACTCTGCGAGGAGGCACCCTTCTACACCCTCGGTCCGCTCGCCACCGATATCGCGCCCGCCTACGACCACATCACCTCGGCGATCGGCGCCGCGATCATCGCCCAGGCGGGTACGGCCATGCTCTGCTACGTCACCCCGAAGGAGCATCTCGGCCTGCCCAACCGCGACGATGTGAAGGTCGGCGTGATCACCTACAAGATCGCCGCCCACGCCGCCGACCTTGCCAAGGGCCACCCACACGCCCAGGCCCGCGACAACGAGTTGTCCAAGGCGCGTTTCGAATTCCGCTGGCACGACCAGTTCGCGCTCTCGCTCGACCCGGACACCGCCCGCGAGTATCACGACGAGACCCTGCCCGCCGAGCCGGCCAAGACCGCGCACTTCTGTTCGATGTGCGGCCCCAAGTTCTGCTCCATGCGGATCTCCGCCGATGTTCGCGAGTACGCGGAACGGCAGGGCCTCACCGATGTCGCGGCGATCGAGGCGGGCATGGCGGAGAAGTCCGCCGAATTCGCCGACCACGGCAACCAGGTCTATCTCCCGGTCGTCTCCTGACCCATCCGGCGTCACCCCCGAAGTTCTGCCCATGAGTTTCGGGGGATTCGCCTGGTCAGAGCGGTCAGTAATGTTGCTCGCATGTCCTTCAGAATGAAAAGCACGATCGCGGGTGTCGGGGTGGCCGCGGCCATGGTCCTTGCCGCACCGCTCGCGTCCGCAGAGGCCGCGCCGGTCGCCGATTCCGGGTCCTCGTCGATCGGTTGCACGTCCACCGATATCAACCCCTGCCCGATTCGCCCGTTGCTCGACCTGATCACCGCGTTGACCAGCGGATCAGCCGACGGCGTCTAGGCCGGGCGCCGCTGCGGTAGCGTCGCCGATATGGCCGACGCCTTCTACCTGCCCGACCCGGCCGACCCTGATCGGTTCGTTTCCACCGAGCTGACCAGGGGGCCGTGGTCGCCGGACGCCCAGCATGCCGGGCCGCCATCGGCGCTGCTCGGGCATGTCATCGAGCGGTGTGAGCCGCGGCCGGGGTTCCAGGTGGGGCGAGTCGCGGTGGAGATCCTCGGTCCGGTGCCGCTGGCGCCGTTGACAGCACGCGCCGAGGTGGTGCGGTCGGGGCGCAGCGTCGAGCTGATCCAGGCGACACTGTCGTCCGAACGCGGGCCGGTCATGCAGGCCACGGCGTGGCGGCTCAAGCTTGCCGAACCAGCCCTCGACCTGCCGGTGGAGTTCCTGCCCACCGGCGCCATGACACTGCCCGCCGAAACCGCGGCGGAGCGGTTCCCGTCCGATCAGGCGATCGGCTTCCACACCGGCATCGAATACCGTTTCACCACCGGCTCTTTCGCCACCCCTGGTCCGGCGATGTGCTGGATCAGGTTGAAACACCCGATCGTCGCGGGCACCACGCCGAGCCCGCTGGAACGCACCCTCGCCGCCGCCGATTCCGGCAACGGCGTGAGCGCCGTGCTCGACTGGTCGAAGTATCTGTTCATCAACACCGACCTCACCGTCACCCTGCACCGGCACCCGATAGGCGAGTGGGTGTGCCTGGACGCGGTGACCCACCCTCAACCACACGGCATCGGTCTCGCCGAATCCGCCCTGTTCGACGAGACCGGACCGCTCGGCCGCAGCACCCAGACCCTGCTCATCGCCCCGCGGAGCTGATCAGCGCAGCGCCTCCAGATCGACCAGATCGGCATTGCCGTGCTTGCGCAGCTCGGTCTCGGCGGTGCTGGTGCGCCGGAACGGGTCACCCTCGCCAGTGGCCAGCAGGCCACGTAGGCTGCCGGTGACGTAAGCGCCCCAGGCGTTCGAGCACACCTCGTAGCACTCGCCCGCGGGTACCAGACCCCGATGAGTGAACCGGATTTCGGTGCCGTCCTCGGTGTCGGTGAGGTCGAAGACGACGTCGGTGTCCTCCCATTCGGCGGTGTCGGCGACGAAGCCGATCCAGGAGTCGGTGACATGCCACACCAACCGGCGACCCGGCACCGATTCGGTAGTCGTCATGGTGCAGCGGTGGATGCCGGGAACCTCGAAAAGATAACTGTCGCCGACGGTTCCGGTGTCGCCGACAATCGTCTCCGACCACCAGGACCGCACGTCGTTGATGGCGGCGAAGGCCTCGGCCGGTGTCTTGCCGACGGTGACGGTGACGGTGAAATCGTTGTCACTCATGATGTTTCCTTCCGGCTCAGCCGTCGAGATGGCGGCGGAGCGCGTCGAGGGGGCCGTCCCAGTCACGGGCGAGGGCGGCCAGGAACTGTTGCGCCATCTGCATCGGCGCGGAGTCGAGCCGGTAGCGCACGCGTCGCCGCTCACCCGGCTCCGGGATCACCAGGCCCGCCTCGGTCAGCAGGGCGAGGTGTTTGGCGATCGCCTGCCTGGTGATCGGCAGGCGATCGGCGAGGTCGGTCGCGGTGGCCGGGCCGTGCGCGGCGAGCGCGGCCAGGACCGACCGCCTGCTCGGATCGGCCAGTGCGACGAAGACCCGTTCGGCGGTGGTCTCGAGCTCAGGCCGCATCGAGGTACTCGACGAGCTCACCCAGCTCGCTCTTCCAGCCACCGACATTGCCTTCGAACGCTTCGGCGTGCGCGTCGGCGGGCAGCTGGGCGAACCCGCTCTCGGTGACGGTCAGCCGGGTGCCGGAGCCGACCGGTTCCAGCGTGAACTCCACATATGTCCG
The DNA here is from genome assembly GCF_042650365.1 of Nocardia rhizosphaerae. NCBI lineage: Bacteria > Bacillati > Actinomycetota > Actinomycetes > Mycobacteriales > Nocardiaceae > Nocardia > Nocardia rhizosphaerae. The sequence continues at coordinate 252,410 of NZ_JBHSBA010000006.1, forward strand.
GCGCGGATCGTCGTCGGGCAGCCCATTGATCGGCCAGGTGTAGCCGAACACCGTCGGCTCCTCGACCCGCTCCACCCGCATATCCGCCGCGAACCCCTCCTTCCAGGTCATCCGCATATCCCCGCCGGGCCTCAGGTCGATTTCCGCGGTATTGCCGAACCAGCTCGCCAGCCCTTCCGCGGTGGTGATCGCCGCCCACACCTTGGCGGGCGAATGCGCGAGCTCGACCGTCCGCACGATCTGATCGGGAAATCCCATGATGCCTCCTTTGTAGCAACCCGTTGGTTGCCAAATATGTTATTGCAACCTATTGGTTGCGTCAACGCTCCGCGACCACTAATCGCCGCCGCGGTAGATATCCCGACCGATCCGCCGTTCTATGTGCGACAAGCGCGGCCCACACCGCCTCGGTCGCACCACGGATTCCACTTCGTCGACACAGGTCTCCATGTGATTGAGCACATCGTGCGCCGCGAATCGCAGCACGAGCCAGCCCCGCCGCTGCAACCAGTTCTGCCTGCGCCGGTCACTGCGGAACGTTTGGCGGTCGCTGTGGAACTCCCACCCGTCGATCTCCACGATGGTGCGCGTGCTTTCGTCGACGAAGTCACCGACGAACGGGCCGACGGAGTGATTGGGCAGCAGGTACAGCCGTCGACGTGCGAGCGCACGCGCGAACAGGCGCTCCGGTTCGGACACCGACTTCAGCGCCGCCTCGCGCAGTTGCCTGCGCATGGCGGGTGCGCCGTGGCCGCGACAGATCTCGAGTACCGCACTTCGAGACGCCACGCGGCCGAGCGTCCGGTCGACGAGACGATCGGCTTCTGCTTCGGGAAGTACCGCGACACAATCGAACAACGTCTGGGCGGGTGTCACGACCGGCAAGTCGGCACTGCGGTCGAGGGCGCTGTCGGGCAGGTCGCGGCGATAGAGCCGGAGCCACGGCGGCGCCTTTCTGCTCACCGCCTTCGGCACCGTCGCTTCGATGACGTCCGGCTCGGGCAGCAAGTTCCACAACCACGCCGCGGTTCGGTGGCTCAGGCGCGCGCCGGGCAGCCATTCGATCACCGCGGCGCAGCGCCCCAACGCGGTCGGCGGTCCCAGACTGTAGGTGCGGGGCAGGACTCGGACGTAGACACCACGTCGGCACCGATCGTCGATCGTGCCCGGCGGTACGCCCTCGGCGAGTAGTTGGCTGCGCGTGCGGATTCCGTAGTCCATTGTGGGAGTTTCGCCGGGGTCCGTCGCACCGCAGCTGGCGCTACCTGGCCTTTCAGCCGGGATGTGGATAACTCGCAGGGTGGGGATAACCACGTTGTGCACACACGAATCCAGATGATGGTCGATATCCGCACAGGAATCACGATATGTGTGTGGTCAGCGCGGTACCCCACCTCGCGGACCGGGGCTACCCCGCCCGGCTCGAGATCTGCTGCACCGCCCAGCTGTTGCCGTCGGGGTCGTCGAAGAAGACGAAGCCGACATTGTCGAGGGGATGCGGGGTGGGGCGCGGGTTCTCGCCGAGCTCACGCACCTCGGTGACATCGACGCCGCGCGCCACCAGTTCCGCGTGCGCCCGCACGATATCGGGCACGACGAGTTGCAGGCCCTTCAGCGATCCCGGCACCATCTCCGGCACCGCGCCCTTGCCGATGACGATCGAACAGCCGGAGCCAGGGGGCGTGAGCTGCACGACGCGGACGTCGTCGGAGATCACCGTGTCGTGGTCGACGGCGAAACCGAGCCGGTTCGCGTAGAAATCCTTGGCCCGGTCGATATCGGACACGGGGACGATCACCACTTCCAGAGTCCAGTTCACGACGTACCTCCCGGTGTGATTCGCGACGTCGCCGAGTCTGCCACCGCGGCGCGGTTCACGAGCGCCGTTCCCACCGCCAGGCGAACTCCCCACCTGCGGGCGGCGGGCCAGGCAGCTCAGCGTCCACGGTCATTCCGTCGATCAGCAGGGCGAGCACACGGCGGCGCATCTGCGCGGTGCGTTCGGGAGTCGCCATGGTGACCGCGGCGCAAGCCTCCAGCACCAGGCCGAGATCGAGGGCGCCGAAGTCGGGCCGCAGCCGCCCGGTGGCGTGCGCCCGGCGGACCAGTTCCTCGGCCGCGTCGCCCGCGCGCAGGACGTCGGGGAGCATCGCGTCGTCGGGCGTGAAGGTGCCGGCCAGGTGCACGGTCAGCGAGTGCACATCGGCGTCGACCACCCGTTCCAGGAACTCGACCAGCCCCTGCCAGCCGTCCGAATTTTCCAGTGCCGCATCGGCTTCGGCGTTGTAGCGGCGCAGCCCGTCGTGGCACAGGGTGCGCAGCAGGTCCTCCTTGCCCGGATATCTGCGGTAGAGCGCGCTGATGCCGACCCCGGCTCGCTCGGCGACGGCCGCGATCGGCGCCCCCGGATCGGCGAGAAAGACGGCGCGGGCCGCGTCGAGGATCAGCCCGTCGTTGCGGGCCGCCTGCGCCTTGCGGCCGGGAAGGCGGGGCTGATCTGCGGTTTCGGTCTGCTTCGGCATGACTTCAGTCTAGCACTTGAAACGGAATGATCCGTTCTGCTACTGTCTAAACAGAACGAAGCATTCCGTTTCAGAAAGAGGAACCCCGATGACCTCCACCGCCACCATCACCCCCTTCCGTATCGAGATCCCGCAGGCCCAGCTCGACGATCTGGCCGCGCGCCTGCGCGGCGCGCTCTACCCCGACGAGCTGCCCGGCGTCGGCGACGCCTACGGCGTCCCGGCCGGCCGGGTGCGAGCGCTCGCGCAGTACTGGCTGGAGGAATTCGACTGGCGCGCACTGGAATCCGAGCTGAACTCCTACCCGCAGTTCACCACCGAGATCGAGGGCGAGGACATCCACTTCCTGCACATCCGCTCCACCCGCGCGGACGCGACGCCGGTGATCCTCACCCACGGCTGGCCGGGCTCGATCCTGGAATACCTCGATGTCATCGCGCCGCTCACCGAACCGGAATCGGCCGAGCAGCCCGCCTTCCACCTGGTCATCCCCTCGCTGCCCGGCTTCGGCTTCTCCGGGCCCACCCGCAGCACCGGCTGGAACCGCTACCGCACTGCCCGCGCCTGGGCGGAGCTGATGGCCCGGCTCGGCTACGAGCGCTACGGCGCCATCGGCAACGACGGCGGCTCGATGGTCTCCCCCGAGATCGGGCGGATCGCGCCGGAGCGGGTGCTCGGCGTGCACGTTACGCAGCTGTTCTCGTTCCCGTCCGGCGACCCGGCCGAGTTCGATGACCTCTCCGAGGCTGATATGGCCGCGCTGGCGCACCTGCAGTGGTTCCACGAGAACAAGATGTCGTTCAACACCTTGCACAGCCAGCAGCCGCAGACCCTGGCCTACGCGCTGGCCGATTCCCCGATCGGGCTGCTCGGCTGGAACGCGCAACTGTTCGGCGAATCGCTGGACGCGCGGTTCGTCGTCGCGAATGTGGCGCTCTACTGGCTCACCAGGACGGCGGGGTCGTCATTGCGCTTCTACTACGAGGACGCGCACGCCACCGAGCATCCGACCGAGCCGACCGTGGTGCCGACCGGGCTGGCGATGTTCGCGGGCGACTTCCAGTCGATCCGCCGATTCGCCGAGCGCGATCACCGCAATATCGTCAGCTGGAACTCCTACGACACCGGCGCGGCGGCCGGTGGCGCCAACGATGCCGCGGGGCATTACGCCGCCCACGAGGCGCCGGATGTGCTGGTCGCCGATATTCGCCAGTTCTTCGCCGGGCTCCGCTGAACCGCTTCGGTGCCGCGGCCCACGCTCCCCTCATCGGTGCGTGGGTCGCGGCCCTTTCGAATCATGCACCAGCGCAGAGCGATACGCGCACCGAAGAAACCAATCAGTGATGTTCGTGCAGTTCACCCCAGGCCGGGAAAGGGTCGGGGTAGCTGGTCCAGCTCGCCGGGCCCGCCGCGAACTCGGCATCGGTGAGCAGCGCGGCGTCGAGTTCGCGCCGCACGGCCGCCGCGTCGAGGCGGACACCGATGAACACGATCTCCTGCCCGGCCGACACCTCCAGCGACGACCACCACGCGCCCGGCTCGAAGGTCAGATTCGGGCCCGCCTGCGACCAGATCGCGGCGAGCTCGGGGCGGCTGGCGATCCAGCAGAAACCCTTGCTGCGCAGCATCCCACGCAACCCGGAGAGCGCGGTCTGCAGCCGGTCGGGATGGAACGGCCGGTCGGCGGTGTAGGTGAGACTGCTGATGCCGTATTCCTCGGTTTCCGGGGTGTGGCCACCAGCCAGCTCCTCGGCCCAGCCGTCGGTTTCGGCGGCGGCCACCGGGTTGTAGCGACCGGTCCCGAGCACCTCGGCCAGCTCGACGACCCCCTTCTCGGTACGCAGGATCCGGGCACGTGGGTTGAGCCTGCGCACCGTCGCCTCGACGGTGGCCGCGGCGTTCGCGCTCACCAGATCGGTCTTGTTGATGAGTAGCACGTCGGCGAATTCCACCTGGTCGACCAGCAGATCGGCGATGGTGCGCGAATCGCCGTCGCCCGCCTCCAGCTGCCGCTCGGCCAGCGCCTGTCCCTTCACCAGTTCGGCGAGGAAGGTCGAGGCGTCGACCACGGTCACCATGGTGTCGAGGGCGGCCAGTTCGCCGAGGCGGAAACCGTCCTCGAATTCCCATTCGAAGGTCGCGGCGACCGGCATCGGCTCGGAGATGCCGGTGGACTCGATCACCAGCTGATCGAAGCGGCCGTCGCGGGCCAGCTTCGCGACCGCCTCGATCAGGTCCTCCCGCAGCGTGCAGCAGATGCAGCCGTTGGTGAGCTCGACCAGCTTCTCCTCGGTGCGGTCGAGGTGACCCTGGCCCGCGACGAGCGCCGCGTCGATGTTCACCTCGCTCATATCGTTGACGATCACCGCCACCCGGCGGCCCTCGCGGTTGGCGAGGATGTGGTTGAGCAGCGTGGTCTTACCCGCGCCGAGGAAGCCGGACAACACGGTGACGGGCAGGCGCCCGGTGGATGCGGAGTTGGTCACGTAATTAACGATAATGGTTTTCATTAGCTGTTGTCGGGCGGGGTCCCGGAATCGGACACGCGGTCGTAGGGTTGGGGCGTGAAGATGCTGCCGCTGACCCCCGATGGCCAGACCCCCGTTCGCGCGCTCACCATCGCGGGCACCGACTCCGGCGGCGGCGCGGGCATCCAGGCCGACTCGCGCACCATGGCGCTGTGCGGTGTGCACGCCTGCGTCGCGGTGGCGGCGGTGACCGTGCAGAACACGGTGGGCGTCAGCGGTTTTCACGAGATCCCGCCGCAGATCGTGGCCGACCAGGTGCGCACGGTGGTGCGTGATATCGGGATCGGCGCCGCCAAGACCGGCATGCTCGCCTCCACCGCGATCATCGAGGCAGTGGCCGAGGTGTGCCGGGAGGTCGGGATCGGCCGCGACGGCACCGTCCCGCTCGTGGTCGACCCGGTCGCCGCCTCCATGCACGGCGACCCGCTATTGCACGCCGAGGCGCTCGACGCGGTCCGCACCACCCTGATTCCGCTGGCCACGGTGGTGACCCCGAACCTCGACGAGGTCCGGCTGATCACCGGCATCGAGGTGGTCGACGACACCACCGCGCGCAAGGCCGCGCAAGCGCTGCACGAACTCGGCGCCAGGTGGGCGATTGTGAAGGGCGGCCATCTGCGAGCCTCGGAGGTGAGCACCGACCTGCTCTACGACGGCGACACCTTCCGCGAGTTCACCGCGCCACGCATCGCCACCGGCAACGACCACGGCGGCGGCGACACGCTCGCGGCCGCGATCGCCAGCGCGCTCGCCAACGGCTATTCCGTGCCCGACGCGGTGGCCTTCGCCAAGGAGTGGACCTTCCGCTGCCTGGCCGCGTCCTACGATCTCGGCGCGGGCCACGGCCCGGTCTCCCCCCTGTGGCGGTTGCATACCGACGTCTAGCGTGGCGTCGCGAACTTGTCGGTGGGCGGGTTCATACTGAGTGCATCGCACCCCACCGGCTCCAACGACGTAGCCGGCAGAACAACGGAGTTCGCGCCGGGCGCGAGGGTTTTCAGCCGACGACGAACGCGTCGCGCAGCGGCTGCGACGGGTCGATCGTGACCCCGTTGAAGCGCGCGTGCGCCTGTGCCAGCGCCGAGATGCTCTCGGCCAGATACTCGATGAACCGCTCCACCGGCATCGCCGAGACCTCGCGCTGGTTGGCGCCGAGCCACCAGTCGGTGGCCGAGGCCACCGCGCCGAAGATCGAATAGTTCACCAGCTCGATGCCGGCGACGTCGACCGATTCCGTCGGCAGTAGCCCGGCGAAGTACTCGGCGGCGCGCCGTGCGGATTGCCTGGCGGCCACCAGCGCCCGCTCGGTTTCCTTCGCCTGCTGACTGAAATGGCTGTGCAGCATGAACCGGAAGACGTTCGGATGCGCCGAGACCACGGCCACGTATTCGGTGGCGGCGCGGCGCACCAGGTCGGCGACGGCATCGTCGGTGAGGTTCACCCCGGAGAGAATGCGCTCCCACAGCATGTCGCGCACGCGGTCGACGATGGCGTTGTAGAGATCGGTCTTGTCCTCGAAATGCCGATACAGCTTCGGCTTGGCGGCGCCGGCTTCCTTGGCGATATCACCCATGCTCACCTCGGGGCCGAAGCGGTCGAGCGCACGGAATGCGGCGTCGACGAATTCGGCCCTGACCCGTACCCGGTGTTCGCGCCACCGCTCGGTTCGCGCGTCGACCCGGCGACCCTCGTCTGCCTTCCGGTAACCGCGCGTCACGGCCAGCAGCTTATTGGCGCGGTCGAGTGCGAGCGGCCGCGGGGCCACGGTTTGCCAAGACAGCAAGCGTTCTTGCCAGTTTCCATGGAAGTGGCGCACCATGTGCCCATCCGCACCACCATCGACCAGGAGCCCCGATGCCCGAAGAACTGACCGCCACCGGCACCGAACCGCAGCCCGCCACCCACGCGCACGGGGCAGGCCGACCAGGCACCGACGGCGACCCCGCGACGTTCTGGGAGAACTTCTACCGCGAGCGCGAGCAGATCTGGACCGGCAACGCCAACAAGACCCTGGTCCGTGAGGTCACCGGGCTCACCCCCGGCACCGCGCTCGACCTCGGCTGCGGCGAGGGCGGCGACGCGATCTGGCTCGCCACCGAGGGCTGGCAGGTGACTGCGGTCGATATCTCGGCCACCGCGATGGAACGCGGTGCCAGGCACGCCGCCGACGCGGGTGTTCGGATCAGCTGGGAGCGCCACGACCTGGACGAAAGCTTCCCCGAAGGCACCTTCGACCTGGTCTCCGCGCAATTCCTGCACTCGCCGGTGGAACGGCCCGACGAGCGGCAGGCCATCCTGCGCAAGGCCGCCGCCGCGGTGGCACCCGGCGGCGCGCTGGTGATCGGCAGCCATGCGCACTGGCCGACCTGGGTCACCACCCCGCCGCACGATGTCAGCTTCCCGACCATCGAGCAGATGCTCGACGAGCTCGACCTCGGACCCGAATGGCGGGTGGAGACAGCCGAACTGGTCACCAGCCCGTCGACGAGCCCGGACGGCGTCGAGGGCGAGCGGGCCGACAGCGTGCTGCGTCTGCGCCGCGGGTAACGATCCCCAGCAACCTCCCAGCCCGGTCCCAGCTCGGTGGCAGCGGCGCCGCCGAGGGTGGGTGCCATGACCCAGAGCGAGGCACAGACCACGCCATGCACCGCGCCACCGGTGCTCGACGTGGTGATTCCCGTCTACAACGAAGAAACCGATCTAGGGCTCTGTGTGCGCAGGCTGCACGCCTATCTGCGCGCCGGATTCCCGTTCACCGCCAGGATCACGATCGCCGACAACGCCAGCACCGACGCCACCCTCGCGGTGGCGCGGCTGCTCGCGGCCGAACTCGACGACGTCGAGGTATTGCACCTGGACGCCAAGGGGCGGGGCAGGGCGCTGCGCGCGGCGTGGACCGATTCGGACGCGGCGGTGGTGGCCTATATGGACGTCGACCTGTCGACCGATCTGAACGCGCTGCTGCCGCTGGTCGCGCCGCTGGTGTCGGGCCACTCCGATCTCGCGATCGGCACCCGGCTCGACGCGGCCGCCAGGGTGGTGCGCGGTCCCAAGCGCGAGATCATCTCCCGCTGCTACAACCTGCTGTTGAAAACCACACTGCGCGCACATTTCTCGGACGCGCAGTGCGGCTTCAAGGCGGTTCGCACCGAGGTGGCGCGTGAGCTGCTGCCGCTGGTGCGCGACGGGGAGTGGTTCTTCGACACCGAACTGCTCGTCCTGGCCGAGCGGGCGGGGCTGCGAATTCACGAGGTGCCCGTCGACTGGATCGACGATCCGGACAGCCGCGTCGACCTCGTCGACACCGCGCGCAAGGACCTGCGCGGAATCTGGCGGCTGACCAAGGCATTGACCACCGGCGCGCTGCCCATGGCGGAACTGCGGGCCGCGGTCGGACGGGAACCGCTGGTAGCCGGGGTACCGCTCGGCATGGTCGGCCAGCTGGTGCGGTTCGCGATCGTCGGCGTGCTGTCCACGCTGGCCTATGCCGTGCTGTACCTGCTGCTGCAACCACTGCTCGGCGGGCAGGGCGCGAATCTGGTTGCGCTGCTGGTGACCGCGGTGGGCAATACCGCGGCCAACCGCGCCTTCACCTTCGGCGTGCGCGGGCCGGGCGGCGCGCTGACCCATCAGTTGAATGGCTTGGCCATCTTCGCCTTCGGCCTGGCGATCACCAGTGGCTCGCTGTTCGCGCTGCACCGCTGGGCGCCCGATGCGCCGGTCGCGGTAGAACTCGGGGTCTTGGTCACCGCCAATCTCGTCGCGACACTTGCGCGCTTCGTCGGCTTGCGCTGGGTGTTCCGCGACGCGACCGGTGCGCGGCCCACTGGGTCCACACGCGCCCCTGCGGGAACCGCGCGCCGGTCGAGCCCCACCGCGATCACCGAGCCGATCACCCACGTCCCCTGGATCGGCGACCCGGCTGCCACCGGCTCGATCGCGATCTCGGCCAGCCCGGAGGTGCCGCGATGAGCACTGCCCGCACCCCTTCGGCACAGGAACGCACCGCCCACCGGCTGTCGGGCCCCTCCGCGAACACCGAACCCATCACCCCGCGAGTCTGTGCCCCGTCTCCCGCTGCCCCGGCGAACCCGGAGGTGCCGAGATGACCACCGTGAGCACCCGACCCGCGACCCCTGCCGCGGCGGCTGTCGCAGCACCCCGTCCTCGCTGGGAGCTGCCGGCACTGGCGTTGCTGCTGCTCGGCACCCTCGTCGCCTATCTGGTCAACCTGAGCGCCAACGGCTGGGCCAACGACTTCTATGCCGCTGCGGTGCAGGCGGGTTCGCAGTCGTGGAAGGCGTTCTTCTTCGGGTCCTCCGATGCCGCGAACTCGATCACCGTGGACAAACCGCCGGCCTCGCTGTGGGTGATGGGGCTGTCGGTGCGGCTGTTCGGGCTCAGCAGCTGGAGCATGCTGGTGCCGCAGGTGCTGCTCGGAGTCGGCACGGTCGCCACCCTGTGGGCGACTGTGCGGCGCGTCTACGGGCCGGTCGCCGGGCTCATCGCGGGCACGGTGCTCGCGGTGACACCGGTCGCGGTGCTGATGTTCCGGTTCAACAACCCCGATGCCCTGCTCGTGCTGCTGATGACCGCGGCCGCCTGGGCCATGACCAGGGCCGTCGCCGACGGCAGGTGGCGCTGGCTGCTGCTCACCGGCGCGTTCATCGGCTTCGGCTTCCTCGCCAAGCAGCTGCAGGTGCTGCTCGTCGTCCCCGCGCTGGCGCTGACCTATCTGATCGCCGGGCCGCCGAAGCTCGGCAAGCGCGTCGCGCAGCTGTGCGCCGCCGGCGCGGCCATGGTGGTCGCGGCGGGCTGGTGGCTGCTGGCGGTGGAGCTGTGGCCTGCCGACAGCCGTCCGTGGATCGGTGGGTCGCAGCACAATTCGATCATCGAACTGACCCTCGGCTACAACGGTCTCGGCAGGCTGAACGGCAACGAGACCGGCAGCGTCGGACCCGGCGGTGAACTGCCGCCCGGCGGCAACGGGATGTGGGGCAGCACCGGGATCACCCGGCTGTTCGACCCCGCGCAGGGCGGACAGATCGCCTGGCTGATCCCGGCGGCCCTGATAGCGCTGATCGCCGGACTCGTCCTGCGCGGCCGGGCCCCGCGTACCGACGGCCGTCGGGCCGCACTGATCCTGTGGGGCGGTTGGCTGCTCGTCACCGGGCTGGTGTTCAGCTACATGGCCGGGATCTTCCACGAGTACTACACGGTGGCCCTCGCCCCCGCCGTCGCCGCGCTGGTGGGGATCGGCGCCGCCGCGGCATGGGGCGCGCGGGACCGGGCATCGGTGCGGCTCAGCTGCGCCCTCGCCCTCGGTCTCACCATCGCGACCGCGTGGATCTTGTTGTCGCGCAGCGCTTCCTTCCAACCATGGTTGCGATGGGCGATCCTGGTCACCGGCGTCCTGGTGACGATCGCGGTCACCTTTCCGCTGACCGGCAGACGCTCGGCGCTCGCCGTCCTGGCCGCCGTGTTGGTCGGCCTCGCGGGCCCCCTCGCCTACTCCATCGACACCATCGCCGCCGCGAACTCCGGTGCCATCCCGACGGCCGGGCCTGTGACCAGCGGGATGGGCGGCCCAGGAAAGCGGCCGGACGGTGCGGGCCCGATGGGCACGATGCCCGGCGCCGCTCAGGACGGCGCCGGCGTACGCGACGGTTCGACCACGCCCGGCGCTCCGGGGCCGAGCGACGGTCCTGGCACTCCGGCCCAGGGCGGCACCGCCGGGCCGGGCAGTGGCCTCGGGCCGGACGGGATATCGCTGCCCGGCGCGAGCCCGCGCGGTATGCCAGGCGGCACCGCGGGCGGTAATCGCGGCACCTCGGGCGGGGATGGCAGCACTGCGGGCGGGGATGGCGGCTCGGCGAGCGGCGGCACCTCGTCAGGAAATGGCGGTGCGGCGAGCGGCACCACCGCGTCGGGCGACGACAGCGCGCCGTCCGGGTCGTCCGGCGGTGCAGGCGGACGGCCGATGGGTGGCGCGGGTGGTCTGCTCGGCGGATCACGCCCGAGCGACCAGGTCGTCGCGCTGCTCGCGCAGGACGGCAGCGACTTCACCTGGGTCGCCGCCACGGTCGGCTCGAACAACGCGGCCGGTTACCAGCTCGCCACCGAACTGCCGGTCATGCCGATCGGCGGCTTCAACGGCAGCGATCCGTCGCCCACGCTCGCGCAGTTCAAGCAGTACGTGGCCGAGGGCAATATCCACTACTTCGTCGCGGGTGGCCGTGGCGGGCCTGGCGGGAGGAGCGAGTCCACCGCGTCGGCGATTACCGCCTGGGTCGAGGCGAGCTACACCCCTGTCACCATCGACGGCGTCACCCTCTACGACCTCACGCAACCGAAGTCGTAGTTTCGGTCCGAGCGGACCCGGTCCGGCCCGGTGGATCACCCGATCCACCGGGCCGGATGTGCTGACCCTGCCCTATCGATCCCACCGCCTCGCACGAACCGGTGCGACGCCGGACTCAGGATTGTTCGAGCGTTCCGCGCGGTGCGACCCAGCGGTGGTTGAGATCGACGATCGAGGCCACGGATTCGAAGTCGGCGTCGTAGTGGATCAGCACCAGGCGATGTTCGATCGCCAGCACCGACGCGAGCAGATCGTGGATGCCGACCGCGCGATGGCGCCCCGACCGGGCGAGCTCACGCTGGATCGCGAAGGCACTGTGCCAGTGTTCGTCGTTGATTGGCAGGTATTCGAACAGCAGACGACGATCCGCCCTGATCTGCTCGTAGTCGACGGGGCTGCGTGCGCTGTAGAGCATTTCCGCGTCGATGGCAGCGCAAGTCGCCACACTGCCCGCATCGATCAAAGGGGCGAGGTGCCCAGCGACTTTTGTATGCCGCATTCGCGCGAGGGCGCTGGTATCAGCGAGGTACCGCGCGGCTATCGCCATACGTCACCGCGCCGATTCTTGTCGGCCATCTCTTCCGCGCCACCACTGGTCAACCACTCGATGTGCCGAACCCGCGCCGCCGCGATTGCCGCGGCACTCGTCGCCGAACTCAGCGCGGCACGGACCGTATCGGAAACCCCCGAGGTCCCCAAAGCCGCCTTGGCCGACTCGAGTAGCTCGTCGTCGATCTCGATCAGCCGTTTCGTCATCTCGCAATCCCTCACCACGAACCCCCCTGGTGGATATACGTCCCGCCGCTGAACTATATACCCGGAACGTCGCAGCTCACAAGGGGTTGTGTGGTGTGCGCAGGGCTTGATGGAGGGTCGTCGCCCACTGGTCGACGATGCGTTTGCGGCGGGCCGAGTCGTCGGTGAGGACGTCGGCGAGGCCGAGTCCACGGGCCAGGTCGAGGGTGGCTTGGACGAGGTGGTGGGCGACCGGATCGGAGTCGTTCACGCCGAGCGCCTGCACCGCGCGCCGGTGCGCGATACGGCCGAAGCGGGCCTCGAGCGGGACGATCCGCTCCCGGAGGGCGGGATCGGCGGCGGCGTGCGTCCACACCTGCAGGGCCGCCTTGAACAGCGGGGAGGTGTAGGACTCGACCAGCCCGGCGACGACGGCGCGGGTACGGCCGACGCCCTCGGCGACCTCGGCCACGGTCGCCGCCTCGGCCGCCGACTGTTCCATCCTGGTGTCGAACATGTACTCCAGCGCGCCGGTGATCAGGTCTTCCCTGGTGGGGAAATGATGCTGGGCGGCACCGCGCGACACCCCGGCCCGTTCGGCTACCACCGAGACCGTCGCGGCCGCCCAGCCCATCTCGGCCAGGCAGTCGATGGTGGCCTCGAGCAGCCGCTGCCGGGTGACCCGGCTGCGGTCCTGCTTGGGTTCGTGGGGTGTCGCCATCGGACTATTGTGCCCAGGTGGGCGGACGCTTCTGGAAGAAGGCGGTCATCCCCTCGATCACCTCGGGGGTGCCGAAGAACCCCGCCGAGCGTTGCGCGAGTTCCTCGGCCTCGGCGTCGAACCGGGCGAGCAGGGCCGTGTTGACCAGCCGCTTGGACTCGGCCAGCCCCTGTGGCGACCCCTTGCGCAGCTCGCCACACAGGCGTTTCACCTCGGCGGCCACATCGGCGGCCGCCACCGTGATCAGCCCGATCTCCTGCGCGGTCACCGCGTTGAACTTCTCACCGGTGAGGAAGTACCGGCTCGCCGCCCGCTGCTCCAGCCGCGGCACCAGGGTGAGCGAGATCATGAACGGCGCCATCCCGATGCGCACCTCGGTGAGCGCGAAACTGCTCGCCGGTCCGGCGACGACGAGATCGCAGGCGCCGATGATGCCCATGCCACCGGCCCTGACATTGCCGTCAACGGACGCGATCACCGGCTTCGGCGAGGCGAGGATGCCGCGCAACACGTCGATCATCACGCGAGTGCGCTGATCGGCCGCGGTCGCCGGATCGGCGGTGCTCGCCTCCTTCAGGTCGGCACCCGCGCAGAACGTGTCACCGGTGTGCGTGAGCACGATGCCGCGCACCGCGGGATCGGCCGCGGCCGCGGCCAGCCCGGCCAGCAACTCACGGACGAGCTTGGACGAGAGCGCATTGCGGTTGTGCGGGGAATCGAAGGTCAGCGTCGCGAACCCGTCGACGACCTCGTACCGGACATAAGGGGCAGCTTCGGATTCACTCATCGACACCCACCTCGACTTTCACTGGATCGGACTCAACACTGACCATCTCCGCACACCACCACACCCGCGCCCAAAGGGGCATCGCCTCGAGCCCCAGTTGCTCCACAACCCACCTATGAGCCGCGACTCGCGCACATCAGCACTCCCAACCCCGCACCTCGCGACCCCGAGGAGCGGCGGCCACGCAGTGGCCGGTCGCGGCCGGGTCGCCGGTCAGCGCTCGAAGCGCATGCGCCGCAGGCGCGAGTCTCGAGCGCTGACCGGCGGCCCCTAGGGGCCGCGACTCGAGCGCGCCAGCGCTCCAACTAATACGACCGCGGCAGGCCCAGGGAATGCTGCGAGACGAAGTTGAGGATCATCTCGCGGCTCACCGGCGCGATACGCATGATGCGCGCCGCCTGCAGCATGGCCGACAGACCGACTTCCTTGGTGAGCCCCGACCCGCCGTGCGTCTGGATCGCCTGGTCCAGCGCCTTGATGCTGGCCTCCGCGGCCGCGTACTTGGCCATGTTCGCGGCCTCGGCGGCACCGAACTCGTCGCCCGAGTCGTAGAGGGTCGCGGCCTTCTGCATCATCAGCTTGGCCAGTTCCAGCTCGATCTTGACCTGCGCCAGCGGATGCGAGATGCCCTGGTGCGCACCGATCGGCGTCTTCCAGACGGTGCGCTCCTTGGCGTATTCGACGGCGCGGTCGATGGCGTAGCGGCCGAGGCCGATGGCCATGGCCGAGCCCATGATGCGCTCGGGGTTCAGGCCCGCGAACAGCTGGGCCAGGGCGGCGTCCTCGGTGCCGACGAGGGCGTCGGCGGGCAGGCGCACGTCGTCGAAGAACAGCGTGTACTGGTGATCCGGCTCGATGACATCCATCTCCTGGACGTTCTTCACCAGGCCGGGCGCGTCCACCGGCACGATGAACAGGGCGGGCTTGAGCTTGCCGGTCTTGTGGTCCTCGGTGCGCGCGACCACCAGGATCGCCTCGGCCTGGTCCACGCCGGAGATGAAGATCTTGCGGCCGTTGAGGATCCAGTCGGCACCGTCGCGCCGGGCGGTGGTGGTGATCTGGTGCGAGTTGGAGCCCGCGTCGGGCTCGGTGATCGCGAAAACCATCTTCGACGAGCCGTCGGCGAGCTTGGGCAGCCAGGTCTGCTTCTGCGCGTCGGTGCCGTACTTGGTGATGATGGTGCCGCAGATGGCCGGGGAGACCACCATCAGCAGCAAGCCCGCGCCCTGCGCCGAGAGTTCCTCCTGCACCAGGGCGAGTTCGTACATGCCCGCGCCACCGCCGCCGAACTCCTCCGGCAGGTTCACGCCGAGGAAGCCGAGCTTGCCCGCCTCGTCCCACAGTTCGCTCAGCGGCTCGTTCTTGCGCGAGAGCGGCAGCACGTAGTCGCGGTAGTTGTACTTGGCCGCCAGCGACGCGACCGCCGCGCGCAGCGCCTTCTGCTCTTCGGTTTCCTGGAAGCTCATGCTGTCTGCTCCTGCTCTTGTTCCTCGACGACGGCGAGGACGGTTCCCACCTCGACCTGCTGGCCGACGGTCACATTGAGTGCGCTGAGCACGCCGGTGGCAGGCGCGACGATGGTGTGCTCCATCTTCATGGCTTCCAGCCACAGGATCGGCCGACCCCGCTCGACCTGGTCGCCGACGGCTGCGCCGAGCCGGATCACGCTGCCTGGCATCGGTGCGAGCAGCGATCCGGCCGCGACCTGCTCGGACGGGTCGGTGAACCGCGGCAGCCTGCGCACCGACACCGGGCCGAGCGCGGAGTCGACCGCGACGAGCTCGCCGTAGCGGGCGATCTCGAACTGACGGCGCACCGGACCGCGCTCGCCGGGCACCGCGAGCACCACGCGCTCCGGGCTCACCGAGATCAGCTCCAGTCCGTCATGACCGTCGACGGTGACCGCGCCGGACCGGTCGAACCGGTAGCGCACCTCGTGCGTGCCGCTGATCCGGCTCTCGTAGGACTTGCGTTGCGGCTGGGAGCCGAGATTGCGCCAGCCGTTGGGGGCGAGGCGCGCGTACCGGTTGGCGCGATGCGCCAAGGCCGAATCGGCGAGTGCGGCGGCCACGATCGACAGCGCTTCGTCGGCCTCCGACACCAGCGGCGCCGACAGCGCGGCGAGGTCGTGGGTGGCGAAGAAGGCGGTGTCGGTGTCGCCGGCCAGGAACGCGGGGTGCCGCAGCACCCGGACCAGCAGGTCGCGATTGGTGACCAGGCCGTGCAGTTTCGCCCGCTGGAGCGCGGTGGCCAGCAGATGCGCCGCCTCCGCCCGGGTTTCGGCGTAGGAGATGACCTTGGCCAGCATCGGGTCGTAGTGCACGCCGACCACCGAGCCGTCGACGACACCGGTGTCGAGCCGGACGCCGGTCTGCTCCAGCACCGTGAATTCACCGGCGGTGAAGGGGATCTCGATCTTGTGCACCGGCCCGCTCTGCGGCTGCCAGTCGTGGGCCGGGTCCTCGGCGTAGAGCCTGACCTCGATCGAATGCCCGCGCTGTGTGGGCTGGGTCGCGGGCAGCGGAAGCCCGGAGGCCACCTGCAATTGCAGGCGCACCAGGTCGAGGCCGGTGGTCTGCTCGGTGACCGGATGTTCCACCTGCAGCCGGGTGTTCATCTCCAGGAAGAAGAATTCGCCCTTCTCGTCGGCGAGGAATTCGACCGTGCCCGCGCCCTCGTACCCGATGGCCTCGGCGGCCAGCCGCGCCGCCTCGAACAGCCGTTCGCGCATGCTCGGCCCATCGGCGCTGTTCGCGGGGCCTGCGTGGGCACGATCCGCTCGAGCTCGCAGCGCGTCGATCTTCTCGACGAGCGGCGACGGCGCCTCTTCGACGACCTTCTGATGGCGCCGCTGGATCGAGCACTCGCGCTCGCCCACCGCCCAGGTCGTGCCGAAGGTGTCCGACATGACCTGCACTTCGATGTGGCGCCCGGTCTCGAGATAGCGCTCGCAGAACACCGTCGGATCACCGAAGGCCGACTCGGCCTCGCGCTGCGCCGCGGCGATCTGATCCGTCAGCTCCGCCAGCGCGCGCACCACGCGCATACCACGACCACCGCCACCGGCCGAGGCCTTGATCAGCACCGGCAGATGCGCCTCGGTGACCTCGGCGGGATCGAGTTCGGCGAGCACCGGAACACCGGCGGCGTCCATCATCTTCTTGGACTCGACCTTGGAACCCATCTGCTCGATCGCCGCGACCGGCGGACCGATCCACACCAGTCCGGCATCGAGCACCGCCCTGGCGAATTCGGCGTTCTCGGAGAGGAATCCGTAGCCGGGATGGATGGCGTCGGCACCGGCGGACAGCGCCGCCTCGATGATCAGCTCACCGCGCAGGTAGGTCTCGGCCGGGGTGTTGCCGGGCAGCCGGACGGCCGCGTCGGCCTCGTACACATGCGGCGACTCGGCGTCGGCGTCGGAGTACACGGCGGTGGTACCGATCCCCATCCGCCTGCAGGTGGCGAACACGCGGCGCGCGATCTCACCCCGGTTGGCGACGAGCACGTTCGTGATCGGCCCGCCGCCCCGCGCGGAATCGCTTCGCGATGCTGTAGTCATGTCGTCGCGCCTCACATTCGGAAGACGCCGAAGCCCTCGGCGCCCTGGATCGGTGCGGAGTGGATGGCCGACAGCGCCATCCCCAGCACGGTGCGGGTGTCACGTGGGTCGATGATGCCGTCGTCGAACAGCCTGCCCGACAGGAACATCGGCATGGCCTCGGCCTCGATCTGCGCCTCGACCATGGCGGCGAGACCGGCGGCGGCCTCCTCGTCGAACGGCAGCCCCTTGGCCTCGGCCGCGCCACGCTGCACGATGGTGAGCACGCCGCCGAGCTGCGCGCCACCCATCACGGCCGACTTCGCGCTCGGCCAGGCGAACAGGAAGCGCGGATTGAACGCACGGCCGCACATACCGTAGTGGCCCGCGCCGTAGGACGCGCCGATCAGCAGCGAGATGTGCGGCACCTTCGAATTGGCGACCGCGTTGATCATCATCGCACCGTGCTTGATGATGCCGCCGTGCTCGTAGTCCTTGCCGACCATGTAGCCGGTGGTGTTGTGCAGGAACAGCAGTGGCGTGTTCTTCTTGTTGGCCAGCTGGATGAATTGGGTGGCCTTCTGGGATTCCTCGGAGAACAGCACGCCGCGCGCGTTGGCGAGAATGCCGATCGGGTAGCCGTTGATCTCGGCCCACCCGGTGACCAGGCTGGAGCCGTAGAGCGGCTTGAACTCGTCGAAATCGGAACCGTCGACGACGCGGGCGATCACCTCGCGCGGATCGAACGGGATCTTCAGATCCGCGGGCACGATGCCGAGCAGTTCCTCGGGATCGTAGAGCGGCGAGATCACCTCGGCGCGCGGCTCGGGGCCCTGCTTCTTCCAGTTCAGCCTGCGCACGATGCCCCGGCCGATGCGGATGGCATCCTGCTCGTCGGCGGCCATGAAGTCGGCCAGACCCGAGGTGCGGGCGTGCATTTCGGCACCGCCGAGGGTTTCGTCGTCGGAGTCCTCACCGGTGGCCATCTTCACCAGCGGCGGGCCTGCCAGGAAGACCTTCGCGCCCTCCTGCACCATCACCACGTAGTCGGACATGCCGGGGATGTAGGCGCCACCGGCGGTGGAGTTGCCGAAAACCAGGGAGATGGTGGGGATTCCGGCGGCCGAGGCCTGGGTGAGGTCGCGGAACATCGCGCCGCCCGGGATGAAGACCTCCTTCTGCGTCGGCAGATCGGCGCCACCGGATTCGACGAGGGAGATCACCGGCAGCCGGTTCTCCTTGACGATGTCGTTGATGCGCAACGTCTTACGCAGCGTCCACGGGTTCGACGTGCCGCCGCGCACCGTGGGGTCGGGCGCGACGATCATGCACTCGACACCTTCGACGATGCCGATGCCTGCGATCGTCGACGCGCCGACATGGAAGTCGCTGCCCCAGGCCGCCAGCGGGCACAGCTCGAGGAACGGCGAGTCCTCGTCGAGCAGCAGCTCGATGCGCTCACGAGCGGTGAGCTTGCCGCGCTTGTGGTGCCTGGCCACCTTGTCGGGCCCGCCACCGGCGATGGCCTTGGCGAACTCGGCCTCGATCTCGGTGAGCTTGGTCGACATCGCCTCGGCGGCCGCGGTGTACTCCGGCGACGCGGTGTCGAGGATGGAACGGAAGGTCGTCATGCCTGGTACCCCAATACTTTCGACGCCAGCATGGTCAGGATCTCGTTGGTGCCGCCGCCGATGCCGATGATGCGGACATCGCGGTAGATGCGCTCCACCTCGGACTCACGCATGTAGCCCATGCCACCGTGCAGCTGGACGGCCTGGTTGGCGACCCACTCGGCGGTCTCGACGGCGTCGTTCTTGGCGAAGCACACCTGGGCGATCAGATTCTCTTCGCCGGCGACGAACCGCTCGACCAGTGCGCGGGTGTAGGTGCGCGACACGTCGACGCGCTGGGCCATCTCGGTCAGCGTCATCTGCACCTTCTGACGACTGATCAGCGGGCGGCCGAAGGTCTCCCGGTCCCGGCACCACCGCACGGTGAGGTCGAGGGCCCGCTGGGCGAGGGCGTACGCCTGCACCGCCAGACCCACCCGCTCACTCACGAAGGCCGCGGCGATCTGGGCGAACCCGGTGTTCTCGCCGCCGACCAGGTTCGCGGCCGGCACCCGCACGTCGACGTAGGACAGCTCGGCGGTGTCGGAGGCCAGCCAGCCCATCTTCTCCAGCTTGCGGCTGACGGTGAAGCCCGGCGTCTCGGTCGGCACGATGATCAGCGAGACGCCCGCAGCGCCCGCGCCGCCGGTGCGCACGGCGGTGACGACGAAATCGGCGCGGGTACCTGAGGTGATGAAGGTCTTGGCGCCGTTGATGATGAAGTCGTCGCCGTCGCGCACCGCGGTGGTGGTGAGGTGCCCGACGTCGGAGCCGCCGCCGGGTTCGGTGATGGCCAGCGAGCCGATCAGGTCGCCGCGCAGGGTGGGCTTGGCCCACTTCTCGATCTGCTCGGTGTTGCCGGAGGCGATGATGTGCGGCAACGCGATTCCACAGGTGAACAGCGAGGCCCACAGACCGCCGGACGCACCGGCGAGATGGATTTCCTCGCCGACGATCACGGTGTCGACGATGCTGCCGCCCTCGCCGCCCGCCGATTCCGGATGCTCGATGCCGAGCAGGCCGAGCTCACCGGCCTTCTTGTGCAGTTCGCGCGGCAGGGCGCCCTCGCGTTCCCAGGTGTCGAGGTCGGGCAGGATCTCCCGCTCGACGAACCCGCGCACGGTGGCGCGCAGCTCTTTTCGTTCCGGCGTGTCCCAAACAGAAGTCATCAGAGCAGCTCCGTCGGCAGATCGATGTGGCGGGAGCGCAGCCATTCGCCGAGCCCCTTGGCCTGCGGGTCGAAACGTGCCTGGTAGGCGACGCCCTTACCGAGCAGGCCGGAGATGATGAAGTTGACGGCCCGCAGGTTGGGCAGCACGTGCCGGGTGACGGTCAGCTCGGCCGTCTCGGGCAGCAGTTCCTGGAGCTTGTCGACGGTGAGGGTGTGCACCAGCCAGCGCCATTGCGCGTCGGTGCGCACCCACACGCCGATGTTCGCGTCGCCGCCCTTGTCGCCGCTGCGGGCCAACGCGATGGTGCCGAGCGGTACCCGGCTGGTCTCCGACGGCGGGAGACCGGCGGGCAGTTCCGGCTCTGGAACCGGTTCGAGCACAGCGGTTTCGGTGGCGGGCTCGATGGCGACGCGGGTGCCGTCGGCCAGCACCGCGGTGTGCGGCACCTCGTGCGCGTCGACGAAGCCGGGGGTGAACACGCCGTAGGGTGAACCGTTTCCCGGCAGCGTGGTGAAGGTGGCTCCCGGATAGCTGGCCAGCGCCAATTCCACGGCGACACTAGAGAATCCGCGTCCGACCTTGTTCGGATCCGGATCGCGGACCACGCAGCGCAGCAGCGCGCTGGCTTGCTCCTCGGTCTCGGCGTCGGGCCGATCCAGACGGGCGAGGGTCCAGGACAGCTCGGCGGGCCGGTCGGGCAGCCAAGCTTCGAGCTGACGCTTGGCCAGCTCGGCCTTGGCCTCGATGTCGAGCCCGGTGAGAATGAAGTCCATCTCGTTGCGGAACCCACCGAGTGTGTTCAGTGAGACCTTCAGCTGCGGCGGCGGCGCCTCACCGGTGACCCCGCTGATCAGCACCCGGTCCTTGCCCTCCTGCGCGAGGGCGATGCTGTCGAGCCTGGTGGTGACGTCGGGTCCGGCGTAACGCGCGCTCTGGATCTCGTACATGAGCTGGGCCTCGACCGTGTCGACGGTGACCGCGCCGCCGGTGCCAGCGTGCTTGGTGATGACGCTCGACCCGTCGCGGCGGATCTCGGCGATCGGGAAGCCGGGGCGGCCGAGTTCGCCGAGTTCGGTGAAGAAGGCGAAGTTGCCCCCGGTGGCCTGCGTGCTGCACTCGATCACGTGCCCGGCCACCACGGCACCGGCCAGCGCGTCGTAATCGGTACGGCCCCAGCCGAAGTGGGCGGCCGCGGGGCCGACGATCACCGAGGCGTCGGTGACCCGGCCGGTGACGACGATGTCAGCGCCGGAGTTCAGGCATTCGACGATGCCCCACGCGCCGAGGTAGGCATTGGCGGTGAGCGGCTGCCCGAGGCCGAGCTCGCCCGCTCGGGCGACCAGGTCGTCGCCCTCGACGTGCGCGATCTTGGCGTCGAGCCCCAGGTCGGCGGCCACCTTGCGCAGCCGCTCGGCCAGCCCGGCCGGATTGAGCCCGCCCGCGTTCGTGACGATCTGGACATTGCGTTCCAGCGCCAGCCCGAGACAGTCCTCGATCTGCTTGACGAAGGTCTTGGCGTAGCCGAGGCTCGGGTCCTTCATCCGGTCGCGGCCGAGGATGAGCATGGTGAGCTCGGCGAGATAGTCACCGGTCAGCACGTCGAGCTCGCCGCCTTCGAGCATCTCGCGCATCGCGCTGAGCCGGTCGCCGTAGAACCCGGAGCAGTTGCCGATCCGGATCAGCTCCGGGTCCGCCGAGAGTGCACTCATGCATCCCAGGATCACATCGGGCCGATAAAAAAGCAAGCATGCGTGCTTGTTAATCGCGAGCAATCCACCAGGCAAGATGGGGGCATGTCGTCCTCAACCGCCGTGATCCTGCTGTTCGCCCTCGCCGGCTTCCTCATCGGCGGCGCCTTCACCACCTGGAAGACCAACCGTTCGATGTCGATCGGCCTGCTCGTCGCCGCCGTCATGGCCGCCGTCGGCGCGGTGCTCTGGCTGCAATAGGGGCGCTAGGCGGGCACGTTGAGTTTGAAGATGCGGATGTCCTCGGGGATGCCGGTGAGCGGGGCCGCCCAGAAGTTGCGTTTGTAGGGCTTGGCGATCGCGCCGAGCTCGGCGAGGGTCTCCGGGCGAAGGGCGGCCAACGTGGTACTCGAGACCATCAGATTGCCGTTGCCGCCCGCCTCCATCATCCTGGCGGCGATATTCACATCAACGCCGAGCCAGTCGCCGCCGATCTCGCGTGGCGTGCCGGTGTGCAGGCCGACCCGCATCCGGGGCCGGTATCCGTCGACCTCGACCTCGGCGAGATTGCGACGAGCGGCGACGGCGGCGCGCACCGCCCGATCGGGCGAGGAGAACACCGCCATCAGCCCGTCACCCATCCGCTTGACCACCTGACCGCCACGCTCGGCGATCGGCGGCTCGATCGCCCTGGCGACCTTGCGCAGCAATTCCAGGGTGCGTTCGTCGCCCGCCGACAGTGACCAACTGGAGAACGACACGAGGTCGGTGAACATCACCGTCACCTCCTCGGTACCGCGACCGCGCCCGATCCGCTCCAGCGCGGCCTGCCATACCTGGAGCGCGCCGAACCCGATCTCACGGGCCGCGCTCGGCGTACCGCCGACGATCTTGTCCGCCGCGCGCGCGACAGCACGGGCACCGCCGGGGCCGGACACCGAAAGAGGGTCGCCGAACGACGGGTCACCCGGCAGCTGCTGCCTGGCCTTGCGGACCGCGCCGATCACATCGGCGCGCCGGTTGGCCGCCTGCAACCGCGACGACAGCTGGGCACGGCGCCTGCCGGACCGCTGACCGGGCTCCTCGGCCGTCTCATCCGCTGCAGGCTCACTTGCGGTGGGCTCCAAGGGAATCACCACCTCCGCGGCCGCGTCGCGCTGCCGCGGATCCATCCCGCCGGAAGGCGTCTCACTCACGCAACGAGACTAGCTCACCCGACGAAAACCGCCGGTCCGCTGTTTGTGTCCAGCGGACCGGCGGTCATACCTTCGGCGACCGGGCAGCGGCGGCCGAAGGCCGGGTCGCGCGACCTCCCGACAAGGTCGCGGCCCTCGATGCCCGGGCACTTGCGAGGGCAGCCCGGGCTGGTCGATCAGGCGTCGCGGCGGTTGACCACCACGAGCGCGCCTGCGAAGACGAGCACGCAGAAGGCGGCGAAGTAGATCAGGCTGCCCCACACACCCCAGTGCCAGTTGCCGGAGATCTCCTCCACGCTCAGGAACCGGTTCACATTCGCGAACGGGAGGAAGGGGTTGACCGCGCGCCCGAAGCTGCCGAACGCGCCGAGCAGACTCTCGATCAGCAGCGGCCACAGCACGATCAGCGAGATCGCCGCCGCCGACTGCCGCACCAGCACACCGACACCGATGGCGAGCATCACCGCGAAGAACGCGTAGATCGGGATGCCGTAGATCGCCCGCCAATTCCCCTCGAGCACCAGCGTCGGCACGCCGTCACCGGCGATCATCTTGGCCACCGCGAAGGCGACCAGCGCCAGCACGGCGGTCAGCACCGCCGCGTACACCCCGACCAGACCGGCCTTGGAGACGATCACCTTCGACCGGTTCGGCACCGCGAGGAAGCTGGAGCGGATGACGCCGAAGCGGTATTCGCTGGTCACCGTGAGCGCGGCCATGATCATCAGCACCATCACGCCGAACCCGGTGACACCGGAGGCGGCCAGCGTCGGGGTGAGCGGCGGCGGGCCCTGCCCCGGCTCGGCGTCGATATTGGTGATCACCGCCATCAGCGCGGCAAGGCCGATACCGAGCACGACCACGATCGCCGAGCACCACCAGGGTGAGCGGGTCGAGGTGAGTTTGATCCGTTCCGCAGCGAGCACTCCCATCAGAGCGCACCTCCCATCACCTGGTCGAGGCCTGCGCCGTGGTACTCCACCGCGCCGCCGGTCATTCGCATGAACGCCTCTTCCAGCGAGGCCTGCTGCGGCGCCAGCTCGTAGAGGGTCACATTGTTGGTTCCCGCCACCTTGCCGACCTCGTCGCTGGTCACCCCGG
The DNA here is from genome assembly GCF_042650365.1 of Nocardia rhizosphaerae. Taxonomy (NCBI): domain Bacteria; kingdom Bacillati; phylum Actinomycetota; class Actinomycetes; order Mycobacteriales; family Nocardiaceae; genus Nocardia; species Nocardia rhizosphaerae. The sequence continues at coordinate 276,372 of NZ_JBHSBA010000006.1, forward strand.
CCACGAGCAGCGCGGAATCGCCCTCCTCACGCACGGTCATGCCGTGCGAGGTGAGCAGGCTGCGCAGCTGGTCGAGCTGGGGGCTACGGACCCGGACCGTCTGCTCGGAGGCGCGGTCGATGAAGTCCTTGGTGGTGGTGTCGGCGATGAGCTGACCGCGGCCGATCACGATCAGGTGCTCGGCGGTCTGCGCCATCTCCGACAGCAGGTGGCTCGACACCAGTACGGTGCGGCCCTCCGCGGCCAGCCGCTGCATGAAGCGGCGGATCCACAGGATGCCCTCGGGGTCGAGACCGTTGACCGGCTCGTCGAACAGCAGCACCTTGGGATCGCCGAGCAGCGCGCCGGCCAAGCCGAGCCGCTGCGACATACCGAGCGAGAAGCCACCCGCGTTCTTGCCTGCCACCTCGGAGAGGCCGACCAGCCGCAGCACCTCCTCGACCCGCGACTTCGGCAGATCGTTGGTCGCGGCAAGCCACTCCAGGTGCGCGCGCGCCGACCGGTTCGGATGCACCCACTTGGCGTCGAGCAGCGCGCCGACCTGGGTCAGCGGACGCTCCAGCTCGTGGTAGCTCTTGCCGTCGATCAGCGCGGTTCCCGAGGTCGGCCGGTCCAGGCCGAGGATCATCCGCATGGTCGTCGATTTACCGGCGCCGTTCGGGCCGAGGAAGCCGGTCACCTGTCCTGGGTGGACGGTGAACGTCAGATCCTGCACCGCGACGGTCTGGCCGAATTGCTTCGTCAGGCCCTTCAGCTCGATCATGCCCCCAGCTTGCCCGAGAACGATTGCTCGCGCGTCGCCGAGAGGTCGCGAGTCGGGTCATCCTCGAGGATGACCCGAACCCTGAGTGCGAACTACTTCGCCGGGGAGGAAGCCTGAGCCCAGAAACGCTTGGGGATGCGGCCCGCTTCGCGGGCGAGGTAGCCGGCGCGGACGGCGGCGGACATGGCCGAGGCCATGAGTTCGGGCTCGCGAGCCCTGGTCACCGCGGTGGCGAGCAGGACGGCCGAGCAGCCGAGTTCCATGGCAAGGGCCGCGTCGCTCGCGGTACCGATGCCTGCGTCGAGGATTACCGGGACGCCCGCGGCGGCGACGATCATCTCGATGTTGTGCGGGTTGCCGATGCCGAGGCCGGTGCCGATCGGGGAGCCGAGCGGCATCACCGCGGCGCAGCCCGCGTCCTCGAGGCGTTTGGCGAGGACCGGATCGTCGTTGGTGTAGGGCAGGACGACGAAACCGTCGTCGACCAGCTGTTCGGCGGCGTCGAGCAGTTCGAACGGGTCGGGCAGCAGGGTGCGCTCGTCGGCGACGACCTCGAGCTTGACCCAGTTGGTGTCGAGCGCCTCGCGGGCGAGCTGCGCGGTGAGCACCGCTTCGGCGGCATTGCGGCAGCCCGCGGTATTGGGCAGCAGGGTGATGTCGAGACGTTTGAGCAGATCGAGCACGCCGGTGCCGCCCGCGGCGTCGACCCGGCGCATGGCGACCGTGGTGAGCTCGGTACCGGAGGCGACCAGCGCCTCTTCCAGCACGGCCAGGTTCTCGGCGCCGCCGGTGCCCATGATCAGGCGCGAGCCGAACTCGGAGTCCGCGATCCGCAGCGGCGCGACCTCAACCACCCTGCACCGCCGTCAGCACCTCGATGCTCCAGCCGCGACCGACCCGCTCGTCCCAGCGCGACTTCGGGAACACCGCGCCGTCGACTGCCACCGCCACACCCTGACACGGCAGGTCGAGTCTGGTCAGCAGTTCGCGAACGCTGAGCGGCTCGGCGAACTCGTGGTCGGTGCCGTTGACGGTGACACCGATCGGGATGGTCGAGGTCATCGAACTCCTCCTGAGGTCGACAGGCGCAGCGCCGGAAAGCGTTGCGGTGCAGCGATATCCGCGAGCGCGGACGGCTGGTCGGCGAGCAGGCCGGACACCAGCGTCGCGGTGAGCGCGAGGGTGAGCATGCCGTTGCGGCCGTGTCCGGTGGCCGCGATGACGCGGTCGTCGAGGTGGCCGAGCAGCGGCAGATTGTCGGGTGTGCCTGGGCGCGAGCCCGCGCTCGCCTCGGCCAGTTCGTACTCGCCGATGCCGGGCAGCACGGTTTCGGCGTCGGCGATCAGGTCGCGCACCCCGCCGACGGTGACGGTGGTGTCGAAGCCGGCCTCGTATTGGGTTGCGCCCACGACGATTCCGTCGTCGCGCGGCACCATGTACACCTGCCGCCCGTGCACTCTCGCGCGGATCACCCGGCTCGGCGCCGGGCGTACTCCCGGCCGGTGCCGCAGACGCAGGATCTCCCCCTTCACCGGTCGCACCGGCAACTCCGGCCACAGCCGCGCCGAATGCGCGCCTGCCGCGAGCACGATCCGGTCGTGCGGCAGATCATCGAGTGCGGCGACGGCTTGCGTGCGGATCTCGACGCCGGTCGCGGCGCAGGCGGCGCGCAGCGCGCGCAGCACACGCCGGTTGTCGATCGCGGGTTCGGCCTCGGCGAGCAGACCCGCCCGCACGGTCCTGGCGAGCGCGGGTTCGGCGGCGCGCACCCCGGCGCGATCGAGCAGTGTCAGGTCGTGCCCGAAACCGGCCAGCCAGTCGGCGACGGTGCGCAGGTCGGCGGCGTCGGCGCCGTCGAGGGCGACGGTCATCGTCGCGTCGGCGACGAACACCGATTCGCCGCCGACCGCGCGCAGCCGTTCGCCGAACGCGGGCCACGCGGCCAGCGCGGCGGCCCCGAACTCGAGAACCCGGTCCTCCCCCGGCCAGCCCTCCGACAGCGGAGCGAGCATGCCGCCCGCCACATACGACGCGCCGGAGGCGGGCGCCGGATCGAAGACGGTGACGGTCCAGCCCGCCTCGGCGGCGTGCCAGGCGACGGCGAGTCCGACGGCGCCGCCGCCAACGACCGCCAGAGTTCCCATCACCGTTCCACCTGTCTTTTTCGCACCTGCCGACGCCGCGGCGTTCGCGTCTCCACGTTAGCGCGACTACCGTCGATGGGGTGCAGCCCTCCCATCCGAATCGATCCGTCCCGCCGAGGGAGCGCCTGGCCGACGCGCTGCTGTATCTGTGCACCGATGCGCGCAGGCACTCCGGCGATCTGGCCAGGTTCGTCGACGCGGCCCTCGCCGGTGGTGTCGATATCGTGCAGCTCAGAGACAAGGGGTCGCCCGGTGAGGCCGAGTTCGGCCCGCTGGAGGCAAAGGCCGAGCTCGGGGCGCTGGCCGAGATCAAGGCGGCCACCCGCAGGCACGGCGCGCTGCTCGCGGTGAACGATCGCGCCGATATCGCGCTCGCCGCGGGCGCCGACGTGCTGCACCTCGGGCAGGGTGACCTACCGCCCGCCTACGCCCGCCGCATCCTCGGCCCCGACGTGGTGATCGGCCGGTCGACGCACAATCGCGCCCAGGCCGGACTCGCCGCGATCGACGGCCATCTCGACTACTTCTGCACCGGCCCGATCTGGACCACCCCGACGAAGCCGGGCCGCCAGGCCGCCGGCATCGAGCTGGTGCGCTCGACCGCCGAAGCGCATCCGACGATGCCGTGGTTCGCCATCGGCGGTATCGACAGCGCCCGAGTTCCCGAGGTGCTGGCCGCTGGGGCGCGCCGGATCGTGGTGGTCAGGGCGATCACCGAGGCCGCCGACCCCGAGGCCGCCGCGCGCGAGATCAAGCGGGCGCTGGTTGCCGCCGCGGCGTAGGACCTGGGGAGTTCGCCCGGGCTGACCGATCACTATCGCGTCGAACTGTCGGTTTTCGAGCCACTCGCGCGAATCGTGTTGGGTGAGCGCGGCCCGGTCGGCATCGTTACGCGGGCCCGACGCCGGCGAGCACGGCAGCGAGGGTTACGGCCAGTTCGTCCGCGGGTGCGTCGAGGGACACCTCATCTCCTGGCCCATCGACCGTGGCGGAGACCCAGAAGAAGCCACGGTCGGTGATCTCGACGGTGCGCGGCAGCGGCAGCACCGGTTCGGCGGAGAACCGGACGCGGACCGGGACCGCGCGCAGTTCCAGCCAGGCCGTGGCGAAACTGGGGTGCAGCGGCAGGTCGCTCACCTCGTCCTCGGGGACCCAGGCCAGCTCGGCGCTCTCCCGGTTGGCCACGGTCGCCAGCGGACCCGCGGCGTCGGCGACCACGGTGGTGTAGGTCCAGCCGCTCGGCGCGGTCATCGTCAGGCGCTCGGCGCGCACGTGCAGTGCGTCGGCGGTGATGCCCGCCTCTTCCCATGCCTCCCGCACCGCGGCGTGCTCGGCCGACTCGTGCGAATCCCGCGCGCCGCCGGGAATCGCCCAGGTACCGCCCTGATGACTCCACGGCGCCCGATGCTGCAGTAACACGGCTGATCCGCCGCCGGGCAGCGGCGCGCGCAGCAGCAGACCCGCCGCGCCGAACCTGCCCCAGTGCCGAATCCCGCCCGGGCTGGTAGACCAGCCGTCCCCATCACCGCGCATCCAATACTCTTTCCTCCGTAGCAGCCGAGCAGCAACCGCTTCGGGGGTGTCTGCGGGGCTGCGCCACCGGTACGACCACAATAAACTCCGCACCAGGATGGGTGCGCGGACAGCTCCGGGAGGTGAACGATGGTCGACTCGGGGAAGCGCACTGCCCCGACCGAGGTCGCGGCCGTCCGTTCGGCCTCGTCGGCGCAGGACACTGCCGGTGCGACCACCGCGGACGGGTCACCGAACCCGCTTCTGACGGGCGTCCGAGCGGGCGTGCGCCGGCTCCCGATCGGGGCGCAGCGCCCGCAGGCGCCGGACGTGAAGGCGCTGCGCGCCCAGCTCCACCCGTCCCGGATCCGGAACTTCGCGCGGTCCTCGCCGGGACGTCTGGTCGCCGCCGGGCTGACGCTGATGGTGCTGTGTGTCACCGCGGGCGCGGTGACTTCGACGATCGTCAGCGACCGCCAGCAAGCGCTCGGCGTCCTGCTCGACGACACCGAACCCGACGCGCACTCGGCCAACCACCTCTACACCTCGCTGTCGGTCGCCGACGCCGCCGCCGGCACCGCCTTCCTGGCCGGCGGTCTGGAGCCGGTGGCCGTGCGCGACCGCTACACCCAGGCGATCGGTGAGGCGGCCGCCGAGCTGGTCACCCAGTCGGGCCATCAGCACGGCGCCGACGCGGCCGATGGCGCCGAGGCCGACCGCGAGCTGCGCATCGGCATCGCCACCGGACTTCCGGTGTACACGGGGTTGATCGAGACCGCGCGCGCCAACAATCGCAGCGGCTATCCGGTGGGCGCGGCCTACCTCAGCGAGGCCTCGCACCAGATGCAGACCGCGCTGCTGCCGATGGCCGAGGAACTGGAGCGCCACCGGATCGACGCGGTCACCGCCGCCCAGCACCGGCATGTGCTGCCACCGTGGCCCGCCATCGTCTTGCTGATGCTCACCCTGGCCGCGCTGATCTGGGTGCAGGTGGAGCTGGCGCGCCGCTCGCGCCGGGTGTTCAACATGGGTCTGCTGATCGGCACCGGCGCGCTGGCGCTGACCCTGGTGTGGACGGTGGCCGCCGGTTCGGTCTCGGCGATCGCGATGATCCGCTGCCGGGACCAGGGCGTCGTGCCGGCCGCCCGGCTGGCCGAGAGCCGCATCCTGGTGCAGCAGGCCAGGTCGGCGGAGATGGTGAAACTGGTGCGCCGCGACGCCACCGGCGACTACGACCGCACCTTCGAACTGAATACCGCCCGGCTGACCGAACTGCTCTCCGGTTATCCCGAGGACGCGCCCGCCCGCGGCGAGGTCGCCGCCGCAGGCGCCGCTGTCGGCCGCTGGCAGGCCGCCCACCAGCGGATGAACGACACCCTCGCGCGCGGGGACTTCATCGGCGCCGCCGCCGTCGCCACCGGGCCGAGCGCGGCCGACGCGGCCGCCCAGGTGGACGCGATCGACCGGGCCCTCGACAAGGCCGCGCTGGCGACCAGGGAGACCTTGCGCGGCAAGGTGTCCCAGGCAATCGATGTGCTCGGTTTCCTGGCGCCGGGCGCGTTCGCGCTCGGCATCGTCGGCGCGGTGTGTGTGGCGCTCGGCCTGTGGCCGCGGCTGCGGGAGTACCGGTGAGGCCGGGCCGGGCCATGGCCGCCCTCGCCATGGCCGCCGCGGCGCTCGTCGGTGGATGTTCCGACGACGCACCCACCCCGGCGACGCACACGGTGTACTCCGAGCCGCCACTGCCCGCCAAGGCCATTCCGATCGAAACCGATACGCCGGTGCCGACGCGCAGTCCGGTGCGGTGCGGCGATCCCACCGCCAGCCTGCGGCCGAGCACCGCGGGCGGACCGACCGTCGAGGCCATCCGCGCGCGCGGCAGGCTGGTCGTCGGTTTGGACGCGGGCAGCAATCTGTTCAGCTTCCGCGACCCACTGACCGGACGCATCGTCGGCTTCGACGCCGATATCGCCCGCGAGATCGCCCGCGACCTGCTCGGCGACCCCGATCTGATCGAATACCGCAGTCTCGCTTCGGAAGAGCGCGAACGGGCCTTGCAGGACCACACCGTGGACCTGGTCGCCAAGACGATGACGATCACCTGCGAGCGGCGGGAGAAGGTCGCCTTCTCGACCGTCTACCTGCGCGCCGATCAGCGGATACTCGCGGTGAAGAACTCCGGGATCAACAGTCTCGCCGACCTGGCGGGCAAGCGGGTGTGCGTGGCGCGCGGCACCACCTCGCTCGATCACATCCGCCGCGACCAGCCCGCCGCGACCATACTGACCGTGCCGACCTGGGCCGACTGTCTGGTGGTCCTGCAGCAACGCCAAGTCGACGCGGTGAGCACCGACGACGCGATCCTGGCCGGACTCGCCGCACAGGACCCGTACACCGAGGTGGTCGGCGCCAGCATCAGCGCCGAGCCGTACGGCATCGGCATCCCCAAGGGCGACGACGACCTGGTGCGATTCGTCAACGCCACCCTCGACCGCATCCGCAACGACGGCACCTGGACCAGCATTCACCGCCGCTGGCTCACCTCCCTCGGCCCGCCGCCGAACCCGCCCGCGCCCACGTACCGGGATTGATCGCCATGAGCAACGAGCCGCGCGACGGTGCTCGGGCAGACCCGGAGCACGAACCCACCGAGCACTCGCACCACAGCGAGGGCGAGCTGCCCGGCGGCTGGACCCTGCCACCGGCTCCCGCCGACGACGAGACCATGCCACTCCCCATCGTCGGAACCAGAGCGAAGTCGCCGGACGACCACGCGGCACCGGAACCCGGCCGACCGGCACACCGCCCCGAATCCACCGAGCACCCGCACACTATCGAGGCCACTCAGGCATCGCCGCGTGACGAATCGCCGCCGGCCGCGCACCCCGGCCGACCACCCGTCACGAACGGGCCAACCGCGGCGGCACACCGCCCCGACACGACCGAGCACCCGCACACCACGGATGCCACCCAAGCATCAACGCGCCCCGGACCGTCTACCCGCGACAATGCCACCGTGACAGGCCATTCCGACGCCACCCAGGCGGCCACCCGCGCCGCACCGCCGCCGCCGCACCGTCCCGACAGCGCCGAGCACCCGCACGCCGCGGAGGTCACTCGGGCATATCCGCGCGCAGGTGACGCCGACCAGGCCACCGCAGCAGGACGTTCAGACGCCACCCAGGCGGCCCCCCGCCACATACCACCGCCCGCGACGGAAGCCGCCTATCGTCCCGACAGCGAGTTCGCCGCGCCGGCGACTCAGCGGGCCGGTGCCGTGCCGACCCGAGGTGCCGAATCAACGGCAACCGCCGCGACGCCGCCCGAATCCGGTGCGCCGACTTCGGGTCCGCAGACCGGCCCGAGCACCGCCCGTTCCGGTCGCAGTGTGCGCACCGCCAGGTCGCGGCCGACGCGCAGGCTCGGCGCGGGCCTGGTGCCGATTCCGGCCGTGACGCCCGCCGATCCCCGCGAGGCGGTGCTCGCCGATCCGGTGGTCGCGGAGGGCAGACGATTCTGCTGGCGGTGTATGAACCCGGTCGGGCGATCGACCCCCGCCAAGACCGCGTCGTCCGCGGGCGCGTGCGAAAACTGTGGCGCCGCCTACGATTTCCGGCCCTCGCTGCACGCGGGCGATATGGTCGCCGGACAGTACGAGATCCAGGGCTGCATCGCACACGGTGGGCTCGGCTGGATCTATCTGGCGATCGACCGCAATGTCAGCGACCGGTGGGTGGTGCTCAAGGGCCTGTTGCATGCCGGGGACGCGGAAGCGCAGGCCGTCGCGGTGGCGGAGCGCCAGTTCCTGGCCGAGGTGACGCACCCGAGCATCGTGAAGATCCACAACTTCGTCGAGCACACCGATCCGGCCGGATCGAGTATCGGCTACATCGTGATGGAGTACGTCGGTGGCCGGTCACTGCGCGACATCCTGGAGGCAAGGCCCTCCGGTGAGCGGATGCCGTTGGCGGAGGCCATCGCCTATGTGCTGGAGATCCTGCCCGCGCTCGAACATCTGCATTCGATCGGTCTGACCTACAACGACCTCAAGCCCGATAATGTGATGGTCACCGAGGACCAGGTGAAGCTGATCGACCTCGGCGCGGTCGCGCTGATCGAGGCCTACGGAAACCTCTACGGCACCAAAGGGTTCCAGGCACCCGAGATCGCCAGAACCGGACCGACCCCGGCGTCGGACGTGTACACCGTCGGGCGCACGCTGGCCGCGCTCACCCTGCGGCTGCCCACCCAGCACGGCCGCTACGTCGACGGCATCCCCGATCCCGCCGACGAACCGCTGCTCGCCCGCTACGAGTTCTTCCACCGGTTCCTGCTCACCGCCACCGAAACCGATCCGGCACTGCGCTTTCCGTCGGCGCGGGCGATGTCGGCGCAGCTGGCCGGGGTACTGCGGGAGATCCTGGCCTACGACACCGAGACCGAACATCCACAGCTGTCAACGGTGTTCAGTCCACAGCGCAGCAGTTTCGGCACCGAGGAACTGATCAGCCAGACCGACGCCTACCTCGACGGCGTCGGCCGCTCCCCGCTGCTCGACCCCGGCGAGGTGGCCGATGCGTTGCCGATTCCGCTGATCGATCCGGCCGACCCGTCGGCTCCGCTGCTGGCCGCGACCGCCAATCTCGAACCGGAGCGGGTACTGGAGGCGCTGCACGAGGCCCGCGAACGCGCCGAGGCCGACCCGGACAACGCCCCGGAGACCCTGGCGGGCGAACTCGTCTTCGCCGAGGCCCGCGCCCGGCTCGAGCTCGGCGAATCGGCCGCAGTGCTGCACCTGCTGGCCCGGATACCCGGCGACTCCGATTGGCGGGCCGACTGGTTCGCCGGTCAGGCCTACCTGCTCGAGCTGGACTACGAGGCCGCCTTCGCCGCGTTCGAGGCCGTACTGCGGGTGCTGCCCGGCGAGATCGCCCCCAAACTCGCACTGGCCGCCACCGCGGAACTCATTCTGCAGCACTGGGATACCGACGCACCCGAGCAATGGCGCTCCTTCGCCGAACGCTATTACGGCACCGTCTGGCGCACCGACCGGGCCGTGGTGAGCGCCGCCTTCGGCCTGGCCAGGCAGCTCGCGGTGGCGGGCCGGGTCGGCGAGGCGGTACACGCCCTCGACGACGTGCCCACCGCCGCACGGCATTTCACCACCGCGCAGACCACCGCGATCCTGCTGCTGCTCACCAGCGCTCCGGTCGCCGAGCTCGACGAACAGGTCCTGCGCCTCGCCGCCTCCCGCGCCCAGTCGATCCCGCCCGGCGAACACCGCTCGACGCTCATGCGCACCCTGGTCCAGGGCAGCGCGCTGGCCTGGCTGCAGGCGGGAAACACGCCGAGACGTAAGGACGCCAAGCTGTTCGGCCGCCGCTTCGACGAACGGGAGCTGCGCGACGGCACCGAGTCGGGCCTACGGGCCATCGCCCGCAACGCACCGGGCCGGGTGCACCGCTACGCCCTGGTCGACCTGGCCAACGCGCTGCGCGCGAAGTCCTGGTTCTAGCCCGCGCCGACGAGCCGGTGCGCGGCGCGCGCGATGGCCAGTTCCTCGTTCGTCGGCACCACGAGCACCGCCACCGGCGCAGTGTCCGGCGAAATCACCCGAACACCAGGGGTTCTGGTGGCATTGCGGTCCGGGTCGATCTCGATGCCGAACCCCGAGAGCCCGGCGAGGGCGTCGGCCCGCACGGCCGGACTGTTCTCGCCGACCCCCGCGGTGAACACGATGGTGTCGACGCGCCCGAGCTCGACCAGGTAGGCGCCGAGGTAGCGGCGCAAGCGGTGGATGTAGACGTCGTAGGCCAATTTCGCCGCGGCGTCGCCGTTGTCGATGAGCTGCTGCAACTCACGGAAATCGTTCACCCCCGACAGCCCCTTGATGCCGGACTCGCGGTTGAGCAGCTGCTCCACCGCGGCCAGATCGAGCCCGGCGGCGTTCATCAGCTGCGGCATGATGCCGGGATCGAGGTCACCCGGCCGCGTTCCCATGACCAAACCCTCCAGCGGAGTCATGCCCATGGTGGTGTCCACCGCGACACCACCGGCGATGGCCGAGGCCGACGCGCCGTTGCCGAGGTGGAACACGATCTGGTCGAGGTCGCTGACCGGCTTGCCGAGGAATTGCGCTGCCCGCTCCGACACGTAGTGATGCGAGGTGCCGTGGAACCCGTATTTGCGGACACCGTGCGCGGCGGCGAGTTTCGCGTCGATCGCGTAGGTGCGCGCGGCCTCCGGCATGGCGTGGAAGAAGGCGGTGTCGAAGACGGCGACCTCGGGGATGTCGGGCAGCAGCTCCCTGGTGGACTCGATACCGATCACATTCGCCGGATTGTGCAGCGGCGCGAGCACCGACAACTCGTCGATGGTGCGCACGACCTCGTCGGTGATCAGCGTCGGCTGCCAGAACACCTCACCGCCGTGCACCACCCGATGCCCGACCGCGCTCACCCCGATGGTGGTGAGGTCGATACCGGTCTCCCGGAACATCTCGAACGCCTGCCGCAACCCGGCCCGGTGATCGGCGATGGCGCCCTCGTGCACCAGCTTCCGGTCGCCGCACTCGTGCACGATCCGGCCACCGTGCGCCTCGCCAATCTTCTCGACCAGCCCCGAGGCCAGCACCTCCGCCGAATCAGCGTGCAGCAGCTGATATTTGATCGAGGACGAGCCGCAGTTGAGTACCAGCACCAGGTCGCTCATCGCGACTCGCCCTGTGCCTGGATGGCCGTGATGGCCACCGTGTTCACGATGTCGGCGACCAGTGCGCCGCGCGAGAGATCGTTGACCGGCTTGCGCAGACCCTGCAGCACCGGGCCGATCGCCACGGCACCCGCGCTGCGCTGCACCGCCTTGTAGGTGTTGTTGCCGGTATTGAGGTCGGGGAAGACGAACACTGTCGCCCGGCCCGCCACATCGGATTCGGGCAGCTTGGCGCTGGCCACCGCGGGCTCGATCGCGGCGTCGTACTGGATCGGGCCCTCCACCGGCAGCTGCGGCGCCCGGTCCCGCACCAATTCCGTTGCGGTGCGGACCTTGTCGACATCGGCTCCGGTGCCGGATTCGCCGGTCGAGTACGACAGCATCGCCACCCGCGGGTCGATCCCGAACCTGGCCGCGGTCCCCGCCGAGGACACCGCGATATCGGCCAGCTGCTCGGCGGTCGGGTCGGGCACCACCGCGCAGTCACCGTAGGCGAGCACCCGATCGGCGAGACACATCAGGAACACGCTCGACACCGTGGCGACCCCCGGCACGGTCTTGATGATCTCGAACGAGGGGCGGATGGTGTGCGCGGTGGTGTGCGCGGCGCCGGAGACCATGCCGTCGGCGATGCCCTGGTAGACCATCATGGTGCCGAAATAGGAGATGTCGGCCATGGTCTCGCGGGCCCGCTCCATCGTCATGCCCTTGTGCTTGCGCAGCTCGGTGTAGGTGGTGGCGAAATCCTCCAGGTAACCGGAGGTGCGCGGGTCGAGGACCTGCGCGGCGGCGATGTCGACCCCCAGTTCGGCGGCGCGCGCCCGCACCGCGGTCTCGTCACCGAGGATGGTGAGATCGGCGATTTTGCGCTGCAGCACCCGGCCCGCGGCCCGCAGGATGCGGTCGTCGTCGCCCTCGGGCAGCACGATCCGCTTGCGGTCGGCACGGGCCCGCTCGATGAGCTGGTACTCGAACATCTGCGGGGTCACCACATGCGAGGGCGGCACCTGGATTCGTTTCAGCAGCTCCGGCGCGTCGACCCGTTCCTCCATCAGGGCCAGCGCGGTATCGACCTTGAGCGGGCTGCCCGCCCACATCCGGCCGCGGGTGCGGTGTACGGCGCTGGCCGTGTCGTAGGTGCCCAGTTCGGTGGCCAGGATCGGCAGCTTCGGGTGCAGGCCTTCCATCAGCCGGGCGATCGCCGGATGCGGGCGGATGCCGCCGTTCATGATGATGCCGGCCAGCGACGGAAACCCCTCCGCCTCATGGGCATTCACCACACTGAGCAGCACGTCGGACCGGTCGCCCGGCGCGATCACCACCACACCGTCGGACAGGCGCTCGAGGATGTGCTCGGCGGTCATGCCGCCGACCATGATCCGCAGCGCCTCGCGCTGCAGCAGTTCGGGGTCGCCGCTGTAGATCTCGCCGTCGATGGCCGTACACAGCTCGCCCATGGTCGGCGCCATCAGCAGCGGCACCTCGGGCAGGGTCCAGGACGGCACATCGAGATCGGCGACAGCGGCGCCGATCTCGTCGATCTCCTCGGGTGCGCACCGGTTGACCACCACCGCGACCAACTGGGCGTGCTCGGCGGTCAGCTCGCTGCCACACAGTTCGACCAGCTGCCTGACCTCACCGGGGGTACGGTCGGCCCCGCGTACCACCAGCAACACCGGCGCGCCGAGGTTCACCGCGATGCGGGCGTTGTAGCGCAGCTCGCTCGGGCTGGCCACATCGGTGTAGTCGCTGCCGACGATCACCACCGCGTCGCAGGCCTTGGCCACGTCGTGGAAGCGCATCACGATATCGCTGATCGCGGCGACCGGATCGCGGTGCACGTCCTCGTAGGTGACGCCGATGGCCTGGTCGTAGCCGATGTCGGCGGTGCTGTGCTCGAGCAGCAGTTCGAGGATGTAGTCGGGCTCGTCGGTGGAGCGGGTGATCGGGCGGAACACCCCGACGCGTGCGGTGGTCGCGCACAGCATCTGCAAGACGCCGAGCGCCACGGTGGACTTTCCGGTGTCACCCTCGGGTGAGGCGATGTACACGGTGGACGGCGCTTGTTCGACCATGCCCGCGAGCTTAGTGAATTCTCGGCGATTCGGGCGTTCGGTGTGGCGCGATCGGCCGCGTTATAGTCCGGCCCATGACTACGCCGTTCCCGGATCGGCAGTGGGGTTCGCGCACCACCCTGCTCTCCCGCGCCGCCAACCGTTTCGCCGCGACCAAGCCGGGTTCCTGGCTGATCCGCACGGTGACGCCGCTGGACCGGGCCCTGCTCGAGCGCACCGACGCCAAGTACACCGTGCTCGGCCCGATCGGCGCCCCGGTGATCCTGCTGACCACCACCGGCCGCAAGTCCGGCGTCAAGCGCACCCAGCCGCTGCTCTACGTGCACGACGGCGACACCCTCTACGTCGTCGGCTCCAATTTCGGCCAGGCGCACCACCCCGCATGGACCGCCAACCTGCTCGCCGACCCGAACGCCACCGTCGCCATCGCAGGCGAGCGCATCCCGGTCGTCGCCACCCAGGTCCCCGAGGCGGACAAAGAAGCGGTGTTCGCCCGCTTCGTCGAGATCACCGGCGCCTACACCGCCTACCGCAACCGCACCACCCGCGATCTGCGCATCTTCGCCCTCCGCCGGGCATAGCGAGCGGCCGCCCGCCCGGCAGTTCGACGAGATGCCGGAACCGGCCGAGTGGTTCGGCCTCGCGGTCAGCCGAGGGCGCGCAGCCGCGGCGCCAGATCCCGCTCGAACAGATCGAGGAAACGCAGCTGGTCGTGCCCTGGCGCGTGGAAGACGAGGTGGTTGAGCCCGGCATCGAGGTAGGGCTTGATCTGGGCGACGGCCTCGTCGGGATCGCTGGCTACGATCCAGCGCTTGGCGACCTGTTCGATCGGCAGCGCGTCGGCGGCGGCTTCCATTTCGATCGGGTCGGTGATGTCGTGCTTCTGCTCGGCGGTCAGCGACAGCGGCGCCCAGAAGCGGGTGTTCTGCAGGGCCAGTTCGGGATCGGTGTCGTAGGAGATCTTGATCTCGATCATCTTGTCGATCCCGGCGACATCGCGCCCAACCTTCGCCGCACCCTCGGCGACGGCGGGCATCAGCTTCTCGGTGTAGAGGTCCATGCCCTTACCGGAGGTGCAGATGAAACCGTCGCCCGCGCGACCGGCATAGCGGGCGACGACCGGGCCACCGGCGGCGATGTAGACGGGGATGCCGCCCTTGGGCACGTCGTAGATGGAGGCGCCGACGGTGTGGTAGTACTCGCCGTCGAAATCGGTGCGCTCACCGGTCCACAGCTCGCGCATCAGGTTCACCGCCTCGCGCAGACGGGCGAAACGCTCCTTGAAATCGGGCCAATCACCGGAGTATCCGGTCGCGATCTCGTTGAGCGCCTCGCCGGTGCCGACACCGAGCATGACCCGGCCCGGGTACAGGCAGCCGAAGGTGGCGAAGGCCTGGGCGATCACCGCCGGGTTGTAGCGGAACGTGGGGGTGAGGACCGAGGTGCCGAGCATGATGCGCTCGGTACGCTCGCCGGTAGCGGCCAGCCACGCCAGGGAGAAGGGCGCGTGGCCGCCGTTGTGGCGCCACGGCTGGAAGTGATCGCTGACGGTGGCGCTGTCGAGCCCGTGCTCCTCGGCGGCCACCGCCAGCTCGACCAGTTCGCGCGGGCCGAACTGTTCGGCCGATGCCTTGTATCCGAGCTTGAGATCAACCATCCCAGCCACTCCTGTCGTTCGCGTCGTCGCAGCCCCTGCCGCTTCGACACTAACCAACGCCGATATCTCCTGTCCGGTCGCACGGAAACGCCTTTTAGCGGATGATTAGCTGGTGACCGCCAAGGATGATCGGATCTTGTCGTACCTGACCGACATGGACGGCGTACTGGTGCACGAGGATCAGCTGATCCCCGGCGCCGACGACTTCCTCGCCGAACTCCGCGCGAACGACATCCCCTTCCTGGTGCTGACCAACAACTCGATCCGCACCCCGCGCGATCTGCAGGCGCGGCTGCGCCACTCCGGCCTCGACATACCCGAGGAGTCCATCTGGACTTCGGCGCTGGCCACCGCCACCTTCCTCGACGACCAGCGGCCCAACGGCACCGCCTACGTCGTCGGCGAGTCCGGCCTCACCACCGCGCTGCACGAGATCGGTTACGTGCTCACCGACAGCGACCCCGACTACGTGGTGCTCGGCGAGACCCGCACCTATTCGTTCGAGGCCATCACCACCGCGATCCGGCTGGTCGAGCGCGGCGCCAAGTTCATCGCCACCAACCCCGACGCCACCGGCCCCTCGCGCGACGGCGTGCTGCCGGCCACCGGTTCGGTCGCCGCGCTCATCACCCGCGCCACCGGTAAGGATCCGTACTACGTGGGCAAACCGAATCCGCTGATGATGCGGTCGGCCCTGCGCCGCATCGGCGCGCACTCGCAGAGCACGGTGATGATCGGCGACCGGATGGACACCGACGTGATCTCCGGCCTGGAGGCCGGGATGCGCACGATCCTGGTCACCTCGGGCATCTCCACCAAGAGCTCGGTGGAGCAGTACCCGTTCCGGCCAACGCTCGTGGTCGACTCGGTCGCCGAACTCATCGGCCGCACCCGCACACCGTTCACCGACTGACATGTGATCCGCATCACCATGGAATAGGTTTCCGCACCTCCTGGTTATAGTTGCCATGGCAACCAAAGGAGGGTCCGTGCAGTTCGGAATCTTCACCGTCGGTGACGTGACCACCGATCCCACCACCGGCCACACTCCCACCGAGGCCGAGCGGATCAAGGCGATGGTCGCGATCGCGCAGAAGGCCGAGGAGGTGGGACTCGACGTGTTCGCGATGGGCGAGCACCACAATCCGCCGTTCGTGCCGTCCTCGCCGACCACCATGCTCGGCTACCTCGCGGGCCGCACCGAGAACATCCTGCTGTCCACCTCGACCACGCTGATCACCACCAACGACCCGGTGAAGATCGCCGAGGACTTCGCGATGCTGCAACACCTGGCCGACGGCCGGGTCGACTTGATGCTCGGCCGCGGCAACACCGGCCCGGTCTACCCGTGGTTCGGCAAGGACATCCGCGACGGTATCCCGCTGGCCATCGAGAACTATCACCTGCTGCACCGGCTCTGGCGCGAAGACGTGGTCGACTGGGAGGGCAAATTCCGCACCCCGCTGCAGTCGTTCACCTCCACCCCGCGCCCGCTCGACGACGTGCCGCCATTCGTCTGGCACGGCTCCATCCGTAGCCCGGAGATCGCCGAACAGGCCGCCTACTACGGAGACGGCTTCTTCGCCAACCACATCTTCTGGCCCACCGACCACTTCCAGCGGCTGATCGAGCTGTACCGCCGCCGCTACGAGCACTACGGTCACGGCAGCGCCGACCAGGCGATCGTCGGCCTCGGCGGCCAGGTGTTCCTGCGCAAGAACTCCCAGGACGCGGTCCGCGAATTCCGGCCCTACTTCGACAACGCACCCGTCTACGGACACGGTCCCTCGCTGGAGGAGTTCACCGCGCAGACTCCGCTCACCGTCGGCAGCCCGGCGCAGGTCATCGAGAAGACGCTCACCTTCCGCGAGCACTTCGGCGACTACCAGCGTCAGCTGTTCCTGATGGACCACGCCGGCCTGCCGCTGAAGACGGTGCTCGAGCAGCTCGATCTGCTCGGCGAGGAAGTGATTCCGGTGCTGCGCAAGGAATTCGCGACAGGGCGCC
Source organism: Nocardia rhizosphaerae (assembly GCF_042650365.1). Lineage (NCBI taxonomy): Bacteria > Bacillati > Actinomycetota > Actinomycetes > Mycobacteriales > Nocardiaceae > Nocardia > Nocardia rhizosphaerae. The sequence continues at coordinate 293,241 of NZ_JBHSBA010000006.1, forward strand.
CCGCGCATGTGCCCGATGCGCCGACGCACGCCGCACTGCTGGCCGCCAAGAGCGCCGCCCAGGTCGGCGCATGACGTCGGCACCCCCTACCGAACACGGAGGTGATCGCATGACAACCCGCATCGCCGTGGTGTCAGCTGGACTGTCACAGCCGTCGTCGACCCGGATGCTGGCCGACCGGCTGGCCACCGCGACCACGCGCGAACTGCGCGCCGCGGGCGCCGAGGTCGAACTGAACGTCGTCGACCTGCGCGATCACGCCCGCGAACTCGCCGACAACCTGCTCACCGGATTCCCGGCACCGTCGCTGCGGGCCGCGATCGACCAGGTGGTCACCGCCGACGGCCTGATCGCGGTGACACCGATCTTCAGCGCCTCCTACAGCGGCCTGTTCAAGACGTTCTTCGATGTGCTCGAACCGGATTCGCTCGCGGGCAAGCCGGTACTGGCCGGCGCCACCGGCGGCACCGAACGTCACTCACTGGCGCTGGAACACGCCGTGCGCCCGCTGTTCACCTACCTGCGCTCGATCGTCGTCCCCACAGCCGTCTACGCCGCGACGTCGGACTGGGGCACACGCGACGCCGACCAGGCACTGAACAACCGGATCGACCGCGCCGCGGCCGAATTCACCACCCAGATCCTCGGCAGGCCCACCGCCGTGTCCGCCGACCCCTACGACGAGCCGACCCCGTTCGCGAATCTGCTCGCAGCCAACGCACCCCGCTAGACCGACCAACCAAGGAGCAATCATGACCACCGCACTCACCAACGGCCTCACCGCGGGCACCTGGACCATCGACGCCGCCCACTCCACCGTCGGCTTCTCGGTACGCCACCTGATGGTGAGCAAGGTCCGTGGCCGCTTCACCGATTTCGACGGCGCGCTCGTCATCGACGAGGACGGCAGCGCCTCGGCCAACGCCGAGATCCGCGTCGACTCCCTCACCACCGACAACGCCCAGCGCGACGGCCACCTGCGCACCGCCGACTTCTTCCACGCCGAACAGTTCCCGGTGATGACGTTCAAGTCCACCGGATTCCGTGGCGAAGGCAACGATTTCGTCGTCGACGGCGAGTTCACCGTGCGCGGCAACACCAAGCCGGTCTCGCTGGAGGTGGAATTCCTCGGCGTGAACCCGGGTATGGGCAACGGCCCGGTCGCCGGGTTCGAGGCCAAGACGGTGGTCTCGCGCCGCGACTTCGGCCTCGACATCGACATGCCGCTGCCCGACGGCGGCGCCGTGATCGGCGACAAGATCACCCTCACGCTCGAGATCGAGGTCGTCCTGCAGGGCTGAGCGCGCGACTCGACGCCCTCGGCTGGTGCCGAGGGCGTCGTGCCGAGCAGCCCACCAAAGGCGGAAGCCACGCTGCACGTTCACTTCCGTCCCGAATGGTCCCGATCGCGACGATTCGGGCTGATTGTGTGGGCTCAGCGCGGCCGAGCCCCCACCCCCTCGGCGGTGATCGCATCGACCGCCGCCGAGAGGCGAGTCAACGCGGCGACGACATTCGCGAACTCCGCAGGTCCCAGCTCCGCGGCGAGGCGGTTGGCGACTCGCGCGTGCTGTGGGTCGATCCGACGCACCGCGGCCGAGCCCGCCTCGGTCGCGGCGACCAGCTTGGCCCGCTTGTGCGCCGGGTTCGGCCGATATTCACACAACCCCTTGTCGACCAGCAGATCGGCGATGCGCTGCACGCTCTGCCTGGTGATGCCCATCTCGCGGGCGATACCCGCTACCGGCAGCGGCTCGGCGAGAACCGCACCGAGCACCTGCCACCACGCGGCGGTGAGCCCGGCCGGGGCCGCCAATTCCTCGGCGATGGCGAGGAATTGGCCGTTGAGCCGAAACGATGTGATCGCGGCGGTCGCAAACAGTTCCTGTTCGTGCATCAGGCGTTGGCGGCCTCGTACTCCGCGAGCACGGCATAGGCCGCGGGATCCCGATGCGCGTACAGCGCGTACCAGGCGTCGAGCACATGAGGCTCGTACACCCCGAGGCGCGCGAAGATCTCCCTGGCGAACTCGAACGGGGACATGCCGTCGGCCGTGATCACGTCACGATCGGTGACCGCGGGCGCCTCCACGTAGTTCTGCGCACCCGAATACCCGCTGTACCCGAGATATTCGGCGGCATTGGACGTGTGCTTGCGATCGTCGAGCAGGCCCGCCTTCGCCAGACCGAAGGTGGCACCGCAGATTCCGGCCACCGGCACGCCCGCGGCGAGGAACTGGGCCGCCTTGTGCGCGAACGGCGTCAGCGTCTCGCCGTCCCACAGATCGGCGCCGGGCAGGATCAGCATCGCACTGTCGGCCGGATCCACCTCCGCGAGCGCGAGGTCCGGTGTGACCCGCAGGCGCCCCATCGTGGTGATCGGCGTCGCGCTCAGGCCCACCGTTTTCACCTCGAAGGTGCCCGGCTCCCGATGGAAGTTGCCATTGGCGAGATGCGCGGTGGCGGCGCCGACCTCCCAGTCCGCGAGAGTGTCGTAGACGGCCATGTGCACGGTTTTCATCGACATGACAGTATCCTGTCATAAATGACAGGATACTGTCAATAAGGAACTCGAAACCCACCCGAAGGCCGCACATCGTACGCTGACGGCATCCGGTGCGAGACAAGGAGACTTCAGCGCGATGACCGACCCGGTGCAGGGCCTGACGGGAACCCTCACGTCACCGATCCGGGCGGCGGGCGCGCTCGGCGAAGTGCTCGTCGCGATCCGCGGCGGCACCGAGAGCTATCTCGCCCGGGCCGACGAGCCGATCGAGGCCGGAGCCACCGTGTTGATCGTCGCGGTCCATCCGGGCCGGGTGGTCGACGTCGTCACCTGGATTCCGCTCACGAAGGAGAACTGAAGATGCTGGGCTATCACGTTCCTGACCCCGATGAGGCCATGCTGGTCAGCGGTGGCACGTCCAAGGACAACGCGCCGTTCAAGGTGATCATCGGCCGTGGTGCCTGGGTGATCCCGTTCTTCCGCAAGGTCCGCTACCTGTCGCTGGCCATGTTCGAATCCGAGATCAGGGAACGCTGCGTCACCAAGCAGGCGATCCAGCTCGATGTGCGCGCGGTGATCGCGTTCAAGGTCGCCAACGACACCCCCTCCATCGTCAACGCCGCCCAGCGCTTCCTGTCCGAGCAGGAGCAGGAGATGTCGGTGCTCACCGGGCGCATCTTCTCCGGTCACCTGCGCTCGATCGTCGGCTCGATGACCGTCGAGGAGATCATCCGGGAGCGCCAGAAGCTCGCCGACGAGGTGCTGCTCGCTTCCAAGGTGGAGATGAGCAATATCGGCCTGTGGGTCGATTCCTTCCAGATCCAGTCCATCGACGACGGCGACCTCGGCTACATCAACGCCCTCGCGGCCCCGCACAACGCCGCCGTGCAGCGCGACGCCCAGATCGCCCAGGCCCAGGCCGCCCAGCGCTCCGCCGAGGCCGAACAGGAATCGCTGCGCCGTCGGGCCGAATACGAACGCGAGACCTCGATCCTCAAGGCCCAGTACCAGCGCGATATCGACCGGGCCGAAGCCGAAGCCGCCCAGGCGGGCCCGCTGGCCGACGCCATCGCCCGCCAAGAGGTGCTCACCGCCCAGGCCGAGCAGGCCCGCAAGAACGCCGAACTGCGCGAGCAGGAACTGCAAGCCGAGGTCGTGAAACCCGCTCAGGCCGAGGCCGAACGCGTCCGCATCCTCGCCGAGGCCGAAGCCGACCGCACCCGCATCCAGGCCGAAGCAGCCGCCTCCAACAACCGCATCGCCCTGGATCAGCTCCTCATCGAACAACTCCCCGAAATCGTCAAACAGGCCTCCGCGGGCCTGTCCAACGCCAACCTCACCGTGTTGAACGGGCCCGACGGTGTGGGCGAACTCGTCAATGGGATGGTCGGACAGGGGCTCACCGTCTTCAACTCCTTGCAGAAGGCGCTGTCGAACGGCGAGAGCGACGGCCTCAAAGGAGAATGACGAGGTCGGGATGGTGCTGCCGCATCGCGTTCATACAAGCAAGTTGCAGACGCTCCCCATCATCACCCGGTCGGGCTGACGTCTGCCGCGGTGCGGGGTCCACACCCGACAACCAGGGCGAGTGGTGAGCCGCAGTTCCTCAGAACAGTAGGCCGAGAAGCCATTCGACGATGTTCGCGAGCAGGCGGGAGATCCCGCGCAGGATTCGGGCGAATACGGATGGCCCGCCGGATTTCGACAGACTGATTCGGCGGGCCATTCCGGGAGTTAGCTCAGGGCGTGGTCGAGGTCGGCCAGTAGGTCTTCGATGTCCTCGAGGCCGACCGAGATGCGGACGACGCCGTCGGAGAGGCCGATGGTGGCTCGGCCCTCCGGGCCCATCGCACGGTGAGTTGTGGTGGCGGGGTGGGTGATCAGGGTTTTCGCGTCGCCGAGGTTGTTGGAGATATCGATGATGCGCAGGCGGTTGAGCACCTCGAAGGCGCGCTTTTTGCCGTCCTCGCCCGCGAGCTCGAAGGTGACGACGGTACCGCCGCCGGACATCTGCGACTTGGCCAGCGCGTACTGCGGATGTGATTCCAGGAAGGGGTATTTCACCCAGTTCACGGACTTGTTCGTCTCCAGGAACTGAGCCACTTTCAGCGCGGACTCGGTGGACTGGCGCACCCGCAGCGGCATCGTTTCCAGACCCTTGAGCAGGGTCCAGGCGTTGAATGGGCTCAGCGCGGGGCCGGTGTGGCGCATCAGGTTCTTGACCGGACCGTCGATGTAGTCGGTGGCGCCGAGGATGGCGCCGCCGAGGACGCGGCCCTGGCCGTCGATGTGCTTGGTGCCGGAGTAGACGACCACGTCGGCGCCGAGTTCGAAGCCGCGCTGCAGCAGCGGGGTGGCGAAGACGTTGTCCAGCACCACCTTCGCGCCCGCGGCATGGGCGAGCTCGGTGACCTTGCGGACATCGACGAGGGTCTGCATCGGGTTGGCCGGGGTCTCGAAGAACACGGCCTGGGTGGGCACCGAGAGCGCCCGCTCCCACTGGTCGAGATCGTCACCGTCGACGAAGACGGTCTCCACACCCCAGCGCGGCAGGATCTCGTTGCACACCACGAAGCAGGAGCCGAACAGGCTGCGCGCGGCCACCAGCCGGTCGCCCGCCTTCAGTAGCGCGCCCAGCGCGGTGAACACCGCCGACATGCCGGACGCGGTCGCGAACGCGGCTTCGGCGCCGTCGAGCAGACGGATGCGCTCCTCGAACATGGCCACCGTCGGGTTGCCGTAGCGGGAGTAGACGAAGTGCTCGACCTCGCCGGTGAAGGAGGCCTCGGCCGCCTCGGCGCTCTCGTAGACGAAACCCGAGGTCAGGTACAGCGCCTCGGAGGTCTCCTCGAAGCCGGATCGGCGCAGGCCGCCGCGCACACCGAGCGTTGCGGGGCCGACGCCCTCTGGCAGCGGCTTGTCGAACGAACCACCGGTGATCATGCGTTTCTCCCTATGCCTGGCGCCACGGCAGGCCGACCGCGCGCCAGCCGACGCTGCCGCGCTGCCCGAACGCGTCGGGACCGCCCTCGAAACCGTCGAGCACGTTGTAGGACGGGGTGATGCCCGCCGCGGTCGCCACCGTCGCCGCGCCGATGGAGCGCTGGCCAGAGCGACACAGGAACACCACGGGAGCGTCGTCGGGCCTGCCTGCCAGCGCCTGCTCGAGCTGCGCGCCGAAGGCCGGGTTGCGGGTCCCGGTGCCGTCGACCCACTCGATGAAGTGGGCCGGGCGCTCGATGGAGCTGGTGTCGGGGATGCCGATCTGCGCCCACTCACCTTCGGTGCGCACGTCGACGAGCACCGCACCGGGGTGCTCGGTCAGGATCTCCCACGCCTTCTCGGGCGTGATGTCGCCGGCGTAATTCATGTCGAACCTCCTGCGTGAATCCGCTCTTGCCGTGGCGGTCGTCCAGCACACGGCCAGGTCGTCACCCGGAGCACCCCACCGCGGAGGAGGGTTGCCGACCAGCGAGCCGGGGCTTGACGCTGGCACTCATGACCTTGCGATCTGAGATTGCCCCGGCACCGGTCACCGTGTCAAACGGTCAGGGGGTGCAGACCAGCCAGGTGTCGTCGACCTGGGTCAGGTTCCAGGTGAAGGTCGACGGCTCGTCGCCGACCTTCACCGTGGCGTCGATCTTGCCCCGCGAGCCGTTGACGGTGGCCTTGTCGAAGCCCTTCTTGTCGATGGTCACCTCGGAATCCGGGCCGCCGAGGCGTTCGGACAGACCGGATTTCACCTCGTCGAAGCCCTCGCAGGCCACACCGGGCGGCGGACGCAGCTCGCTGCGCGAGCGCGCGTCGATATAGTTGGTGACGGCGGCCGCGAGCCGATCGGCCACTGTGACATTTTTCTCAGCGGGCGAGAGCACGCCCCCGAGCACGATGCCGATGAGCACGATGACCGCGATCACCGCCGCCGCGACGAACGGGACGATGGAACGCTTGTCGGTCTGATCCACCACGATGGGCCCGTCGTCCGACCCTGTTTGCTCCTCGTTCATGCTGTAATCCTGGCAGACCCGGGGCGGGCAACCACACCGCGCGCCGGGTGGCCACGATGCCGCAGCTAGAATCGCCAGAATGCGGCCTGCTGCCGACGGTGCGGACAGCCGCCAGCAGCCGGATCGTCAACTTAGCCTAAGCTAAATCGACGCCGTCAACAGTTCTCGACCAAAGGGTGCGCGTAGAAATGACCGAACAGATGACCCGCCCGCTCCGCATTGCGATCGTGGGCGCAGGACCGGCCGGTATCTACGCCGCCGACGCGTTGATGAAGTCCGACGCCGAGGTGAGCATCGACCTCTACGAGCGCATGCCCGCCCCGTTCGGCCTGATCCGCTACGGTGTCGCGCCCGACCACCCGCGGATCAAGGGCATCATCACCGCCCTGCACAAGGTGCTCGACAAGGACCAGGTGCGCCTGCTCGGCAACATCGACTACGGCACCGACATCACCCTCGACGACCTGCGTCAGTTCTACGACGCGGTGATCTTCTCCACCGGCGCCAACGCCGACCGCGCCCTGCCGATCCCCGGTATCGACCTCGACGGTTCCTACGGTGCCGCCGACTTCGTTTCCTGGTACGACGGGCACCCGGATGTGCCGCGCTCGTGGCCGCTGGAGGCGGAGAAGGTCGCCGTGCTCGGTGTCGGCAACGTCGCCTTGGACGTGGCGCGGGTGCTGGCCAAGA
>NZ_JBHSBA010000007.1:0-635 GCF_042650365.1 Nocardia rhizosphaerae
AGCGGCTCGATAACCGCCCACAACTCATCATCCACGACCCACGGTGCTGCCACGGCGAAACATCCTGCACTACAACATGTCTCACTGCCACCTGACCGAACCCGTTAGGAGCTCTATGTACTCCACCCCAACCCCCAACGTCCTGGCCTCGGCCCTGTACCAGGTGTACGCCGACTCCAGCCACGCCCCCGACAGCCTCGAGCTGTGGATCGCTATCGCGGACGAGGCGGTGCGTGAGCTGAAAATGCCGGTGCTGGTGTCCCTGGTGCCGTGGGTGCCGATCGCTCTGCGCTACGAGCAGGTGACCACCGACGGCGAGTTCTTCCCGCACACCGGGGCGGTGCGGGTAATGACCGGCCCGCTGACCGGCACCCTGTACCAGGACCTCGCGACCGCCGCCCGCGAGGTGGTCGTGGCCATTCGGGGCCAGCGGGCCGAACTGGACGGCGGGGACACCAGCGACGGCGACGGCGATGAGCAGGCCGACGCCGTGCGCCCGGTGTCGCCGTCGTGGCGGTTCCGCAACAGGGGCCCGGCCGTGCCCGGCCTGCGCGCTGTACCGCCGCTCACCTCCTGACCTGTCTACCCGCTGAAACGGCCGGTGGTGCCGAGCGATTCGCTCGGCACCACCGGCC
>NZ_JBHSBA010000007.1:664-495250 GCF_042650365.1 Nocardia rhizosphaerae
GTTTCTGTGCGTATGGGGGCTACTTGGTGCGGTCGATGGCCTGGATGATCCAGTCGATCAGCACGGCGACGGCCTGTCGTTGCCGCTGGCGTCGAACCGGGCTGTGTGACTGTTCTGGGAGCCCGTAGAGGCGGTGCCCGTGTGGTGTCCGGTGCGCCTGCCCCGGCTGTAGCGGAGTAGTTCTGGGTCAAGTTGGGGACCGCACCACCGACCACGTGCGGGCGGCTCGGTGCTGCGTATTACAGGGCTCGGTCCGGTGACCGTGGTGGGCGAGCGCGGTTGCTCGGCGAAGAACGTCGCGGGACTCGGCCCGGCCACGTCACGCGGTGAGGCGGCCGGCCTCGCGGGTGAGCAGCACATCTGTTTGGGCGGTGATCGGTTCGACCAGCGGCGCGAGCCGACGCGGGTGCGCGAGAAACGCCACCACATCGGGCGGATCATAGGGATTCGGGATCACGAATCCGCGAAAACCCTTGTGTAGAAACGGAGCAAGCAACGCGGCGATGGTTGCCCCGGGAGAACGCCCGGCCGGGGTGAGCTCCACCAGTCGCTCGCAGCGAGGGTGTAGGCGCGGGATCAGAGCCGCGATGTAGGCGAGCACGATGTGCTCGGCGCCTTCGACATCGATCTTGATCAACCCCGTTCGGGCCACTGTGTCCTCGTCGAGGATCTGGGCGAGCGGCAGCCCGTCGACCTCGTAGCGCGAGCTGTGTGACGCGGGGCGGATCGTGGTGGTCGCTGCGGCGTTTCCCTGGTCCGGGTCCACAACGTCGCCTGACCCGCAGCCTCGGTGACCGCTGCCGCGATCACCGACATAATCTCAGTGTGACCGTTGAACGCGAGGTTGCGTGCGCGCAGGTCACGAGCTGGAGGCGCGGGTTCGACGGCCACGACTCGCCCGGTCGGGCCGACCACGCCCGCGGCGAGGACGCTGTTCCAGCCTCCGGCGGCACCGATGTCTACGAATACCTCACAGGGGGCGAGGTCTTCGGTGATGACCCGCGAGATCTCCGGCTCTCACACTCCGTGGCAAGTAGATGGTGCTTGCGATGAAATCGAGAGTGTCGTCCACGTGAAAACGGCCGCCGTCGCGGGTTGCGAGGACCAGGTTCCTACGAGGACGCTGGCGTAGGTCGACATTGAGCCGTTGCCGCACGAGTCGGCGGTTGAGCGCGGCGCCCGGTCCATTGCGGACCTTCGGCAGGTCGCGAGCAGCAACACCTTTCAGGGTTGGCGACGCTAAACTGTGTGCTGCTAGAGATTCTGGGGGTGCGGACGCGGCTCAGCGCTCCTCCAGGTCGAACTAGGGCTGCTCGATTTCATCTCGGTAACTGTTTCAGGGCTGCAACTGACCAAACCTCGATATTCTTCAGGTAGGCTTTATCTGGATTATTTCGCTCTGCCTTCTCCTTGGCGGCGGAATGGTCGGTGAGGAATCTGGTGAGGTGTTCTACAGAGGCGTCGTCGCGAAGTTGCGCGCGCAGGCATCCGAACCGCGTGTTTTCTAGCTCCATTGCAAGGTTGCTCCAGTCGTAGACACGTTGGTCGGCCTCCTGCGGGGCGACATCCATCCCAAATTTTACCTTTGCAACTTCCGTGCGCAGTGCAATTACTGATCCAAAGCAGGTGGTCTGTGCTTGCCTCGCGTTGTTTGCCGAGTTTATCGACCATGGCAGGTATATTCCGGCCCCGATGAGTGCGGCCAATGCGACGGCCAAAGTGGCGGCGACTTCTGTTGCTGGCCCGACAGTGGCTCCGAATTTTGATTCAATTGCTTTTATGGTAGCGAGAAGGAGGGCGAAAGCCGCGACAGTTGAGGCCAGTGTAATCGAGACCCAGAGGGCTATTTCCAAGGTAGGTTTTCCTTTGGCGCTGAGCGCGAGCTATTGATTTGGCCCGAGGACTGCAATGCTTAACGGCTGGCCCGAAATGCTGCCATTCTGTGTATCGACCTTTACTTGAAGGTTGGGACTGAGAAACAGCCTTCCCTTCTCCCAGTTGTGCGGATAGGTAGCTTCGAGTGATGGCCGGTCGCAGACCTTGAGCTGGAATTTCAAGTATGCGGTGCCGTCAGGGGCAAAAGCGCCGAGATTGAGTAGCTGTCGCGTACTGGCTACCCTTTCCCATTTCCCGTCGGTAGCGCTGGTGGCGACCTCCACGCTTCCGGGAACTAATGAGGTGCATCGAGGCAGGGCATCGAATCGGAACAGAACATCATTTTGCTGCACACTCCCAGTGTTCTTATATTTAGCTTTTACGGTGACAACTGATTCTGGTTTGACGTCGGCGCGTATCTTCGGCTCTGTGTTGCGATCTGGGTCGCTTATCCAGTTCTCGGCCGTGAAACGTGGCTGATCGGCGACGAAGTCGAAGGATACAGTCCTGTAGCAGGCTGTTCCTTCCAGCTCCCCATCTAGTTCATCGCAGCCGAGAAGCGCGCCATCGGTGCCAAGTTCGGCGATGTCCAGCTTCCTGCCGTTGGCTTTTCCTGGCGTGTGCAGAACTGCGGTTTCCGGGATGAACCGAAGTGCGATGCCGGTCTTTTCTGTAGGTAGAGTCAACACAACGGTATCCCAAACTTCCATCGGACCTGAGTTGGCTCACGTCATCTCGGTTGGCGGGTTTGCGGGTCGCTGACCTGGAGTGATGTTGATGGTTGGTGCCTGTTTCAGGCACTAACGGGGTCGGTAGTCTCGGGTGGTGGCGTGGATTCGGCGGGTGCGGACGGGTTCGGGTGCGACGGCGGTGCAGATCGCGGAGTACTCCGGCGGCCGGCGGCGGATCGTGGCTCATGTGGGGTCGGCCCATACCGAGGCCGAGCTCGGGATCCTGCTGGAACAAGCCCGTGACCTGCTAGAAGACGCTGCGCAGGGAGTGCTGGACCTGGGGGTCGATCCCGCCGCGCGGGTCACCGCGCTCGCGGGTCGGCGTGAAGACGGCATGCTGTTCGATGCCGGCGGCGCTGACGGGCGGCCCGCCGAGATGGTGGCGGCGGGCCGGGTGACGGGCACGAGTTCACAGATACTGTTCGAGGCGCTGGCCGGGGTGTATGACTCGTTGGGGTTCGACACGGTGGCCGATGCTGTGTTCCGGGACTTGGTGATCGCCCGGGTCGTGGAACCGACGAGCCTGCTCGACACCGGTCGTGTCCTGAAAGACCTTGGGCAACAACCGGCTTCCTACGCGACGATGAAACGCACCCTGGCCCGCTGCGCTGGTGGCCGCTATCGTGACCAGCTCGCCGATCTCTGCTTCCGTCACGTATTGACCAGCGGTGATGTGTCGCTGTGTTTGTATGACGTGACCACCCTGTATTTCGAGGCGGAGAAAGAGGACGGCCTGCGCAAGGTCGGCTATTCCAAGGAACGCCGCGTCGACCCGCAGATCGTGGTGGGCCTGCTGGTCGACCGGCACGGGTTCCCCCTCGAAATCGGTTGCTGGGAAGGCAATAAGGCCGAGAAGCACACGATCGTGCCGATCATCACCCAGTTCCAGGCCCGGCATCGGATCGAAAGCATCGTCGTGGTCGCCGACGCGGGCATGTTGTCGGCGGAGAACCTGACTGCGCTCGACGAGGCGGCTATGCGGTTCATCGTCGGCTCACGGGTGATCAAGGCCCCGATCGATCTGGAGTCCCATTTCCGCTGGCATGGTGAAGTATTCACCGATGGTCAGGTCATCGACACCCTCACCCCGAAACGCGGCGCCAACCTCGATAACAACACCGCGGTCCGAGCCGAACCGGTCTGGGACCCCGACACCCATCCCGGATCATGGCGGGCGGTCTGGGCCTACTCGACCAAACGCTACGTCCGAGACAACCGCACCCTCAACGCCCAGGAAGCCCGAGCTCGCGAAGTGATCGACGGGACCAAAAGCGCTCGGACTCCACGGTTCGTCACTACCAGCAAGGGCCACACCGCCCTCGATGAGGCGCCGCTCTGACCCGCGCCCGCCGCCTGGCCGGTCTGAAAGGCTACGTCACCAACCTGCCTGCACACCTGATGCCCGCCGGCCAGGTGATCGCCAGCTATCACGACCTCTGGCACGTCGAGCAGTCGTTCCGGATGTCGAAGACCGATCTTGCTGCCCGGCCGATGTTCCACCGCACCCGCGACGCGATCGAAGCACACCTGACCATCGTGTTCACCGCCCTGGCCGTCGCCCGCACTGCTCAATCCCGCACCGGCGCAAGCATCCGCGCGATCGTGCGGCAACTCCGCGTCCTACGCTGCGCCACCATCGCCATCAACGGGACCGAGCAAACCTTCCCACCAGCCATCAACCCCGAACAACAGGCACTCCTCAACGCCCTCACCCACCACAACGTCAGGCACTAACCGAATGAGCCAACTCAGGTCGGATACGAATTGTCGGCCGAGAGTCGAACGGGCAATTGTGCCGATCCTACTACCGTTGACGGAAATTGCAGCTTCAATCTCAAATTCTTGGTCTTCGAATCAGTGCCGCCGGGTTGGGCGGAGTTGCTGAAATGGACCAATCCGGTCAGCCTCTCCATGCCTTCAATGTCCAAGGTATCCGTAAAGGCCGTGTGTTGATCCTGTGTCCGTTTAACTTGGAAGAAATTTCGCTCGTCACCGTAATGTGGATGGTTCGAGAAGGAATTGAGCGATACGCGTTGACCAGGATTCTCGTAAGAAAGCATGGTCCGGTCCGGCCCCCATGCATTTTGGGCTTGATACGGCCTTTGGTCGGGATCCCCGATTGCGTGATTCTCTGGTGCGTTTCTGCTACAAGCGGCACTATATAGTAGCGCAGCAACAACTGCCAGGATGAATATCTGGACTTGAGCTGTCCTTCTCATTCGAATCTCCGATCGTGGCGAACTCGCCTGTGCCGCAAGGGATCCATCCCGCAACGCTGCGGGATGACAGTATCAGTCCGCGCTCTTCCTGAGACCGTGTTGCGAAGACGCAGCTCCGACATGGGGCGAAGGTGTCCTGCCAGCATGATGAAGTGACGGTGCCCGGGTTATCGGACTGGAATCAGCGAGTGTGGGCGAGGTAGCCAGAGTCGTTGCCACCGTGACTGCAAGCCCTCAGCGCGCAAATCGCCGTCCCGCAGGATCTTCCAGGTCTTCGCCTGGGTACAGCGCGTTCCGCGCGAGCACAGACCTTGTGATGGGACTCCCTGTGTACCTGTCCTATTCCGGCAGCTCGACGCCTGTCCGGTTCCGCCGCATCAGCACCCTGGCCGCATCGACCGCACCCGTTGTGCCGCCGCTCATTTCCTGCCCCACCTATCTACTGAAACGGCCGGTGGTGCCGAGCAATCCGCTGACATCACCGGCCGTTCGGGCACGCACAGGCTCGGCTAGCTGGTGTGGTCGATGGTCTGCGTGATCCAGTCGGTCACCACAGGGGCGGCGGTGTCGTAGCCGGTGGCGTCGAACGTGGCTGTGTGGCTGTTCTGGGGAGCCGGATCGGTAGTGCCCGTGCCGGTGTCTATTCCGGCGGTGGTGGCGGTGTAGGTCTGGGCCAGGGTGGGGAACGTGGTGCCGGTGAACGCGGTGGCGGTGGTGGCGAGGAGGTCGGCGGCGATCGGGGCCAGCCCGGTCAGTGCCAGCACCGCCGCGACGGGGTCGCCGTAGGCGAGGGTTTCCACGGCGGTCCAGGCGATCTCCTGAGCGCGCCCGGCGTCGGTGGCAATGCGGGAGATGTCGAGTCCGGCCAGGACACCGACGATCTCGGCAGCGACCAGCGCGACCCCTGTGGTGTCGAAGGGCGCGGCCAACCGCAGTGCCTGGGACACCAGGCGCAGGTCGAGTCCGTCGACCATTTCGACCAGTGGGTTGAACTGGTTGTTCAAGTCACCCGAGACACGGTGCACGCCCTTCAGGTCCCCGGCGGTGATCAGGCCGGGTAGCTGGGCGAGGCCGTCGATGATGGCGGGCACGTTCGCGGTGAAGCTGGCGAGCCCGCGCAGGACGGTGACGACCTGGGCGAGGACCTGGGAGGCACTGATCGGCCCGATCGAGGCCGAGTCGATGGTGGTCGGAGTGGTTGTGGTGGTGGGTTGCGCTGTGGTGGTGGGCGAGGCTGTGCTGGCCGGAGCCGGGATGGAGGTGGTGGCCGAGGTGGCGGTGGTAAGAGCGCGGCTCACCGCGGCGAGGACCGGAGAGGATTCGGGGGTGGTCGAACAGTAGCTGTCCCCTTCGAGGCACAGCGTGCGGACTCGGTCGGCCAGTTCGCCGAAGCCCTGCGAGCGTGGCCCGGTGACACCCTGCCCGGAGACCGGGGTGCCGAGCTGGGCGGTGGCCGGGTCGCGGCGCGGGTCCGAGACGAGCGCGACGGCGACGACGCGGGAGGCCGGGATCGGGCCCCTTCGGTTGCCGAGGGTGGTGGCGAGGTCGCCGGTGACCTCGGCGCTCTGGCCGTAGCCGGCCAAAACGACTCGGGTGTCCGAGCACAGCCCCTTCACCGCCGCGGTGAGGTCGGCTTGGCTCACCGACCCCTCGCCGGAGGAAGGCACGAGGGTGCGGACCTCGATGTCGGAGCCGTATCGGGCGGTGAGCGATTCCCCGAGCTGGGTGAGGATCCCGTTCGTGGCCTGTCCGGTGGTGGGCGTTGTCTCGTAGGTGCCCGGTGCCAGTAGTGCGGTCCAGCGCGGGCACTGGGTAGCGGTGCGGTCGGGTGTGGGTTCTGCGGCGGCGACACCGGCCGTCACGGTGGTCGCGGCGATGGCCGCGCACAGTGCCGCGCGGGCGGTGCGGTGGAGCGGGGAGTTGTTGCGGTGCATGGGGTTCTCCGTTCGGGCGAGGGGTTGATCAGGAGGCGGCGCGGGTGTCGTCGTGGGCGGGTGTGGGTCTGCGGGCGGCGTAGTAGTCGTCGCCGTTCCACCGGTAGGGCGAGACTTGGACTGGCTGGTTGAAGGTGGGTGCGTGCACCATCTGGCCAGCGCCGAGGTAGATCCCGACGTGGTGGACGTCAGCGCTGGTGCCGTAGAAGACGAGGTCGCCGGGAGTGAGCTGGTCCTCGGACACCGGTGTGCCGGTGTGGATCTGGTCGTAGGTGGTGCGGGGGATCGAGATCCCTGCGGCGCGGTAGGCGGCCTGAGTGAGTCCCGAGCAGTCCCAGCCGCCGTTCACCTCGGGCCCGTTGCCGCCCCACACATACGGCAAGCCGAGCTGCGCGCAGGCGAACGAGATCACCTGCGCCGCAGCGGAACTCGGAGGGGAGGCGGTGGTGCAGTCGCCGCCGGAGGTGTCGGGCATGGTGGCTCGATAGCGGGCGGCCTGGTCCAGGACGTCGCGGACATACCAGTCGGCGTGGTTGTAGGCGAAGATCGCGCTGTACATGTCAGCGGGCGCACCCGAGTCGCACAGATAGAACGCGGCAGCGTGTACCGCGTCGGAGGCGTTGTAACGCGAGGGCGGGCTCGCCCCACCGGCGGGCAACGGATGCCGGGAGACGACGGAGTCGAACGTCGGGGCCAGGAATTGCATCGGCCCACCAGCTCCGGAAGCGTTCTCACTCGAGGAGACGCCCGGCAAGGTGGAGCGGCCGTGGTCGGTCTCGATCTTGCCGATCGCGGCGAGCACCGACCAGTCCAGACCGGGACAGTCCCCGGCGGCAGCCTGGTAGAGCACGAGCATCTCGGCCGGGATGTCCTGCTGGGCTTCGGTACTCGGGGTCGAGCCGGTGCCGGTCGAGCCCCCTGGGGCGGGAACGAGCGCGCTATCGAACACGACCACGGCGCTGACCACCGTCGCGATGACGACGGTGAGGAACACGAACCCCGCGAAGCCCGCCCCGAGGGACTTGACCAGCATCGCTACCTCACCACGACTCGGAAACCGGCGGCTGGGGTGGCGGTGGGGCGAGGGTGATGATGCCGCCCAACGCAGTCGGTTCCGGGTCGATCTCCTCGGCCGGTGGCGTGCGTCCGGGCCACAGGTCGGCGAGGTGGTGCAGGCGTTTGCGTTCGGTGTCGGTGCCCAGCGGCAGCCACACCTGCTCGGCGGGGCTGGCCTCAGTGCTGGGGGAGACGAGTTCGGCGGCAGCGGTCGCCACCGGCACGGCCTCCGGGTCGGGCAGCCGCTCCCACGTCCGGCGCAGCGCCGCGCGGGTTCTTGTCTCGCGGGCGAGGGTCGGTACCCAGAACAGGACCGGGGTGATGACGCCGGTAGTGCGGGCCAGCTCAGCGAAGCCGTTCAGTTTGGCCGCGACCTTGGACAACCCTCGGGTGGTGTCGAGGTCGTATTCGAGAAAGAAATCGAGGGTCGTCTCGGCGTAGGTGTAGCGGCCGAAGGCGTCGGGGTGGGCGAGGTCTCCCCACAAGCGCTCGCAGCGGGTCTGGGACCACCACGCCCGCACCTGGGAGGGTTCGCCGCGCTGGTCGTGGGCGGGGTAGGCGATCAGGGCGGTGAACCAGTCGGCCACGCCGAGGGTGTGGGCCAGGTGCAGGCTGTGGGAGACGGCCAGGGCGCGCTGGTGGTTGTAGCCCAGCTCGCGCACCGTGATCCCGGCTTCCGCGGCGAGCACCCCGGCACCGGCTGGGGCGAGTACCCAGTGCATCGGGGCGCTTCCCCGAGTCCGCAACGGCCGGAACCTGTCCACAACGCCGTAGCGGTGCAGCAGAGTCAGACGCCGCAACGCGATGGCAGGGGTCGGGAAGGCGAGGGCGGCGAGCTGGTTGGTGGTCAGGACACGGTGCTCGTGCAGCATCCGCAGGATCCACCGGTCCCGCTCGGTCAACTTCCCGACGAGCGCGGTCAGGTCGAGCGGTCGGGGGCGGGGCCGGTTGTCGGGTCGGGGTCGGCGGCTGTCGGCTTGCTGGGCGGGGCGGGAAAGCATCTGTGGCACTGCCTTTCTCGGTACAGATGGAAGGGGGTAAGGGTTGGGTGGCGGGAGGGCTGAGTCAGTCGGTGGGCGCGGGGCCAGGCGTGGATGCTGGGGCGGCCAGGCGGGCACGGGCGGCGGCAGCGATCTCACGAGCACGGCCCGGGATCGGCGGGTCGAGCGGGCGGGTGGTGAGGGTGAAGGGGCGGTCGTTGCGGCCGTCGACCAGCAAGCGGGCGGCGGCGTGGAAGGCGTCCAGATGCGACAGGTCGTGCTCGGACAGCCACGGATCGGTGTGACGGGCCAGATCGCGCGCGTCATCGGGTGACACGGCGAAGATCACCTTGTTGCGGGCGTTGGCCGAGATGCCGTCACGTAGCTCCCGGGAGAGCTGGCCGAGGTTCTGGTGTGCCAGCAGAAGCGATAGGCGTAGTCCTCGGGCTTCGGCGAGCATGTCCTCGATCGGCGTGCTCAGGTTCAAGAAGTTCTGAGCCTCGTCGAGCACGAGCGCGGCGTCAGGCCGATCGGCAGAGGGCACCCGGGCTCGTGCGGTCACCGCCTGCCAGGTCCGTGCCACCAACAGCGATCCGACCAGCCGTGAGGTTTCTTCTCCGAGCGAGCCTTTGGGCAGGCGCGCGAGGCAGATGCCGCCGTTGTCGAGGATGTCGGCGAACTCGACGGTGCTGGGGCCGCCTGCGATGGCCGACCGCACGAACGGGCGTAGCAGGAACGCGCGCAGCTTGTTGAGCAGGGGGCCGGTGAGTTGGGCGCGGCCGGTGTCGGAGAGTTGCTCGTAGGCGTCCCAGAACCCGCGAAGCACAGGGTCTTTGGTGGTGCGGGTGACTCGGGATCGGAACGCGGACTCGGTGAGCAGGCGGGGTAGGTCGGCCAGGGTCGCGGTGCCTGGTTGGGCGCAGAGGGTGAGCAGGCTGGCGCGCATGATGTCGTCGGTGCGTGGTCCCCACCACTGGTGAAAGATGCGGTGGAAGACGGTGACGAGGTTGTCGACCGCGAGATCGGTTCCCGCGCGCCCGATCCGGCCGATGTCGAGGGGATTCACACACGGCGGAGGGGCCGAGGAGTCGGCATCGAAGAGCACCACTCGATCGGCCATGCGGGAAGGCAGCCGGGACAGCACGTCGGTGACGAGGTCGCCTTTGGGGTCGATGACGATCACCCCGCGCTCGGCCTCGGCGTCATCGAGGATCGTGCGCGCGAGCAGGGTGGATTTGCCGACGCCGGTGGGGCCGAGGATGTGCAGGTGGTGGCGAGCGTCGGAGATCTTGACCGCGACCGGGCGGCGAGTCCCGGTGTCGGCCATCCCGAGTGGTTTCGTGAACTCGCCGCCGACCGGGATCTCCGGGGCAGGCGACAGGGCGCGGGCTCCGGCGCGTTGCAGGCCGGGTAGTCCGTCGTCGGTGGGTAGATGCGCGATCGTGGCCAGTTCGGGTACCGACAGCACGTCCCCACGTCCGAGACGCCGCTGCCGGATCAGCCGTTCGAGGCGGAAGGGTCGACGGCGACGCCGGTAGTAGTTGTGGTCGGTGCAGGCCCCGAACACCGTGGCCAGCGCATCGGCGCGCCCGCGCGCCACCGCCCGCGCTTCGCCGTTCGAGTTGATCTCGTCGGGGTCGGTGGAGACCGGGATCGAGGCGGCGTAGCGGACCACCGTTTCCCAGTGCGCCCCTCGGGCTTTCGCGGCTGCCGCGCGGGCGGCTGCGCTGTACTCCAGCGACATCGGGCGGTCGGCGGCCTGCCCACCACCCACTCCGCCGGTGGCGGAGCGGGAATCGCGTGCCGATCCCGTGCCTGGCGTGAGCAGGTTCAGCGCCTCACGCAACAGACCCACCACGATCCCGGCGCGGCTGCTGGTGCTCGCCGCGGCGCGGGTGGCTCGGGCGACGCGGCGGCCGGTGACCGGGCGGGCGAGGACCTGCACGCACACGGCCTGGCCGGGGGCGAGGTCGTCGGCGGCGGTGATCAGGTTGCGCACCAGATCCCCGGAGTGATCGGTACTCAACGGGAGCCCCTCGCGGCGCCCGAGACGTAGCTCGCCTCCGGCGACAACCCGCCGCACGCCTTTCACCGGGGTCGGCAGCGGGGGCCGGGCCGGTTCGACGGTGTCGGTGTGCGCGCCGGGCCACGCCGAGGCGATGGCGCGTTCGATGAGTCCGGGTGGGATCGCGCCGGGAACCCAGAGCCGGATCGCGGCCCCGCCCTCGGGGGTGACGGTGTACTCGAACCCGAGATGCGGTTGCCCCAGCAGGGTTCTCGCCCAGGCGGGTCGGAGTTGCCCGATGAGGTGGGCCCAGAAGCTGAGTGCGCCTTTGGCGTCGACTTCGGGTGGGGTGAGCACGGTGATCTGGCGAGCACGCGCACTCAGCCGGCCTCGCCGCCACCGAACCGCGAGCCGTACTGCGGCGAGCACCGCGACACCGGCCGCGAACAGAATCAAGGCGTCGGTAGACACGAGTGCGTGTTCGAGGGTTTCGCGGAGGTCGGCCAGGGCCCGGCCGGGCGCGAGGAGCGCCCGGCCGAGCCATCCCTGCTCGGGATTCACGCGGCCACCGATCCCGGGCCGGTGACCTCGGTGTTCGGCAGAGTCGCCGCGCTGCCGAACGGAAACCGGCCCACGCGGCGGCGTTCGCTCGCCTCGTCGGTTTCGGGCTTGCGCAGGATGATGACGTCCTCGTGGGCGATCAGGTGCATCGGCAGCCCGGCCGCGCGTTGCTTGACGATGAAGTCGCGCTGGAAGAACGAGCTGCGGGCGATGAGTTCGCCCTCGCACAGGCGACCCAGCAACGCCACGCACCGCTCCACCGGCACGAGTCCGGCCAGTTCGCCGCAGGTGTAGAGGTGGGCGGGCAGTGGCACGAGTTCGGCGTGCTGCCGCCATGGTCGCGCGGTGATCACCACATGCCCGCCGGGAGCGAGGTATTCGGCGGCTCCGGCCAGGATCTTGGTGAACCCCGACAGCAGGCGGCCGAGGCCGACGTTGGCGAGGTTGCCGCGATCCAGCACCGCGCCGTAACGGTGGTTCCTTTTCAGCACGGGATCTTTGCGGTTGGCGCGCACGTGCCCGTGCAAGCTGTCGCCGTAGGGCGGAGAGGTGATGACCAGCTTCGCCTGACCACGTAGATCGGCCGGGATCAGCTCGCCCAGCTTGCGGGCGTCGCCGTGGTAGACGTCCGCGGCGAGATCGATCCCGGCCTCCCGCGCGAGCTCGATGTTGGTGCGCGCCAGCTCCGCCCACCGTCCCTCGTACTCCACACCCACCGCGCGGCGACCCAGGTGCAGGGACTCGACCAGGGTGGTGCCGATCCCGCACATCGGGTCCAGCACGAGGTCCCCGGGGCTCGTGTAGGTCGCGACGGCGTGGGCGACGATGGCGGGGAACATCTTCGCGGGATGGGCGGTGCTGTCAGGGTGATAGCGGCCCCGACGCTGCGCGGTGGGCGCGGTCTGGGCCGTCGCCCACACCGACACCGGCGCAGGGGCCAGGACCGGCTGTGCGGGGGTGCCGGAGGCGACGTCGGTGGCGGTGGCGGTCGGTTCGAGAGTCATTCGGGTGTCCTTCGCGTGAGAGTTCCGGTGGGGCAGCGGGTGTGCGGGGTCAGCCATGTGCGGGCTGGAGGAAGACGAAGACGTCGGTGTGCGCGACGGTGTGACGCGCGTTGCCCGAGGGGGCCGGGGTGGGAGTCGCGGTGATCTGGTGGCCGGAGATCGGGGCGGCGATGATGTGCTGGAGGTAGAGCAGATCGGCGGCTTGGGCGGCGGCCACGACTGATCCGGCAGGGTCGAACAGGGCCCCGGAGTCGCTGTGTCGGCAGCGAGAGAAAACGACCAGCAACCCACCCATCGCCAGCACCTCGGTCGCGAGCGCGGTGATGTGTTCGGCGGCGGCGATCGGGTCGAGATGATCGGCGAGCAGACTCGCGACGACCAGATCCACCGGCTCACCGGCCCACGTCCGGTCGGTGGGTGTGTCGAGTCCGTGGCGGCCCAGATCCCCGATCGTGGACAGGGCGGCGGCGGTGTCGGGCTCGATGATCCGCAACGCCCCTCGCGAGACGGGGGCGGGCCAACTCAGCAGCATCACCCGTGCGCCGGGGGCGGAGAATTCGGTGATCGTGTGGACCAGAGCCCGGTCGGGCCAGCGGTCGTCGGGATCGAGGGGCTCGGTCCCCAGCGCCCACAAAGTGGAGGGGACGCGCACGGCGGTGGAGGTGGAACGGCGTCGGGAAGTGGCGGGCATTGCGGCCTCCTGAGCGAGAGAGCGGTGTACTCGCTTACTTCCGCCAAAAGCCCGAAATCGGGACACGGCCGTCCAATATTTTTTCTGAGAATTTCCTGAGGCCGAAAATATGCCCGGAGGCGGCTGTCGGTTTCGTAGAGGTGGAAGAACTTTTTTTAGAATTATTTTCGCGAGGTTGCCGACGCTGTTCACCCGCTCTATCCGGAGACTATCTGAAACATATTCGGTTCATATCCTGGGGATATCCGCGACTTCACAAGCGCAGGTAGGCACGTATATCTGCGTGGATATCCTGCGGCTCGGTGGCGGTGCTACGCGGGGTTGCGAAATATTCGCCAATCCACCCAGGATATGACTTGGATATGTTTCAGATATGGTTTGGGTGTGGTTTGGATAGGGTTTGGGTGCGTTTCGGATATGGGTGCGAGGTGTCCTTGCGAGGTCGGAAGTTCTCGATCGAACAAGGAGATCTGTAGTGACGAATTCACACGTCGCGACATATGTGGGACCGGGCGGAAAGCCGGACTCGCCGCTGGCAGTGGTGTGGGCGGGCTTCGACCGGATGACCGACGAGAACCTGCCCGTCGACCCGGGCCCGGTGCCCGCATCCCAGTCCGGACCCACCGTCCCGGTGTCGACGTGGGGGCAGTTGCGTGAGCGGCTGTGGCACCCGGCGACCCCGATGGCGGAGATCGACGCGATCTGGGCGTGGCTGCTCAACCGAGTCCGCGCCCAGGAAGCGGACGCGATGCTCGTCTGCGCCGGGCTGGCGGCGCCGATGCTGTCGCGCACCGCCAGCGAGTGCGTCACCTCGATCCACACCGCCCGCCATGACATCGAGTCCGAAATCCTGACCGCGTTTCTGACGCACCTCCCGCGCGTCGGCTTGGACGAGCCAGGGGTGTGGCATCGGCTGCGTTGGGGTGCTTACCGCGCGGCTCTCGCATCGGCAAATGGTCAGCGAACCGGCGTGACCCTGGTCGGAGACCTCGACCGTGACCTGGCCCCACTGGGGGAGCGGGGGCAGGCGATGATGTCGGGGCCGGGGCATCCGGAGACGGTGCTGGCCGATGCCGTGGCCGCTGGAGTGATCTCCGCTGACGCGGCCGAACTCATCGCCGCTTCGCGGTGGGAGGGCCGGTCGCTGACCGCGCTGGCGGCCGAACGTGGTGTGTCGCTGTGGAAGTTGCGCAAGCAGCGGCCCCGCGCCGAACGCGCTCTGCTCGCATGGCTGAACGACCGTGCTCGCGACCTCGACCCGGAGCGGACCAGCCCGGTCGAGATGGCGGCGGTCACTGGCCTCGCACCACCGGATCGGTCACCGCGGCGAGGTCGCCGACCACACCGGCACTCGGTCACCCCGGCACCGTCGAGCACCGAGCACGGGCAGGTGGCGGCATGAACACCAACCAGGGACATCGCACCCACACAACGCCACCGTCGGCACGGCGCGCCCGGCACTGGATGCGGGTGCTCGCGGCGACGGCGACGAGCGTGGTGCTGCTGGTACTGCTCGCCGGATCGGCCTCGGCCGCACCACCACACACCGACGTGCTGGCGGTCGCCTCGTCGCTCGATGAGGTGATCGACAACGCGCGCAACTGGATCGTGGGCATCCTGGCCGGGTTGGCGACGTTGTTCTTGACCATCGCCGGGGCCCGCTATCTGCTCGGCGGCGGCGATCCAGCCGAGGTCGAGAAGGCCAAGACCGCGTTCCGCGCCGCCTGCCTCGGCTACGCGTTGGCGATGCTGGCACCGGTCTTCGTCGCCATCCTCAAGTCCATCATCGGAGCCTGACCGTGAACACCCCGGCCCAGGCCCCACTCGCATCCGTGCCCGTCAAGTTCTCGCCGCTCGCGCGCACCGCTGCCGCGAGCGCGGCGGTGGTGCTCGCCGCGGTTCTGATCGCGCTTCTCGGCGTGGTCGGTGCCGCCGCCCAACCCGAGACGCCGACACCGACCGTGCCGGTCACCCCGACCTCCGGCGCGCCTGAGCCGCCGACCCCACCTCCGGCCACGACTCCGCCGAGCCGGTGGGTGACCCCACCTTCCACCACCGCTCCGAGTCCGGCCTCACCCACCCCGACCACACCCGGCACCCAGACACCGACGCCTGGTTCGGGGTCTGGGTCGGCCGAGTGCGGGGTGACCAACATCAACGGGTGCGTGGAGAACGCGGTCGACGGGTTCTTCCGCCGGGTGATGGAGACCTCACTCAACCCGCTGCTCGAGCTGCTGTCGAAAACTCTGCTCACCACACCGGAGCCGGGGCAGATACCCGAGATCGGGGTGCTGTGGAATCAGTCGTGGCAGATCGTGCTCGCCGTCTACGTCCTGGTAGTCATGGCCGCCGGGGTGCTGTTGATGGCACGCGAGACCCTGCAGACCCAGTGGTCGATCCGCGAACTCGCGCCCCGCTTGGCGGTCGGGTTCGGTGCCGGGGGACTGTCGATGATGATCGCCACGGCCGGAATCGGTTTCGCCAACGCCCTCGCCGGTGCGCTCGCCGGAGACGGTGTCGACTCCGGATCGGCCGCCAACGCTCTGACCGAGCTCGCGGTCCACAGTCCCCAGAGCGTCGGTGTTCTCGTGCTGTTGCAGCTGGCGCTGGCGGTGATGCTGCTCGTGCTCATCATCAGCTACGTCGTGCGAGTCACGATCACGATCCTGTTGATCGTGGGCGCACCACTGGCATTGATGTGTCACGCGCTGCCGGGCCTGGACGGCATCGCCCGCTGGTGGTGGCGATCCTTCGCCGCGTGCCTGGCGATCCAGGTCGTGCAATCACTGATCCTGGTGACCGTCCTGCGGGTCCTGCTCACCCCCGGCGGATGGCGCATCTTCGGCCCCGACGCCAACGAGATCGCAGACCTCACTGTCGCTTTGGCGTTGATGTTCGTATTGATCAAAACACCGATGTGGCTTCTGTCGGTCCTCAAGATCGGGCAAGGCCGCAGCTTCGCCGGGTCGATCGTGCGGGGGTTCATCGCCTACAAGACCCTCGGGCTGTTGAAGGGTGCGACCACGAGCAGCGCCCGAACCGCCGCCTCGGCCGCACCTTTTCACCGAGCGCCGCGACCCGCGCGTGCCCCGCGCGCGCAGCGCACCGCCACTAAATCCGGACCTGCTGACCCTTACGCGCGGGTCCGCTCGACGCGAGACGGGCAGTTGATGCTGCCGCTGGAAGGTGTGCGCCGGGTCGCGCGGCAACCCAGCCCGACACCGGCCGAGACGACAGGTACCCCGCCGCCCCGCCCCGCCCGCAGACCAAGGGGACGCCAGCTCGCGTTCGACTTCACGCCACCGGACCCCTACCGGGGCATCCGCGCTGGGGCCGGAGGCCAGTACCCGCTCCCGATACCGGTGCGCCGAGTCCGCCCGACACCACCGGCACCAGTGCCCCCGCCCGAGCGTTCCGGCCGCCGGGCAACACCGCAACAGCTCGCCTTCGATTTCACCGAGCCCGCCCCTGCCGACCCCTATGCGCGTCTTCGGCCGAACCGCAGCGGCCAGTACGCGCTGCCGTTCCCCGTCACCCGGGTCAAACCTGTTCCGCCCCCGCCGAACCCGCCACAGCCACCCGCACCGGCGCGCCCGGCGGAACGGCAGCTGCACCTGCCCATGCCCGACCTACCCGTGCGCCGCCGCGCACCCCGCACACCGAGAGGAGGCACCCCGCGATGAGCACCATCGTGCGCATCCCCGCCGACGTCGACCGCTCCGACCGACTGCTGGGACCGTTCACCGCCCGCCAACTCGCCGTCCTGGCCACCACCGGACTACTGCTGTACTCGGCCTGGACTGCCACCAGAACAGTGATCTCCCCGCCGGTGTTCGCCGCCGTCGCGGCCCCGGTCTTCGTCGTGGTCGTGGTCGCGGTCCTGACTCGCCGCGACGGCCTGTCGGCCGACCTGTTGCTCGTCGCCGCTGTTCGCCATCGCCTGCGCCCACGCCACCTCGTCCGGTCACACGGCAATACCCGGGCTCAGGCACCGCGCTGGATCACGACTCGCACCAAAGGTCGACGTCCTCGGTCGCCGGTGCCTTCAGAACTGTCGGCGAGCCAGGCGCGGTTGCCCGAGTCGGTGTCGAGCAGTGGCAGCGGCGGGGTCGGGGTGATCGACCTCGGCGCCGAGGGCCTCGCCGCCATCGCCGTCGCGGGCACTCTCAACCTGTCGTTGCGGACCCCGGCCGAACAAGACAGCCTCGTCGGCCAACTCGCGGGCTGGCTGCACACCCTGCGCCAACCCGTCCAGATCCTCATCCGCTCGGCCCGCCTCGACTTGACCGAACACATCACCGGCCTGCACACCGCCGCGCAACAGATGTCACCCGACCTCGCCGCGGCAGCACTGGACCACGCCGACCACCTCACCGAGCTGGCCGGCCGCGAGGACCCAGTCCACCGGCAAGTGTTGCTCGTGTGGCGTGAACTTACCGAGGCTCTGCCGACCAGCGGGCTGCGTGCCCGGTTACCCGGGGGGCGCCGAGCGCGGTCCACGCTGTCGGGTGGTGTGCGCCGGGCGGCGGAGTCCCGGTTGCTGCGCCGGATGAACGAGGCCGCCGATGTGCTGTCCCCGCTGGGGATCTTGGTGACCGCCCTGGACCACGACGCCGCCACCGCTGTGCTGGCCAGCTGCACCAACCCCGAGGCACTGGTCTCCGCCGCCGCCGACATCAGCACGGCCGACACCGTCATCACCACCGACCCCGACACTCGAACACCGAACCCGTTCGCCGGAGAGGGGCTCGACCGGTTCGCCCCGGAGTCCCTCACCATCGGCACCCGGCACCTCGAAATCGGGTCCGACTGGAGCGCGACCCTCGCGGTCACCGGCTACCCGCGCGAGGTGACCGCCGGCTGGCTCGCGCCCCTGCTGTCCCACCCCGGCAGAGTCGAGGTCGCCGTCCACGTCGAGCCTGTCGACCCGGCCACCGCCGCGAGCCGGCTGCGGCGCCAGCAGGCCCGCCTCGAGTCCTCCCGAATGCACGACCTCGGCCGAGGCCGTCTTACCGATCCGCAGGTCGACGTCGCGGTGGAGGACGCCGCTGACCTGTCGGCTCGCGTCGCGCGGGCCGAGGCCAGGTTGTTCCGCGTTGGGGTCTACCTCACCGTGCACGCCGGGACGGAATCCGAGCTGGCCGACGAGGTCGCCGCTGTGCGGGCGTTGGCGGCGAGTCTGCTCGTGGACACCTGCACTCTGTCTTATCGGGCGGCGCAGGCGTGGGTGACGACCCTCCCGCTCGGTGTGGACCTGATCCGGGTCCTGCGTACCTTCGACACCACCGCCCTCGCCGCGGCGTTCCCCTTCGACTCACCCCAACTACCCGCCGCCGACCCCGCCCGAGCCGATCGGCCCCAGGGTGTTCTCTATGGCCGCGACGCCGCCTCCGGGTTGTTGTTCGTGGACCGGTTCGGCCCCGAGGCCCACAATCACAACCTCGTCGTGCTTGTCCGCTCCGGCGCGGGCAAGTCCTACCTGGTCAAAACCGAGATCCTGCGGGCGCTGTATCGCGGGATCGAGCAGGTCATCATCGACCCCGAGGACGAATACCGACGCCTGTGCGAGGCCGTAGGCGGTGCCAACATCCGTCTCGGCGCACCGAATGTGCGGCTCAACCCGTTCGACCTGGAAGTCCACACCCGAGCCGACGGTCACCGCAGCGCCCCCGCCGACGCCCTCGTCCGCCGCAAGCTGTTCCTACACACCCTGATCCAGGTCCTGTTGGGGGACCAGACCGCCGCGCAACGGTCCGCGCTGGACACCGCCCTGGCCGCCACCTACACCGCCGCCGGGATCACCGACGACCCCGCCACCTGGACCCGACCCGCGCCCACCCTGAGCAACCTGCGCGACCAGCTCAACCAGTCCGGCACAGCCGCCGTCGAGCTGGCCGCCGGACTACACCCCTACACCGGCGAGGGAGCCTACGCCGGGCTGATCGACGGGCCCACGACCACCGAGCCCGAGGGCGGGATGATCGTGTTCTCGCTGCGGGAACTCCCCGACGAGCTGAAAACCATCGGCACCCTGCTCGTGTTGGACGCGACGTGGCGGCGGGTATCCAATCCTGGTCAGCGGCGGCCTCGCATGATCACCGTGGACGAGGCATGGCTGCTGCTGCGCCAGCCCGCCGGAGCGGCGTTCCTGTTCCGGGCGGCCAAGAGCTTCCGCAAGCACTGGGCGGGACTGACTGTCGCCACGCAGGACTGCGCGGACGTGTGCTCCACCGAGCTGGGGCGCGCGATCATCTCCAACGCCGCCACCCAGATCCTGCTGCGCCAGGCACCTCAGGCCATCGACGAGGTCGCCACCGCCTTCCACCTCTCCGACGGCGAGCAACAGTTCCTGCTCTCCGCCGCACGCGGTTCGGGATTGCTCGCCGTCGGCGGCACCGACCGCGCGGTGTTCGGATCTCTCGCCTCACACACCGAGAACGCACTCATCACCACTTCTCCTGAGTTCCTCGCTTCTGTCGAGAATCCCGACGAGAACTCCGTGACGGTCGAGGTGCTGTGATGGGAACACCTATCCCGGAGTTCGTTGAACATCGCTGAACGGTCAGCGGCCGTCGTTGTCCAGACGGCTGAGGGCGGGGTGGTCGAACACCGTCGTGCAGCAGAAGGCGCCAGCGATGGAAAGGCCGGATAGGTCGCTGAGGCGTCGAAGGTCACCGCCGGTGGCGTGGGCTTGATCGAAGACGCGGTCCACGCGGATCGACTGAGCGAGCATACCGAGCCGTTTGCGGGTCCAGCACGGTGTCGTCGAGGTGGTGATGTGCGCGATGCGGTAGTGAATGAACAGGTGCGGATTCGCCGTGGCGGGCCCAGCTCTGCTGCCGATAGTCGAGGTAGGCGTTCATGCGTTGGCGGACCGGTTCGGCGAGGGGAACAACCCGGTCGGACAAGTCCAGGCGGCCGTCGTGAACGTCGGTCAGTTGTAACGCGATCAGTTGGCGTACGCGCACGGCGTGGAAGGCCAGCACCCCGGCCAGTACCGCGCATGCAGGATCGGGCCTGTCCACCGCGCACCGCTGCTTGTCGAGGTCCATCGGGCTAGGCGCGCTCGGGTGGGGCGTCGCGACGCTGACACGAGCGGACGGGTTGACGAAAACGATCTTGCGCCTTGAGGATTCGGAAGATCAACCGCAATCTTTTCAGCACGTGTGCACGGGCTCGCGCTTCGACGGTCAGGGCAGCGAGCACGTCGTCGCGACCGATTTCTCGCAGCGGTTCGTGCGCGGTCGCCCAGGAGCGCAGCGTCGGCAGCGCGGACCCGAGCTCGGTTTGACAGTGGCAATGTCAAGGTTCTGGCGGCGCTGAGCTGGTCACAGATCGCTGCGCCAGCTGGGAAAGCGCGACCCCGTGCGCGACTCGAATCAATTGAACACCTACGGATTCGCGCACACACTACGGCCGATTCTGCGCGCGAGTAGGCCCGGGAATCGCCTACCGGTGACGCACCAGACACAAGATCTGGGGAGAATTCGCCATCTAGCTTCAACATCTTGCCTTCAAGCAATGCTGAGCAGTGCTTCGAGGTGGATTGGGCGAATCCAAACGAATCCAAACTTGACATGGGTTGCTACGTTTCCGTCTCGATGTGCTACGATGTTGCCCATGCCCGAAAGTAAGGTGGACGCGATCGTGGAGGAGCTGCGCGAGTATCAGCGCTGGCTCGCCTCCGAGACTCGGCGCGTAGACCGAGCGCTCCGCGCGTTATCTGACGATGACGACGACGAGTCTCGGTCTACAAATGAGATGCTGCTCGATGCCTTCTTGAAGGCGAAGAGGCCGCTCAGTATTCAGGATGCTCTGGCGATGGTGCGGAAGGCGGGATGGACGACGGACTCCAAAGATCCGGCGAACGTGATCCGGGCCGCGCTGGCTCGCATGGCGTCGAACGGCGAGTTGCGACGTGTCTCGGACAAACGCGGCATCTATGCGCTTCCGTCGGACGATCCGTTCGCGGACGAACCACCGGACTCGACCTTCGACGACGCACCGCCTTGGGAGTCCAAAGTTCAGGACGATTCTTGGGGCTCTTCGTCGAGGGCGAATCCGTTTGAGAGCGGCAAAAAATCGCCCGGCACCTTCACCCGGCCGAAGACTCGACCAAGAGAGGAGGACGAACCGCCGTTCTGAAAGAACAAGTCTCGGAACTGCACAAACTTGGCGGTTACGACAGCTCCGAGACTTCACCATTTGCGCCCTGACGGGCGCATCAGGCTGTACAAGAGAGCCTATCCG
The DNA here is from genome assembly GCF_042650365.1 of Nocardia rhizosphaerae. Taxonomy (NCBI): domain Bacteria; kingdom Bacillati; phylum Actinomycetota; class Actinomycetes; order Mycobacteriales; family Nocardiaceae; genus Nocardia; species Nocardia rhizosphaerae. Next base: position 21,971 of record NZ_JBHSBA010000007.1, read on the forward strand.
AACTGTGCCAATTAGCAAGAGTGACACGGATGACAGCGCTCCCAGACAGCCATCGAAAGCACTACCAATTGGGGCAGGTGGCTGTCCAGGAATGAGCTATCACTGTGCGTTACAAGTGTATTCGGCAGCTTGACTGCCACAACAACGGCCAGGGCGTCATCTGGGAAGCCCGCACTGACCCCGGCGGCGAACGCGTTGCGCTCAAGTTCATGAAGCATGACCCCAATGATCCTGATCCCGTCACCACGATGGCCCGGTTCCTGCGAGAGATCCGTTGCCAGAGTCTCCTTCTGCATCCGAACATCGTGAGTGTTCTTGGGTCCGGCACGAACGAACAGCGCGGCCCCTGGTATGCGATGGAATGGGCGGACGAGTCTCTGCGCGATATCCTCGTGAAGAACCCTGGCGGACTGTCGGAACAGGAAGTCAATCGAATCTTCACTCCGATCGTCGAGGCGATGGCGTACGCCCATCAGGAGGGCGTGCTTCACCGCGATCTGAAGCCCGAGAACGTGCTGTTCTTCAATGGTGTTCCGCGCCTTGCCGACTTCGGGTTGGGGCTTCGGCTGACGAGCAACAGTCTCCGGATCACGCAGTCCCACCTTGGCCTGGGCACTCTGGCGTATATGGCACCCGAGCAGTTCAGCGACGCGCACACCGTCGGGCCTGCGGCCGATGTCTTCTCACTGGGCAAGATCCTGTTTGAACTGATCACCGGGATTTTCCCCAACTTCCTTCCGGATCTCAGCAAGGCGCCTGGCAAGTACCGGTACATCTTGCACAAGTGCCTCGAGCAGGACCCCGCCAAGCGGTATGTAAACGCGGGTCAGCTCGCACAGGCGCTCTCGCTGGTCAGCGCTGAGGAGACGCTTCTCTCTCCGCCTGAAGGGCAGGCCGAGCAAGCCCTCGCCCGAGTCCTCGCGGGTGACGAGTCGGGACTTCACGAACTCGCCGAGGTGCTGATGCGGAACCCCGCCGACGCCAAGTTGTACCTGCAGTTCGTCCCACTGCTCCCGGCTAACGTCGTGAAGGCGCTGGGAAAGAACACGCCTACGGAGTTGGCACAGATCCTGACGAACTTCGATGAGTTCGCATACAGCAACCATCCGTTCTCGTTCTGTGACACGCTCGCTGACTTCATGGCCGTTGCATACGACTCCACGACGGACCTCGCGAGCCGCCGTTTGTTGCTTGCGCGGCTGCTGGAGCTGGGCGTGAGCCACAACAGGTACTACGTGCGCGACGTCTTTGTGAGCGTCGTCGTGAAGGCAGTCAAGGCACCCGGCTACGCGCAGGTTGTCGCAGACGTCCTGCGCGCTAGCGGGAGCGAACGCGATTTCGTGAAGAATGCTCTTCGGCAGCAGTCTATGCCGCAGATCGTTCTCGACGCGCTCGAGGCAGACGCCGCGTAAGGCTTTCCGAGAGCCGTGGCCCGGTCGTCCGCAGCGGGCGACCGGCCAAGACCGTTTCGTAGTCCACTACGCCGAGTCACCGCGCAGCGAGGCCCGCGACTGCCACTCTCCGCCGGGACGACGATAGGCTGCGGTAAAGGCGGCGCGTGGTCTCGCGGTCGATCAGTCGGCAGGCACGGGCAAGGCCTGGGTTCTATTCTCGACGGCAGCGGCGAACTCGCTCTTCGCTCCACCCGACCAACTCTGCGATGTCTTGGTCGGAGGTCAAGGTCGAACCGATCCAGTCGGCCAGCGCCTCTCCAAGACTCTTCGGGATCCCTGCGGTTACGGGGAGCGGTGGAACCTCAGGGCATACGTGGTCGATGTGGAACCAGGTGTCATAGTCGTCCAGGCGCTCGACGGCTGCATCGTAACCTTCCAGTCCATCGGAGCCGCTAGCGATGATCTCACCTGTTCGCCAGTCGGTGATGTCCCATTCGTGTTGGGAGATCTGGCCGCCGCTAACGATGCGGTGCCCTTGTTTCTCCAGCTCCTCGATACGTGCGTCTCGCCCCTTCGCGTCATCGTCCAGGTCCGACAGCAACGCTCGAAGGTGTGAGCGGACCAAGTCGGTGCTGTTGTGGCTGGTCCGAGACTCCGCGCTGCCTGTCTCGCGTGCAGCGCGCGTGTAGTTCGTGTTGTTCTCGGCCATGTACTGGCGCACTGCACGATTGCGCGCCCTGTTCGATTTGGTCATTGATGTACTCCCGCCAGGACTCCCACGCTGCCCATCGGAGGTCGACAACACCGGATGGCACGCTGCGTCGGAGACTGCTTGTCCTCGGTTGCTGGTACGGCGTGGGCGCGTCAGCAAGGAGTCGGGCAGGCGGACCACCACGCGACATGCTACACCGATGCGTGCCGACACCGGTTGCTCACCAGGGGGACTCGCTTGGCGCCGGTGCCCGCCAGCGGACCAATGATCTGCCTGTAATCAAGAGCCTGGTGACAGGCGTCGATGTCTCTGCACCGGGCAATGGCAACTGCCACATCTCTGTCACGATGCCATCCGTACGGCCTCAAGAGGTGCGGTTAACGCGCCCCGCCGACGTTGTACTCGGTGATCAACGCGAGGGCCCCGCGGTTGAACCTGGGTTACGCCACGGTGATTGTTGTCTGTCGTGGTGGACACCGTCGGCGGCGAGGAAGCAGACCAGCCGGTGGTCGTTCACGTGGAACTTCGCTGGGTCTGTGGGGTTCTGGTTGCCGAGGAAGAAGGCCCAGCAGCCCGCCTGGCTGCCCGGTGAGTATCGCTGCCTGCCCTCGCTGCGAGCATGCGTCACTTCCCGGGTGACTGAATTGCGTTGGCGGGGACTCCATTGCTTCCAGCCGATGATGAGTTGATACGGATTAACCAGTCCGAGTAGCCCGCTGGGGTCGTTGTCACCGCAGTACAGGTCGATAGTGAGTGCTCGAGGTGTTTCGACAGGTTCTGCTGACCACCGGATGGGCGCGTAGAAGATGCGCTGTTCGGTATAGCGACGGACCTCGAACCGCTCCAGGCGACGGAACCCGGTCGCGTACCGGGTGGCGTCAACGCCGGGGACGTCGAGTCGCATAGCTGCCCGCAGCTCCGGCGGGTTGTGCAGGAACGTGCTGCACAGGGTGCGAATCGTGCGGCATGTCCCGAGCCTCATGGCTCTTTGATCGGTGACCGGGGTCGACGGTGGCTCGGAGACTGACTCCAATTCATCGGAGTCGGCCGGCGGTTGCGGGGACTGGATACGACGAACATCGGACAAGACCAGCTTGGCCACATACCCGGCGACGACCTCGAGGGGTTCGGGATCGTCGGACCGCTCCGGCGGATCCACCAGCTTGACCCGGCCGTCGACGTCGCACCCGGCGGCATGACCCCATCTGGCGGAGAAGTACGGCCTCACCTTCTGGCCAGGACGCCACGCGCACGCGGCGAGCTTCGCACTGCACAGAGTTGACGGGCACGTGAAGTCGGAGCGCTCGACCAGAGCTGCATCCCACGCCAAAAGATCTGTCGCATCCACGATCTCGTCGGTCGCCGCGATCCGAGCCTGGTCCATCAGTCCACCCCTCCCTGCGAAGCGACGCAGTCCACCCCTGGCCTGGTCGCTACCACTCCAGGGTAGGGGCAGCCCCCGACAGGGGTGGTCGATAGCGAGGTGTGACGGATTGCACACGGCGGCGGTGTCCTGAATCGGCGGTTTTTCCGGAAGTAGGTGAGTACACCAGTCCGTCTGCGCAGTCTGGAGTTACCGCGATGACCCGACCTCCTGCCGAACCCTCCCAGCCCCCGCAATCCTGTGACGGCACGAGCTCGTCGAACACGACGCCAGTCAGCACCGGCCAAGCGGGCGGCGCACTACCTATGCGCCGGACATGCCGATCGCCTGCCGATCACAGCACCGGCAACACCGGAAATGTCGGCAGATCCAAAAACAACTCGACCAAACCGCTTGACCGTGAACCGGATTCGAGCGTGAATGTAGTCCCGTCGCCAGGAAATGTACGAATTCAGAATTCGGTGGCGGACCGTTGGTTCAGCACGCAGGAAGTATCTCAACGATTACAAATCCCTGAGAAAACCCTTGCGAACTGGGCCTCGCTCGGAAAAGGTCCGCGCTTCGCTCGAATGGGCAGATATCGGAGATACCGATTCAGCGACCTCCTTGCCTGGGAGGAAGCCCAAATCGGCCTCGGGAAAAGCGCGTGAGCCGACTGAATCGAAATCGAAGAACAGATATAGAAAGGTGCTCGAGAGATGCCTCGGCAGGCGTTGGTCATGGGAACGCACGGCAGGATCAGCTGCACGAAACTGGGAACACGGCAATACCGGGCGCGAGCCCGATACCGCTCCTACAGTGGGGAAACCGTCCGGATCGAGGGATGGGGAACCAGCAAGTCCGGCGCAGAGAACCGGGTCAGAGAAGTCGTTCAGGAACGGGTCAAGTCAGAGGGGCGTACGAACAGCGGCGCTGTCACTCGATACACGCTGATTCCCGCCCTGGCGGACCTCTGGCTCGAAGAACTGGAACTAGACGAGACAACGCTCCCGCAAACGCTTCAATGGTATCGAGAGGAGATCGAACCATCCGATGATCCACGTGCCCGCAAAGACACTGTGAAGATCAAGACGGCGATGAGCGGCGTACGGCTGTTCGAGGCAGACACTTCCTACCTCGACGCTCACCTGAAGATGATCCAGAAGAACGGGCACACCCGTAAAGCGCAGTGCCACAAGATCATCCTCACCGGCATGATGAGCCTCGCCGTTCGCCACGGGGCAATTCGCGAGAACCCGATGCGCGAAGTCGGCAAGATCAAGCGCAAGAAGACGAAACCGAAAGCGATGGACGAGACCACCCGCAACGGGCTACGCGCCCAGCTCGAAACGTGGCTCGCAGGAGAAGCGATCCCCGGCACACCCGCCTACACACGCGGCCCGGCACGCGACCCCGACATCCTCAACGCCGCCGACATACTCCTGGGCACCGGAGCCCGGCCTGGCGAATGCCTCGCGTTCCGTCGCTGCGATGTCGACACCTCCTCGACCCCGTGGGAGATGACCATCAGCGGCACCATCGTCCGCGTGACCGGAGTCGGTCTATACCGGCAGGAGTGGACGAAAACCGATGCCGGGTACCGCACCGTCGTGCTGCCGACCTTCACTATCGAGACTCTGCGGGCACTCGGCGCCGATGACTGGGATCCCGACGACGAAACTCCACTGTTCCCCTCACGGCGCGGTGGGTGGCGCGACCCCCACAACTTCGGCCGCACCTGGCGCTCCGCGCGCGGCACCACCTACGCCTGGATCACCCCCAAGACTTACCGCAAGACGAACTTGACGGCTGTGGCCGAAGAGTTCGGAGCCGATCAGGCCAAGCGGCAGGCCGGGCACCGCAACAGCGCCACTACCGAACAGCACTACATCGACCGGCCCGCGCTGGCGCCCGATTCCACCGCCGTTCTCAACCAACTGGCACCACCGGTCTCCGGCACCGGCCAGGACAACCGTGGGAACCGCGATGGTTAGCAACCCGCGAAAACCGAACAAACGTCGCGCTGCCGGGCACACGGGGCGGCACACGCCCCACAGTGCAACGGGGCCGTACGGCGCACGCCGCAGGGCAGCGTGCAAATTTGACCAGCCCCGCACTAACCCCCCGGTTTGAACGGGTGACCACGGGAATCAATGGGAAGCGACGGGACGAACGTCCGCGCCGATGTCGCAGTTCACGGGCTATTTCGGGAAGTGACGGGAACCACGAGAGATCTAGAACCCCTGCGTGGGGGTCAGGGGTTCGAGTCCCCTTAGCTCCACTTAAATAGCAGGTCAGTCCCGGTCAACGACCGGGACTGACCTGTTTTCGGTCGTGGCCCCCGTAAGCCCCGTTTGATGGATGCCCTGTCTTTCCCGGGGACATGGGCGGATTGGCGTAGTACGCCACGTGTTGAGTCATCGTTCCGGCTGACGGCTGGCTGGGCTCGCAGGCTCGGCCCCGGGTGTCGAGCGTCGGTCGCGGTGCCGCAGCCAGCGGCTGCCGAGTGCGGCGACGGCGACGTGGACGCCGAAGCCGATGCCCGCGACAGCGAGTCCGGCCATGCTGCCCAACCACAGGTGCGCGGCGATGCCGCCGACGATCAGGGGCAGGGCGAGGATCCGCAGCGGGCCGATCGGGTGATTCATTCGGCCGCTCCGGGCTTCGCGGCGGTGACGCAGCGGATCCACGGGTGCATGTCGGTGGATCCGACCCGCTCGAATCCCGCGTGTGTCACCATCGGTGCCAACTCGTCGATTGGATTGTGCGCCATGGCCGGACCGGTCAGTACCCTGACGAGATGGCGGCCGATCGGATTCGCCGGAGGTCGGAACTCGCCGATAAGGAGCCGGCCGCCGGGCCGCAGCACCCGCCGCATCTCGGCCAACGCGGTCGCGCGCAGCTCGTGCGGCAGGTGATGCAGCATCAGGCAGTTGTCCACCACATCGAACGAATCATCCTCCGCGCTCAGTGATTCGGCGACACCCACGGTGTAGGTGCAGTTCGGTTCGCCGGTGATCCGGCGGGCGCGGTCGAGCACGATGGCGGACGGGTCGAGTCCGACCACGGTGCCCGTGCCGACGAGCGCGGCCATTCGGCGCGTCAGATAACCGGTGCCGCAACCGATGTCGAGCACCTGGTCGCCAGGCTTCGCGCCGCTGAGTTCGGCGAGCCTGCGGTAGACGCGGTCGCGGCGACCGCCGAAGAACACCGCGCCGAATGCGTCGTAGCTACCGCCGTGGTCGATGGTGAGCCCTGGGGTGCCCGGGGTGGAGTTGTGATGCAGCAGATGTCCGAGGCCCATGGCCCACTCCATAACTTAGTGATGACTAAGATGTGTCTAACTTAGTAGCAACTAAGTTAGAACTCAAGGGTGGATACGATGGTGGGTATGGTTCACGCATCGCCCGCCGACTCACGGCGAACCCGTATGCGCGCCGCGGACCGGCGGGCGGCCATCATCGACGCCGCCACCGCCGTGTTCGCCGAATCCGGGTTCCAGCGCGCCACGATGGCCAAGATCGCGGCGCGGATCGGGGTCACCGAACCCGTGCTGTTCCAGAACTTCGGGTCCAAGCCCGCCCTCTATGCTGCCGTCGTCGACCACGCCTCCGCGCAGATGACCACCATGCTGCGCACCTTTGCCGCCGAGGCCGGCTCCACCGCCGCCTTTCTCGCGCACCTGCTCAGCCCTGGCCACGTCGAGGAACTGCACGCGCCCGGCTCACTCGGCGTGATCTTCGCCGACGCGATGACGCTGACCGCGGAACCCGCCGTCGAGGCGGCGGTCCGTGAACATATGGGCGAACTCGCCGACGCACTGACCGAGATCGTCACCCGAGGGCAGCACGCTGGCGAGCTGCGCGCCGATCTCGACCCGCAAGCCGCCGCCTGGATGATCCTGTCGTTGCTGTCCGCACACCGCTTCCGCAGCGCCGTCATGCCCGACCGCGCACGCCTGGAAGACCACATCGGCGCCATGACATTGCGTGCGCTCGTCGAACCGGCGCCACCTGCGCCCTGACCGGAACCGGTCCCGATCCGGCGATCTACCGCGACCGCAACGCGGTCGGCGGAACGTCGACTCGGTCGTCCATTGCGGCGGTGCCGCGACCGCTCTCCCACCGCAACTGTCCACCACGGCATAGGTCCCTGACCCGTGGCCGCACGCAGGCGGTCAACGGTTCCGATTCGACGCGACTGCGCACCGCACGTGTCGATGGGGTGATCGTCGGCGCGCTGACGCTGAACACGTGGCCAGAGGTCCGGCCCTGGCCCTTGTGATCCTCACCCCATGAGCCGCGACGTAGCCACGAGTTGTAGAAGAGGAAGACGGCGTGGCCGCCTGTCAACCTGTGACGACGAGGAATGTCCAGTATCCGAGAATCAACGCCGTGAGGACTACGGGGATGGCCGCGACACTCGGGGCGGTGGCCCCACGAACGAGGTCGCGCAGCGGGTGGGTGGACTCGGCCACCATGTCGAACGGGAGTGGCCCGGAGTCCGACGGGGTCTGCAGTTGTCGTGCCACCGAGGCGAACAGGCGCCGGTAGCGGCGTTCCAGATTCAGGTAGTACCCGTCGAGCCCCCAGAAGATCCACGTCGGTGCCAGAGCCAGCAGGATCAACTCGGATCGGTGCTGGGACTGAGCGCTCAGCAGTGCGAAGATCACCGACACGAGGGTCACCGACCACCCGCGTACAGTGAAGGACTGCTGACTCAGTCGCGCGATGATCGATTGCAGCATCTCGAGATGTTTGATTCGGTAGTCGGTAGTCATACTGGGTCGATCACTCTCTTGCACAGGGATATTCGATCGAGTTCGAATGCCGGGGGCGGGATTCGTCGGTACACTCACGGAAACCGGGTAGTTGCTGAGTGCGGCACTCTCGGGCATGTCCGGGCGGCGCGGCTCGAACTTAGGTTGTTGTCGTGCAGGAAGTTCCGCGGCCGGAGACGGTGGTTCTGGGGAAGATCATGACACGAGCTGAATTCGGTGGCGAGCTGCGCCGACGGCGAATCCGACAGGGGTTGACCCTCGGCCAGCTGGCCACGCTCGTGCACTACAGCCGTAGCCATCTGAGCAAGATCGAGAACGGGCACAAGACTCCCTCCGTGCAACTGTCGCGCAAGTGCGATGCGGTGCTGTCCGCAGGAGGTGAGCTGCACGCGCTGGTGTCGGTGTCCTCCGGGGCGGACTACGATGCCGGTTCCGGGCTCGTCGCCGGCGAGGATCCGTTCCCGAATTGGAATCTCCGTTTGCGCTCCGACGGATCCGGAGCATTCGAGATCGGCGAAACCGGCACGCCCACGGTGACCGAACTGCCGCAGTCCGCCGCGCCGTCCGCGGACACTCTGCCCGGACTGGCCGCCCTGTTCGAGGAGACGAAACGACTCGGCCGCACCAGCAGTCCCAGCATGGTGCTGCCGGTGGCGATCACCCAGGCGCACGTGGCGATCTCCGCTGCTGGGCTGAGCGCAGGCCGCGATCGGCGGGACATGCTGCGGCACGCTGCCCGCACCGCCGAGTTCGCCGGATGGATGGCACAGGAGGGCGGTGACGACCGGGGATCGCTGTGGTGGACCGACCGCGCGGTCAAGTTGGCCTCGGCCGCAGGCGACGAGGAGATGGCAAGTTACACACTCGTCCGCCGTGCGGTGGTGAGTCTGTACCGCGGCGACTCCTCCGCGACAACAGGATTCACCGAGACGGTGCTGACCGACGACACCATCCACCCCCGTATCCGCTGGCTGGCCGCACTCGGTGCCGCGCAGGGGTACGCGATCGGCCTGGACCACGCCGGTGCGATGCGTGCCCTCGACACCGCGGCGAGCCTGTACGAGCAGGCGCGCGGTCTCGAAGGGGAGGCGCATCTGGGGCCCTCGGCTCTGCATGGTCGACCCCTCCTCATCGAGGCGTGGTGCCAGTACGACCTGGGTAATCTCGCCGCGGCTGCGGCGCTCTTCGAGCGGGCGATGTCGCTGCCGCTGCCCTCGGATCGCGATCGCGCGCGATTCGGTACCCGTCGCGCGCTCGTCCATGCCGCGCTGGGTGATCCGGACCGGGCGAGTGAGCTCGTCGGGCCGCTGCTCGACATCGTGTGCTCGGTCGATTCGGCGACGATCCGCGCCGACCTGCGCGACTTCGCGCGCACGATCACTCGTTTCCGTGGACACCGCGGGGCGCATGAGATCCAGCCTGCCCTGATGGCGGCGCTGACGAAGCGCTGAACCACGTGTTGTCCGTTGTCGGCTGACCAGACAACGGACAACCGGTTCCGGGCTACGGTCGATTGCCGGATGCTGGAAAGTGAGTTTCGGCGGGCGAGTGACCTGCTTCCGTACATAGGAGTTCGCCGAGCTCTGCCCGGAGTTCAGTGCCCGAATACGAAACAAATTTGTTCGACACACGAATTGATGTACGTACCAGTAAGGATGCTATTGAATGAATGGCGGCGGCATCGGTGACCATGTTCGGTCGGCAAAATATTGGCTACTGGTGCAGAATGGTCTGGAAGCGAACCACTTCGAGAGGTAGCGAACTGGTCGCCCGCTCAAATGCGCGGGAGGTTTTCGCGCGGAAAGATGCCGTCCCGAGGGGTTGCCCGCTAGATGAGAATATTCCTGAACTACCGCACTATCGACAGCGTGTATGCCGTCGGCCAGATCTCGAAGCAGATGGCGCGCCATTTCGGTCGGGTGCACGTCTTCCGCGATCAGGACTCGCTGTCGCTGGGCGCGCTGTACGCCCGGCGTATCCGCGCCGCACTCGATGAGAGCGACGTCGTGGTGTCGGTGATCGGCACGCACTGGCTCGATGCTCGTGACAAACGAGGGGTACGGTGCATCGACAACGAGCGTGACTGGGTGCGCATGGAACTGCGGATCGCGTTCGAGCGTGGGATCCCGGTCGTCCCAGTGCTGTTGGACGATACGATGCTGCCGGTGCCGGACAGTCTGCCGGACGATATCCGCGGCCTGACGCTGTCGCAGGGCTGGCGTATCCGGCACCAAACGCTCGAAGACGACATCGACGGGCTCATCCGGCGGCTCACGCCTGGCGCGACGAAGCCTGGTTCGTCGGCAGGCGCGCAGCCGGCGGCGACGCAGCGCAATTCCGCGACCGGTCACGGAATTGTGGTTGCGAACCAGAACGGAACCCAGAATGTCACGCTGAACGATCCGCGTGGGAGGTGACGTGCGCCTCTTCCCTTGGTCGAACCGAAGTTATTCTGGGCAGAATCAACTGAACATCGCGAAACGCGGCGGTACGGTGGTGTCCAATCAGAACGGATCCCAAACCGTCAACATCGTCCAGCAGCAGGCAGTTCGGCGGGTGCGTCTCTGGTACGTGCTGGCCGCTCTCATCCTGGTCGACATCGTCTTCATCTGGTATGCGCAGGCCGTCTACACGGCGGTGCCCGGCGACGGTGGCGATCAGCTCCGTTCGGCGACCGGTCTGCTGCTGCTCGCGGCCACGTTCATTCTGGCGCGGCGATGTATTCGCGACCTGCTCGGCCAGTGGAAATAGACGCGAATTTTTCTTCCCGAAGGAATTAGTTCATGAGCATCACGTTCGATCACGAGGACGAGCTGCAGACCACTACGAGCGTAGCACCTGGACGACCGGCGCTGAGTAGTCGCGAGATCGAGGTACTGCTGGCCTGGCTGGCTTCGGACTCGAAGGTGGAAGTCGGTCAGCGCCTGTACATCTCGCCGGGCACGGTCAATACGCATCTGGCCCGGATCAGGGACAAGTACGCGGCCGTCGGCAGGCCGGCGTCGACCAAGGCCGCACTCGTCGTCCGTGCGCTACAAGACGCCCTCATCGGTATCGATGACCTGTAGTTCTCGGTGGGCTGTCCGTCGAATGGCAGACAGTGAAATCCATGGGCGGACTGTAGCGTTCGATGTGCTCGGGCGAAGCGAAAACGATGAGGTGTGAGCTGGATGAACGAACCAAAGGCAACTGTACTGCCGGTCTATTTCGTCGCGGATGAATCGTATTCCATGGTGAACGACGTGGCAGATCTGAACACCGGGCTGGTCACCCTGTTCGACACCCTTCAGGGTGAATCGATGGCCGCCGCGAAGGTCCGGTTCTGCGTCATCGGATTCTCCGACGACGCGATCTGCTATCTGGAGCCGAGCGACCTGCGGCAAGTGGATGGCGTACCACAACTGCGCGCCCGCGGTTCGACGTCGTTCGCCGCGGCGTTCGCGGAATTGAGCAGCCGGATTCCGAGCGATATCAAGTCGTTGAAGTCCGAAGGCTATCTGGTGAATCGCCCCGCGGTCTTCTTCCTGACCGACGGCGCCCCCAATCCCGGCGATGGCTGGGAAGCGGCACACTCGCAGTTGATGAGTTTCCCGGCACGCCCGAACATCCTGGCCTTCGGTATCGGGCAGGCGGACGCCGACGTTATTCGCCGGGTGGCGACCAACCCGCAATACGCGTTCATCACGGCGGCGGGAACCGATACCGGCGGCGCGATCTCGAAGTTCGTCACCGCGCTCACTCAATCGGTGATCAACTCGGGCACTGCGCTCGCGACCGGGCAGGCGTCGTTGCAGGTGGAAAAGCCCGCCGATTTCGTCTGCCTCGATGTGGACACCGTCTGATGCGCTGGACGACCCGGCGGGACAAGAACACCGAACCCGACGATGGCACCACGTCACCGGCGGCGTCCGCGCCCGGTGCCGACTCGGCAGAACTCGGGTCGACGACCATCGGGTGGCCGCCCGGTGCGCCGATCGTCGTGGGGACGCCGACACCGGTGTTCGAACCCAAGGTAGTGGACCGGGAGTTCGGCAAGGTGCCCTACCGGCCCGACACCGTTGTCGACGGGTGGTCCAGCGGCGCATTCACGGTCCGGGCGGCCTCGGTGCGCGGATATCTGCACCGCTATGGTGGGGCGCCGCGCCAGGACGATTTCGCTCTCGCTGTCGACGCGGAGCGCGACCGGCTTACAGTCGCTGTGGCCGACGGGGTTTCGTCGGCCAAGCACTCCCATATCGGATCCTCCACGGTGGTCCGTTACGCCACCCAGTGGCTCGACGAGGCCCCGGAGTCGCTCGACGACGGCGGTTGGCACACCCTGTTCAAGAGCGCGGCGTGGACGCTGACCCAGCATGCCGCGACGGTGCTGGCGTTGCCGGAAGCCGATGCCGAGCAGGCGGAGCGGATGCTGGCCACGACTTTGACTTGCGTGGTGTGCACGCCGCTGCCCGATGGCGGTTTGTCGGCCGTCGTCGCCGGAGTCGGCGATTCCGGTGCTTGGCTGCTGGCCGACGGGAAGTTCGTCCCGGTGCTCGGCGGCAAGCAGGCCTCAGCCTCCGGCCTGTCCTCGTCGGCCGTGGTCGGCTTGCCGAGGGTGCCGAATACCGTGACGCCATTCCCGGTCATCGTCGAGCCCGGGCAGGTGCTGCTGGTCGGAACCGATGGGTTCGGGGATCCGCTAGGCGGCGGCGAAGGGAGCGTCGGGGCGTTGTTCGCGGAGCTGTTGGGGGATCGGGTGCCCTCGCAGCTCGAGTTCGCGCACGCATTGGACTTCTCCCGGGAGACCTTCGACGACGACCGCACCCTGGTGGCCATCTGGCCACGGAACAGCTGATGGAGCCGCGGTGGCGCAGCAGCGTTTGAAACGTGGCCGCCTGGGAGTCACGACGAAGTTGGCGGCGGGTGGCCAAGGCGTCGTCTATCTCGCCCCGCGTGCGCAGATGCCGCACGCACGGGCAATGGTGTTCAAGGAGTACAAAGCTCAGGTCCTGCCCAGCGTCCGGGTTGATGTGCTCGAGGAAATGCCCGCCTACCTGGAGTCGCTGCCGGGTGTTGATGGGATGGAGTTGCTGAATCGGGCGGCCTGGCCGTGCCGGTTGGTCGAGGAAGACCACTCGACCACCGTGGTCGGTTTCGTGATGCCGTCCATTCCAGGCGAGTTCTTCATCGACATGACGATGACTTCGTCAGTACAGCGCAAGACTGCGGAGTTTCAGCACCTCCTCAACGACGATGTCTTCCTGGCCAAGCGCGGGATCCCACTGTCGGATCGGTACCGCTACGAGCTGCTCTCCGATGCCGCGGCAGCGCTGGCCCTGCTGCATCGCCACGACATCGCGGTCGGTGACATGTCGCCGAAGAATCTCCTCTTCTCGCTGCGACCGCGGCGGCAGGTGTACTTCATCGATTGCGATGCCATGCGGTTGTGCTCCCGATCAGTCACCGACCAGGTCGAGACACCTGATTGGGAAGTCGTGACAGCCCATCCCGGTGAGGAATTGGCCACTGCGCAGTCCGACGCCTACAAGTTCGGGCTGTTGACGCTGCGCCTACTGGCTGGTGATCAGGCCACGCGGGACCCGAGCAAGCTTCCAGCGGCTGTGCCAGGTCCGGTCCGGCAGCTCGTCCACGCTGCGGTGTCCGCTCCGGCCGGGCAGCGCCCCGCTCCGGCGGACTGGATCCAGGCGTTCGACGACGCCGCGACGGCTGCGGGTACGCGCGCTCCGGTGGCTCCGGCGCGTCGAGCGCCTGTCCCGACCGTGCCGACCCGGACACAGCAATCGGTCGGCGGGCACCGTCCCTGGCGGCAGCGAATCCCGCTGCGTCTCCGGGTCATCGGCGCTGTCGCCGCTGCGTTGATCGTCGCCGGAATGCTGATGAGCACGACATCCGGCGATGACGAGTCGACCCCTTTCGCCGGGTCGGTGTCCCGGACTGCGCCGAGCACGGTGAGCACGACGATCCCGGTCGGCGCGCAGCCGTGGGGGGTGGCCGCCGACGCGGCGACCGGTAGCGTGTTCACTACCAACAGCCTGGCCAACTCGGTGTCGGTGTACGACATCGAAACCGGCGCGACCACGTCGATCGCCTCGCCGGATCTCTCGAAACCAACTGCAATAGCGGTGGATTCGGCATCGGGCCTGGCGTATGTCACCAACGCGGGAAACAAGTCGGTCTCGGTCATCGACACGCGTGGCCGGGTCATCGTCGACCGGATCGCAGTCGGCGCCGGACCCTACGGGATCGCCGTCGACCCGGCCGGGCACACCGCTTATGTGACGAACTTCGAGGCCGACACGATGTCGGTGGTGAACCTGCGCGCGAGGGACGTCGTCGCGACGGTTCCGGTCGGTAGTCGCCCCTACGGCATCGCTCTCGATCCGGCAACTGGCAGCGTATTCGTCGCGGTCGCGGGACTTCCCGAGGCACCCGATCGCCGGGTGGCCGTGGTGGACACCGGCACGCTGTCGGTGGTGTCCATGATCAGGGTCGGCAATCAACCGTGGGGCGTGGCGGTCGACACCGACACCGAGACGGCCTATGTGACCAATCACGCGGACGGCACGGTGTCGGTGATCGACACGCGGACGCGCGCGGTCACCGCGACCGTGCGCGTCGGCGTGGGTCCGGTCGGCGTCGCGGTGGATCGGGTGAGCCGGACGGTGTACGTCACCAATCACGGGCTCGACGATGCGCGATCCGGCAATTCCGTCTCTCTGATCGACGCAGATACGCGCGTGGTCACCGCGACGGTCCGGGTCGGCGTCCGGCCGCATGGAGTCGCGGCGGGTCCGGTCGCGGGTGAGATGTATGTATCGAACTTCAACGGTGGAACCTTGTCCGTTATCGGGAACAGGGGCACATGAGCTTGTCTCGCTACATGACACGACAGTGGACGCGGTTGGGAGCTGTCGTCGTCGTGTGCTCGGTGTTGGTGTCCGGTGGCGGCACCCCACCCGACCGGACCTCCGCCGGTCCGGCCGCGATCGACCGGACCGCCGAGTTGTCAAGGGCGCTCGGTCGACTTGCGGAACCGGTGGTGCGCGAGATCCTCGACGCGATGCTCGTTCCCGGGGCGGTGGTGTACATCCGGACTCCGGATGCCCACTGGCAGTGGGCATTCGGTACTCGCGTACTCGGGCAGGACGATCCGGTGCTGGTGGAGGACTTCTTCCGCGTCGGCTCGACCACCAAGACCATGGTGGGCACTGTCGCGCTTCAACTGGTCGGACAGGGCAGGCTGGCACTCGACGACCCGGTGTCGCGCTACCGCGCGGGTGTTCCGAACGGCGACGACATCACGATCGCCGACCTACTGAACATGCGTAGTGGTCTGTTCAGCTACAACGAGAATCCGTCGTTTGCCGCGACGATGGACGACGATCCAGGCCGCGTGTGGAAACCGGACGCCCTCCTGCGGGTCGGATTCGCCACCGAGCCGCACTTCGCGCCGGGCGCCGAATTCCGGTACTCGAACACGAACACGATTCTGCTGGCCGCCGTTCTCGAGCAGATCACCGGGCAGGACGTCGGATCGCTGCTGGCGAATCGGATCTTCCGCCCGCTCGGTCTGTCCAAGACGTTCTATCCCGAACCCGGCGATGCCTCGTTGCCCGCGCCGTCACCGCGCGGCTACCTCTACGGGACCAACACCTCGGCCCTCACTTCGGCGGTTCTGCCCGCCGCCCAAGTCGCGGCAGCGCGCACCGGCGAGTTGGTGCCCATTGATGTGACGAACCTCGACCCGTCCTGGATCGGCGCGGCGGGCGGCGTGATCTCGACCGCGCAAGACCTCGCGACCTACGTTCGCGCCCTGGTCGGCAGCGACGAACTGATCGGCTCCGAGCTGCAGCGGGAGCGCCTCGCCAGCGCGGCCCCGCTGGACCGGCGTGACCCCGCCGGTATCCGCTACGGACTCGGGCTCGAGTCGTTCGGCCCGATGCTCGGCCACGACGGTGCCATTCCCGGCTTCCAGACCTTCATGGGGTACGACCCCACCACCGACATCACGATCGTGGTGCTCTGCACGCTGCGCGACGGTCCCGCGGGCGGGCGGCCGGCGAACGAGATCGCCTACGGCTTGGTCAGGGCATTGATCGCGGAATGACCCTCGCGCGGTGCGGTCCGCCGGTCCGGCGGTGGGCGGTGCGCGAACCGACGCATGAGCGGCTTGTCGATGCCGTGGTAAATGGCGGCCGCGGCGAGGATCGAAGCGGCGAGGCTGACGGTGGTCCACAGTGCCCAGCCGCCGACCGAGTACTGCCGACCGCCGATGAACAGCCGGGTGACTATCACCATCACCGGGAACTGGATCATATAGAACGCGAAGGAGATGTCGCCGAGCCAGATCATCGGCCGGGTGCTGTTGATGCCGCTGATCCCCGCGAGATCACGGGTGGCCAGGGTCGCCACCACGGCGGCCATCGGGGCGATCAGTAGCGCCGACATCTTGTAGTTGATCGGCACGAGCCAGGTCGCGGCATAGCAGAGCGTCAGCGCTGCCAGCGGTGTGGCCAGTCGCGTATTGCGCCACACCCCTTCTGCGACCATTCGAGCCGCGAGCACGCCGACGTAGAACTCGGGGAGCCGGGACAACGGAAACAGGTAGCTGAGCCAGTACGACGCCGGGATGGGGATGTCGGACTGCGCGAACCACTGTGGTGAGACGTGTATTTCGAACTCGGGCGAAACCGCGCCTGGCAGCAGTCGGACCGCGAAGACGTTGGCAGTGTCCTTGGGTCCTTCGGTCCACAGATGAAAGCCGGTGTGCAGCAACAGGATAGCGATTATCATGCCGACGATAGCCCACCACAGTCGATGGCGGGGGATTCGGGCCAGCAGTGGCAGCGCGAGCGGGAAGCTCAGGTAGAAGAGCAATTCCGCGCACAGCGACCACGACGGCACATTGAGCCCGCCCAGTGTGGTCCATCTCGGCACCCAGGTGTGCACGAGCATCAGATTCGGCAACCACGCCACCGGCCGGGTCAGTGGTACGGCGACCACGAGAATCAGCACGAGGGCGGCGACCAGGTGGGTGGGATAGATCTTGAGCAATCGTCGCAGGTAGTAGCCACGCACGGACATCCCGTGGCGGAACGACCAGCAGATCACGAAACCGGACAGGACGAAGAAGAAGGTCACCCCCGCCGCGCCCTGCTGCATCGGCACGAGATCGTGGATGACGCGGAACAGTTCGGACTTCTGGAAGGGATAGACCGGCAGAAACACCAGCGCGTGCAGGACGAAAACCGCGGCGGCCGCCCACCATCGGGCACCGGTGAGCGCGGGCAGCTTCGTGGTGGGCACCGTTTTCAGAGCCCGAACCGCTCGCGCACCTGCGCTGCGACAGCGCCGTTGCCCTGGGCGTTCGGATGGATGGGAGCACCGTCGAACAGCGAGGTCGCTCCGTCGAGTCCGCTGACCCACGGCTGGTCCGTGCAACTGCCGTGTCCTGTGGTGACCGCCCGGACATCGACGAACTCTGTTCCGAGCAGGTGGGCCGCCTCCCGCTGCGCTTCCTGGATCCGGTCGAGGTAGGCGATGTAACCTTCCGCACGTGGCTGCACGATCCGGCCGACGCCGGCCAGGTCCATGCAGGCGGTCGGCTGGCCGGACGGGAACACCTCCGGGTAGCCGACGAAGGCCACCCTCGCGCCCGCCGCGTAGTACCGGACAAAGGTGACGACCTCGCGTACGCGGTCGGCGTAATTCGCTCCGCTGACGGCGCGATAGTCGGGCAGGCGGTGTTGCTCGGTGGCATCGAATCCGCATCCAGCGACTACGTTGAGCAGGCAGTCTGTGGATGGGAACGCTGTCCCGGTGGATGCGCCCCACACGTCGTTCAGTCCCACCTGGATCAACACAACGCGGGTGCCCGTGCCGAAGGCCCCCAACGCGGATGCCTTGCGTGCTTGGTGGACCAGTGTCCAGCCGTCCCCGGTATCGATCGTGCCGCCGTTACAGGACACATCGACGAACTGCGCAGACCCGGCAAGGCGGGTGTCGCGCGCGAGCTGATTCGGCCAAGATGACGGTGAACGGGTGCACCCGTCGTCAGCGTGCCCGAGGACGGGTGCGGTCGCGGTGAACGAATCCCCCAGGACGACCACCTTCGCGCCGGTCGGGGGGTTGGCCGCCACCGGCGCGGCCATCGGCGCGGCGGCCAGCACCATCGCGGTCAACGCCACAGTAGCCGAGGAACACGCCCGGCGGAATCTCATGGGTCTCCAATCACTTTATGGCACAAGATGGTTCAGTTGCTAGACAGCTCAGTATTGCGCCGCGACGACGGTGACGGTGTCGGTCGAACGGATGACGGCGGCCCTTCTGGCACGCGACTACTCTTACGCCGTGCCCGTTATAAGATGTCGAAGTCGCTGGGTCGCGGTCACGCTCGGCCCGGCCGTTCTGGTGCTGATCGGCTGCGGTGGGAGTCCCGAATCGGCGCCTACGGGATCGCCCGCGGACACTACGAGTCCGGCTGTCAGCGTGACGCCGATACCGGTCGCGACGGTGGCGCCGCAGCATGCACAGTCGATCGTCACGGCCGTGCCGGAAAGGCCGACGGCGACCCCGGAATCCGCAGTGCCGGATAGTGGTGCCGCGGCTCCCACAGGAGTGCCGTTTCCGGCACCGCGCAGTGTTCCGCAGCAGCAGGCGCCGACGGTGCAGCCGGCTGCGCCGCCGGAGCTGCCCGACCCTGGCTTCGAACCGCGCGCCGGTTACTGAGAGCCGAGCCTGAGCCGCGACAGCGGCGGCTCATTCCACAGATGTGGTCCGGGAACCCCGACTGGCGGTTTATACCCATCCGTCGAAGTAGGCGTTGTCTTTCATCGTCGGAAAGGTGCGAGTGGTGGCTCGCCGCAAGAGAAATCGAACGCTCGCGAACTTGCTGCGCTGGTTGGATCCGGTGCTGTGAGGCTGGTGAAACTACTTCCTTTCACGGAGTGTCGTCGCGACCTTCGGCTACATCGATCACTACGCCGTTGGCGGATCATCGGCTGGCTCCGCAAACGTCGGTGTTCGATGTCGCGCTTGCTCGCACGTACGCCGAGAGCGGCGACCATCGCGCCGCCCGGGAGACGCTGCGCAGGGTAGAGCCGTGGCTGACGGCGGCCACGACGACGGAGTTACCACGCTGGCTGTCGCTGTTCTGCCCGAACAAAGCGCCTATCGGCCGCCAGGCGTCGAAGGCGTTCGCCGCACTCGGTGACCTGAGCGAGGCCGAGCGACACCTACACCTGAGCGCGGCAGCCTGGAACCCCGAGTCACACACCCGCATTCGGGCGCTGAGTGAAATCGAGACCGGGCTACTGCGCTGGAAACTCGGACAGCATGAGGACGCCGCCAAGCTGTGGCGGTCGGCGCTGCCGGTGGTGGCCGGTGTCGACTCGGACCGCACCCGCAAGGCTGTGGCGAAGGTGGCCGCCGTCGCGCCGGAGATGGCCGTCTGACGACGAAACGACCCCGGCCCTGCGCGCTGGGGTTCCAGGTGTTGCCAAGGAGTGGCGGGAGTCACAGCGATCGGGTTGTCACACTCGTGCCACTGCGGGTCTCTCACCTGGTGTCGAAATCATCAGATCACTGGAGGAGATCCGAATGACAGTCATGGAGTTGGCCCGTTTCACCGTCGATCCGGCCGAT
Organism: Nocardia rhizosphaerae; assembly: GCF_042650365.1. Lineage (NCBI taxonomy): Bacteria > Bacillati > Actinomycetota > Actinomycetes > Mycobacteriales > Nocardiaceae > Nocardia > Nocardia rhizosphaerae. Next base: position 41,863 of record NZ_JBHSBA010000007.1, read on the forward strand.
GCCGAGGCGATGCTGGCCACCCGTCCGGCGATGCTGACCGCATTGCGCGCCGCCTTCGACGGTTTCGTTCGCTGCGCCTGGTCCGCATCGACGAATACACCTGGATGGATGTGGTGCAATGGCGGGACCGGGCCGCCGCCGACACCGCGGCCGCGGGTATCGGCGCGGTGCCGGAATGCGCCGCGTCCTTCGCGTTCATCAAGGAGATGGTGTCGATGGAACACGCGACCGTCGAGTTCGCCGATGCCTGAGGCGACCGGCAGGCCAGACCTCGAAGGTCTGGCCTGCCGCGCCGTCGCCGGTGAGGTGGACGCGCTCGATCAGTTGTGCCGCGCGCTGCGCGATCACATCTACCGGCTGGCGCTGCGGTTCAGTTCCGATCCCGAGGCCGCGGCCGACGCCACCCAGGAGATCCTCATCCTCGTGGTGACCCACCTGTCCGAGTTCGAAGGCCGCTCGAAGCTGACCACCTGGGTGTACACCATCGCCTCGCGCCATCTGTTGCGCACCGCGCGCGGGCCGGTGGAGCGCAGCGTGGCGGGGCCGGAGCCGTTCGCGGACTGGATCGACCGCAATCTCGCGCCCGCCCCGCCGGATCGCTTCGACGAGGCGGAGTTCCGCGTGCTCGCCGGGGAGGTCCGGCTTGCCTGCACCTACGGCATGCTGCTCGCACTGAGCCGGGATCTTCGCATCGCCCACCTACTCGGCGATCTCGTCGGCCTGCCCGACTCCGAAGGCGCACAGGCACTGGCGATCACCCCCGCCGCGTTCCGGCAACGGCTCGCCCGCGCCCGCCGCACCATGCGCGCGATCATCGCCGACCGCTGCGGGCTGATCGACGGTCGCAACCCCTGCCGTTGCGACCGCCAGATCGACGCGAGCATCGCCTACGGCATTCTCGACCCGACCCAGCCGGTATTCAGCCGCCTGGCCGGAGCGGGCCCGCCGATTCCGACGGGCACGATCGACGCGGCGGCCCGACAACTCGACACCGCGACCGCGATCGCCGAGATCTATCGATCCGATCCCGAATTCCATGCACCGCACAGCATTTGGGAGACTTTGCAACGCGAGTGTCCCGCCCTGACCCGCTGAAGTCCACCAGCGGTCGAGATTCGCTCAGCACAGCAAGCACGCTGGCGTTCAGCTGTGCTGAGCACACCACCATTTGGCGAGGTCGAGCGCTTCCAGGTCGGTGAGGTCACCGTGAACTTCACCATTGGACAGTCGCACCGCGAACAAATCGAACTCGATCTCGGTAGACCGGCCATCCTCGTCCACGATCGCTACTTCGATACAGGCCGGGCTCGGCTCGATGAGAGCGAACCGGTTGTCGATCGTCAGGTTCATCCGCTGAACCGCGCGGGCAACCCGAACCACCTGAGCTCGATCTTGTTCTGCCACCGCAGGAACGCTAGTCCCGCCGGTGCGGCTTGCCGAGTGATTCGGCCGATGCTTGCCCGCAGGACCAACAAACCGGCACTGTGAGGCAAAAGCCTTTCACGAACGCGCGAGCCCATCGAATCGCAAGACCTCCCGCGGGCTGATCAATGATCAGCCCGGACCTCGACGGTGTGCGCCGCGAGGAGAGTCGTCACCGGCAGCGTCACGCCGGGATTCAACGGCGTAGTTCGGACCGGTTGGTCCGAACTGGATCGCTACGATCTGGGTAGCGCCGCTGGCACCGAGGTGGCGCCGGGTAAGGAACACGCGGAGGGGACGCTGTGGCGAGAGCGTGGGTCATCGCGCAGGTCGTGCATTACGACGAGAAGACGTTGCGAGAAATGCCGGATTCGCCGGGTGGGCGCACGCTCAAGCAACTTCGAGAGCAGTTCGGTGGGGACACCGGCACGATCACGACAGGCAACGGCCGTACCATCGAGTTCCCGCTCACCCCACTCGAGGGGCTGTCCGAGTACTCCTATATCAGCATCGGCTTCCTCGCCTCACAAGACGACAGCATTCCCCGGACGGTACTGGGTGATGAGGTGCATCTGCTCGTCGAGATCGATGGAGACGCGGGATTCTGACCCCGATTCGGTCCGGCTTGTCGACGATCTCCAGCCCCGACATGGATGGTGGGAACCAGGGGCAAGCCCTGGATTTTCGGGGTACCAGGCCTGCGAAGACTCTGGAACACTACGGCTCACGAGCGGTCACGGCCGAGTGCCGGGCCCACCACATCGAGGTAGGGATCACCGACCCATGCGATTCGCAGGACTGACCGCTCTCGCGGCGGGCGCACTCGTTCTCCCGGCCATCCTGGCCCCCACCGCCTCGGCGGAGGTGGAGGACATCACCATCTACGCCTGGGGTAACAGCGAAATGCCCGTCGCCTGTGACTACGTGGGCGCCAACTGCACCGTCATGGCCCGGATGTTCGGCGCCGACTATGCCCTGCCCGCCTCCCTGACGATCAATGGCGCCGAGCTCGCCTCGGCCGAACGCCTGGACTACCCGGACCGCGAGCGCAGCGCGCTGCGCGGCACCTGGCGCCCACCGGCCAAGGGCACCTACACGATCGTGGCCACCCAGGGCTCGTCCACGAAAACCCTCGTCATCGAGGTCACCGGTGACGCGCAGCTCGGCAGCGGCTCGGCGGGCCTGCTGCCCGGCAGTTCCAGCTAGCCGCCACGCAGAATCGTTGCGACGCAGGAAGTCGATTTCAATCGAAGTCGAGCAGGAAGTCTCCGATGCCGTGGACAGCGGCCACCGGGGTACCGGCGGCCACGAGAGCAGCCATCCCGGTACCGGTGCGGTGGGCAGTCGCACCGCCGAGCGCGAGCCAGGGCGCATAGATCGTCTCGTGTTCGGCCACTGGCGCGCCTGCTATCCGGGATACCCCGTGCGCCACGCGCTCGATCGCGCCGACGCCGCCATCCGAGACAGCTGCTTGCGAGCGACACCGGTAGTGGCAGCCTGAGGGGTCGTGAACAGCCTGAGCGGTCGTGAACAGGCCCCACCGCTGCTCCGCGATGACACTCAGCCGCTCTAGTGGCGCATCCGCCACGACAACGATCGTTCCCCTTCAAGGGGACAAACGTTGTCACCGATCTCCTGTGTAGCCACATGCGCTGCCACGGTCTGTCTCGCCAACGCCCTACGCCGCTACGGCGATGTGCTCGAGGCGACCGGCTACAACTGGTGGCATTCCAACCGCACCACGGCCTCGGGCAGCGCACCAGCACGTCCCAGCGAGTCTGAACCGCTCTACGGCTCGGGCATGGCATTGCCGGTGACCGCCAAAGGCGACAACGGTGCCGGTCTGACCGAGGAAGGCGCGGTCGGCCTGCTAGAGCGAGTCAGCGGGTGCCGCAGCGGGTGGTGCGGTGGTGACGGTCGAGATCGTCGCGGCCACTGCGGTTGTCATCAGAAACGCGGTATCGACGAGCCGACTTGTCATGGGCATCTTCGCGGCGGCGACGGCGGCGGCAGCTATTGGCGCTGCTACCAAGGACGGCCCGTTCGTCGCCGTCCCCGATCTTACCGAGGCGGGTTCAAAGGCTGCGGTCACCGCGATCGCGGCGATGGCGGTGTACGTCGTGGCAGAGGAGGCAGGGGAGGCCGCTGACGACGAACCCGTCTGGGATAGCACCGAAGAACGTAGCCGCAACCCTGCACAAGATAAGATCCTCACCGACAAGGACATCAAAGAACTGAAGTCCCGTGGACACGATCCACACGATATTAAGCCGGAACCACCTTCCCGCTATGACCTATACAAAGATGGAAAGGGAAACGTGTATATCAAGCCTAAAGGCGGAAAGGGTCCTGGTGATCCGACGGGGATTAGGCTGCAATGACGATTGGCGAATATTTCGAGGTCGCTGTGTCGCTGCGGTTGACAGGCGCGTTCGAACCAGACAATGTGACAGCGGCCCTTGGTATAGCCCCGTCCACGCAGTGGCGGACCGGGCAGCCCGGCGCGGCTCCCAAGCTTCGGAGAAGTTCCGACGGATGGGTTCTGAAGCTAGTGGACAATGTTGGGCGAGTTGATGATTCGGTGCACGAGGCCATTGGTCGACTCGAGGAGATCGATGGGCGGCTGCGGCCGATCCTCGCTGATCCGAATATCTCTGGCTTCCTAGCCGTCTCCGTCGACGCCCCAGCGAACTGCTGGCCGTCGATCTCTCTTTCCAGCTCGACGCTGAGCTTCCTTGCGGACACGGGACTTTCGTTTGATATCGACGTCATGTAGGAGCAATTCGTTGGAAGAGCAGAACGACGACCCCACACCTGAGATTCGGTGCGAAGCAGGAGGGTTCGTTAGCATCACATCGACTTGGGATCTCGATGCGGCACTCGATGCGTTCCTCGATGGGCTGGGGGCTGCCGCGCGACAGACCGATAGTTCGAACCGGGATGTTGTCGTAACGGCGGCATTAGCGGATCGTAGTTTTCCCTCCATGCACTTCGACTCGCGTATTTTAAACCGTCTCGCGGTAGCGGGCGTGTCGCTTCGAATCGTGACGGGTCCGCGCACAACACTCGAACTTGAATGAACCCCAGCGAAGGCAGCATCCGCTTCGATCGCCTAGGACTGGGTCTGACCAGCGAGTTCTGCGCTCCGTCGCGAGGCGTTCATGCGCGCGACCGCGCTCCGATCGGAGCGCGGTCGGCGATGTAGGCCGGATTTCCGACGACCGGGCGCTACCCGGCTGCCCGCTCAGGCGACGGCATGTCCGTCCCAGGAGACGAGCTTCCAGCCCTTGGCCGGGCTGCCCTTCACGACCACTCGGCCGGTGTTGTGCAGCGGATCGTTCTGGATCTTGCTCATGTCGGGGTTGCCGACCGACATCAGCGCCCAGATCATGATGGCGCCGCCGTGGGAGAAGATCACCGCGCGCTTGTCGCCGCGGTCCTTGACGTCCTGGATGGAGTCGTCCATGCGCTTCTTGAACTCGTGGCCGTTCAGGGAGCCGGGGATGCGGGCGTCCAGGTTGCCCTGCAGCCACTGGATCGGTGCGGCGAGGTAGCCCTCGCGTGCGTCGGCCTCCGGCGTGCCCTCGTAGATGCCTGCCTCGATCTCGTGGAACCCCTCCTCGACGATGGTGGGAAGACCGCACCGCTGCGAGGTCGGCGCCGCCGTCTGCTGGGTACGGACCATGGTCGAGGCGTAGACCCCGTCGAACTTGCAGTCGGCGAAGAACTCGGCCACCGCGGCGGCTTGCTGCTCGCCCTTGGCGGTCAGATCGGGGCCGGGGACGGAGGTGTCGATCAGGCCGGAGGCGTTGCCTGCCGATTCGGCGTGGCGGACGAACGTGAGGAACATTTCACCGGTCTGCGGGGCGGCGACCGCGCTCCCCCCGCCGGCGGCGATGAGCGCCACCACCGCGATGATCGCTCCGATCACCGCGGAGAGGCGAGACTTCATCAGACGCATAAGGAACTCCTTCGTGGCTATGCATGTGAGCCGGGACACTAAGCTCGACCCGACCCCGCTCCGCCACGGTCTCCCGGTGACCGGGACACCTCACCGCCGTTCCTTTCTGTACCCGGCGAAGTCTGCTACCCGGTGTGACGAGACCGGCGTCTCCTCGCACGGAGGCGCGAATTCCGGCAGTTCACGCGGCAGCCGAGATGGCGTCGGAACACCGGCGATCGCACCTTCGCATCACCCCACCGCCACGTGGTGCACACCGTGCGGTAGCGGGACGCGGTGGATGGGGGTCAGGCCGGGGTTTTCGTCGGGGCCCACGCGGAAGATCTGGAGGCCGGCGCCGGGGGTGTCGGGGGTGCGGGCTTCGAAGACGGTGGCGAGGAAGTAGGTGCCGGAGGGGTCGAAGGAGCCGCCTTCGGGGAGGATGCCGTCGAGGGGGTAGTCGCCGATCTTGGTCAGGGTACCGGTGTCGGGGTCGAGGCGGAGCAGGGTGACCGTGGCCGATTCGGCCTGGCCGGGGGTGCCGGGTGGGAAGACGGTGCCGCGCATGTTGACGGTGGCTATGTGGCGGCCGTCGGGGGAGATGGCGATGCCTTCGGCGGAGATGTCGGATTCGGCCGGGGTGAGGGAGCGGTGCCCGTCGGGGCTGTCGAGGTCGGCGAGCCGGATGACGCCCACCGTCGAGCGGGTCGACGGCAGGCGTTCGGCGAGGTCGGTGGTGTGCAGGTTCCGGCCCCAGTCGGAGGTGACGTAATGCCTGCCGTCCGGGGTGAATCGGCCGACGAAGGGATCGGTGCCGGTGGGGACCGGCGCGCCCCACGGACGGACCTGCGGCGCGCCCGACGGTGTGATGTCGACGCGGAAGAACGCGACCCGGTCCTGCGTGGTGATGTTCACCGCGAGCGCGCGGCCGCTCGGATGCCACTGCACATTGGTGGCGAGGACGCCGCCGCGCGGGCTGTCGAGCTCACCGGTGATGCCGAGGGCGGCGAGGTCGTAGCGTGCCGGATCGCCGAATTCCGTGCCGTCCCACGGAACGAGCTGCAGCACACTGGCTTCCGGCGGGTTGGCGACCACGGCGACATGCGATCCGGCCGGGTGGACCGCGAGTGCCTCGGGGGTGGTGGCGATGGTCGCGGTGTCGATCAGGGTCGGCTCGCCGGATTCCGGCAGTGCGAGGGCGAAGAGCCGATCGCCCGGCGCCAGGTCCGTGGCTCTGGTGTCGCCGGGTTCGCGTTGCCGGAGTCGTTCGGTGACGAACGCGGTGCCGCCGTCGGGCGCCAGGGCGAGCACCTCGGGTGCCGACGTCACCGAGTTCGATACCTCCGCATGCCGGATTTCCGCTTCGCCGTTGCGGATCCGGATCGTGCTGAGCAGGTCTCGGTAGTGCGCGTCGGCGGGCGCGAGGGTCGAGTCCCGGTAGGTGCTCGCCAGATAGTCGCCGTCGGAGATGGTGACGATGCCGTCGATCGTCAGGCCGGTATCGGGTTCGGGCGCACCGCACGCGGCCAGAAAGGTGACCGCCGCACACGCCGAGATTGTTCGCAATCCGCTCATAGGGCCAGTTTCGGTGCGCGGGTGATCGTGGATCAATCGGTATATCGGAGGCTGTGATCGCGAAGTACGATCACCGGGTGGACCTGCGCTCGATCGAATGCTTTCTCCGCGTGGCCGAAACACTGCATTTCGGCCGCGCGGCGGAAGAACTGCATCTGAGCCAACCGGCGCTGAGCCAGCGCATCCGCACGCTGGAACGCGATGTCGGTGCCGTGCTGCTGGAGCGCAATCGTCGCGGGGTCCGGCTCACGGCGGCGGGCCGCGCGTTCCTCGCACCGGCCCGCGCCAGCATCGCCCATGGCGAACAAGCCGTCGAACAGGCCCAGCGCGCCGCGCGCGGGTTGCACGGCAGGTTGCGGCTCGGCTTCACGGTGGTCGCCTCCTACACCGCGCTTCCCCAGGCGGTGCAGGAGTTCCGCAGTCGCTACCCGGAGGTGGTGGTTGACCTCACCGAAATCAACTCTCCGGCAGTGGAAGACGCACTCGATCGAGGCGAGATCGATCTGGGCGTTCTGCATCCGCCGCTGGAACGCGCCCGGCTGCACACCATGGCATTGCCCGCCGAGCCGTTGCTGCTGGCCGTGCCGGTCGGCCACCGGCTCGCCGCCGAGTCGAGCGTGGCCTTCGCCGACCTGGCGGGCGAGTCGATGCTCGTTCCGCCGCGTAGCGTGGGGCCGGTCCTGTTCGACAAGCTGCTGGCCTGCTTCCGCGAGGCGGGTGTCGAACCGCGCGTGGTGCAGGAGGCGACGCCGGTGACCACGGTCGCCGGTCTGGTGGCCGCGGGCGCCGGCATCGGTTTCGTCAGCCGCGGTGTCGCCGACTCCACCCGGCCGGGCGTGGTGTTTCGCGAGGTCCCCGCCGCGCCCGCCATTCCGATGGCGGCGGCCTGGTTGCCACCGGGTCCCGAACCCACCGGGCGTCGATTCCTCGAGCTTCTCGGCGCGCACCTCGGGAGGAGTTGAGGCCCCCTGACATTGGGGGCTCGGCAGGGTCTGCGCCGTAAGTACGCTGACCTCGGGGGCGAACCGGATCCCCGAGGGAGGAGTATCAGATGAACAAGGCACTCGCTGTCGGCGTGCTCGCGCTGGTTGTAAGTGGGATCTTCGGGGCCGCGCCGGCGATGGCGTCGGCGGGGCTTCCGCTACAGCCCGCACAGCCCGAGTCTATCGTCGAAAGTCCGGCGGGACAGCCGGTCTCGACACCGCAGGGTATCGCGGGTCTGCTGGGTTCGCTGTCGGCCGAGGGGCCGTGGGACGGCGGCATCGACTTCTGAGGAACCGATCCGAAGGCCCGGTCGAAGCGCCGGGCCTTCGGTCGTTGTGGCCCGGTCCAGGGGGTGCCGGAGTGGAGCGCGGCCGACTATCAAGTGGTCGGTGACGCCCAGCCGTGGTCGCGCAGCAGAGAGACGGCGAGTTCGGCGAGCGCGGCGGTCCGCGGGTGTGGGCAGGGAGATGTCGAGGAGTGCGGGGGAGGCTACCCGCCAACCTTACGAGTGTGAACCGATGCGGGTCGGTGCGTGCGAACGGGGCTGGGCACCGTGATGTCGGTTATCGGGCGCGCGGTAGGGGCCGGGCCGGTTAGCACATTTCCAGCTATGTAAGGTAAGCCTAAATATAGGCTAGGTGAGGGTAGGTCCATGCGTATCGTGTCGTTCGGTTTTCAAACGTGGGGTCGCAAGACCTTGCAGGCTCTGATCGACTCGGAGCACGAGGTGGTCCTGGCGGTGACGCATCCGGCGGCGGAGTCGTCCTACAAGGCGATCTGGAACGACTCGGTCGAGGAACTGGCCACGGCGAACGGGATTCCGGTCCACCTCACCGAGCGAGCCGACGCGGCCACGATCGACCTGGTCAAGCAGGCCGAGCCGGACGTGATCGTGGTCAACAGCTGGTACACCTGGATGCCGGCGGAGCTCTACGACATGCCGCCGCACGGCACCTTGAACCTGCACGATTCGCTGCTGCCGAAGTTCACCGGATTCTCGCCGGTGCTGTGGGCGCTGATCAGCGGCGCCGAGGAGTTCGGGCTCACCGTGCACCGCATGGACGAGCAGTTGGACACCGGCGACATCCTGGTCCAGAAGCGGCTGCCGATTCCGCCCGGCGCTACCGGCACCGAGCTGGTCCTGGCCGGGATGGAGCTGATCCCGGGCGCCGTACACGAGGCGCTCGCCGCGCTGGCGAACGGCACCGCGGTGTGGACGCCGCAGAACAAAGCCGAGCGCACTTACTTCCACAAGCGCTCCGATCGGGACAGCCGCATCGACTGGTCCCTGGACGCGGTCGATCTCGAACGGTTCGTGCGGGCGCTGTCCGAGCCGTATCCGCGCGCCTACTCCTACTATCGCGGTGAACGCGTCGAGATCCTCGACGCGGTGATCTCCGAGGCGCGCTACGGCGGCACTGCGGGCCGGGTCATCGTGCAGGAAGGCGGTGGTGCGGTGGTGTGCGGTGCGCAGTCGCATCGCGGTGAAAACCACGCATTGGTCATCACCCGCGTCCGTACCGCGGCCGGTGACGAGCACACCGGGGCCGAGTTCTTCTCTCGCGGTGGCTATCTCACCGACGCTGCCGCCTGAGGCGGCATGACGCGGCGCCCGGCCCTGCCGGGCGCCGATCAGCCTTTCTCCCTTTCTCAGCTTTCGAGGCACCATGACTTCCCAGGGTTCGACCACTGCTGTCCGTCCGCTCACCGCGGCACAACGCGAGGTGTGGTTCGCGCAGCAGCTTCTCGGGCCGGTGCCGCTGACCACCGCCCAGTACGTCGACGTGCGCGGACCGCTCGACCTCGAGCTGTACGGGCGCGCGGGCAGGCGCGCGGCGCGTGATCTGGGCGCCTACATGCGTTTCCACAGCGTCGACGGACAGCCGGGTCAGGTGCTCGACGACGAGATCGACGACCACATCGCCGTCGTCGACTGCGGAGGGGAGGCCGACCCGGCCGCCGCGGCTCTGGCGTGGATGCGGGCCGACCAGGTCACGCCGTTCGAGCTGGGCGCCACCCCGGCCATCGTCAGCACGATCCTGCGGCTGAGTCACGACCATCACCTGCTGTATACCCGCGCCCACCACCTCGCCCTCGACGGGTTCGGTGCGATCCGCATGTACCAACTGCTCGGCGAGCATTACACGGCGTTGCTGGCGGGGGACGAAATATCCTCTGCGCCAGTCGATTCGACGGCTGTGCTGGCCGCAGCCGAAGCGAGCTACCTGAGTTCGCGGCGCGCGGAGACCGACCGCGAGTACTGGCGTGCGCGGCTCGGCGCGCTGCCCGACCCGGTCACCCTCGCGACGCGTCCCGGTGATCCCGATCCGCTCCCCATCCACGCGCGCGCCGAACTGCCGGAAACGCTTGTCGCGCAGTTGCGTTCGCGGGGGGAGTTCCCCGGTATCGCACCGGTCCTGGTGGCCGCGTTCGCGGCGTTCCTCGGCAGGCTGACCGACACCGACACGGTCGCCCTGAGCCTGCCGGTCACCGCCCGCACCAGCGCCGCGCTGCGTGCCTGCGCCGGGATGACCTCGAATATCGTGCCGCTGTGCTGCGGCGGCGAGACCGTCGGCACCGCCATCGCCGGTGCCCGCGCCGAGCTGAGCGGCGCGCTGCGGCACCAGCGCTATCGTGGCGCCGACATGGTCCGCGACAGCGGTCGGCAGGCGCAGTCGCTTGGCTTCGGACCCGCGGTCAACATCATGAACTTCCACACCGAACTGGCGCTCGGGCAGGCGCGCGGCACCATTCACTTGCTGTCCACCGGACCGGTGGACGATCTCGCGCTCAATGTGTATCCGGTGGCCGAGACCGGGTTGCGGATCGAGTTCGAGGCCAACCGCAACCGCTACACCGAGGCCGAGGTCACCGCGCATCTGCACCGGTTCACCGGGTTCCTCGCCGCCTTCGCCGCCGCGGACGACGAGGTTCCGGTCGGGCAGCTGCCCGCGCTCACCGAAACCGAAGCGCAGCTGCTTGTGCCGTGGCGCGGACCGCGGGCCCATACCTCGGCCACCCTGGCCGAGCTGATCGCCGCGGCGGTGGCGGCGAATCCGGACGGAACTGCCGTCGTCTACGGCGAGAAGCGCTGGACCTACCGCGAATTCGACGCGTGGACCGACCGGCTCGCCGGTGCCCTCCAGGCCGCGGGCGCCGGTCCGGAAACACTGGTGGCGATGGTGATGGAACGGTCAGCCGCCTCGGTCGGCGCGATCTGGGCGATCGCCAAGACCGGCGCCGGTTTCGTGCCGATCGACGTGGGCTATCCCGCCGAGCGCATCGGCCACATCCTCGGTGACTGCGGCGCCACGCTCGGCGTCACCGGCGTCGACCATCCCGCCGACCTGCCGGACTCGGTCACCTGGACGGTCGTCGACCCCGACGCGCCGCCGGTCGCGGAGCTGGCACCGGTCCCCGCCAGGCCCGCGCACCCGGCCTACCTCATCTACACCTCCGGGTCGACCGGTGTCCCCAAAGGCGTGCTGGTGACCCACGGCGGCCTGGCGAACCTCGCCGCCGAACGCCGGGACCGGTACGCGCTGCGGCCGGGCGCGCGCACCCTGCACCACGCTTCACCGGGCTTCGACATGGCGGTGGGGGAGATCCTGTGTGGGCTCGCCGGTGCGGCGACGCTGGTGGTGGCCCCGCGGTACGTGATGGCAGGGCCGGATCTGGCCGAGCTGATCCGGCGCGAACGGCTGACCAACGCCATCATCACCCCCGCGGTGCTCGCCACGCTCGACCCGGAGACACTGCCCGAGCTGCGTGTCCTCGGTGTCGGCGGGGAGGCGATCCGCCCCGACCTGGTCGCGGCCTGGTCGCGAACCCGGTTGATGCGCAACGGATACGGCCCCACCGAGGCCACCGATATCGCGACCATCGCCGAGCTGACGCCGGACCGTGCGGTGACCATCGGCGCACCGCTGCGCGGATTCCACGCGCTGGTGCTGGACGCGCGCTTGCGTCCGGTTCCGCCCGGTGTCATCGGCGAGCTGTACATCGGCGGCCCCGCGCTGGCCCGCGGCTATCACGGACGGCACGCGCTGACGGCGGGCAGGTTCGTCGCCGATCCGTTCGGCCCGCCCGGCGGGCGGGTGTACCGCACCGGCGACCTGGTGACCATCACCCCCGGCCCCGACCCGGAGCTGATCTATCACGGCCGCAGCGACTTCCAGATCAAGGTGCGCGGCCACCGTATCGAGCCGGGCGAGATCGAAACCACCCTCACCGGGCTTCCCGGCGTCGACCAGGCGGCCGTCATCGCCCATCAGGACGCGCGGGGCACCCACCTGGTCGCCTATCTGGTGCCGGACGGACACCTCGACGTGGAGCGGGTGCGCGGCCGGCTCGCCGATCTGCTGCCCGCGTATCTGCGGCCGAGCGCCTACGTCGTCCTCGACACCTTGCCGCTGACCCCCAACGGCAAGCTCGACACCCGTCGCCTGCCCGCACCGGTCTTCGGCCACCAGGGGTCCCGGCCCGTCGCGACCGACGCCGAACGTACGGTCGCCGCCGCCTTCGGCGACCTGCTCGGGACCGACGTGACCGGCGCCGACATGGACTTCTTCGAACTTGGCGGCACCTCGCTCACCGCGACCGCGCTGGCCGCGCGCCTGGGCGTCGGTGTGCGCACCGTCTTCGACGCACCGACCGTCGCCGCCCTTGCCTTGCGGCTCCCAGAGGCCGGTGACCAGGACGCACCGGCACCACAGCCACGGCCCGCACGGCTGGCGCCCGCACCGGCGCAGCTGCGGATGTGGCTGCTCAACCAGCTCTATCCGGACTCCGCCGCGTACCACCTGCCGATCGCGTTGCGGCTGTCCGGACCGCTCGACGTGCCCGCGCTCGCCGCCGCCGTGCGGGACGTGGTGGACCGGCACGAGGTGCTGCGCACGGTGTACCCGGACACCGGTGCCGGGCCGCAGGTGCGCATCATGACGGCCGACGAAGTCCTCGGCAGCACACCACTGTCCGCTCGTGCGCTCGACGCGGAGGCGGCCGTGGGGGTTGCGTCGGTGTCTGCTTGTGCGCTCGACGCGGACGTGGCTCTCGGTGATGCGTCGGCGTCCGCTGGCGCGCTCGACCCGGAAGTGACGCTCGGTGATGTGCCGTCGTCCGGCCGCGTACCCGACCTCGCCGCGGAACTGGCGGCGCTGGTCACCGCGCCGTTCGACGTCACTGCCGATGCGCCGATTCGCGTGGCGCTGTGGCGATTCGGAGCCGATGAGCACGTGCTCGCGCTGGTCGCGCATCACATCGCCGCCGACGGCTGGTCGCACGGTCCGCTGATGGCGGACCTGTCCGCGGCGTACACCGCGCGGGCGGACGGACAGCGCCCCGGCTGGGAGCCCCTGCCGCTGCAGTATGCCGACTACACCCTGTGGCAGCACCGCCGACTCGGCGACCGGCATGATCCGGAGTCGACGGCGGCCCGGCAACTGGCGCACTGGGTGCGCGCGCTCGACGGCGCGGCCGACCGGCCGCCGCTGCCTGCCGATCGGGTCCGCACTCCCGGTTCCGGCGGGCCAGGTGGTGGTCGGGGCGCGGTGGTCGAGTTCGAGATCGCCGCCGAGACCGCTTCGGCGCTGGCCACGCTGGCCCGCAGCCACAACGCGACCCCGTTCATGGCCGGCTACGCGGCCTTCACCGTGCTGCTCGGCGCGTTGGCCGGGACCACGGACGTGACGGTCGGAACCCCGGTCGCGGGCCGCGGGCATCCCGCGCTCGACCGCCTGGTCGGCATGTTCGTCAACACCCTGCCGTTGCGCCTGACCTTCGATCCGCAGGACCGGTTCGCCGCACTGCTGGCCCGAGCGCGCGAGGTGTCGCTCGCCGCGCTCGACCATGCCGATGTCCCGTTCGACCACATCGTCGAAGCGGTGAATCCGCCACGCGACACCACCAGACACCCGCTGTTCGATGCCGTGTTCTCTTACGAGAACCTGCCGGACGTCCCAGCGCTCGAGCTCGGCGAACTGACCGTCTCCACGCTCGATATCTCCTGGGAGAGCACGCATTTCGACCTCGCGCTCACCCTGCGCGAGCAGCCGGGAACCGGCGGTCTCGCCGCGAGCCTGCGCTATGCGACCGACCTCTACGACGCGGCGACCGTCACCGGCGTCGCCGCCCGGTTCCGCGACCTGCTCGCCACTATCGCGGTGCGGCCCGAAGCAACCATCGCGCAGCTCTCGGAGACAACTGGGCGCAGCCGGTCCGATGCGACGGCTGCGGGGGTCTCGGACATTGCCGGGCACTTGCGGTCCGACACAAACGTCGCGCAGCACTCGGAGCCGACGGGGCACTTCCGGTCCGAGGTAGCCGCTGCGGAGGTATCGGACGCGACCGGGGTCTCCCGGCCGGATGCGACTGCCGCCGAATCGCCGGTCGCGCCCGAATCGTCCCGGCCCGATCAGCCCGTGCCGGATATCGACATCAAGGGCGACGATGCCGAGGCGACCGTGCGTGAACTGGCGGTCGCGCGGGTATTCGCCGATGTGCTGGAACGGGATTCGGTCGAGGTCGACGACAGCTTCTTCGAGCTCGGCGGAACCTCGCTGCTGGTCTTCACGCTCCGTGCCGAGCTGCGGACCCGGCTCGGCATCGACGCCGATCCGCGGCTGCTGTTCGAGGCGCCAACCCCGCGGGCAGTCACGGCGGCGGTCACCGCCGAAGCCGGTGCCGCGGCGGCCGGGAACTGGACCGCGATGCTCACCGCCGACGCCGTGCTCGATCCCGCGATCACGGTGCCCGCGGACTTCCCGGCACCGCCGATCGCGGCGACCGAGGTGTTTCTCACCGGCGCAACCGGTTTCGTCGGCATCCACCTGCTGCGCGAACTACTCGACCGCACCTCGGCGCGGGTCTGGTGCCTGGTCCGCGCCGAGGATGCCGACGCCGTGCGCCGCCGTCTCGGCGCGACGCTGGAGCGGTACGGGCTCGGTATCGACGGTCTCGCCGACCGAGTCGTGCCGGTGCCCGGCGATCTCGCCGCACCCCGCTTCGGGCTCACCCCGGAGGATTGGACCGAGCTGGCCGTGCGGATCGAGGCGATCTACCACAACGGCGCCAAGGTGAATCACCTGGATTCCTACGAGTCGCTGCGCCCGGCCAATGTCGCGGGCACCGTCGAGATCCTGCGGCTGGCGGTCGAGACCAGGGTGAAAGCCCTGCATTTCGTGTCCACCGTGTCGGCGGCGGTCGGGGCCGGGCATACCGGTGTCGTCACCGAGCAGTCGGCGATCACCGCCGCCGAGGTGCCACGCAACGGCTACCTGGCCACCAAATGGGTTGCCGAGCAACTGGTCCTGGCTGCCGCCGGACGCGGACTTCCGGTCGCCGTGTACCGGCCGGGGCTGGTCGCCGGATCCATCGGCGGCGGCGCGATCAGCGCCGACGACGCGTTCTGGACCCTCATCCGCTCGGCCGCCCATCTCGGTGTCGCACCCGATATCGAATCCGCCGACGTCACCTTGGCTCCGGTCGACTACGTGGCAGGCGCGCTGGTGGTGCTCGCCACCGGACGGCACCCGGACTCCGCGATATACCACCTGGTCAACAGCGCGCCCACCAATGTCGGCGACATCTTGAACATTCTGCGGCGCAGTGGTTTTCCCGTGGAAACGGTGTCGGTGGCCGAGGCAGCCGATCGGCTCGCCGGGCAGATCGCCGCGCACGCCGACCTCATGCGCGCCGCCCTCGTCGCCGACAACTACCTCAACGGCGGCGGTGACGCCCTCCTCGTCGACGACACCGGCACCCGCGCTGTGCTCGCCGCATCCGGCGTGCACTGCCCGCCGATCGATGACGCCGTCCTGCAACGCTATATCGACGGCTTCATCACCGCGGGCCTGCTCCCCGCCCCGGTACCCGACCGCGCCTGACCGGATCGGGAGCGATCGCCCTCGGTCCGGTCTCGCCGAGGTTCGTCCTGGGCCGACGGCGCCGCGGCGGTTCGCGCCGTGAATCGGGTGCGGTAGCGGTGCGGGGAGATGCCCACTTCCTGGGTGAAGGTGGCACGGAAGGTGACCGGGGAACCGAAGCCGACCTCGGTGGCGATGTGGTCGATCGGGTGATCGGTGGCCTCGAGGAGGGCCCTGGCGGCGGCGATGCGTTCGGCGGCGACCCAGCGCATCGGTGTGGTGCCGACATCGCGGGCGAAGCGGCGGGCGAGGGTGCGGGGTGCGGCGTTGGCGGCGCGGCCGAGGTCGCTCAGGGTGATCGGGTCGGTGAGGTGGGCGCGCAGCCAGGTGCGCAGGTCGTCGAGCCAGGACGCGGCGTCGTCGAGCGGGTCGGCGTGGACGTACTGGGCCTGATCGCCGTCGCGGTGGGCGGCGATCACCAGATTGCGGGCGATGGTGTTGGCGGCGCGTTCGCCGTGGTCGTGGCGGATCAGGTGCAGGCAGAGATCGAGGCCGGCGGCCGAACCCGCGCTGGTGAAGACGCCGTCGTCCTCGAGGTAGATCGCGCGGGCGTCGACATCGATCTCCGGATACATCCGCGCGAGCAGCGGGGCGTGCCGCCAGTGCGTGGTCGCCCGGCGACCGTCGAGCAGTCCCGCCTCGGCGAGGGCGAACGCGCCGGTGCACATGGCCGCGATCCGCGCACCACGCTCGGCCGCGCTGCGCAGTTCCCGCACGAGCGGTTCGCCGACCGGGCGTCCGGGCGGCACTGCGGGCACGAGCACCGTGCCCGCCGTCGACAGCGCGCGCAACGGCTGTTGTGGCCGCAGCCGGGCACCGGTGTGGGTGCGCACGCCGCGCAGGTCACCGCACAGTGTCACGTCGTAGAGCGGCGGGGCGCCCCGGTCCCAGTCATAGCCGAGCGCTTCCAGCGGCATGCCGATCTCGAAGAGTGTCATCCCGTCGATCAGCGGGACGGCGACGGTGTGCCGAGACGAAACCACGATGGCAAAATCCAATCGGTTTCTGTCGATCCTGCCACTCCCGTCGACGCTTGTCCACTGCGATCGTTGAGCCATGTCAGTCATCGCGCAGCCCGGCTCCGCGCCCCGCGGTCGGGCACTCCGGTCCTTCGTTCGTCAACTCGTCGGCGGTGTCGACGCGTTCTCGCGGCTGCGGCACGGAGTGCCGGTCCCGCCCGGCCACCCGTCCCGCTGGCGGCAGGCCATGTCGGATGGGTGAACATCGGCCGTATCGCCGTTGACAACTTGCCTTTTCGGGCGGCAGGCACAGCGAGGTTCGGCGGTGGAACCGACGCGCCAGTAACCTGAGGCCGTGGTTCAGATGGACAAGGCGCCGGCCCGGCCGGGAGTCGCCCTTGCGGCCGTTGTCACCGTGGTGTTCGTGACCTTCCTCGACACCACCGTGGTCAGCGTCGCGCTCGGTGACATCCGCAGCGAGCTCAGCACCGATGTCACGCTGCTGCAATGGGTGGTCAACGCCTACACGGTGGTGTTCGCCGGGCTGATGCTGGCAGGCGGTTCACTCGGCGACCGGTGGGGCCGCAAGCGAGTGATGATGGTCGGGCTGGTGATCTTCTGCGCCGGGTCGGTGGTGTCGGCCATGGCGAGCAGCGTGGCCCTGCTCATCGCCGGTCGCGCGATCATGGGGCTCGGTGCGGCGGCCTCGGAACCGGGCACGCTGTCGGTGCTGCGGCACGTGTTCCCCGGCGAGCGGTCGCGGGCCAAGGCGGTCGGGGTGTGGGCGGCGGTCTCGGGGCTCGCGCTGGCCGCGGGTCCGGTGCTCGGTGGTGTGCTGGTCGACGCCTGGGGCTGGCGTTCGATCTTCTGGTTCAACCTGGTGATCGGTGCGGTCGCGCTGGTGGTGGCGCTGTGGTCGGTACCGGAGAGCGCCGATCCGCAGCCGGAGCCGTTCGACTGGGCCGGAGCCGTGCTCGGCGCAACGGCTTTCGGGCTGTTGGTCTACGCCGCGACTGCGGGCCAGGACCGCGGCTACACCTCGGTGCCGGTGCTGCTGATGTTCGCACTCGGCGCAGTGGCCATGGCCGCGTTCGTCGCGGTGGAACGGCGGGCACGCGCGCCCATGCTCGACTTCACCTACCTGCGGTTACCCGCGGTCCGCAGCGCGCTGGTGGTGGCCTTCGCCGTCTACTTCGGTATCTTCTCGATCTTCTTCTTCACCGCGCTGTATCTCCAAGTGATGCAGTCGTATTCGGCCGCGCGCACCGCGGCGGTCTTCGCGCCGATGGCGGGCGCGATCGTGCTCGGCTCGCTGGTGGCCGGGTTCTGGGTGAGCCGCAGGGGCGCGCGCATACCGTTGATCCTCGGCTGTGTCCTCGGCGCGGGCGGCATCCTGCTGACCCGCCAGGCGCTGTCGGGGACCCTGCACGATCCGTGGCTGGCCGCCGCGATGGCGGTGGCCGGATTCGGGTTCGGCGTGTCGGTGGTGCCGTTGACCTCTGCCGTGATGTCGGGTGTGCCCGCCGAGCATTCGGGCATGGCGGCGGCGGTGACGAACACGATGCGGCAGGTCGGCTCGGCCTTCGGTGTCGCGGTACTCGGCGCGCTGGTGAGCGCGTTCCTTTCGGCGGACCTGAAGGCCAGGATGACCGAACTCGGTCTGCCGACCACCCTGCAACCCGACGCCATCGGGGCGGTGGAGCGCGGCCGCATCCCCGAAGGGGTCGATATCGGCCCGTACCTGCGGTACCTGTCGAAGGTGAACGAGGTGCTCGCCACCGGCAAGACAGCCTTCCACCACGGGCTCGACGTGGCCCTGCTGGTCTCGGCGATCCTGATCCTCGCCGCTGCCGCGTTCACCGCCCTCGACACCGAACGTCGTGCGGCGAAGGTGAACTAGTTCGGTCGAGTTCACCTGGTGGTGGCTTCGGCCAGGCATGCTGGACGGGTGGCAGTCGCTGATGTCGCGCCGGTGCGCGGCAGTGAGTTCTCGATCCTGATGCGCCGGGTGCGGGCGGCGGGTCTGCTCGACCGCCGGGTGCGCTACTACGTGTGGGCGAGTGCGCTCACCGCGGCCGCGTTCGTGGCGGGCTGGGTGGTGTTCGTGCTGCTCGGCGATACCTGGTGGCAGCTGGCTGTCGGCGCCTTCCTCGCCCTGGTGTTCGCGCAGATCGCGTTCCTCGGCCACGACGCCGGGCACAAGCAGATCTTCGCGTCCCGCCGGGCCAACTACCGGTACGGGTTGATCGCGGGCAATCTCGCGATCGGGCTGAGCATCGGCTGGTGGACGAGCAATCACAATCGGCACCACGCGCACCCGAACACCGAAGGCGCCGACCCGGACGCGATGGGCGTGCTGGCCTTCTCCGGGGAACGGGCAAGGGCCGGACGGGGAATCCGGCGCCTGATCTTCCGGTATCAAGCCTGGCTGTTCTTCCCGATGCTGTTCCTCGAGGGCGGCAGCCTGCACCGGGCGAGTGTGCGCGCGGTGCTGCGCTGGCCGATCCCGAATCGGGTGCTCGAGGGCGCGTTGCTCGCGACGCACGCCGCCGCCTATCTCGGAACCGTGTTCCTGGTGCTGCCGCCGGGAAAGGCGTTGGCGTTCATCGCCGTTCAACAGGGGCTGTGGGGGTTCTACATGGGGTGCACGTTCGCGCCGAACCACAAGGGGATGGCGGTGCTGCCCGAGGGCGACAACACCGACTTCCTGCGCCGCCAGGTCCTCACCTCCCGCAACGTCCGCGGCGGCGCCATGACCGATCTCGGGCTCGGCGGCCTGAACTACCAGATCGAGCACCACCTCTTCCCGTCCATGCCGCGCCCCAATCTCGTTCGCGCCCAGCCGATCGTGGCCGGGTTCTGTGCCGAGATCGGCGTGCCGTACCACGAGACCGGCCTGTTCGAGTCCTACGCGGAGGCCATGGCCCACCTCGACGAGGTGGGCCGCCAGGCGAGCCTGCGACCCGCCTGAGTCACAGCCGCGGATCGGTGGGAACCGACTCCATCGCCAGGAACCCCAAGTCGGTCGCGGGAGTGTGGGTGGTGGAGATCGTCAACAGCCCCCGTCGATCCTGTCACGGCCCCGCCGGCGATTTTCCGCACCGCCCGCGGCGTTCGATTCCGCGCGTCCTGCGTCACAGTGGGGCGCCGCGGCGGATAATCGCGCCACCGACCCGGCGACCGCCGGGCGCTTCGAGAGGTGCCGCCATGACGGTGTTCGCGCTGGTGTTCGTCGGGATCGCTGTGCTGTTGCACGGGTACATCTTCGTGCTGGAGTCGTTGTGGTGGACGCGGCCACGGACCAGGGCGACGTTCGGGACCTCCGTGGCGGCAGCCGCCGCCACCGAGGAGATGGCCTTCAATCAGGGGTTCTACAACCTGTTCCTCGCGATCGTGGCGGCGGTCGGCATGGGGTTCGTCGGGTTCGGTGACCCGGGGATCGGCGTGGCGCTGGTGCTGGCCGGGGCCGGATCGATGGTGGCGGCGGGGACCGTGCTGCTGATCTCCGCGCCGGACAAGGCGCGGGCCGCGCTCATCCAGTTGGTTCCGCCGCTGATCGGCTGCGTGGCGCTGCTGCTCGCGCGGCCATGAGCCGCCGAAGATCGGACCGGTCGTGAGCACGCCCGCCGCGGCCCAGGTGCCGCAGACCGGGGCGTAGCGGGTCTGCCAGGGTTCCAGGTCCGCGAAACGGTGTGTGCCGCGCAGGAATCCGGCGCCGAGGCGGGCCGACCAGACGAGGTTCACCAGCAGGATCACGTTCAGGCCGAGTGCGACGATCTTGTTGGGCGACGACCCGCATCGCACTCCTGTACCTAGAACCGCTAGGTCATAACCCAGCGGAGCTAGGTATGAGAGGTTTGCTTACTTCCGGTAACGATGTGTGCCGGTGATCGATACGGTGAGTGGAGGGCGCGCCGGTTGTGGCGCGCACATTCCCGGGCTTCCCGGTGTCCGGCGGTGCGTTGCGCGGATTCGTGGGGCTCGGGTGTTACCAGTGGAAGGGGATCTATATGACTGTGCGTGCGAAGGTCGCGGGCATCGCGGCCGGGGTGGCCGTGGCGGCCGGGACGATGGTGGCCGGCGCCGGTACGGCGAATGCCCTGCCGAGCTATCTGGTGGGGATCGACTGCATGGGGATCAGCCCCAATATCGTCGACGTGCCCTACAGCAACCAGGTGATCGTGTCCTACCTGTACGACCGCTCGGGGCTGCCGACCTTCACGGTGCACTCCGGCGCCAGCATCTGGGGCTACCAGAGCAGTCCCACGCTCACCTGGACCAATCTGGCCACCGGTGCCTCGGGTTCGCTGACCGGGCACACGAACATCTCCTCGATGTTCGGCACCGGCGGCACCGTCTACTTCACCGATGTGCCCACCGGGGCCGGGCCGGTGCGCATCGACCTGTCCGTGGTGAACACCGGCCTGGTGCCGGTGCCGCCGGTGACCTGCTCGGGAACCACCGACATTCACTGAGCTCGGACCGCCGATCCGGCCGGGTACGCGTGGCGTACCCGGCCGAATTTCGTATCTGGTTGGGGCACAAGGCATTTCGTTCTGATTGCGGAAGGGTGTGAATATTCCACACCTAGGGTGATGATTGCCGGAATACGCCTAACGGCCGTTTCGGCGACCCCGATGGACTGAGCAGAACGCGCGACCGGCGCGGGGGACAGGAATCGAGGAAGTCATGAAGAACGTAGTGCGGATGAGTGCGCTGATCGCCGTCGCCGCGGCCGCGGTGGTCGGCTGCACGGGCGACGGCGGTTCGACGGGCTCCGCGCCCACGTCGGCGACCACCTCGGTCACGGCGGGCACCCCGGCGCCCACCGGTGGACAGCAGCCCGGCGGCGAGCAGGAGACGCCGGGCCAGGGGTCGACGGACGGACAGGGGTCGACCGGCGGTCAGGGGTCGACCGGCGGACAGACAGCGGTGACGCAGGAGCCGACCACGCCGGCGGGCGACGACCTCAGCGGACCGGGCAAATGCATCGACCCGAGCTCGACCGGCGTGCGGAATGCGCTGGCCCGGCTCGGCGACGGCTGGCATGCCCAGCGCGCGTCGAACGATATCCCCGGCCAGTGCGCCGAACTGCTCTGGGTGCAGGCGGTCGGCGGCAATTCCGCGGGGGCGCCGATCCACGTGCTGTTCTTCCACGACGGGCAGTGGCTCGGCACGGCCACCGCCGAGCCCTACGCGTTCACCTCGGTGGTGGGCTACACGAAGAACGAGGTGAGCGTGGAGTACAAGTGGCTCGCCGGTGACGAGCCGTTCGCCACGCCCCAGGGCGGTCCGGTGGCCATTCACTACACGTGGAACGGCTCCGAGGTCGTGATGAGCGGACCGCTTCCGGACGAGGTCACCCAGCCGCACCGCTAGGGCGCAGCACCAGCACGGTGACCTCGCTCGGCGCGAACACCCGCAGCGGCGGGCCCCAGAAGCCGGTGCCGCGACTGGTGTAGAGCTGGGTGCCGTTCGCGTGGCGGCTCAGCCCGGCGACCACCGGCTGATCGAGCCGGACCAGATAGTGGAAGGGCCAGATCTGGCCGCCATGGGTGTGGCCGGAGATCTGCAGCGCCACCCCCGCCGCCGCGCTGTCGGTGATCTGCTTGGGCTGATGGGCCAGCAGCAGCACCGGCAGCGTGGGGTCGGCGCCCGCCAGTGCGGCGGGCAGGTCGGGGCCGTGACCGGGCAGACCGACGCCGGTCGGGTCGTCGATGCCGGCGACGACGAGCCGGTCGCCGTCGCGGTCGACGGTGCGGTGCGCGTTGTGTAGCGGCTGCCAGCCGAGCCCGGCCATATGGTCGATCCAGCCCTGTGCGTCACCGAAGTACTCGTGGTTGCCGGTGATGTAGAAGCGGCCGAGCGGGGCCTGCACCCGGGCGAGCGGGTCGACCTGGGCGCTGCGCCTGGCCACCGATCCGTCGGCGAGGTCACCGGCGTGACAGGCGATATCGGGACGCTGGGCATTGACGAGGTCGACCACCCGCTCCGACCAGCGTTGCCGGTTCAGCGCGGCGTAGTGCGTATCGGTGACGACCACCACCCGCAGACCGTCCAATCCCGGTGCCAGGCCACGGATCCCGACGTCGACGGTGCGGACCCGTGGCAACCGGCGCGCCTCGTAGTACCCCCAGCCGATCAGCGCGACCGAGATCACCAGCACCCCGAGCGCGACGATCCGCGCGGCGACGGTGCCGTCGACCCCGGCCACGGCCAGCGCACCACGGGCGACGAGGCCGAGCGACGACCAGGAGAAAACCACCCACAGGATGCCGAGCACGGCGTCGCCGACGATCACCGCCGGATCCGATTGGGTGGGGCCGTGGCCGAGGAACAGCGCGGCGGGCAGGCTCAGATAGCCGAGCGCGCACACCGCCGTGCCCACCCAGAACAATGTGCCGGTGCCGCCGGTCGGTGCGGCTACCAGCGTCCACCAGGGCAGGGCGAACAGGACAGCCGGAATCAGCAGGATCACTATCAGTCGTACGGCGAGTCTCAACGGGTTCCGTCCTGCGCAGGGCCATCCGGTGCGGTGGCCACGAATCGGCCATCCAGCCTAGCGCGACCACCGCGACGAACCGCTTGCCCCGCGGTGGAAGGTCCGGTTCACTGGTGCCATGCGGATCGCCCTGCTCGCCGCGGCAGCTGTCCTGCTCGTCGGCTGCGTGGCGGCGGGCGACGAGCAGGCCGGCGCCACGCCCCAGGTCGGCACGAGCGAGTGGACCCTCGACCACGACGGGCACGCCCGCACCTATCGCCTCTACCGGCCCGCCGCACTCGACGAACCGGCGCCGCTGGTGGTGGTGCTGCACGGTGCGCTCGGTACCGGCGCGCAGGCGCAGCGCGCCTACGGGTGGGACGCCATGGCCGATGCCACCGGTTTCGCCGTCGCTTATCCCGACGGCGTCGACCGCGCCTGGAACACCGAGGGCGACTGCTGCGGCACCCCAGGCCGCACCGGCGTCGACGATGTGGGCTTCCTCGCCGCCATGATCAATGAGATCGGTGCCGCGGTGCCCGTCGACCGCGACCGGATCTATCTCACCGGAATGAGCAACGGCGCCATGATGTCCTACACCATGGCCTGCCGGACCTCGGTCGCCGCCGCGATCGGCCCGGTCGCGGGAACTCAGCTGGGCGACTGCGCCGATCCGGCGCCGACCTCGGTGATCCATGTCCACGGCAGTGACGACGCGAATGTCCGCTACGACGGCGAGCCCGGCATCGGCATCGCCCGCATCGACGGACCACCGGTGCCGGAGCTGCACGATTTCTGGCGCGCCGTCGACGACTGCGCGGCATCGGAATCGACGACCACCGGCCAGGTCACCGTCGCCGCCGCGAACTGCCGCGACGGACGCGCGGTCCGGCTCGTCACTGTCGCCGGTACCGGGCACAGCTGGCCTGGCACCCGGTCCGGCGATCCCCTCGACGCGACAGCGGTCATCTGGGAGTTCTTCGCCACCAGGCAGCGCTGATCCGCCCCAACCCAATTCTGCGGCAGTGGAATCGGACTATCCACTGCTGTGCGCGGTACCGAACCGGCGATCGTGTCGGCGGGGGAGTGGGTGCTTCGCGGAGGAGGTCGTCACCGTTCGCTGCGTCACCAGGGTCGACCCCGCTGTCTGAGCGAAGCGAACTGGCTCACATCGGTTTTCGGTATGCCCGCCGTCGCCCCGGCAGGCTATGCTGCCCGGCAGGAGCCGCCCGCAGGCTGTGAGTGCCGCGGTCGGGTGGAGTGGGGACGCGGCGGCAGCCGCACAACGGAAAGGCCTGAACAGCGATCATGCGTGGGGTAACCATGGGAGGGGCGCTGCGGCGCCGACACGGGTCGAGCCGGATCCGGCGCGGCATGGCGGTGGCGGTCGCCGCGGCGGTGCTTCCGCTGTGCGTGTCGGTGGCGCCCGCGGCCGCGGACGAGAATCCCGATGCGATCGACTTCCGCGTCGATTCGTCGATGGGCACCATCAACACCCGCATCCTGCGGGCGGCCGACGGCAACACCGACCGGGTGGTCTATCTGCTCGACGGCGAGCGCGCCGAGAACGACCTCAACGGCTGGGAGAAGCACACCGATATCCCGGCCGAGATGGCGAAGTTCAACATCAATGTGGTGATGCCGGTCGGCGGCCAGTCCAGTTTCTACGCCGACTGGGACCAGCCGAGCAGTTTCAACGGCTTCAACCCCGACGGGTCGGCACTGCCGAGCGCGGACTCGGGCTCGGCCGTCGGCGGCTGGGAGGACACCAACGGCAAGACCACCACCTACAAGTGGGAAACCTTCATCACCGAAACCCTGCCCGCGGCACTGAAGTCGCGGCTCGGGTTCAGTGACACCCGCAACGGCGTGGTAGGCCTGTCCAGCGGTGGCGGCGCGGCGCTGATGATGGCGGCCTACCATCCGGAGCAGTTCACCTACGCCGGTTCGCTGTCGGGCTATCTGCACATGTCCATGCCGGGGATGCGCGAGGCGCTCGGCGCGGCCATGATCGCCAGCGGCGGCTACAACATCGAGGCGATGGCGCCCGCGGGCAGCGAGAAGTGGCAGCGGATGGACCCGTACGGGTTCGCCGAGACGCTGGTCGCCAACAACACCCGGCTCTACATCTCCGCGGGCAGCGCGACGCCCGCCGACCAGGACCTGTCCTCGGTGGACGCGATCACCCAGGGCATGCCGCTCGAGGCGATCGCGCTGGCCAATACCCGCTCCTTCGAACAGCGGATCACCGAGCTCGGCTACACCAACGTCAGCTACGACTACCCCGAGATCGGCATCCACAACTGGGGCACCTGGGAGCAGGTCGCCATCCGGCTGATGCCGGACATGGCCCGCAATATCGGCAAGCCGCTGCCCCCCGGCGCCACGCCGCCCGCCGGGGGTGAGCCGCCCGCCGGTGCGCCGGGCCAGCCGCCCGCCGGTGAGCAGCCGCCCGGTGGCGAGCCGCCGAAGTAAGTCCGCGCCGCTGAGACCGCCGCTTCCCGTTGGGGGCGGCGGTTTCGTTTGTTGTGCTGCCGGTCGCCGGTCGCCGGGGGTCGGCGCCGCCCGGTGGCCCGCGGCCGGGTGGCTCGGTCCCCGCGCCACGCTGCGTGTCCACCTATCTCAGTTGTTGTCGTGATTCGTGCAAGTGCGGCGAAAAGTGTGTGGTCGGCGCGGGGCCGGACACCCCACACTTGCTGGGTACGGGGGTGCTCAGCCTGTCCTGATCGGGCTTTCGCCGGTCCAGCCCCACACACTGGCCCTGCGGACCTCGAGCTCCGCCGGGGGTGCGGTGATCAGGCGGCTGAGGCGCTGGAGCTCACCCCAGTCCCTGGTCCAGTCGTCGGCCAGGTAGGCGGGGATCGTGCGGCTCCGCATGAGCAGGCCGGTCCAGCCGAGCGGGCCGCCGCCGGTCTCGCCCTGCCAGGTCTCGGAGACCTGCGCGTTGAGCTTGTCCGGCTGGATCCGCCACAGCGGCATCTCGGCCACCCCGGAGCGGTGATCGAACGGACGCTGACACGGGAACGCCAGCCCCACATGCCAATCCGCGAGCACCGGATCGCGGGTGCCGACCACGGTGTTCAGTGTCGACAGTTTCGGCAGACGTGGGGGTGTGACGGCCAGCCATTGCATGGGGTCGGGTTCGCCCTCGGCGATCAGGCGCACCGCCGTCGTGCCGGTGGGCAGGGTGTCCAGCGCGAGCGGCAGATTCCGCCAACCGGGTGCGCCACCCACGTTCGGCGGCACGAGTTCGCCCAGCGGGGTGAAGGTTCCGTCGTCGCCACGGCGCGCGGACTCCACCCGCAACCGCTGCCCCGGCATCCGCGTGCCGTCCGGTGCCACCGACTCGATCCGGCCCGCGACGGTGAGCACCACCACTCGATACGCGGGATCCCGCTGCGCCGCTGCGAGATCCAGGTCGTACCACTGCGTGGTCAGCCGGGTGCGTTGCGGTGCGCCGGTCGAGTAGCTGCCGAGCACCGGCGTCCGCTCCGGGACCAGCCCGAACGGCAGCGCTGCGGTGCTCCCGTTGACACCGGTCGCGGCGGCAGGCCCGCCAGGCCCCGGCCCGCCCTGCCCTTGACTCCCGCCGGGAGCCGAGCCGCCCGGCCCGTTCCCGGACCTGTCACCGGGTACGGTGCCACCGGGGGCGGCAGAATTCTGGCCACCCGGAGAGTTTGGGGCCGATCCACCAGGTGTACCGGAACTGGATCCACCGGGCGGTGTGCCGTTGTTTCCCGGTGCGCCGCCGGGTGTGCCGAGGCTCGATCCACGGGGACCCGTGCCGTCGGTTCCCGGTGTGCCGGAGCTCGATCCGTCTGAAGGGCCGCCGCTGTGATGCAGTCCTCCGGGGGCGGTCGACGGGGTGGCACCGGGGCCCGCGCCGCTGGGAGGACCATCAGGGAGCGCGCCGTTCGGGGGGCCGCCGGGGCCCGCGCCGCCGGGGGCAGGGCCGGAACCCGATGGTGGGGCGGCGGATCGGCCGGGGCCAGGGTCCGGGGCGAGGCTGCCGATGCCGTTCGGGGTGAAGCCGGTGTTCTCGGCGGCGAGCCCGTCGGCGACGGCGCCGGTGACGGGGATGAGCAGCGAGTTGGCGGTGTTGGTCTCGACGAGCACGTCATCGGCCATGGCGCAGCGATCCCCGGCCAGGGTTCGCAGGTTCGACAGGCCGACCGAATACGCCGGATACTGCGAGATCGCCGCCGAGGCCAGCGATCCCACCTCGAACAGCACCATCGCGGCCGCGGCCAGCGTGAGCGGCGTGACCACCGGCAACCGGTATCGCCGCGACACATCGTCGACAGGGATCTGCCCTGTCCTAGCCGTGTCGCGCTCGCCGGTGGTGGCGGCGATGTCTGCTGTTGCAGAGCCGGTGGTGTCCGCCGGCCCTGCGCTGGTGCTGTTCGTCCGCTGCCGCCGCAGGGTATTCGGCGCGCGGTAGTACTGCGACAGGGCGATGAGCAGGGTGAGAGCGGTGGCGGCGAGGAACAGGGCCGAGACGTCGACACCGCCTACGGTGGGGGCGCGGTCCGGCCAGGGGACGCCGTAGCCGGAGACGTACCAGTAGCCGTTGGATCCGGTACAGCAGACGGCGAGCAGGAACAGGACCGCCGCGCCGAAGAGCGACCGGAGCCAGGGAGCACGGAGTGTGCCGCGGCGCAGGGCGATCGCGGTGACGGCGGCAAGGGCGGCGGCGAGACCGGCGTAGACGCCGAAGTGATGGGTCCACTTGGTGGGGGTGAACATCATCAGCAGCAGGGCAAGGAATGTCACCGCGAGCATCCGCGTCACCGGGCCGCGTGCGGTTGCGGCGATCCGGCCCGCGCCACGCACGGTCGCCAGCACACCGACGATCAGGCACAGCAGCATCGCGAGCACACCGAACCGGCGGGTCAACGAACCGTCCGGGTTCACCGAGAGCAGTGAGTCCCAGCGGGTGCGCTCCTCGAACCAGGACAGGTCGGGGCCGACGAGCCGGCGCACCCGGGTGGCCTCCAGCACGCTCGCCCAGCTCTGGTCGGCGAACACGACGACGAGTACCAGCGTGCCCGCGGCCGCGATCGGTGCCAGCACCGCCGCGTACCGCAGCACCGCGGCGCCGGCGCCGGTGCGCGCGCGGGCGATGATCGTGTGCACGACCGGGCGCGAACCCGCGAGCAGGGCACCCACACAGATCAGGCCGGTGGGTCCGGCGGCGAGGCAGAACGCGGCGATCAGCACCGCCAGCGCGGCGGGCAGCAGGCGCCGGGTGGCGATGGCGCGTTCCATCGAGCACCAGGTGAGCAGCACACCCATCGCGATCAACGGTTCGGGGCGAAGGCCGTTGTTGTACGGCAGCCAGATCGCGAGGAACACCAGTGCGGCGGTCCAGCGCGCAGGCGAGCTCGCCGCGACACCGGAACCCAAGCGCGGCAGCACTTCCCGGCTCAGCACCAGCCAGCACACCAGACCGGCGAGCAACGCGGGCAGCCGCATCCACAGTCCCGCCTCGCCGAACCTGGTCAGCAGCGCGAGTACCTCGTAGGGCCAGCCGAACGGCGCCTCGGCGACCTGGAACCACCGGTAGTAGTTGGCGGTGTACCCGGCCTCCCGCGCGGCGCGGGCCATGGTGAGGATGTAGCCGTCGTCGGAGCTGTTCGCGCCGACCACATGCCACACCAGCAGGGTTGCGGCGACCGCGCCGTCGAGACCGGTGAACCGCCACCAGCGCGCGGGCAGCACGCGCCGCGACCGGCGTCCGTCCCTGATATCGCCGCGGTGCAGGCAGCTCAGGGCGACCACGGTGCACAGCACCGCACCGAGAATGCCCGCCAGCTTCCAGCCGGTCGGGCTCGACGCGAACCGCGCATCGATCTCGGCCCGCAGCCACGCATCGCCCATCCGCTCGCGATCCAGCTCGGAGTACACGCCGACGAGCTGCGGGCGCACATCACCGTCGACCGTCGTCCGCATCGGCGACCCGTCCGCCGCGGTCAGGCCCACGAGTTCCGCGGTGGTACTCGTGGCGGTGGAGGTGATGGTCAGTGCGGTGCACGCGGCAGCGGGCGTGTCCGCGCCTGCGGGAATCCCGGTGCCCGGCGGTGGTGCCGATGAGCCTGGCGGCCCATCCCCGCCTCGTCCGGGAGGCGAACTATCCGGTCTCGCGGGTACCGGGCCACCGGGGGACGGGATACCCGCGCCGGCCGGTGGGGCCCCGATGTCGGCGACCGGGACGCTGAGCAGCAGCCGATCACGCAGGACGACAGCGAGAGTGCGTCCGGTGTCGGGGCGGTCTTCGATCCGGGCGACCAGGCCCTTCGAACCGGCGCGTGGGGCCTGCGGGGGCACGGTCGACAGCACGGTGCCGCCGGTCGTGTCGCGCAGCGCGGTACACGGCACGTGCGCATCCAGGGTCAGCGGCACATAGTGCACCAGCGGCGCACTCAGTTGCAGCGCCTGCGGTTGCGGCCAGTTCAGGCTCACCCGTTCCTGGCTGACCGGCAAGAACGGCGTCGCCACCGCCAGCACGATCCCGAGGACCCCCGCCACCACACCGATCAACCGCACCCGGCCGAAACCGGAAGAATCTCCACCCACGAGCACCGATGCTAACCATCACCACCCGGTTCGGGCGCGTCGGTGTGGGAACCCGATTCTCGCGCATCGTGTTCGGCGGCATGCGTCCACTCGGCCCTGGCCTCGGCGGCGTGCTGGAGCGGCACCATTCGCGATCCACCCCAGACGGTCGCCACACACGACCGGGTGGGTGGTCCGATCACCGTGGGCGGCGCAGTTCGGTGACCGCGATACGGGCTGCTTCGCCGATCGCCGCATCGACCACCGGCAGCGTGGGATCCGCGCGCGCGGCACGGGTGAACACCGCGACAGCGACCGAGGTTTCGCCGGGGAACTCGATCACCGCCACCTCGTTGCGGATCACGCCGATGGTGCCGGTCTTGCCGGCGACGAGCACACCACGGTGCGGGAACCCGGCGGCGATCCGGTGTGGCCAGAGCTGCTTGCTCATCACCGCGCGCACGAATTCGGTTCTCTCTCTGGATAATACGGTCCCAGACCAGAGCAGCCGCAGGAATCTGGTCATCTCCTCAGGGGTGGTGGCGCTGGCGTAGGACGGGTCGTAGGCGGAGACGGTCCAGGCCTCGTCGTTGTCGGCCAGCGCGGCGAAGGCTTCCGCGGTGGTGTGGGTGTCGGTGTCGCGGACCAGGCTGCGGTGCTGGTCGGCGGTGCCACCGACGACGCGCGTCGCGGTGAGGCCGAGTTCGGCTACCAGATCGGTGACGGCGGCCAGCCCGAGTTCCCCGAGCAGCACATCGGCGGCGGCATTGTCCGACACCGTCATCATGGAGGTCGCCAGGTCACGCCTGCTCAGCGTGACCGGATCGTGCAGGGCGGCAAGCCCGGTCGGTCCCGGCGTGCACTCGGTGGGGTCGACGGTGATCCGGGTGCCGGGATCGAGGCGGCCGTGGTCGACCTCCCGGCAGAACGCCGCGAACAGCAGCAGCTTGTACACCGACGCGATGACCACCCGCTCGTGCCCACCGACACTCACCTCGGCGGCGGACTCATCGCAGCGGCGGGCATGCAGCCACCCGGTGCACCCGGCATCGGCGAAAACCGCGCGAATGCGGTCCACCGTCGGACTCATCGCAGTCGTTCCCGGTAGAGCACACGGTCCAGCGCTGCGGCTCGGTCGGCGGCATCTTTGCGGCGAATGACCCTGACCCGCAACGCCACCGACCGCGGCGCCAAGGTGAGCCAGGCAACGCCGGGCGTCGGGATCGGTGGCGTGGTGGTGAGGCCGAAACTGGTGCCCGCGGCGACCGCGGCGAGCAACGCGCGGTCATCGGGCGCCGCCAGCACCGGGACGTCGAGTCCCCGTTCGCGCAGCAGGTCGAGCACGGTGTCGAACGCCGGTGGGTTGGCCGCCCGCGCGGGATGGGCGAACTGGAGTCCGGCCAGCATCGGAAAGGTGGGGCGTTCGGTGGTGGTGGTGCGATGCTCCGCGGGCACGACCAGCCAGCGGGGCAGCTTCAGTACCGGTCCAGCGTCCACTCCGTCGACCAGCGCGGGATGTTCGATCACCGCCACCTCGCATACCCCGGCCCGCACCTGTGCCACGACATCGACGGTCGATCCGAGCACGGTGGCCACTGCGGCACCAGGCGTGCGCAGCGCCGTGACACACGCGGCGACCAGCCGATCCGGCAGGGCCACGGTCGCCGCGAACCGCACCGTCCCACCGCGCTGCCCGATCCGCTCCGCTTCCGCCCGTAACCGGTCGGCATCGTCGACGAGCAATCTGGCCCGCGGCAACAACTCCCGCCCCGCGGCCGTGAGCAGCGCGCCGTGACTGGTCCGGTGGATGAGCTCGAGCCCGAGGTGCCGCTCCAGCCGCCGCAACCCCTGCGACAGCGGCGGCTGCGTCATCTCCAGTACGGCCGCGGCCCGCCCGAAATGCCCCTCGTCGGCGACCGCGACGAAGAACCGAAGATGGCGCAACAGATCCATGTCGGCCATTGAACCAGCGCCACTCACTCCCACACCCCCTCTCTGCCGCAACTCGCGCGCGGACCCCTGGCGGGCCGGAGCGAACGATCACGCAGCGCATCGGGCTGGTCGGAGCGGACGACGGGGCAGCTCGAACTCCCGGAATGTGGGCGCTTGCGGCGCGCTGAACTGCGTTGATATCGATGGCGACTGGAGCGGGCCCGGCGCGGGTATTGGCGGTGCGGTCGGGGCGGTGGTGTTCTGCGGTGGTGACCGCCCTTCCGATACCGCTTCGCCACCGCATCGCCGCTGTGGCGATTGTCCTGTTCGCCCTTCCTGGCTGCTCGAACGCCGGGCAGGCAGTCGACCCGCCCGCACCGAGCGCGGCCGAGGTATCGGCGCCCCTCTTCGCCGATCTGGCGGCGAAATATGATGCTCGGCTTGGTGTTTCGGTGATCGATACCGGGTACGGAGCGACGGTGGACTACCGCGCCGACGAGCGGTTCCCGATGGCATCGACCTTCAAGGGGCTCGTCTGTGGCGCGTTGCTGCGGGATCATCCGCTCGACACCGGGTACTTCGATCAGGTCATCCACTACACCGCGGCCGACCTCGTGGTGTACTCCCCGGAAACCGAGAAGCACGTCGACACCGGGATGACCGTCGCCGCGCTCTGCGATGCCGCGATCACCCTGTCCGACAACACCGCGGGCAATCTGCTGCTCCGGCTGGTCGACGGCCCGGCGGGATTCACCGCCTTCCTGCGCGAGATCGGCGACTCGGTGTCTCGCCTCGATCGTTGGGAACCGGAACTCAACACCGCCGTACCCGGCGATGAACGCGACACCACCACCGCCGCCGCGCTGGCCGCCGACTACCGTGCCCTCGTCCTCGGCGACCTGCTCGGCGAGGCGGAACGCGCCAAGCTGGCCGCCTGGCTGCAGGCCAACACCACCGGTGCGAAGCGCATCGCGGCCGGGCTGCCCGCGGACTGGACCGTCGGTGACAAAACCGGCACACCCGCGTACGGCTCCGCCCTCGACGTCGCGATCGCCTGGCCCCCGAACCGCGCCCCGCTGGTCCTCGCCGTGCTGACCACCAAGACGACCGCGGACGCCGACCCGTCCGACGAACTCGTCGCCGAGGCCGCGAAACACGCGGTGGCCGCCCTCAACTGACCCGCCAACCCGCCGCCACCGACCGCGCACACCGCACCGGTTCGTCGCCCGCAGCCACGAACAGTGCGGTGGGAATCGGGACACCGTTGCCGAGCGCGGTCGGTGGCAGCGGGCGGTCGCGACCGGGTCACGCACCGGATCGTCGGTGTCGGGGACCTCGCCCAGCCGCGTTGCCGGCCGGGTGAACCCCTCCTGCCTGACCGCGCGCTCGATCAGCATCGACCGGACCGCCGGATCTTCACTCTGCTCGGTGTCGCCGCGCTCGGCGAACCGGATCTGCTGGTCGAGGTCGAGGCGACCGCGGTGCTCGACTGACCTGACTGTGCCCTCGCCCGGACGCCTGCGAGATACAGAGCGTATAACCGCAGTTCGATTCCTTGACGGCATCCCGATTGGGTAACGAAATGCATACGAACAGATCATGAAAACCTCGCTGCTCGAGTGGCAGCAGTAGCGAGGGCTCGATATGCTCCCCTGCGTAAATCGAAACGGGCTCTCGTGCCGTGTGATTGGTTCGACGATGGGTGGTTGGGGGCCGGTGAGTACTGCGGAAGTCGAGCCGAAGGCGCAGGTCGCGCCGGATAGCGGCACCCCCGAATCCACCGCGGAGAGCGCCGGATACGTGGTGCTCGGTGTGGGAATCGCCGTCGCGGTGATCGCGGGTATCGCCGTGGTCATGGCGCCGCCGCTGATCGGGTTCCCGGTGCTCGCGGGAGCGCTCACCTTCACGCTGGTGGCCTGCCCCGCGATCTTCGTCGCGCTGCGGCAGCGGGCCGCGGCCAGGAACGCCGCCGAGGTCACCCGACGCGCCGAACAGCAGGTGGCCGCGACCATCGCCGAGGCGAGTCAGCGGATCGCCCAGGCCGAGGACCACGCCACGCACTACGCTTGGGAGGCACAGGAGAACGCTCGCCGCGGCGCCGCCGCGCTCGCCGCCTTCGCCGGTGCCGCGGGCCGCATCCAGGCCATGACCACCTCGATGCTGGCCGAACTGCGCGAGATGGAACACCGCCATGCCGACCCGCGCGTGCTCACCGACCTGCTCCACATCGACCACCGCACCGCCCAGACCGGGCGACTCGCCGACAGCATCGCGGTGCTCAGCGGTGCCCGTACCGGTCGCCGCTGGGCCAAACCCATTGCGATGGAATCGATTCTGCGCGGCGCCATGGGACGCGTCGCCGGCTACCAGCGCGTGCGGCTGCGGGCCGTCGCCGAGGTCGGCATCGTGGGGCACGCCGCCGAAGGCGTGATGCACACCCTCGCCGAACTCCTCGACAACGCCTGCAACTTCTCCCCGCCCACCACCGAGGTGCACGTCTACGCCGCGGAAGTGCCCGCGGGCGTGGTGATCACGATCGAAGACAGCGGCCTGGTGATGAGCGAGTCCGCGCTGCGCCGCGCCGAAGCCGCCGTGAGCGGACGCGACCACAAGGGCAAGGGCACCGACCTGACCTCGTTGTCGGGCACCCGGCTCGGCCTCGCGGTGGTCGGCCACCTGGCCCGCAAACACGAACTCACCGTCTCCTACCGGCCGTCGGCGATCGGCGGCACCGCCGTCGTCGTCGTGGTCCCGCGCGAGCTCACCGCCCGCGCCGAACGCCGCAGCCGTGGAACCACCGGAATGTCAGCGCCGACACCGCGTTCCACCGAACCTCAGCTCACCACGCTGAACCCGTTCGACTCCCTGAGCCAGTTCGACCCGCCGACCCCACGCGAGCGACACGCCAGGACCGCCGACACCAGGGGAGCGCACGCGGCCGACACCGCCGCGCCCACGGTGTCCACCTCACCCGCTCTGCCCAAACGACGCAGAGGCGACACGCTGGCCAAGGTCCACCCCGACGGGCTGTCCACCACCCCGGTCGCCGACACCGCGCCGGCCAAACCGGCTGCCCTCGGTGCCTTCCAGCGGTCGGCGCCGAGCCGAGGGCAAGCCCCAGCTCCCCACCCAACGGAGGACCGATGACCACCATAGCCTCGACGAATCTCGGCTGGCTGCTCGAGAAGCTGATCGCCCGCACCCCACGCGCCAGGCACGCGCTGCTGCTGTCCGGCGACGGCCTCAAGATCTGCCACACCCCCGAACTCGACATCGATCGCGCCGACCAGCTCGCCGCGATCGCCGCCGGGTTCCAGAGCCTGGCGCACGGGGCCTCCGTCGAGTTCGGTGACGGGCGTGGCGGTGTGCGCCAGTCGATGACCGAGTTCTACGGCGGCATCCTGTTCGTGGTCGAGGCGGGGCGCGGCGCGCACTTGGCGGTCGTCACCGCCGAAGACGCCGACGCGGGCCTGGTCGGGCACACCATGCACGAGCTGGTCGAACAGCTCGGCGAGCATATGGCCGCCCAGCCGAGACGCGGAGCGCCGAATTGACCAGGCCCGGCCGCGACGACGACCCCGACCGGTTCTATACGCTGACCGGCGGCCGGGCACCCGCCACCGACGAATTCGACCTGGTCACCCTGATCGTCACCGAATCGGGTCCGTCGGCGGGGATGTCCTCGGAGCAGGTCGCGATCCTGGACATGTGCCGGGCACCGACCGCGGTCGTGGAGATCGCGGCGGAGCTGCGGGTGCCGGTCGGGGTCGCGACGGTACTGCTCGCGGACCTGCAGCACATGGGCAAGATCACCGTCCGGCCCCCGCTGTCGGCGGCGATGTCGCTGAATGCCTCCACCCTCGAGAAGGTGCTCGTTGGACTTCGCAAGCTCTGATTCCGCGCCGGAGCGGTCGCTGGCACCGCTGCACAGCACGGCACAGCACGGGTTGAAGATCGTCGTGATCGGCGGATTCGGCGTCGGCAAGACGACATTGGTGCGGTCGGTGAGCGAGATCCGGCCGCTCGACACCGAGGCGACGATGACCGATATGTCGGTCGGTGTCGACGATGCCGGTGCGGTGCCTGGCAAGTCGAGCACGACCGTCGCCTTCGACTTCGGCCGCATCACTCTCGACGACGAACATGTGCTGTATCTGTTCGGCGCGCCGGGGCAGCAACGGTTCTGGTTCCTGTGGGACCGGCTGTTCACCGGCGCGCTCGGCGCCATCGTGCTGGTCGATCAGCGCCGGATCAGCGACTCCTGGTACGCGATCGACCGGCTCGAACATCAAGGCACCCCGTTCGTGGTGGCCTGCAACGACTTCGGTGACTCGCATCCGCCGCAGCAGGTGCGCGATGCGCTGGATCTCGATCCGGCGGTGCCGCTGCTGATGTGTGACGCGCGTTCGCGCGAATCGAGCAAACAAGTGCTCATCGCGCTGGTAGAACACCTGTATTCCGCTGTACCGCAAGGGGAGACCATCGCATGAGTACACCCACCGGTGCCTGCCCGATCACCGGCGCCGTGCCGTTGAGCGGACCCGAGTTCCATATCGAACCGCACGAGGTCTATCGCCGGATGCGGCGCGAGCACGGCCCGGTGGTCGCGGTGGAACTGCCGGGCGGGTTCCCCGCATGGCTGGTCATCGGCTACCGCGAACTGCATCAGGTGACCAGCGATCCGCTGCTGTTCCCGCGCGATGTGTCGCTGTGGAATCAGTGGGGGCGGGTGCCGGAGGACTGGCCGCTGCTGCCGATGGTCGGGCGTCCGATGCCGTCGATCTACTTCACCGCCGGTGCCGAGCATCGCAGGCACCTGGCCATGGTGGAACCGGCACTGGACGCGGTCGATCACTTCGAATTGCGCCGCGCCTGTGAGGAGCTCGCCGACGGGCTGATCGATCGCTTCTGCGGTCGCGGCACCGCCGACCTGGTCGCCGAATTCGCCGAGGCGCTGCCGGTTCTCGCGCTCAGCCGGATTCTCGGCCTCGCCGATGCCGACGCCGCCGACCTGGTCCAGGTCATGAAGGCACTCGCTGACGGCGGCGCCGACGCCCACCTCGGCCACGCGCGATTCGCCGAACACATGGCGCGCCTGGTCGCGGTGAAGAAGGCGCGTCCCGCAGGCGATCTGGTGTCGCTGATGCTCGCCGATCCCGAGTCGTTCACCGACGAGGAGTACATGAACGACCTGATGGCGATCATGGCGGCGGGCCAGCTTCCGACGGCGGACTGGATCGGCAGCGCCATGCGGCTGATGCTGGTCGACGACCGCTTCGCCGCCGCCCTCGGTGGGGGACGGCGCAGCGTCGGTCACGCCATGAGCGAGGTCCTCTGGGAAGAGGGCCCCACCTCGATCCTGGCGGGCCGGTGGGCCGCCCGCGACACCAGGCTGGGCGACCAGACCATCCGCGCCGGTGACATGCTGCTGCTCGGCCTGGCCGCCGCCAATCTCGACCCGCACGTCCGCCAATCGTTCGCCGACGGCGACACGGTGCCCACCGGCAACAACGCCCACTTCGCGTTCAGCTACGGCGAATACCGCTGCCCGTTCCCGGCGCAGCAGATCGCCGAGATCATCGCGCGGACCGGAATCGAGGTGCTGCTCGACCGGCTCCCCGATGTCGACCTCGCGGTGCCCGTCGACCAGCTCACCCGCCGACCTTCGGCTTTCCTGCGTGGCATGACCGCGCTGCCCGTTCGTTTCACCCCGGTCAGACCTGTCGGGTAGGCAGTCGTGAAGAGGCCGCACTGCCAGGCAGTTTCGTTGCACACCAGTTAGACCCGTCGGAGGTTCCTCGTGAGTTCGCAATGCCCATTCGCCATCGATCCCATGGTCGGTGACCTCGACGGGGAGACCGCGCGGCTGCGCGCCCAAGGCCCGCTCACCACGATCGACCTGCTCGGTGTGCCCGCGTGGACCGTCACCGATCACGCCATCGCCCGGCAGCTGACCACCGACACCAGGCTGGTCAAGGACATCAACGCCTGGAAGCTGTACACCGACGGCGTGGTCACCGACCAGTGGCCGCTGATCGGCATGGTCGATGTCGATCGCTCGATGTTCAACGTCGACGGTGCCGAGCATCGCAGGCTGCGCCTCAAAACCGCGCAGGCGCTGGCGCCGCGGCGGCTGGAGGAGCTACGTCCGAGCATCGAGCGGCTCACCGCCGAACTGCTCGACGATCTCGAAGCCGCGGGTGCGGACGGCACGCCGGTCGACCTCAAAGCGGTCTTCGCCTATCCGCTGCCGATGCGCGTGGTCGGTGACCTGATGGGCGTCGCGCGCGAGGATCACGCGCAGCTGCTCGACTGGTACAAGAAGTTCTTCTCGGTGATGACGCCGCAGGACGAGCGCCTGCGCGTGATCGGCGATCTCGACGTGTACTTCACCGATCAGGTGCGCCGCAAGATCGCGAACCCCGGTGACGACCTCACCTCGGCGTTCGTCGTCGCCGACGCCGAAGGTGGTGAGCCGCTCACCGAGGAGGAGGCGATCGGCAATATCAAAGCCCTCGTCGCCGCCGGGCACGAAACCACGGTGAGCCTGATCGTCAATACAGTGCGCGCACTGCTCAACGAACCCGAGCAGCTGGCGAAAGTCCTCGCCGGCGATGTGGAATGGAAGCAGGTGATCGAGGAGTCGCTGCGCTGGGACGGCCCGGTCTCGCACCTGCTGATGCGCTTCGCCACCGAGGACATCACCGTCGGCGACACGGTGATCGCCAAGGGCGACGGTGTGGTGATGTCCTACCGCGCCATCGGCCGCGACACCGCCGTGCACGGCGACACCGCCGACGAGTTCGACGTGACCCGCCCGACTGCCAACCGGCACCTGGCCTTCGGCTACGGCCCGCACATCTGCCCAGGCGCCGCGCTGTCCCGGCTCGAGGCCGCCATCGCGCTGCCCGCGCTGTTCGCCCGCTTCCCGAACCTGCGGCTCGCCGTGCCCGACAGTGAGCTCGGCAATCTGCCGGTGCTCACCCAGAACGATCTGGCCGCGCTGCCGATCATCCTGAACTGACCGGCGTCGCGTCGCGCCCGGTGGTCTACTCGCCGGGCGCGACGCACTACCTCGACGCGCGCCGACTCCCGGTGGCCCTGCGCGGTCACGCGTGGGGCCACCGGGTCGGCGGCGTCCTAGAGGCCGAGCTCGCGGCCGATGAGTTCCTTCATGATCTCGTTGGAGCCCGCCCAGATCTTGGTGACGCGCGCGTCCATCCACGCCCGCGCGACCCGGTACTCACGCATGTACCCGTAGCCGCCGTGCAGCTGCACGCAGGCGTCGAGGATCTCGTTCTGCACCTGCGCCGACCACCACTTGGCCTTGGCGGCGTCGACCGCGGAGAGCTTGCCTTCGGCGTGCGCGGCGATGCCCTGATCGACGAACGCCTGGGTCACTTCCAGTTTCGTGACCAGTTCGGCGAAGAGGAACTTGTTGTACTGGAAGCTGCCGATCTGCTGTCCGAACGCCTTGCGCTCCTTGGCGTAGGCCAGGGTCTCGTCCAGGATGGCCGCCGCGTGCGCGGTATTGGAGATCGCGGCGCCGATGCGTTCCTGCGGCAGGCGTTCCATCATCGCGATGAAGCCGCGGTCGGTTTCGCCGATCCGGTTGGCGTCGGGGACGCGGACGTTGTCGAAGAACAGTTCGGCGGTGTCGGATTCGGGCTGGCCCACCTTGTCGAGCTTGCGGCCGCGGGTGAAGCCGGCCATGCCGGTCTCGACCGCGAACAGGGTGATGCCCTTGGCCTTCTTCTCCGGGCTGGTGCGCGCGGCGACGATCACCAGGTCGGCGTTGAAACCGTTGGTGATGAACGTCTTCGAGCCGTTGATGATCCAGTCGTCGCCGTCGCGCACCGCGGTGGTCTTCAGCGCGGCCAGGTCGGATCCGCCGGACGGTTCGGTCATGCCGATGGCGGTGACGAGCTCGCCGGTGCAGAACTTGGGTAGCCACCGCCGCTTCTGCTCGTCGGTGGTGAGTTCCACCAGGTAGGGGGCGCAGACGTCGTAGTGGATGCCGAACGAGGATGCCACCGCGGCGCTCGCCTTGGCCAGTTCCTCGCCCAGCACCGCGGCGAAACGGTAGTCGCCGGCGTCGCTGCCGCCGAACTCCTCCGGCACACCGAGCCCGAGGTAGCCGAGTTCGCCTGCCGCCAGCCAGGTTTCGCGATCGATCGCCCGTTCCTCGATGAACCGTTCGGCGTTGGGCTCGATCGAGCGCTTGACGAATTCGGCGACGGAGGCGCGGAAGGCCTCGTGGTCCTCGGAGAAGATGGTGCGCTGCATGGTTTTCCTTTCGGTTCCTACCGGTCGGGCCGTTCGCCCAGCAGAACCAGCGACGCCTGGACGACCTTGGCCGCGTCGGGTTCCTCGCCGCTGATCACATCGGCGTAGATGAAGGTCTCGGAGATCCGCGCCAGCAGCAGCGCCGCTTCCGGCACCGGCAGCGGCGGATCGAGGGTGCCCGCGGCGATCTCGGCGGTGAGCAGGTCGGCGATGAGCACGACGAAGCGGCGCTGCACCGACCCGGCCTGGGTGGTGAGCAGCCGCAGCGCGCGTTCGGGCTCGCGGCGCAGGAATTGGCGGAACGCATCGGAGGTGTTGACCGCCTGCGCGAAATCGCCTAGCACAGCGGCGATCCGGTGGGCGCCGTGTCCGGGGTTGGCGGCGATCGCGCGGCGCAGCGTGGGCTCGGCGACCGACCAGATCACCTCGGCGAGCAGTTCGTCGCGTCCGCCGACCCAGCGGAACAGCGTCGCGCGGTTGACCCCGAGCTCGTCGGCGAGCTCCTTCATCTCCAGCCTGCGGCCCGCGAGGAACCCCGATCGGGCGGCCTTGAACGCGGTGATCGCGTCGGGGCGGGCGGCCAGATCGTCGAGCCGCTTGCCCAGCGGGGTCTGCTCGGTCATGACACCTCCCTGCTGCAACGTTTCCCACAGTGTATGGAGAACGCAACATCTGTCAATATGTTGCATGGGCGCGGACATGAAAAAACTCCCCGGTCACGATGACCGGGGAGTTTCGACGTAGCCCCGACGGGATTTGAACCCGCGCTACCGCCTTGAGAGGGCGGCGTCCTAGGCCGCTAGACGACGGGGCCAGAACTGCGATCCACTGGGTGAACCGCGCCGTCATACGATAGCCGACGACCGGGCGTTCAACCAAAACGGCTGGTCACCGGCTGTCGGTGAGCGGATCGCGCCGCCGCTGCGCTGACCTCGGGTCGCGTCGGTCGACCGTGGGCGCGGCGGTCGATCCGCTCGAACGGGGAACCCGCTGTTGCGCTCCAGGCGGGTGACGACCTCCCGTGCCGCCGGGATCGGACTACGGTGGAGCGATGGCGGGCGAACTGCGGCACGGTGTCGAACTGTCCAATCTCGAGCAGCCGTTGTTCGACGGTGCCGAGGCGACCAAGCGCGATCTGATCGACTACCTGGAGTTCGTGGGGGAGCGGTTGCTGCGGGTGCTGCGGGGACGGCCGCTGTCGGTGGTGCGGGTACGGCCCGGCCAGGAACCGTTCGTGCAGAAGAATCTGCCGAAGTACACGCCGGAATGGGTGCCACGCACGACCGTGTGGGCGGAGAGTTCGCGGCGCCGGATCACCTATGCGCTGTGTGACGACCTGCCGACCTTGATCTGGTTCGGCAATCAGCGCGCGGTCGAATATCACCCGACGCTGTACCGCGCGGAGTCCGCGCCCGAACCGACCCATCTGGTCCTCGATCTCGATCCCGCGCCGGGGCAGACCTTCGCCGACGCCGTGGCCGGTGCCAGGTTGATCCAGGCGGCGCTGGCCGCCGATGGACTCTCCGGTGCGGTGAAAACGAGTGGTTCCAAGGGTTTACACGTCTTCGTCCCGGTGGTGCCCGGCACCGATGTGGAAGACGCGGCCGCGGCCACCCGCGCGGTGGCGGCGCGGGCCGAGCGGATCGATCCGTCGGTCGGCACCACCGCGTTCATCCGGGAAGACCGGCACGGCAAGGTCTTTCTCGACGCCACCCGCGCGGGCGGCGCCACCGTCGCCGCGGCCTACAGCCCACGCGTCCGCCCCGGCGTCACCGTGTCCTGCCCGCTGCGCTGGGCGGATCTCGATGACGTGACCCCCGCCGATTTCACCGTGCGCACCGCACCGGACCTACTGGGCGGTGCCGACCCATGGGAGTCGGAAATGCCCGCACCACAGCGGCTTCCGGCTGACCTGGTAGCGGAGGGGCATACCATTCCGGTCGCACGAGTGCAGGCCATGCACGAAGGCAAGCGGCGGGCTCGCGCGCGACGAGCGGAATAGCGGACGGGTCGCGTGGCGATGGATTTCGGCAGCGAAACGATGGTGGAACCGATAGGATTTCGGGGTCGGACACTGGAGGGGAAACTTGAACTCGGCCGAATCGTCTGCAGCGCGAACCCCGAAACGTCGAAATCTGTGGATCCTGCTCGGTAGCGCGGCCGGTGCGCTGATCGGACTGACGCTGGCCGGCGGTGGCCTCGCGCATCTGTGGACACCGTCCGGTACCGAGAGCCGCGCGGTGCGATTGACCGAACCCGATGCGCTCCAAGGTATTCCGCGGATCTCCGATCCGGCCACGCTCGGTGAGCTGGCGGCCGTGCAGCGCGGCTACGGCGAAGACGTCGATTCGGTGGTCGCCATCTACGGGCACTCGCGTACGCAACCCGAGCTCCTGGTGCACGTGGTGGCCTCGGGTTTGAAGAATCCCGAGTCCAATGTGGAGCTGCTGCTGTCGGACACGGTCGGGACGACACCGCAGGACGTGACGTCGATCGATGCGGGACCGCTCGGCGGCATCGCGCGGTGCGCCACAGCGGTCACCGATCAGGGGCCGTCAGCTCTGTGTTCCTGGGTTGCCGACAACAGCTTCGGCAAGATCGTCTGGGTCGGCGTGACCAAGGCCGACATCGCCCGCGACTTCGTGGCGATTCGTAGCCAGCTGGAAAGCTGACCCGCGGCGCGGGCACCGGCCGGGCTACTCGCCGAGGGCGGCCACACCCGCTTGGGCGAACTTCTCGTCCAGATCACCGCTGGGGGCGCCTGCCACGCCGATGCCTGCGATCGGGGCGCCATCGGCCTTGACGGGGGCGCCGCCGCCGAGGAAGAGGGTGCCGTCGATGTCGGCCAGCTGGGGGGCCGACTCGAGGCGCTTGGCGAGTTCGGTGGTCGGGGTGTTCCAGGAGACGGCGGTGTAGGCCTTCTGCTGGGCGGCGTCGTAGGACTGCGGGCCCGCGCCGTCGCCGCGCAGGGTGACGATGACATTGCCGTTGCGGTCGACCACGGCGACGCTCACGCGCTGGTTCTCCTTCGCCGCGGCGTCCAGGGCGGTCTGGGCGGCCTTGGTGGCGGCCGCGATCGACAGGTGGGTCGACTGGGTCAGGTTGGCGTCGGCGGCATCGGCCACCACGGGGGTGCGGGTGGCGGGGTCCGGGTTCTGCGCCTGCACGGTCACCACGCCGACGACGCCTGCGGCGATCACACCGGTGGCGGCGCCGGCGACGATGAGGCGGTTGCGGGTGCTCGGCTTGGTGGTCATCTGCTGCTCCTGATCGGATCTCGGCCGGCTCGGTGCCCTGGCCTGTCGATATCCATCCTGTTCGGCCGACGGCTGCGGCGAATCGACGAAGTGGCTGTACTTCTGCGGCCGGATCGGATCACCCGGGTGTCGACCGATCGGATGACCCGCGGCGGCCGGCCGGCGGGAGAGAATGGGGCGGTTTGCCGATCGCGAACATGGACGGAGGTAGCCGATGCGCAGCACGCTCGGCGAGCAGCCCGACGACACCCGGCTGCTCCCGGTCATCGTGTACAGCGCGTTCTACGTGCTGCTGAGCGCCTCGCTCCTGCGCTGGCTGATCCGGCACGGCGAGACCAGCTCGACCCCGCTGGTCGTGTCCCTCGCGCTGTCCCTCGCGGTGCTGTACGCGATGAGCGAGCTGCGGCATTCGCATCGGATCGTGTGGTTCGCGCTGCTGGTGGCCACCTGGTCGGTGCTGGTGGTGCTCGCGCCGAGTTTCGCCTGGTGCGCGGTCCCGCTGGTGTACACCGGGCTGCGGATCCTGTCGGTGCGGGTGGCGGTGACGCTGGTCGTGGTGCTGACCGCGCTGGTCGTGGTGAGCCAGGTGCGCATCGCGGGCTGGCTCGACCCGAACCTGGTGCTCGCCCCGCCCGCGGTCGCCGCGGTGACGACGGTGCTGTTCATCGGGATGCGCAGGCAGACCGAACGACAGGCCGCGCTCATCGACGACCTGGTCCGCACCAGA
This sequence comes from Nocardia rhizosphaerae, assembly GCF_042650365.1. Classification (NCBI taxonomy): domain Bacteria; kingdom Bacillati; phylum Actinomycetota; class Actinomycetes; order Mycobacteriales; family Nocardiaceae; genus Nocardia; species Nocardia rhizosphaerae. The sequence continues at coordinate 85,903 of NZ_JBHSBA010000007.1, forward strand.
CAGGAACTGGCCGACACCGAACGCAGGGAAGGCACCCTCGCCGAACGCGAACGACTCGCCATGGAGATCCACGACACCCTCGCGCAGGGCCTGTCCAGTCAGCGCATGTTGTTGCAGGCCGCCGACCTGGTGTGGGACACCGATCCGGAGCTGGCACGCACCCATCTGCGCTCGGCCGCCGAGATAGCCGAACGCGACCTCGCCGAGGCCCGCCGTTTCGTGCACGACCTGGCACCCGCCGACCTGGCCGCAGGCGGCTCGCTCGCCGCGGCACTCGGTGCTCTCGCCGCCCGCGAGACCACCGACCGGCTCACCGTGCGCTGTCACGTCGAGGGCGTGCCGGGCCCGCTGCCGCAGCGAGTGGAAGCCACGCTGCTGCGGGTCGCGCAGGGTGCGCTGGCCAATGTGCGTGAACACGCCGAGGCGACGATCGCCACCATCACGCTGACCAGCCTCGACGACCAGATCGTGCTCGACGTGGCCGACGACGGTCGCGGCTTCGACCCCGCTCGCCGCGCCACGCCCGCCGGGCACCGGGGCCACGGGCTCCCCGCGATCCGGGCCAGGGTTCACCAGCTCGGTGGTAGCTGCGCGATCGAATCGGCTCCGGGTGACGGCACCGTGCTGTCGGTCGCGATCCCACTCGGGGGATGAACCGCGGCCACACCGGCCGCTCTGCCGGTGGTAGGGAGCGTGTCGGGCCCCGCTCGCCCGGTCGGTCGACGTCGTGAGCGGCGCGGGCCGTGGCCGAGCGCAGGCCGGTGGTGCCGTGCCGGGTGGCCGGGAATCATCGGTGGGCGCGCTAGCATCGGCGCTTGTGAATCCCCCCGTGCGCCTGGTGATCTGTGACGATCATGCCGTCGTCCGTGCCGGACTGCGCGCACTGCTGTCGAGCGCACCCGAGATCGAGGTGCTCGGTGAGGCGGCCGACGGCCCATCGGCGGTCGCGCTCGCGGCGAGCCTGCGGCCCGATGTGGTGCTGATGGATCTGCAGCTCGGCGGTGACATGGACGGCGTAGAGGCGACCCGGCGGATTACCACCCAGCCCGCTCCCGCACCGCACGTGCTCGTGCTGACCACCTATGACACCGACGCGGACATCACCCGCGCGATCGAGGCGGGCGCCACCGGCTATCTGCTCAAGGCCGAACGGCCGGAGGAGCTGTTCGCGGCCATCCACGCCGCCGCGAGTGGGCAGACCACGCTGTCGGCACCGGTCGCGGCGAAGGTGATGGCCAAGATGCGCAATCCGGGCCCCACCCTCACCGCTCGCGAGCGCGACATCCTCGGCCAGCTCGCCCAGGGCCTCGGCAATCGCGAAATCGCTCGCGCATTGCACATCAGCGAAGCCACGGTCAAGACCCACCTGGGTCGCATCTACGACAAGCTCGGCGTCGACACCAGGGCGGCGGCGGTCGCGGTGGCCACCGAACGGCGCCTGCTGGCCTGACCGCGTAACACCGTGGCGGCCGCGGGCTCTGAAAGGACGAGGCCACAGCGTGGATATGCTGGGTGAAGCGATGCGAGAAGGGCTGGTTGGCATGGATTGCGACGAATTCGTCGAGCTGGTCACCCGCTTCCTCGACGGCGTCCTCGACGACGAGACCGAGCGGCGGTTCCGCACCCATATCGGCGAGTGCGACGGCTGCGAGGTGTACCTGGAGCAGATCCGCCGCACCAGCCGTGAGCTGGGTGGGCCGGCGCCCGAACACCTCACCGGTGAGATGCGTGCCACCCTGCTCACGGCGTTCCGGGACTGGCACCGTCCCGCCTGAATCCCCGCTCAGGCCGTGGTGAGGGTGGCGGCGCCGAACGACACGTGGAAGCGCGCGCACCAGATGCTCACCGACTTCAGCGTCGACAGATCGGTACCGGCGGGCAGTTCGTAGTTCTGGTTGCCCACATTGCCCTTCAGAGTGCCCAGGTCGACGTACGCGCCGTCGTCGAAGTTGTGCCAGTCGTCGGCGATCACGGGCTGATCGGTCAGCCAGACCCGCAGCGCCGGTCCGTCGGAGGTGCGCAGATCGCTGATCCGCAGCACCAGGGTGCCCTCCGCGGTGCGCTGGATCTGCACCGAACCGGAGGTCTCGTGCTCGTGCGAAAGGAACTCGCCGGTCGCCAGCACGGGGGCGGGGGTACCGCCCACCGCGGTCGCGATCGGTGCCTCGTCGACGGTGGTCGTGGTGAACAGCCGCCACGGCTGGAACAGGTACAGCCCGACCGCGAGCGCGGCGACGAGCCCCACCGCGAGTACGCCGAGCACGGTCCTGCGGATACGACGCTGAGCCATGGTTGTCTCCTTCTCTCCCATATGCGGATCGTTCCCCGGCCCCCGGCAGGCGTTACACCCGCAGGCGGTGCCCGAATTGCCGGAAACAAAACGTGACTGGAGCCACTATTTCTGGGTGATCCCAGTCACATTACGGCACTATAACGACAGTAATGTCATTACGGATTTGTAACGGCAGACCTGCGCGGAACAGTGTTCGTTTGGGCAATGGTTGCTACAGAACGCTGCGTGATCAGGATGTGATCTCGGGTCGTGGACCCGCTACATTCGTTCACGGCTTGCACAACAACCGAGCCGAATCGAATCGACGAACACCGGAAAGCCTGCTCCGCGATTCGAGGATCCCCGACATTCCTGAGGGGCAGGGACGCGGTGGTATTTCGGACACCGAGCCGGTGGGCACAGGCAGGAAAAGCTTATGTCTTTCAACCGCAAGTTCACCCGTACCCTCGGTTTCGCCGCTGTCGCGGGCGCCATGATCGCCGTTCCGGCCGGTCTGACCACCGCCACCGCGTCGGCGAACAACTGGGACGCCGTGGCGCAGTGCGAGAGCAGCGGCAACTGGAGCATCAACACCGGTAACGGCTACTACGGCGGCCTGCAGTTCTCGCAGAGCACCTGGGAGGCCTACGGCGGCACCGGCTACGCGCACAATGCGAGCCGCGAGGAGCAGATCCGCGTCGCCGAGAACGTGCTCGCAGGCCAGGGCCCCGGCGCCTGGCCGACCTGTGGCGCCTACCTGTAAAGCGCGCCGCGTCCAGACTTTCCTTGTCGGGAAACGGAATACCCGCTATTCGGAGCACACGCCGAATAGCGGGTTTTTTCGTTGTCCGTCAATTACGGATGAGCAATGTGATACCGGCCGCGACAAAGGCGAGCACAATGGCGCCGACGCCATAAGCGAGCTTGTAGTCGCGCAGCCCGAGGAACCGGTCGAACGCGAAACCGCCTGCGCCGGTGAGGGCCAGACCGCCTGCTGCCGTAGCGAGGACCACTTCGTACTCGATACCTTTCGGCAGGAAGAAACCGGCGCCCCATTTCACCGACATCGCGTTGAGCATCACGCCGAGGATCGCCGCCGCGGCGAGCGGGGTGAACAGGCCGAGAATCAGCCCGATGCCGCCGAGCGTCTCACTCAGCCCGGCCAGTACCGGGAAGAACTTGCCCGATGGGTAGCCGCTCGCGGTGAAGAAGCGGTCGGTGCCGTCGAGGCCGCCGCCGTCGAACCAGCCGAACAGTTTCTGGGTGCCGTGCGCGGCCATGGTCGCGCCGACGCCGACGCGCAACACCAGCAGGCCCGCGTCGGTGGGGAGGGTCGATGTCGTCATGGCGAGTCCTTTCGCGGCGGTGATCACCCGCACGTGGTGGAGGAAACCCGCCGCCGTCGACGACGACGCGCTCGGCGCGCAGCGGGCAGCAACCGGCCCGCCTCCATCAGGTCCCGCGGCTCCAGTGTAGGACTCCGCGGACCGGCTAGTCCTGCTCGTCGGGTCGCGGTGCCGCGTCGAGCCGATGCACCGTGAGCGCGGCCGCCAGCATCCGTGAATCCTTCGGATCGGCCGGATCCAGGCCGGTGAGCTCGGCGATCCGGCGCAACCGGTAGGTGAAGGTGTTGGGGTGCACGTGAATACGCCGCGAGGCTGTCTTGCGGTCGGCGCCGTGCCGCAGATGCGCTTCCAGTGCCTCGATCAGGTGTGGGCTGCCGAGCAGCGGAACGACCCGCTGTGCCAGGCGTACGCGCGCCGGGCCGGGGCGCGTGAGCTGGTATTCGAGCAGCAGGTCGTCGAGCCGATAGCAGCCGCCTGGCCTGCCGCGCAGACGAGCCAGCTCGGTCAGTTCGATCGCGTCCTTCGCGGTGGCCGGAATCGTCTCGCGGGCCACGCCGGAGAACTCGGCCAGATACACCGGAACGCCGAACTGCTCGGCCAGCCGGGCGGCGAGCTCGTCGAACCGCGCCGGGTCGAGCACATCGGTCTCGGAGCTGCTGCTCAGCAACGCGATGCCGTTGGACCCGTCGAAGGTGGCCGGGGTGGTGGTGCCGGTGAGTTCGTCGAGCGCGCGCTGCAGCACCCTGATCCGGCGCCTGGTCACCAGGTTGGCGGCGGATCCGGTGCGGGCCGGCTCGCTGAGATGGATCGCCAGCACCGTGTACTGGTCGGCGAGCACGGTGTCGGCGCGGGCGGCGAGCTCCTCGGCGGGTAGCCCGCGAACCAGGGCCGAACACAGCTCCCTGCGTGCCTCGCGCTCGGCGTGATAGATCGACTGCTCGACTTCGGTGTAGGTCTCGACCACGGTCATATTGATGTGGCGCAGCAGTTCGAGCAGCCTGCTGCCCACCAGGATCAGCTCGTCCATCTCGGTCGGCTCGGCCAGCGCCGACGCCTCGGCCAGCACCGACTGCGCCGATCCGTGGATGGCGCCCATCAACATCGGCAGCGGCAACCGGTCCTCGGCGTGCCGCTCCGCGACCGGCGCGACGAAGGTCGCGACCTCGGCCTGAGTGAACTCGCGTTCGGCGGCGATCGCCTCGAGCACGGCCCGGCCACACGCGTAGATGGTCGGCAGTACCTCCGCGGTGAAATGGCCAGGTGGCAGCTCGGCGGGTGCGGTCGCGCCGAGGCCATCGGCGAGCATGCGTTCGGCGATCTGGGGCCAGCGGGTCAGCAGTCGAGCGGTCAACGCGGGTGGTGCGGAAACGGGGTGTTCGGCGAGCATGACTCGATTGTGTCCGAGAACAGGGCCCGATGGGCGACTCCGGTCGAGAACGCACAGAACTTGGTTCCCGCGCCAATCGCCCGCCCGTTTTCTCGGTGCAGCGTGCAGTGACAGTGGTGTGGCGCCGGTCATAGATTCGCAGAGCGCGTCCGTGCCAACGCCGGCCGACGCGGTTCGACGGAAGTGAACACATGATCGCAACGACGCATCCGCTGCGCCGCACCCTGTGCGGACTCGGCATCGCCGCGGGACTCACCGTGGCCTCGGTCATCGGGACCGGCACCGCCGCCGCGGAGCCGACCCTGGAACCGACCATCGCCTCCATGGCCGAATACCTCGACGCCACCGTGACCGCGACGCCGGACGGCCGCAGGCCCACCGTCATCGCCGATACCGGCAGTGCTTCCGGCTCCAGCTCGGGTTCCGCGGGCAGCCGCGCCTCCGATGCCGTCGGGGAGGGGCCGGAGATGTCGGCCTATCTGCCTGCCTTCGCCTACGGGCTGTTGCACCCCGACGCGGCGCCGCCCGGCGCCAACCGCTGGAACTGTAAGCCGAGCGCCGAACATCCGCGTCCGGTGGTGCTGCTGCACGGCACCTGGCTCAACGCCTACGACACCTTCTCCTATCTTTCCCCGCGGCTGGCGCAGGCCGGGATGTGCGTGTTCACGCTGAACTTCGGTAAGTCCGGGTTGCTGGAGGGCGGTGGGATCGGTGCGGTGCTGCCGGGACGTTACGGAGTCGGTCCGATGGCCGATTCCGCGGGGCAGGTGGCGGCGTTCATCGAACGTGTGCGCGCCGCGACCGGGGCCGAACAGGTCGACATCGTGGGCCACTCGCAGGGCGGCACCATCGCCAACCACTACCTCAAGTTCGGGGGCGGGCAGGACAAGGTGGGCAAGCTGGTCACCTTCGGCGCCACCCACCACGGCACCTCGCTGCTCGGCATGGCCACCCTCGGCCGGATGATCAACAACGCCGGCATCGACATTCTCGGCTTCTACCGGCCGATCGTCGGCGTCGCCAATATCGAGCAGGCCGTCGGCTCGGAGTTCTACACCACCCTCAACGCCGCGGGCGACACCGTGCCCGGCGTCGCCTACACGGTGGTCGGCTCCCGCTATGACGAGGTGATGAACCCGCTCGAACTCGGATTCCTGCACGCGGGGCCGGAGGCGACCGTCGACAACATCACCCTGCAGGACGGCTGCGAGCAGGACATCTCCGACCACCTGACCATGATGTACTCCCCGCGCGCTGTCTCGCTGGCGCTGCGCGCGCTCGACCCGGAAGGCGGCCACGCCGTGACGTGCACATTCAATCCCTGGTTCTTCGGTGGTGGCGGCAGTCTATGACCATCGCCGCCCCCGCGCTGACGCACTGGAGTCGCGCGCCGCTGCTCCCGCCCGACGACGCGTTCTACCGCACCCCGCCGGATCTGGCCGAGCTGGCGCCGGGCACTGTGGTGCGCACCCGCCCGGTCGAGCTCGCGCTGTTCGGCCTGGTGCCGCAGCGGATCACGGCCTGGCAGCTGCTGTACCGGACCTGTGATCTGGACGGGGAGCCGGAGGTGGCGGTGACGACGGTGCTGCTGCCGTGGGGCGCCGACCCCACCCGGCCGCGGCCGCTGGTCTCCTTCCAGTGCGCGATCGACGCGGTGGCGCCGCAGTGTTTCCCGTCGTACGCGCTGCGGCGCGGAGCGAAGACCGCAGGGTCCATCGCGCCGCTGGAACTGCCGATCATCGCGATGGCGCTGCGGCAGGGCTGGGCGGTGTCGGTGCCCGACCACGAGGGCCTCGGCGGCCGGTTCGGCGCGGCGCGGGAGCCCGGCTATCGCGCGCTGGACGGGATCAGGGCCGCGCTGGGTTTCGCGCCGCTCGGCCTGTCGGCGGCGGCCGCGGTCGCGCTGTGGGGGTATTCGGGGGGTGGACTCGCCACCGCGTGGGCGGCGGAACTGGCGGCCGAGTACGCGCCGGAACTGAATATCGTCGGGGCCGCGGCCGGATCGCCGGTCGGGAACCCGGCCGCGGCGTTCGTGCGGCTCAACGGCGGCTGGTTCGCCGGGTTCCCCGCGGCGTTCGTCGCCGGGTTGCGGCGCGCCTACCCGGAGCTGGACGCGGTGCTGAGCGCGCACCTGGACGCCACCTATCGCGCCCTGCTCGGTGAGGCCGAGGAGCGCACCACCTTCGCGCTGCTGTGGCGGTTCGCGCGGCGCGATGTGGCCAGGCACCTGCGCGAAGGCATGGCCGGGCTGCTCGCCGAACCCGAGCTGCGCCGGATCCTGGCCGATATCGAGCCGGGTACCAGGGCGCCCGCTGCGCCGCTGCTGGTGGTGCAGGGCGTCCGGGACGAGGTGATCGCGGTCGCCGATATCGACGGCCATGTCGCGCGCTACCGGGCGGCCGGTGCCACCGTCGAGTATCTGCGGGTGCGCCGCGGCTCGCATCTGCCGCTGGAGTTCCTCGTGGTGCCGGTGGTGCTGGACTGGCTGAGCGACCGGTTCGCCGGGCGGCCGGTGCGGCCGGGCACCAGCACCGTGGTCTCGGTCGCCCGCAGCGCTGCCGCGCTGCACGCGCACCTGGACTTCCTCGTGCTGGTGGCGCGGATGGTGGCTGGGCGGCCGGTCAGCGGCACGGAAATAGGTGAGACCGTAAGTAACATTATCAATCCGTGATTGGTATTCGCCTTCTCCTGGTATCGGAAATCCTGGCTTATCGGATGGCTCAGTATATTTCTCACGGAGTTCTCAGAATTTCCTCAGGACTATCGGGTAGGAGGGTATAACCGCAGGTAGTGATAGGTTTATCCGAGTTACTGTTAGCGCTGTCACTAATGCGGAATTTCCGTAACCCGAGGCGATCGGGTGTCGATACCTCCTCTGTAAGCCAGCTCCGGCTGGGACCGAAGAGATTAGAGGAATTCTTATGATCCCCGTTATCATCGACACCGGTAGCGCCGCCCTGAACGGCCTTTTCGACACCCTGGGCGCCGCCCTGCACGGGCTGGTCGACACCCTGTGGACCGGTTCCTTCGGCGGCTGAACAAGCCCCATCGGTCGATGAGACGACCGGGTCTGCGCTGACGCGAGACCGACGAGAAGGCCCCGCACCGTTCGGTGTGGGGCCTTCCCTCCTCTCCGGGTCAGTGCGTGTGCGCGGCGTGCGTCCTGGGTACGTGCCGAGGCCCGTGCGCCTCGCCGCAGTGGTTCTCGGGCTCGGTGGCGCCGATCCCGATGACGGTCGGCCTGGCGTGGTCGACCTGCAGGGTGACGTGCTCGATGTGGTGCTCGTGGTCGAGCATGTGCGCGACATCCTCGCGCACCGCGTGGCAGTCGTGATCGGGCTCGACCAGCACGTGCGCCGAGAGCGCGGGGGAGCCGGAGGTGATCTCCCAGATGTGCAGGTCGTGCACCTCGGTGACGCCCTCGCGGGCGGCCATGTCCCGGCCGACCTGCTCCGGGTCGAGGTAGTCCGGTGCGGCCTCGAGGAAGATCCGGCTCGACGCGCGGATCAGCCCGATGCCCGCCTTGACCATCAGGGCCACCACGATCAGGGTGGCGACCACGTCGGCCTGCACCCAGCCGGTCAGGATGATGACCAGGCCGGCCACGGCCGTCGCGATGAAGGCGAACAGGTCGTTGAGGATGTGCTGATAGGCGCCCTCGATATTGAGGCTCGACCGGTCGGCGCGGCTGATCATCCAGGTGGCGAGCACGTTCACCGCGATGCCGATCAGTGCCGTGATCAGCACCAGCGCGCCGTGCACCTCCGGCGGTTCGAACAGCCTGCGGATCGCCTCGTAGCCGAGCCAGGCGGCCAGCAGTAGCAGTGTCAGGCCGTTGGCCTGGGCGGAGAGGATCTCCACCCGCTTCCAACCGAAGGTCATCCGGCCGGTGGCCGGCCGTGCCGCGAGCCGGATCGCGAGCAGGGCGAGCACGATGGACGCGGCATCGGTGGTCATGTGCGCCGCGTCGGAGAGCAGGGCCAGCGAATCGGCCACGATGCCGACGATCACCTCGCCGATGAGGAAGGTGACGATCACCGCCAATGCGCCGGCCAGCCAGCGTCGATCGCTGTCGGCCGACACCTTGTGGTGGTCGTGTCCGTGCCCTGCGCCCATCGCGTCATCCCTATCCGTGCGGTTCGATCCGTCGCAATAGTATGCACACATCGCTATGTATGCAATTCGTTCTTGATCACTCCGTGCGAGAAGGGGGTTGTGGCTGGTCAACGGCCTGCGCCCCGCTCGGCCCCCAGCCTAGACGCGCGAGCGGCTCCGTAGGGATGCTGCCTATTCGTCCTGCTCCGGCCAGCCGTCCGCGACCACGACCCGCCGGGCGGCGTACAGCTCGGCGATCACCGCGCAGGGATAGCTCGGCCAGAACGACACCGCGCCGGTCGCCCGGTCGATGACGTACACCGAGCCGCCGACCGGCTGCGCCCGGCCCGCCGCGGCGCGCTGCGGCCTGGCGTCGTACACGACGAAACCGGTGTCGAACTCGGCGACATGTCGCTCGGTCCACGGCGCAGGCGCCGGTAGCTCGGCCGCGGCGAGGCGGGTGGCCTCGGTCTGATCGACCGGCGTGCGCGCGTCGGTCGGATATGCATGGATGTCCATGTTTCTCGCTCCTCGCCCGCGATTGTCGTCGCCTGAGGGCCGCCCGCGTCGTGGATCGGCCGAGATCAGGAAAATGAGCGAGCCCGGCGGCCCTGCTCCCCCCTCCTGGAGCAGGCCCTGGCCGGGCTCGCGAAAAGAGTGTCGCGTGGCGGGCCAGCAGGATCCTGAAGAGTCGCTTAAGGCCACTGTTGTCATCGGGGTGGTCGTGCGCGATGTCCCCATATGACCGACGAAACCTGCGGTGCGCACTGTGCGCGACTGTGTACCACCGACGGATTGGCCAGGGTGCTGGCCGCCGACCGCGGGCTACTGCACTGGCGGGCGCTGCGTGGCCTCGGCGATCCCGGCCTCGCCGAGCATGCCGTACAGGAGACATTGCTGCGTGGCTGGCGCGCGTGCGGTGATTTCGACGAGCGCAAGGGCAGTGTGCGGACCTGGCTGCTGGCGATCGAACACAATGTCGTCGTCGATATCGTGCGGGCGCGCGCGGTCCGGCCCGGTGATGTCGGCTGGGACGAGCTCGTCGAGGTGGGGTGCCGCGATTTCGTGGACGGGCTCGTCGACGGGCTGCTCGTCGATCAGCTGCTCGCCCGGCTCTCCGAGGCGCACCGCGCGGCGGTGGTCGAGGTGATCCTGCGCGATCGCGGGTATCGCGAGGTCGCCGCCGATTTCGGTGTTCCGGTCGGCACGGTGAAGACTCGGGTGCACTACGCGCTGCGTTCGCTGCGGCAACTGCCCGACGTCGCGTGACCGGCCCTTCTCCCGCTCATTTGGGCACCTGACCAGCGCTGATGCCGCACCGGACCTGCCGTCACAGTTCGATAACGGCGCTTGCTCTGCGATTGCTCGTGTTGCAAGAGTGAACCACTGGGTTTGGTGTTACCAATGGGAAGGGAGGGGCGCCCCGTTCCGGAGCGCCGACCGAACATGCAACCAAACATCATCAAGGCCGGTCTCTGCTCCACCGTCTCCGCCGCGGTCGTCCTCTCGCTGACGGGTCTCATGCCCCAGCAGGCCGCGGCCGCGCCCGAACCGGCGGGCAATCAGCTCGCGGGCAAGACGATCTTCCTCGACCCAGGTCACCAGGGGCCGGGGCATTCGGAGAACCTGGCCCGCCAGGTCGACAACGGTCGCGGCGGCACCAAGGACTGCCAGACCACCGGCATGGTGTCGCGCAACGGCGTGCCAGAGCACACCATCAACTGGCAGGTCAGCGAGCTGGTGCAGGCATCGCTGCAGGCCCTCGGCGCCGATGTGGTCCTCAGCCGCGCCGACGACACCGGCTGGGGCGGCTGCATCGACGAGCGCGCGCAGGCCGCCAATGCCTCCGGCGCCGCCGTCGCGGTAAGCATCCACGCCGACAGCGCACCCGCCGACCAGCGCGGCTTCCACCTGATCGTGCCCGAACTGCCGATCCCCGATCCCGCCGCCGACGCCGCCCAGTCCGGCGCGGGCCGCGCGGCCTCGGCCGCCGTCCGCGACGCCTACCTCGCCGCGGGCTTCCCCGCCGCCACCTACGCCGGTGTCAGCGATGGGCTGCAGACCAGGGCCGATGTCGCGGGCCCCGCCCTGACCAAGGTTCCGCTGGTGTTCGTGGAGATGGGCAACGGCGCCAACCCCGAGGACGCCGCCCTCCTCGAATCCCGCGAGGGCCAGCTCGAACACGCGATCGCCATCACGACCGGCGTCGTCGGCTTCCTGCTGAACAAGCCGGTCGTGGCCACCGGGGACCGGCCGGTCGACGCGGCGGACACCACCGGAACCCCCGAACCGGCCCAGGCCGTCGACCCGAACGTGCCTGCACCCATGTACTCCGGGTCGGCCGGCGACCGGCCCGCCGTCTTCGCGCCCGCCCCGGCCGAGTTGCCGGTGTCACCACCCGGCCCCGTCGACCCGACGACGGAGCCGACCCCTGTCCCCGCCGAACCGGCCACAACGGGGGAAACCACGCCGACTCCGGCGCCCACCGAGTCTGCTGGATCCGGTGACCCCACGCCGACCCCCGCACCCGCCGATCCGGCCGCAACGGATGGCGCCACGCCCACCCCGGCGCAACCACCGGAGCCCGACGGCGCGGTGGCTGATTCGTCCACCTCGCCGACCGGCACTCCGGCGCCGACCACAACGGCTCCAGCCGCAGGCGACTCGAGCAGGCAGGGCCCGGCGTCCCAGGAACCCACCACGCCACAACTCGTGGCCCCGGCGGGAACCCCGGTGTCCGCCGATCCCGGACTGCCGAGCGGGTCGAGCGGGCATTTCACCATGCCGGGCGGTGAGCCCGCGCCGGCCGATCCCGAACCCGCCCAGCAGCGACCGGCCGCACCCATGCCGCCGACCGGTTCGGGCGCTCACCTGACCTTCCCCGACGTCACCGAAGTGCGTACCGCGCCGCCGGGAGCGGCTGAGGCCCCCGCGCCGCGCAGCCGCACCGTGGAACCCGAGGTCGAGTCCCCGGACGAACCGGAACTGGATCTCGGTTCGCTGAGCAGCGCGATGGGCGGCCCGGTGCGGTTGGTCATGGAACTGCTGATGCCGCTGGCCCAGGCACTCGGCGCGGACGACACCGTCATCACCAACCAGCTGATCAATCTCGCGTACACCCTGGTCGGCCTGGTCTTCGGCCCGGCGGAGTAGCGCGGCGGTACCGGAGCCGCCCGGCGCGACCGGGCGGCTCCGTCGTGTGCGGAGCCGGGGGCCCGTGCGGCCCGTCGTCGCGGCGAGGCAAGATGGCAACGGTGATTCCTGTGGTGATCGTTGCGGGGTTTCTCGGGGCGGGGAAGACGACCCTGCTCAACTATCTGCTGCGCAACAACCGGGGTACCCGGATCGGGGTGGTGGTCAACGACTTCGGTGCGGTGAACATCGACGCGATGCTGGTGGCGGGGCAGGTCGACGCGATGGTGTCGCTCGGCAACGGATGCGTGTGCTGCGCGGTCGACGTGTCCGAACTCGACGACCTGTTCGGGCGCCTCGCCCAGCCGCGCAGCGCCGTCGACGTGATCGTGGTCGAGGCCAGCGGCCTGGCCGAACCACGGAATCTGATCCGCATGGTGATCGCCAACCCGAATCCACGCATCGCCTACGGTGGGCTGGTCGAGGTGGTCGACGCCGAGCTGTTCGGCGAAACCAGCGAGCAGCACCCGGAACTCGTCACCCACCTGCGGTTGGCTGATCTGGTGCTGGTGAACAAGGCCGACCTGGTGCCCGCCGCGGAGCTGGCCGCGCTACGGGCGCGGATCGGCGAGTGGGTCGGTCAGGTCCCGGTGTACGCGACCACGCACGGCCGCGTCGATCCAGGGCTGCTGTTCGACGAACGTGTGCGCGCGGAACCGAAGGTCGCCCAGCAGCTGAGTTTCGACGCGCTGCTCGACGACCACGACCACGACGACCCCGACCACCGGCACCTGCACGACGAGTACGTCTCGGTGTCGTTCACCAGCAAACGCCCGCTCGACCCGCGCGCCCTGATCGGCTTCCTGGAAGACCCACCGACCGGCCTGTTCCGGGCGAAGGGTTGCGTCGCGTTCGCCGTGGCGGGGGAGCGGCGCAAGTTCGAACTGCACCTGGTCGGCAGGCATGTGGTGTTCACCGCCGGACCATGGGCGCGCGGGGAGGAACGGGTGTCGAACCTGGTCCTGATCGGCGCAGGTCTCGATCAGGACGCGGCGCTGGATCGGCTGCGCGGCACGGTCTTCGACGGCGACGAGCCGATGGATGAGCAGGCGATGCTCGGCGTCTGGCGCTACACCACGGAGTGAGGCTCAGCCGCAGGCGTTGACCCATTCGGAGAGCCCGTCGGCGAACAGCTGCCGCTTCCAGATCGGCACTTCGTGCTTGATCCGGTCCACCAGTTCGGCACACACGGTGAAGGCCTCGGCCCGATGCGGTGCCGCGACCGCGACCACGATCGCCAGATCGCCGATCGTGAGCGAGCCGATCCGGTGCGTGGCCGCCACCGGGAGTCCGTGCGCGGCAGCGACTTCGGCGCAGACCGCCTGCAGGAACCGCTCGGCCTGCGGATGCGCCGAGTACTCCAGCGCGGTCACCGCCTGCCCGTCGTCGTGGTTGCGTACCTTGCCGGTGAACACCACGACGGCACCGAATTCCGGTCCGTCGACGGCATTTTCGACGGCGACCGGGTCGAGATCCCGGTCGCTGATCGCGGTCAGGCGCACCGCGCCGTTGTCACTCATGATCGCCGCCTCCGGCTACTTGCGCGAGCAGATGGTTCAGCAGAGGTTCCAGGACGGCGATCCCGTCCTTCACCCCGCCCGGCGAACCGGGCAGATTCACCACGATGGTGGACCCGGCCAGGCCGGCCACCCCCCGGCTCAGGGCCGCGAGCGGGAACTTTGCGGTGCCGCGCTGCCGGATCGCGTCGGCGACGCCGGGCAGTTCCCGATCGAGCACAGCCCGTGTCGCCTCCGGGGTGGAATCGGTGGGCGAGGCACCGGTGCCGCCGGTGGTGATCACCAGCGCGGGGCCGTCGAGCAGCGCGTCGGCCAGGCCGGTGCCGATCTCGGCATCGGGGTACACCAGGGGGCCGCGCACCGAGAAACCCTGGGCGGCAAGCCATTCGGTGATAGCGGGACCGGTGGTGTCGGCGCGGGTGCCCGCCGCGGCACGGGTGGACGCGACAAGGACCACGGCGGAGCGCGAATCGCGATCCGGATGAGGACGCGGCGCGGCCACCGGCGCGCCGTCGCTACCCGAGGTCGGGTCAGCCGCGGCGCGCCCGGCCGCGGTGCTTTCCACGTGCTCCGGCCGCGTCCAATGCCCGTGTTTGCCACCCTCTTTGGTGAGCAGCCGCACATTGTTCAGCACCGCCGCCGGATCGACCGCCTTCACCATGTCGTGCAGCGTGAGACCCGCCACCGCCACCGCGGTGAGCGCCTCCATCTCCACCCCGGTCTGCCCGGTGGTCTTCGCGCTCGCCTCGATGGTGATCGCGGTATCGGTGAATCCGAACTCCACCTTCACCGACGACAGCGCCAGCTGATGACACAGCGGGATCAGCTCGGAGGTTTTCTTGGCGCCGGAGATCCCGGCCAGCCGGGCCGTGGACAGCACGTCGGCCTTGGGCATGTCGTCGGCCCTGACCAGCGCGATCACCTCGGCGGTCGTGCGCAGTTCGCCCGCGGCCACCGCGATCCGGGTGGTCTCGGCCTTGGCGCTCACATCGACCATGCGGGCCCGGCCTTCGCGATCGACATGCGACAACTCACTCATAGGGTCAAGATTCGCACAGTGGCACCGGCGGGCAGCGCGGTGACCTCGGCGGGCACGTCGACGAGCACATCGGCCCAGGCCATCCCGGCGATGAGATGCGAACCCGGGCCCGAGATCACCTCGACGCCGTCGTCGGTGCGCAGCCCGCGCAGATACTGGCGCCTGCCCGCGGGGGAGCGCACCGGCGTGCGCAGGATCACCTCGGCGGTGTCCGGGGCCGGCAGCCCGCCCAGCGCACGCAC
Organism: Nocardia rhizosphaerae; assembly: GCF_042650365.1. Taxonomy (NCBI): domain Bacteria; kingdom Bacillati; phylum Actinomycetota; class Actinomycetes; order Mycobacteriales; family Nocardiaceae; genus Nocardia; species Nocardia rhizosphaerae. The sequence continues at coordinate 100,993 of NZ_JBHSBA010000007.1, forward strand.
CACCTCCCGCGCGAACACCACATACGACACCGTGGTGCTCACCGGATTCCCCGGGAAACTCAGTACCGGCACCCCGTCGACGACGGTGTACCCCTGCGGCCCGCCCGGCTGCACCGCGACCGCGCCGAACACCCCACCCAGCGGCTGCAACACCTCCTTGACGACCTCGAAGTCGCCCTTGGACACCCCGCCCGAGGTGAACACGAGGTCCGCCGCCGCCACCGCGGCCCGGAGCACCAGGGTGAACTCGTCCGCGTCGTCGCTGCTGTGCGCGACCTCGACCACTTCCACCCCGTCGGCCCGCAGCGCGGCCGCCAGCGCGATCCCGTTCGAGTTGTAGATCTGTCCCGGCGCCAGCTCGGCACCGGCGGGACGCAGTTCGTCACCGGTGGTGAGACAGACCGCGCGCAGGCGGCGCAGCACCGGCACGGTGGCCAGCCCGACCGCGGCCAGCGCCGCGATATGCCGGGGCGCGAGCACGGTCCCGGCCCGCGCGACCAGCGCGCCGGCGCGCACGTCGGTGCCCGCCTCGCGCACGAACTCACCCTCTGCGCGTCCGCGCTCGACCACGATGCGGTCCTGGTCGGCCCGCACGTCCTCGACCGGAACCACGCAGTCCGCGCCCGGCGGGATGGGCGCACCGGTCATCACCTTCATCGCCGACCCGGCAGGCAGCGGCGTCGTGCCCGGCCTGCCCGCCGCGACCACGCCGGCGACCGGCAGCGTCACCGGTGTGACGGCCACCTCGGCGGCGCGCACCGCGTATCCGTCCATCGCCGAATTACGGAACACCGGCAGATCGATCGGTGAGCGCACCTCGGTGGCCAGCACCCGGCCCAGCGCGTCCGGGACGGCCACCGATTCGGCGGGGCGGTCGGCGAGCGGGGCCAGCAGCGCGGCGACGGTGTCGCGGTAGTCGTCGACGCTGCGCGCCGACGCGGTGGCGTGCCGGTGGTTCATGGTGTCAGCCTAATGGCGTCGTCCCTGCCGCGAGCGCGCCGCACGGCTCACCGCCGCCACCCCGCCACGGTGAGCTGACGAGCTGGTGACGGATCGGCGATCCGGGCCGTGCCCGACCGCCCGTCCGGGGCATACTGAAGGGGTGACGCTGGTCGAAATGGGGATTCCCGCTGTGCGATCGGAGCGGCCTTCCCTGGACGGCCGGCCCGAGACGCCGTTCCTCGTCGACCGCTTCGGCCGGATCGCCCGCGACCTGCGCGTCTCGATCACCGAGAAATGCTCGCTGCGCTGTACCTACTGCATGCCCGAGGAGGGCTTGCCGCCGATTCCCCGCGACGAGCTGCTCGGTGCCGACGAGATCATCCGCCTGGTCACCCTCGCGGTGCGTGAACTCGGAGTACACGAGGTGCGCTTCACCGGCGGTGAGCCGCTGATGCGCCGCGAGCTCGAGCAGATCATCGCGGGCTGCCACGCCGCGGTGCCCGATGTCCCGCTGGCCATGACGACCAACGCCGTCGGCCTCGAACACCGTGCCGCCGCGCTCGCCGCCGCCGGACTGTCCAGGGTCAATGTCTCCCTCGACACCGTCGACCGGCTCGATTTCGCCCGCCTCACCCGCCGTGACCGGCTCGAGTCGGTGCTGCGCGGCATCCGTGCCGCCCGCGACGCCGGCCTGGCCCCGGTGAAGGTGAACGCCGTGCTGATGCGCCAGAACCTGGCAGGCGCCGCCGATCTGCTGGCCTGGTGTCTGGCACACGAGTGTGAGCTGCGGTTCATCGAGGAGATGCCGCTCGACGCCGACCACGAATGGGCGCGCGAGAACATGGTCACCGCCGCCGATCTGCTCGAGGTGCTCGGCGAACGCTTCACCCTCACCGCGGCCGGTCGCGCCGACCCCTCGGCGCCCGCCGAGAAATGGCTGGTCGACGGCGGCCCGGCGACAGTCGGCATCATCGCCACCGTCACCCGCAAGTTCTGCGACAGCTGCGACCGCACCCGGCTCACCGCCGACGGCATGCTGCGCTCATGCCTGTTCAGCGACCAGGAATTCGACGTACGGACCGCGCTGCGGGCAGGCGCGGGTGACGACGAGATCGCCGAGCTGTGGCGCGGCGCTATGTGGCAGAAATGGGCGGGCCACGGCATCGACGCCGCCGGCTTCGTCCCCCCGGAACGCACGATGGGAGCCATCGGTGGTTGAGGTCCGCTATTTCGCCGCCATCGCCGACGCGGTCGGCAAGAACACCGAAGCGCTCGACCTGCCCCCCGGCGCGACCGTCGCCGACCTGCGCGCCACCCTCGCCACCACCTACGGCCCCGAGGTCGACTCGCTCGTCGGCGTCTGCGCCTTCCTGATCGGCGACGAACTCACCCGCGACCCGTCGACCGCGCTGCGCGACCGCGTCGACGTGATGCCCCCGTTCGCGGGCGGGTAGCCCGATGGTGCAGAGCGCGGCTCTGCTGCGCGCCGATGTCCGCGACGCCTTCGCCGATCGGCTGGCGAGCCACGACATGGGCAAGGGCTGGCTGCGTTTCCGCGACCCGGCGAAGATCGACTACGACCTGCTCCGTGACCTGTCGCGCGCCACCGCGTTCGGCGACGGCGCCGTCATCTGCTGACGCTCAGCGCCACCAGGTGTCGAGCGGGGTGACCGGCACCGTGCGCTTGTGCCTGGTGTTGGTGAAGATCGACTCCACCTTCGCGGCGACCTCGGCGGTGACCTGCTTGCCCTCGAGGTAGTCGTCGATCTCGGCGTAGCGAAGGCCGAGTGCTTCCTCGTCGGGCAGTGCGGGACGGTCGTCCTCCAGATCGGCGGTGGGGACCTTGGACCAGATGCTCGACGGCGCGCCGAGTTCCTGCAGCAGTGCGGCGCCCTGGCGCTTGCTGAGGCCGGTGAGCGGGGTGAGGTCTACGCCACCGTCCCCGAACTTGGTGAAGAACCCGGTGACCGCCTCCGCCGCGTGATCGGTGCCGACGACCAGCAGATTCTCCTGCCCGGCCAGGGCATACTGCGCCACCATCCGCTCGCGGGCCTTGATGTTGCCGCGCACGAAATCGCGCAGCCGCTCGTGATCGAGCGCGCCCGCGACCTCGACGGCCATCGCGTCGGCGCCGGGGCGCACGTTCACCACGACCGACCGGTCCGGGTCGACGAAGTTCAGCGAGACCTGCGCGTCGTGCTCGTCGGCCTGCACGCCGTAGGGCAGCCGCACCGCGAGGAAGCTCGCCTCGACGCCCTCGGCACGCAACTCCTCGACGGCGAGCTGGCACAGCCTGCCTGCCAGCGCGCTGTCCTGGCCGCCGCTGATGCCGAGCACGAAGCCCTTGGCCGGGGTGGACTTCAGGTAGTCCTTGAGGAAGTCGACGCGGCGGCGGACCTCCTGTTTCGGCTCGATCTCCGGCAGCACGCCCAACTCGGCGATGATCTGTTCACGCAGTGTCCCCATGCCGTCTCACTCTACTTGCGCGGCAGGCGAAACGACCCGGCGAACGAGCCATTCCCAGTTGTCGCCGAGCTGAGCGCGGGTGTAGCCGAGGATGTCCACCTGATGAATGACCAGTGCCGCCGACAGCGCCGACATCAGGCTGTCGGCGATCAGCGGCAGGTTCCCGTCGACGCCTGCGGCCCGCAGCAGCAGGGTGATGTGCGACTTGTGCAGGGCATAGGGCCCGGCGCCGAAGCGGCCCTTCTCCTCGGCGGCCCGGTGCAGGTCGCCCTCGATCTCGATGTCGAGCAGCCGGGTCCGCCCGAACGCGATCAGCCGCTGGACCGGGTCGGCCTCCGGTCCGAGTGGACCGGGCCCGAACATGAACGCGGCCTGGAACTTCTGCTCGGAGTGGTCGAGCAGCGCCAGCATCAGCCCGGTGCGGTTGCCGAACCGGCGGAACACGGTGCCCTTACCGACTCCGGCCCGCTTGGCGACCGCGTCCATGGTGAGCCCGGCGACGCCGTGCTCGCGCACCAGCTGCTGGGCGGCGTCGAGCAGCAGTGCGCGATTGCGGGCGGCGTCGGCGCGTTGCGTCGGCTCGGCGGTACTCGGCTGCGTCGGCCCGATACGCAGCAGCGGGGCACCGTCCGGGCTTGGTGTGCTGTAGCTCACGCCGTTCACACGTCCTCTGTGGGAAGTAATCGGACTGCAGTCCGGTTGTCGTATTCGAACTTCGATACCCCATTGAGTACACCAGGAGACGACATGACCGAGACCCGCATCCTCACACTCGTCGGTAGCCTGCGCGCGGGCTCGATCAACCGCAGGCTGGCCGAGACCGCGGCGCAGACCGCGCCCGCCGGTGTCGACATCGCTCTCTACGAAGGCCTCGCGGAGATCCCGTTCTACAACGAGGACCTGGATGTGCCCGGCTCGGTGCCCGCGCAGGCAGAGGCGCTGCGCGCCGCCGTCGCCGCTGCCGACGCCGTGCTGCTGGTCACCCCCGAATACAACGGCACCCTGCCCGCTGTTCTGAAGAACGCCATCGACTGGGCCTCGCGTCCGTATGGCGCCGGTGCTGTCAAGGGTAAGCCCGTCGCCGTGGTCAGCGCTTCGATCAGCCCGCGGGCGGCCGAGTGGGCCCATGGCGACGCGGTCAAGGCCGTCGGTGTCGCCGGTGGGGTCGTGGTGGAGTCCGCGCACGCGCGTTTCGGCACCATCGGTGAGCGTTTCGGTGAGATCCACCCGGCCCAGGACGCCGAGGCGCTGACCCAGCTCGGTGCCACCGTGCACGAGCTCGTCGCCGCGGCGAACGGCACGCTCGTCACGGCGTAAGCTGGTCACCGGCACCCGAAGGGGCGTCGCTTCCGAGGTGGAGGCGACGCCCCTTCCGCGTGTCGTCGAAGGTTTGCTGGAGACTCGCCGGGATGCAAAATCGTGATCTGGGCCACTATTTCCCCAGCGTGTCGAGCGTGCGTCCTGGGACTTACCGCGTCGGAATTACATCTGTGCGACTCGCAACACCTTGTGTTGTTCCCATCTGTCGGCCACTAGGTGTAGTGTCTTCGGTACTGGAAGACGGTGTGGAGCCACCACTGATCGGACCCAAGGGAAGGGGTTACGAGCAGGGCTTTCTTCGCCAGATCCAGGAGTTTGCGCAGCAACACCGTTCGTGCACTGCATACGGATCACAGGCTGTGGATCAGGCATAGGAGAGAGGGACTCTAGATGACCATCACCGTGTACACCAAGCCCGCTTGCGTCCAGTGCAATGCCACCTACAAGGCCCTCGACAAGGCCGGGGTGGACTACGACATCATCGACATCTCCGAGAACGCCGAGGCGCGCGACTACGTCATGGCGCTCGGATACCTGCAGGCGCCGGTCGTCGTCGCCGGTGACGATCACTGGTCGGGCTTCCGTCCCGACCGCATCAAGTCGCTCGCGGTCGCCGCGGCCTAGGACGTCGCCGGAAGGAGGCACCCGTGCCCGAGCGGATCACTCCGGGCGGGCTGGTCTACTTCTCCAGCGCTTCGGAGAACACTCATCGTTTCGTCGAGAAGCTGGGTCTCCCGGCTACTCGGCTTCCACTGCACACCGCTGACTCGCTGCGCGTCGACGAACCCTACGTGCTGATCACCCCCACCTACGGGGGTGGTCGGCACGTCATGGGTGGCCAGCGGTCCGACAAGGACCTCGTCCCGCGGCAAGTCGCCAAGTTCCTCAATGACCCGCACAACCGCGCGCTGCTGCGCGGGGTGATCGCGGCGGGCAACACGAACTTCGGCGACACCTATTGCGCCGCAGGGGAAATCATCTCGCGCAAATGCGGGGTGCCCTACCTGTATCGCTTCGAACTCATGGGAACCGCTTCCGACGTCGCGCGCGTCCGAGAGGGATTGGGATTGTTTTGGCAACAGCAACCACCGCACCGGCCGGTAAGTCTGCCCGCCTAGAGCAGGCCGCCGCACGCGGCGAAGCGGGCGAGGTCCTCGACTACCACGCCCTCAACGCGATGCTGAACCTGTACGGCCCCGACGGCAAGATCCAGTTCGACAAGGATCGCGAGGCCGCCCACCAGTACTTCCTGCAGCACGTCAACCAGAACACCGTCTTCTTCCACAATCTGGACGAGAAGCTGGACTACCTGGTCGAGGAGAACTACTACGAGTCCGAGGTGCTCGAGCAGTACAGCCGCGAGTTCATCAAGAGCCTGTTCCAGCAGGCCTACGCCAAGAAGTTCCGGTTCCCCACCTTCCTCGGCGCGTTCAAGTACTACACCTCCTATACCCTCAAGACCTTCGACGGTAAGCGCTACCTGGAACGGTTCGAGGACCGCGTCGTCATGGTCGCGCTCACCCTCGCCGCAGGCGACGAGGTGCTGGCCCGTCAGCTGGTCGAGGAGATCATCGACGGCCGCTTCCAGCCGGCCACCCCCACCTTCCTCAACTCGGGCAAGAAGCAGCGCGGCGAGCCGGTGAGCTGTTTTCTTTTGCGCATCGAGGACAATATGGAATCCATTGGGCGATCCATCAATTCGGCGTTGCAGCTGTCCAAGCGTGGTGGCGGTGTCGCGCTGCTGCTGAGCAATATTCGTGAGCACGGGGCGCCGATCAAGAAGATCGAGAACCAGTCCTCCGGTGTCATCCCGATCATGAAGCTGCTCGAGGACTCGTTCTCCTACGCCAATCAGCTGGGGGCGCGGCAGGGTGCGGGCGCGGTGTATCTGCACGCGCACCACCCCGACATCTACCGCTTCCTCGACACCAAGCGTGAGAACGCCGACGAGAAGATCCGGATCAAGACCCTCTCGCTCGGTGTGGTGATCCCCGACATCACCTTCGAACTGGCGAAGAAGAACGAGGACATGTACCTGTTCTCGCCGTACGACGTGGAACGCATCTACGGCAAGCCGTTCGCCGATATCGACGTCACCGAGAAGTACTACGAGATGGTCGACGACAAGCGCATCCGCAAGTCGAAGATCAAGGCGCGCGAGTTCTTCCAGACCATCGCCGAGCTGCAGTTCGAGTCGGGGTACCCGTACATCATGTTCGAGGACACGGTGAACCGGGCCAACCCGATCAAGGGCAAGATCACCCACTCGAACCTGTGCTCGGAGATCCTGCAGGTCTCCACGCCGTCGGAATTCAACGACGATCTGTCGTATTCCAAGGTGGGCAAGGACATCTCCTGCAACCTGGGTTCGCTCAATATCGCCAAGGCGATGGACTCGCCGGACTTCGGCCAGACCATCGAGACCTCGATCCGCGCGCTCACCGCCGTCTCGGACCAGACCCACATCTACTCGGTGCCCTCGATCGAGCAGGGCAACAACGAGTCCCACGCCATCGGCCTCGGCCAGATGAACCTGCACGGCTACCTGGCGCGCGAGCGGGTCCACTACGGGTCCGAAGAGGGTGTCGACTTCACCAACATGTACTTCTACACCGTGGTCTACCACGCGATCCGGGCCTCCAACCTGATCGCGAAGGAGCGCGGTACCGCCTTCGGTGGGTTCGCCGAGTCGAAATACGCCAGCGGCGAGTACTTCGACAAGTACACCGAGCAGGTGTGGGAACCCAAGACCGACAAGGTCCGTCAGCTCTTCGCCGACGCAGGCGTGCACATCCCCACCCAGGACGACTGGCGCGAGCTGAAGGCCGCGGTGCAGGAGTTCGGCATCTACAACCAGAACCTGCAGGCCGTCCCGCCGACCGGCTCGATCTCCTACATCAACCACTCCACCAGCTCGATCCACCCGGTGGCGTCGAAGATCGAGATCCGCAAGGAAGGCAAGATCGGCCGCGTCTACTACCCGGCCCCGTATCTCACCAACGACAACCTCGACTACTACGAGGATGCCTACGAGATCGGCTACGAGAAGATCATCGACACCTACGCCGCCGCCACCCAGCACGTGGACCAGGGCCTGTCGCTGACCCTTTTCTTCAAGGACACCGCCACTACCCGTGATCTGAACAAGGCCCAGATCTACGCCTGGCGCAAGGGAATCAAAACGCTCTACTACATCCGGTTGCGTCAGATGGCGCTGGAAGGCACCGAGGTGGAGGGCTGTGTCAGCTGCATGCTATGAGCTTGGCTAACGATCGGTGGTGGTCTCCCGCGGGGGACCACCGCTGTCGTGTCAGTTGAGGCCGCCGAAGATGTCGAAGCAGGACCAGCCGCTCTGGAACCACTGGACGATCAGTCGCCACGTGGTGGGGTAGGTGCCGTCGGGGTGGCGGAGCCGGAGGCCGAACGAGCATTTCCCGATCGTGGTCCTGGTGAAGCGCTGCACGACCACGCGGTGCAGAAATGACGCCGACAGCCAGGCGAGCAGACCGAACCCGACGGCGGTCGGGCCAGGGGCCAGGTGCCACACGGTGGCGCCGATCGCCAGATGCAGCGACATGTCGACGAGGAAGGCCGCGATGACCCCGGCCTCCGAGCCGTCGGCAGTGCGTCCGATGAGCGGATCGCCGCGCTCGGGTGTGGGATCGCCCTTGTCGAGGGAGGCCGATGTCGGGTGACCGTCGGCGTCGCGCTCGTATCGGCCGTTCGATGCGGCGCGTCGGGGCGGTGCTGTGTAGGTCATGTGGATCAGGGTGGGGGACAGTGCTTAACAGACACCTGGTGTCGCGGTTGTGGCGAGGTTTTGCTCGGGCGCGGACCGGCGCAGACCACCGAATGCGCGCAGGCAGCGCTACGCCAGGCCTGCCCGAACCTCAGCCCGCAGACCCGGTGGACCAGGGGAAGCCGGATGCCGATCCGGTGCCGGACCCACTCCCGCTACCGGAGGGCAGGTCGGCGCCGGCCGATCCAGGCCGGTGGATGTGGACGGTGACGGGTTCGGTGCTGTCGGCCACCACGGTGACGATGCGCGCACCCGGGGCCGACGTCACCCGTCCACCAGTCACCCGGACCTCGTAGTCGTCGGGATGGAACAGGTCGGAGACGTAGATCTCGGTCGGCGCCGAGGCGGCGCGTGGCCGGTAGCGGTAGGCGAAATCGCCGGTGCCGGAATCGAAGATCATCGCCTCCGGGGTGCCCGCCGTGGCTCGCGGGTAGGTGCGGACCAGTTCCCGGCCGAGGTCGCCGCGGAACGGGTCGCCCTCGCCGGCGCTGTAGTGCCAGTAGTGCCAGCCGATGAACCGTTCGTCGGCGCGGGTGGTGGTGTTGCGCAGCACGGTCGGGTCGCCGTCGCCGAATTCGGTGACGAGGGTGGGGATGTCGGTGCGGTCGGTGAACGCGTCGATATTGGCCCAGGTCTTGTCCTGCTGCACCGGGCAGACCGCGCGCAGTTCCTCCGGCAGGTCGAGGTAGATGGCGAGCTGGCTCGGAATGCAGTAGTCGTGTGGTGAGAACACGATATTCGGGCTGGTGATGGGTGGATTCTTGCCGAGGTGGCTCGGCATGGTCTCGTTCCAGGTGACGTTCGGTTCCCAGAACACCGGCACGGTCGCGTTGCGGGCGCGTACGGCGTCGGTGAGCTTCTGCAGTGCTCGTTGGTATTTTGCGTCGAAGTCGGGGCACCCGTTCGGAAAGCAGGTGAGAAACGGAGTGCCGGGCCACGGTTCGTTGAGCAATTCGATCCCGAGCACGCCTGCGCGTCCGTTCATCCGCTCGGCCAGGGCACCGAGCGCGTTCCCGAGGTGATCCAGTACGCCGTACGTGTCGTTCCACACCTCGTCCCAGCCGGCGTTCATGCTGGGCATCAGGTAATAGAGCGGAAAGCCCGGATTGGGCTCGTCGTCGCCCGGTCTCGCCCGGATCGCCCATTCGGGAAAACCGTTGCCGCCCCAGATCTTCGAGAGCCCGTCCTGGTGATTGTCGAGCAGGGTGTAGATCCCGTGGGCGGCGAGGGTGTCGACGACGGCTTCGACGCGGTCAAGATAGCCGGTGTCGACCACGCCTTCGGTCGGCATCAGCCCGTCGAACGACACGCCGAGCCGGACCGTGTTGAACCCGTGCCGGGCCAACACCGCGGCCGAGGCGTCGGTGAGGGTGAACCCGTCACCGGGCGTCAGGTAGGGCGCGTCCTTGTCGACATTGTTCACTCCGTGCAGCAGCACGGTTCGTCCGAAGCCGTCGACCAGGGCGGCGCCCTCGGCTCGCAACGGAGTCAGATCGGTCCCAGGATCGGCGCCGACCGTTCCGCCGGCGGCCGCGATACCGACGATCAGCGCCGACACCGCCAGCCATCGTGCCGCTCGACTAGCCTGACGTGGTCGCCCCGACCGAATCCCTGTGCCCGCCATGTGCTTCCCTCGATCCGCAGGTGGACGAACGTCCATTTGAACGTGTGTCCAGATCTGTTGGCGAGAGACCATAGCGGGCGTGATGTGGTGTGGTCAAGGACACATGCTGCTGGAACGTGGGCCACCTGCCAGAGTGAGCGGAGTACAGATCGATCCATCGAGAATCGGAGGTGGCCGATGCGGATCGGCCGGATGATCACTGTTGTGTGCACGACCGCACTGCTCGCCGTCGGCTGCGGTGGCACCGACGAAGCGGCCCCGCCTGCCGCGACGACAACGATGTCGGTAACCGCGGCCGAGGCGCCCCCGCAGCCCGGTGCGCCAGTACCCGAGCAGCTGAACTTCACCGCGCGGACCGTCGACGGCGCCGAGTTCGCCGGGGCGAGCCTGGCCGGAAAGCCTGCCGTCCTGTGGTTCTGGGCGCCGTGGTGCCCGACCTGTCAGCGGGAGGCGCCCGGCGTCGCCGCGGCGGCGCGGGCGAATTCCGACGTGCGGTTCGTCGGTGTCGCCGCCCTGGATCAGGAACCGGCGATGCGCGCGTTCGTCGGTGACTACGACCTCGGCTTCTTCCCGAACCTGGCCGATGTCGACGGGCAGGTGTGGCAGAAGTTCGGGGTCACCGCGCAGCCCGCCTACGCGTTCGTCGGTGCCGACGGCGAGGTCGAGGTCTGGCGCGGCACCCTCGACGAGGCGGAGCTCGCGTCGAGGATCGCGCAGCTCGACCGTGGCTGACCTGATCGGATGAACAGTCAGACACTGGGATTCGCGCTGGCGGCCGGGCTGGTCGCCGCGCTGAATCCCTGCGGTTTCGCCCTGCTGCCCGGCTATCTGAGCCTGGTGGTGTTCGGCACCGACGGCGTCCGCACCCGCACCGCCGCGCTCGGCCGCGCGCTCGCCGCCACCGGAGCCATGGCGGCCGGATTCCTGCTCGTGTTCGGGATGTTCGGGCTGGTGATCGCCCCGCTCACCAGCGCGGTACAGCGCTACCTGCCCGCGATCACCGTGCTGATCGGGATCGCCTTGATCGGACTCGGCGCGTGGCTGCTCACCGGCCGCGAACTCACCGTGCTGCTACCGAAATCGGGTCGCGGTGCGCCGACGGCCCGGCTCGGTTCGATGGCAGGCTATGGCGTCGCCTACGCGATCGCCTCGCTGTCGTGCACGATCGGCCCGTTCCTCGCGGTCACGAGTTCCACCTTCCGCAGTGGTTCCGTGCTCGGCGGCGTGGCCGCCTACCTGGCCTACGCCGCCGGAATGGCACTGCTCGTCGGCACGTTGGCGATCATCGTCGCCCTCGCCGGGGCTGGTGCGATGACGACGATGCGCAGGGTGCTGCCGCACGTGTCCCGGATCAGTGGCGTTCTGATGGTCCTGGCCGGCCTCTATGTCGCCTATTACGGCGTGTACGAACTGCGCCTGTTCTTCGGTGACGGTTCGGCCGACGACCCGGTCGTCGACGGCGCGGGACAGGTGCAGCAGGTCTTGCAGCGCTGGGTCGACGAGCTCGGTGCGGGTGTGCTGTTCGGTGTCGGCGTGCTGCTGATCGCGGCGGTCGTCGGTGTCGGCGCCTATCGCCGCAGGCGCGCGGCGCAGGTCGAGCGCAGACTGGATAGCACGGATCTCGCGGAGTGAGCGGAGTGGCCGATGAATACCTCGCAGGGTCGCCGGGCCGGTGCGGTCCGGCATCCGTCGATCGAGATTCTCGGCGTCGCGGATTGCCCGAACGTCGCGGCGGCGGCGCGCAGGGTGGCGCGCTGTCTGGATCGGCTCGGTCTCGCGATCGCCGTCGAGCACCGGATCGGTGACTTCCCGTCGCCGACAGTTCTCGTGGACGGGGTCGATGTCACCTCGGCGCCGGTCTCGGCGGTGGCGGCTTGCCGTCTCGACCTGCCGACCGAGCAGATGATCGCGACCGCGATCGAGCGCGCCGCCGGGATCGACGTGTCGGCGCGGCACCCATGATCCGGCCGGCCCGACGGCAGGGACGGCCCACGTGGCGCACGAACTGGATACGCTGCGGACATGACGCGATTGAAGGTCGGTGACCAGGTGGCACCGGAGGTCCTGACGGCCATCGATGGGCGCACAGTGGCGCTGGGCGACTCGCCCCGCCCGGTGCATCTGCAGTTCCGCCGGTTCGCCGGCTGCCCGATCTGCCATCTGCACCTGCGGTCGGTGGTGCAGCGCCACGACGAGATCCTCTCGCCGGCAGCGGAATCGGACTGACGCTAGCGCCCGTCGCGCAGGCGCTCCAGCCCGTCGAGGAGCAGATCGAGCGCGAAGCTGAACTCGTCGCCGCCGCCGGGATGGTCGAGGTGATGGCGGATGTGGGCGGCCAGGTCGGGGTATTGCTCGGTGGGGAACCCGCGTAGGTAGCGTGCGCCGAGTTCGGCCAGGTCGGTGGGGTCGAGCGGGAGACCGAGGGCTTGCATGGCGTGGCCGACGATGTGGTTCTCGATGGCGTGATAGGTGCGATCGAGCAGGTCGCCGGTGAATCCGGCTTCGCGCAGGCTGCGCAGGGCGCGATCCATGTACCGCATGCGTGCGGGGCCGAGGTCGAGGCGCGCGGTCCACATGGCGGCGGCCCATGGGTGGCGCAGCAGGACGGTGTGGGCGGACACCGCCCGTCGCCGGGTGTGCAGGCGCCAGTTCGGGCCGGGTTCGCTCGTGGGGAATTCGATCTCGTCGGCGATGTGGTCGAGCATGCCGTCGAGCAGGTCGTCCTTGTTGGCGATGTGGTTGTACAGCGCCATCGCCTCGACGCCGAGTGTGCTGCCGAGCTTGCGCATGGTGACGGCGGCGATGCCATCGGCGTCGGCCAGCGCGACGCCCGCGTCGAGCACGCGGGCGCGCGTGAGCGGAATGCGGGTCTTCGACTGATCGGGCTCCGGCAACCCTGGGCTCCTTCTGTTGACGAACAGCTCGTGGCATCGTAACTTACGTCGTATATTTACTTTGTAAGTCAATCCTGGGAGTGGAGATGAAAGCCATCGTCGCGCGGCGCTTCGGGGCGCCGGAAGAGGTGCTCGAGATCGCCGAGGTCGAACGGCCGCGACCCGGCATGGGAGAGGTGCTGCTGCGGGTGTGCGCGTCGTCGGTGAACCCCGCCGATCTGCTCGGCCTCGCGGGGCGGCCGTATGTCATGCGGCCGGTCATGTTCGGTTGGCGTAAGCCCAAGTATCCGATTCCCGGGCATGACGCGGCGGGCATCGTGGCAGAGGTCGGTGCCGGGGTGACGACCTTTCGCCCCGGCGACGAGGTGTACGGCGAAGTGCCCGGCGGGGCGTACGCCGAGTATGTGACCGCGTCCGCGGACAAACTCGCGGCCAAGCCCGCGAGTGTCGGATTCGCCGAGGCGGCGGCGGTTCCGATCGCGGGAGTCACCGCGCTACAAGGGATTCGGGATCGAGGCGAGGTCGACGCGGGGCAGCGGGTGCTGATCAACGGCGCTTCCGGTGGTGTCGGCACCTTCGCGGTCCAGCTGGCCAAGGCGCGCGGGGCGCACGTGACCGGTGTGTGCGGAAGCCGCAATATCGAGGTGGTGCGCGCCGCCGGGGCCGACGAGGTGATCGACTACGCCGTCACCGACTGCACCCGCGGCCCTGATCGCTACGACGTCGTGTTCGATCTGGCGGGCAACCACCCGAGTTCGGCGTATCGGCGGGTGCTCGCGCCCGGCGGCACCTACGTCAGCGGCAGCGGCAAGCCGGGCGGTCCCGTCCTCGGGCCACTGCCCTTCATCCTGCGCGTGCTCCTCGGCGGGTTCCGCCCCGGCCCCCGCATGAGGGTGCTCGCCGCGGCACCGAACCCCACCGACCTCACCGAACTCGCCGAGCTCATCGACGCGGGCAAGGTGACCCCCATCATCGACCGGACCTATCCCCTGGCCGACGCACCCGCCGCCCTCGCCCGCCGCGCCGCGGGCGAGGGCCACGGCAAGACGATCATCACCTGCTGACCGAGCGACCTGCGGGGGCAACCCCGCAGGCCTTCCGTTCAGCGCCTGGCATCGACGAATGCGCAAAGGATGTCGGATCGCAGTCGTCGGATAGTTGCTCGAAGAACGCACGTTCCTTCCCGACGACGGCGGTCGGCTTGCCCCGGTGATGAGCTTCCTGGAAGCGCATGAACGACGGTGGGGGGCGGCCGCCAAACCCAGCTATGCGCTGGTCGGCACCGACGAGGGTGACCGGATCGAATTGCCTCCCGATGTGCACCAGGCGTTGAAGCAGGTAGTCGCGGCATTGCTGGCCGGTCGGGCGGTCACCATCGCGCCGCGCAGCCTGACTTTGACGTCTCAACAGGCCGCGGACCTGCTCGGTGTGAGCCGTCCGACGGTCAAACGGTTGATCGAGAAGGGTGAGCTCCCAGCGCAACGAATCGGCACGCGGCACCGGCTAGCGCTCGATGATGTCCTGGATTATCGCGAAGTCCGTCGCCGCCGTCAGTACGACGCGCTGGCGGAGACCGCAGTGGACTTCTCGATCGCTGACGATCCCGCAGATGTCGATCGTCACCTGCGCGAGGCTCGGCGGGTGGCGGCAGAGCGGGCCGAAGGTAGGCGTGACAACTGAGGGGGTTCGGTGTTCGCGGTTCTGCTCGATACATGTGTGCTGTGGCCGAGCCTGCAACGAGACTTCCTGCTGTCCCTTGCGGTTGAAGGACTCTATCGCCCGATGTGGTCCGATCGAATCCTTGTCGAACTGGAGATCGGTGAACGTGCGAAGCTCATCGCGCGTGGCGACGACGAGGTCGACGCTACGAATCGAGCACATCGGCTCGTCAGCGTTCTGGCCACGCGGTTCGATGATGCACTGGTGCGGAACTGGGAACCCCACGAGGGCACGTTCGGTCTCCCCGATCCCAACGATGAGCACGTCGTCGCGGCAGCTGTTGTCGGTGGGGCCGGAGCGATAGTCACGAACAACCTCCGTGACTTCCCACATGACCGTGTGTCGGATTGCCTGGTAGTGCGCACCGCGGCGCAGTTCGCCGCCGACACGGTATCGGTGTCACCGGATGCGGCGGTACTCGCGCTGCGGACGATGCTAGGTCGCTCTGACCGAGCAATTGCGGCAGACCCTGCCGAACCCGGCCTTCCGGTCGGCAGGGTGGTCTGGCAGTTCGGTCAGCGCAGGGCGGGGATGACTTCGCGTTCGAAGAGTTCGATGCCGGAGGTGTCGTAGGCGGCTTCGGGGAAGTTGAGGATGGCGTAGGCGAGGCCGAGGTCGCCGAGTTCGGTGAGGCGTTCGACGATCTGTTCGGGGGTGCCGACGGTGGCGCTGGTATCGAACTGTTCGTGTAGATGGGCCTTGGCCTCGTCGGCGCCGAGGTAGGGGGTGTAGCGGTCGATGATGGTCGAAAGACGTTCCTGGACTTCGGATTCGGTGCTGCCGACGATGGTGTTGAAGTTGGCGCTGCGGGTGATGGCGGCGAAGTCGGTGCCCACCTCGGCGCAGTGCGCGCGCAGGATCTCCGACTTGCGGGTGAACTCCGTCGGCTCACCGGAGAAGTTGGTGTAGTCCGCGTATTTCGCGGCGATGCGCAGGGTCTTCTGTTCGCCGCCACCGGCGATCCAGATCGGGATTCCGTTCTCCTGCAGCGGTTTCGGTGCGACGATGGCGCCATCGACCTGGTAGTACCTGCCGTCGAGCGTGGCCCGGCCGGTCTGCCAGGCCTGACGGAAGATCTGCACGCCCTCGTCGAGACGGCCGAGTCGCTCCCCGGCAGACGGGAAGCCGTAACCGTAGGCACGCCATTCGTGTTCGTACCAGCCGCCACCGATCCCCATCTCCACCCGCCCGCCCGAGATCAGGTCGACGGTGGCGGCCACCTTGGCCAGGTAAGCGGGGTTGCGGTAGCTCATCGCGGTGCACATCTGGCCCAGCCGCACGCGCGAGGTGCCGGCCGCGAACGCCGACATCAACGTCCACGCCTCGTGGGTCGCCTCGTCGGTCGGCACCGGCACGGTGTGGAAATGGTCGTACACCCAGATCGATTCCCAGTCGGTCCCCGCGTCGAACCGCTGCGCCAGTCCGCGCATCACCGACCACTGGTCCACGGGGTCGATGCCGACCAGGTCGAGCCGCCAGCCCTGGGGGATGAAGATGCCGAAGCGCACGAGTTTCTCCTCGGGGTGTCGACCTGCCGGAACCCCACGAACGATAGCTCTCGCGGAGCCGGGGTGGTTCGCCGTCGCCTTCTTCGGCGCGGGTGACGCCTCGCCGGAATCGGTCCGCGACTCGCCTGCGTATCTGGCCCTGGCCGACGCGCTCGACATGATGTTCCACATCGGTGACCTCGATCCGGCCGCGCGGCAGGCCGCGACCTGGAGTTGCTGGTCGACTGTGCACGGCTTCGCCGAACTCGCCCTGCGTGGACCGCTGCGGCACCTGGCTCACGCCGAACTCCAGCCCCTACGCCGAGCAGGCAGTGGACACCATCGTGGCGGGGCTTCCCCGTGTGATGTGATCGAGGTCACTGTGACCAGTGGTACGCCCGGTAAAGATGAAACCTCGGGGGACCGCATGTATCCTGCAGGTGGAAGGGTGTGCCCGAGTGGGTACTCCATACGGTCTGCATCGGCGATGACCTGCAGCGACGACGAGGAGGTGGTGTTGCCATGCGCAGCGAACCCCCCAGTCGAAGGCCGCGCGGCGTCGCCCCTTCGTCCTCGCACTGATTTCCGGCCGACGAGTTCCGGCCGTGCGTGACGGTCGTCGTGGTGGACGCCCGCGGTGTGCCACACCGTTTCCCGATCCACTCTCGTAGCATCCGCGGCCCTGCCGCGGCTATGCGTACGACGCACTCGCGCCAGAGGACCGTTCCATGTCGCAGATCGATCTCATCGAAGCACGTCACGTCACCGCCGACACCGCAGCGCCGACCGGCGAACCGCCGCGTCCCGATCCCGCTCCCGTTGTCGCCGAGGATCATTCGGTGACCGAGGCATTGGAGATCCTGTCGGATTCGGTGCGCGACATCGTCGAGACCCATCGGGTCGACGGCGCCATGGACTGGCTCGACAACCGTCCGCCGCACGTCATCGCCGATGCCCTGGCCCGGATGGACGCCATGCAGGCGGGCGTGGTGTTCCGGCTGCTCGACAAGGATCGTGCGATCACCGTGTTCGAGGAACTCGAGCCGGTGGATCAGCAGCAGATCCTGCAGGGACTGCGCGAGAAGAGCTTTCGCGATCTGGTCGAGGCGATGGACCCCGACGACCGCGCCCGCATGCTGCACGAGGCGCCGGCCAAGGTGGCCAAGAAGGTACTGGCCGGGCTGAGCCCGCGCGAGCGCCGGATGACCGCCGCGCTGCTCGGCTACCCCGAGGGGTCGGTCGGCCAGTACATGACGCCGGAAGTCGTTGCGCTGCCGGACAATCTGACCGTCGCCCAGGCACTCACCTGGGTTCGGGCCAAGGGTGCCAACGCCGAGACGGTCTACACGCTGCCGGTGGTCGACGGCGGCCGCAAGCTCACCGGCATCGTCGAACTGCGCGAACTGGTGCTGCACGCGCCGGAGGCGATGGTGTCGGAATTGGTCGTCACCGAGCCCGCGTTCGTGCGCGCCACCGATTCGGCCGAGAAGGCCGCGCGCCTGATGAGCTCGACCAACGACATCAACCTGGTCGTCGTCGACAGCGAGGACCGGGTGGTCGGACTGCTCACCATCGACGACGCGATGGAGGTGCTCGAGGCCGCCGACAGCGAGGACGTGGCCAAGCAGGCCGGTTCGGCGCCGTGGGAAGGTCACTACATGGCCGCCAAGGTGTTCCAGTTGGCGCGCTACCGGGCGCTGTGGCTGATGCTGCTGCTGTTCGCGGCCACTCTCACCGTGAGTGTCACCGATGTGTTCTCGGCGACGCTCGAGCAAGCGGCGAGTCTCGCGCTGTTCATTCCGCTGCTCATCGGCGCCGGTGGCAACGCGGGCGCCCAGGCGGCGACGGCGTGTGTGCGCGCGCTTGCGGTCGGCGAGGTGCGGGTGTCGGATCTGTTCAAGGTGATCTGGCGGGAATGCCGGGTGGGGCTGGTGCTCGGCAGCATGCTCGCCGTGGCCGGGCTGGCCATCGGCACCCTGTTCGTCGGCCCGAAGGTCGCGATCGTCGTTGCCGTCACCCTCGTCGTCATCTGCGGCTGGGCGGCCACCATCGGCGGCACGATGCCGCTGCTCGCCAAGAAGTTCCGGATCGACCCCGCGGTGGTGTCGGCGCCCATGGTGACCACGCTGGTCGATGCCACCGGGCTGATCATCTACTTCACCACCGCCAAGGTCGTACTGGGAATCTGACGGAACCAGTGCCTGCGTCGAACCCGGCATCTCACGGCGGCCCGAACAGCACCAGGATCTGTCCCATCACGTCGCGGCCGACCTCGTCGGTGGCCGCGGTCACCTCGACGATCGGCACCCGCGCGCCGAAAACGGTACTTCCGGAGGGTAGTTCGGGGCCGACCGCGACCGTGTACATCGGGATGCTGCTGTCGTAGACCGAGACCGACCGATGCACGGTGCGGTCACCGAACTTCTCCTCGGTGCTGCGCGCGGCCAGATACTCGGGCACCCGGTACTCGTAGCTCACGGTGATGCCCTCGCCGCGATACTCGAACAGGCACTGCGTGAGCCGTTGCGGCCGGGTCTCGACCGTGCCTGTCAGCAGCGACCGGACCTCACAGGGGTCGGCGCCGAGCAGCACCGTGCCGACGGTGTCGGGCGAGGTGCCCTGTGGCGGTGCTTCGCGCCATCGCGCCAGCATTCCTGGCAGCAGCCCATCGGCCACCACGCACGGGTCCTGCTCGGGTGGGGTCGACAAGCCGAGGTAGAAGGCGGCACCCGCCGGGAACCGCGCCGTCGCTCCGCAGGCCCGCGGCGGGCCGTCGTCGCGGTCCGGAATCAGGCGCACCTCGACGTCGCCGACCTGCTTGTGCACGCCGCGGCCCTGGGTCAGCGGGGGCAGCAGGGTGGCGTGCCAGGTGAGCGTGGTGCCATCACCGGGTGTGTCGCTGCCGAGCACGGCGCGACACGAATCCAGGCCCACCGTCACGCCCTTCACCTCGGCGATGTCGTCGAGCGTGTCGCGGGGCAGCAGGGCGCACACATCGATCTGCCTGGTCGCTTGCGCCACGGTTGCCCGCTGCTGTTCGGTCTCGGCGGGGGCCGACCAGAATTCCGGGGGCGGGGCGGGGATCGACGGGGTGGGCGGCGTTGGTCCGGTCGGCTCGGATTCGCTGTCGCCGCAGCTCAGCGCGGCCAGCAGGGGGACGGTCATGAGTGCGAGCCAGCGATACATTCTCACCCCTGCCCTCGAGGTCGCGGGCGGTGTCGGCGCCCGGGCAATCGAGTCTGCCCGTAAGGCAACTGCCGCGCAAACACCCGCCGACGTGGAGTGCGGGGAAATCGGGTCCCGATCGTCATCGGGGCGACATCTTTTCGGACGGGCCAACGCTGTCCGATTCCTACACTAAGATCATCGCGCAATCGGACGAGCGAGCGGATGGAGAGTGCGATGACAGCACCGCCCCGGGAACAATGGGGGACCAGGGCGGGCTTTCTGCTCGCCGCGATCGGCTCAGCCGTCGGGTTGGGAAATATCTGGCGCTTCCCCTACATCGCTTACGAGAACGGTGGCGGCGCGTTCCTGCTGCCGTATCTGATCGCGCTGCTGTCCGCCGGTATTCCGCTGCTCATCTTCGAGTACACGATCGGCCACAAGTTCCGTGGCTCACCGCCGCTGGCGCTACGCCGGCTCTCGCGACCGACCGAGGCCATCGGCTGGTGGCAGGTGGCCATCTGTTTCGTCATCGCCGTGTACTACGCGGTGATCATCGCCTGGGCCATCCGCTACGTCGGATTCTCGGTGGATCAGCAGTGGGGTGCGGACGCCGAGACGTTCTTCTCCAACGATTTCCTGCACGTCGCCGAGCAGCCCGGGTTCGCCGCGCCGTTCGTGCCCGGTGTGCTGTGGCCGCTGATCGCGGTGTGGGTGGTGACGCTGGTCGTGCTGGCGCTCGGTGTCCGTAAGGGCATCGAGATCGCCAACAAGGTCTTCATCCCGCTGCTGGTGGTGCTGTTCCTGGTCCTGGTGGTGCGGGCGCTGTTCCTGCCCGGTGCCGCCACCGGCCTCGACGCGTTCTTCTCGCCCGACTGGTCGAGTATCACCGACGGCAAGGTGTGGGTGGCCGCCTACGGGCAGATCTTCTTCTCGTTGTCGGTCGGCTTCGGCATCATGATCACCTATGCCTCCTACCTGCGGCGCAAGGCCGATCTGGGTGGATCGGCGCTGGTGGCCGGCTTCGCCAACAGCTCGTTCGAGATCCTGGCAGGCATCGGCGTGTTCGCCACCCTCGGCTTCATGGCCCACCAGACCGGGGTGGCGGTGAGCGAGGCCGCCACCGCGGGCCCCGGTCTGGCATTCGTGGCGTTCCCGACGATCATCTCCGAATTGTCCAGCGGCGCGGCCTGGTTCGGCATCCTGTTCTTCACCTGCCTGGTGCTGGCCGGGCTGTCCTCGCTGATCAGCATCGTCCAGGTCATCATCGCCTCGGTGCAGGACCGTACCGGGATGGCGCGGGTGCCCGCGGTGCTGATCGTCGGCGGACTCACCGCGATCGTGTCGATCGGGCTGTTCCCGACCCGTAACGGCCTGTACCTGCTCGACGTGGCCGATCACTTCATCAACCAGTACGGCATCGTGCTGGCCGGCTTCGTCGCGGTGGTCGTCGTCGCCTGGGTGCTGCGCAAGCTGGGCATGCTGCAGGAGCACAACGACACGGTGGCCAACTTCAAGGTCGGCAAGGTGTGGCTGGTGCTGCTCGGCGTGGTCACGCCGCTGGTGCTGGTCTGGATGATGATCGACAGCCTGCGCCAGGAATTCGCCGAGACCTACGGCGGATACACCACCGGCTACGTGCTGGCCGCCGGCTGGGGTGTGGCCGGTGCGGCGATCCTGTTCGGTGTGATCATGGCGTTGCTGCCGTGGCACCCACCGGCCCTGCCCGATGACGAGGACGGCGCCGCCCCGGCGCAGTCGACCGAGGAGGTGAAGTCCTGATGTCGGCTGGTGCGATCACGATGCTGATCATCTCGATCGTGGTGGTGTGGGGTGGGCTGCTCGCCTCGATCCTGCTCTTCCGCAGGCATCCCGAAGACTGAGGGTGCTATGGCACCAGCGGCAGCGCCGCGCGCATGACCTGCTCGGCGACCGCGGAGCCTGCGGTGACCGACACCGTCGGCACCCGCGGCCCGAGCATGGCATCGGCCTGGCCCGGCGCCATGTTCGGGCCGACCACGGCCGACAGGGTGGCGATCCCGGACGGACCGCCACCGTCGAACCGGTACACCTGGCGATCCTCGACCGTGAAGGCCGGGGTGTCATCGGTGATCGTGGCCGCCACGTTGTAGTCGTAGGTGACGATCGCCTGCTGACCGTCGACGGTCAACCTGCAGGTGGTGATTCCCTGGTCGGCCGCGGGCACGCGCACCCCGAGCAGCGGCGCGACCGCGCACGGGTCACCGCCGGTGATCACCGTGTTGTCCGAATCCGGCGAGGTGCCCTGCGGTGGCTCCGCGCGCCATTCGACCAGCGCGATCCGCAGCAGCGACTCCGCGGTCGCGCAGGCGTCGCCGGGTGCCCGCACGCTCAGTGACAGATCGGCCCCGCTGGCGAAACGCGCCCAGGCCTGGCAGCTGCCGCGCACCTGCGGATCGTCCGACGTGCGCGGCTCCTCGTCGAGCAGCACGCGGACATCGCCCATGGTCAGCTCCCGGACCGGCGCGTCCATGGGCGGCTCCCCGGAGAACATCACCCCGGTGCTCCAGGTCGCGTCGATGCCGGTCAGATGGCCGTCGACGGCGATATCGAGCCTGCACCGATTCGGATGCACGTTCTCGATATCGCGCACCTTTCCCAGCGCCCCCAGCGCCACTCGCGGCATCAGCGCGCACACGTCGAGCGTGCGAACCTTGCGCACCACCGTGATCCGGTCCTGGTCCGAGACCGCCTCCGTCGACCAGAACCCGCCGCGTGGCATCGAATCCGAGGCGGGTGCGCTCTGGCACGCCGACAGGGCGAGTGCCACGGCAACGAACGGCAGCGCGCGTCGCACGGCGCCTCCTTCCTGAACGGGGATGCGGGGGGAGAAGGCCGTCGACGACACCCACCACCGCGTCCACGGTACCGCCGCCGCGCCGGTCTCCTGCGGGGAGGAAGGGTGTCGCGGTGGCTGACGCTAGGTTGCCGGGAACAGGCCGGTCGCGGTCCGCAGCACTTCCGTGAGCACGGCCCGGTCCGTGCCGAAAACATCGACAGTCGGGATATCGGCGCCGAGGAACCTTTCCGGGTCGGCGCCGGGCAGCGCGGGACCGACCGCCGCCGTGAAGAACGCCGATTCACCGTCGTTGTCGTCCCCGTAGGCGTGGTGGCCGTTGACGGTGAAGATCGGCTCACCCCGGCGCACGAGTTGCTCGCTCTGGTAGTCGTACTGCACCTGGACCTCGTCACCGCGGAAGGTGAACCGACAGGTCCAGACCCGGCGCTCGATGGCAGGGGCGTCGGCGCCGAGAACCTCCGCGACCTCGCACGGATCCTTGCCGAGCAGTGCGGTGGGCGGCGTGTCGGGTGAGGTGCCGCGCGGCGGTTCGACGGCGAGATTTGTCATCGCCCTCGCCAGCGCCGCTTCCGCGATCGGGCACGGTTCGGTGCCGAGCGGGGTGTTCACTGTCACCGGCAGGGTCGTGGTGTTGCCGAAGGCCGCGACGGCCAGGCAGGTCCGATGCGGCGGGCGGCTTTCCGTGGGATTCGCGGAGTCGGCGTCGCTTACCGTCCCGATGGTGATGCCGTCGACCGTTCGGCGTTTCGCCGCACCCCAGGTGTAACCCTGCGGTGCGGCGCCGAGAGACCAGCTGATCGATGTGCGCTCCTCGATCTCGGTGGACCCGAAGGTGGCCTCGCACCCTCCCGGCTTGGAGTTCTCGACGCGCAGTGGCTCGCCGAAAGCAGCGAGAGCGGCGCGGGGAATCAGCGCGCAGGGATCGACCGCGCGCAGGCGGGCGAGGAGTTCGATCCGCGCGGTGTCGGAGGCGGGAGCGGTCTTCCAGTACGTGGGCACGGCGGCCGCGGCCTCGGCCGGCGCTGCCGGTTGCGCGGCAGGCGGCTGTTCCTGGCAGGCGGTGGGAGCCAGCACGGTGACGGCGAGTCCGGCCAGTACCACGACGCGACTGATCCGCATGACGATAGATCCCCCCTCGGTGGCTGCCCCGATGGCGTGGCCAGGTTGTCCGATGCACAGTGTGCCGGAGGCCGGTGGTCGGCGCGATCGCCGGGTGCGCGTGACGCGTCGACGCGGAATCACGGGCGATGCGATGCGATGCGGGGCCGGGGGCCGGTGTGGCGCACAATGGGTGCCGCGTAGGTGGCGTGGATGGCCGGTCGAGGTGGCCGGACTCATCGCGTCGCAACACAAGCTGTTGTGCTCCGCCGGGTTGTCACCCACTACGAGTAGTGTTCAAGGCGAAGCGGTCATGGATCTGGCGGAAAGGTGTGGAGGCGGAATGAAGCTCATCGATCGGGTGTCGGCCATCAACTGGAATCGGGTAACCGATGAGAAGGATGCCGAGGTCTGGGATCGGCTCACCGGCAACTTCTGGCTGCCGGAGAAGGTGCCGGTGTCCAACGACATCCCGTCGTGGAACACCCTGACCGCCGACGAGAAGCAGCTCACCATGCGGGTCTTCACCGGCCTGACCTTGCTCGACACCATCCAGGGCACCGTCGGCGCGGTCTCGCTCATTCCCGATGCGCTCACCCCGCACGAGGAAGCGGTGCTCACCAACATCGCGTTCATGGAGTCGGTGCACGCCAAGAGCTACAGCTCGATCTTCTCCACCCTGTGCTCCACCAAGGAGATCGACGAGGCCTTCCGCTGGTCGGAGGAGAACCGCAATCTGCAGCGCAAGGCCGAGATCGTCCTGTCGTACTACAACGGCGAGGACCCGCTCAAGCGCAAGGTCGCCTCGACGCTGCTGGAGAGCTTCCTGTTCTACTCCGGCTTCTACCTGCCGATGCACTGGTCCTCGCGGGCCAAGCTCACCAATACCGCGGACATGATCCGGCTGATCATCCGCGACGAGGCGGTGCACGGCTACTACATCGGCTACAAGTACCAGAAGGGCTTGGAGCTGGTGTCGCAGGCCGAGCGCGACGAGCTCAAGAACTACACCTTCGAGCTGCTGTTCGAGCTCTACGACAACGAGGTCGACTACACCCAGGACCTCTACGACGAGGTCGGCCTCACCGAGGACGTCAAGAAGTTC
Source organism: Nocardia rhizosphaerae (assembly GCF_042650365.1). Lineage (NCBI taxonomy): Bacteria > Bacillati > Actinomycetota > Actinomycetes > Mycobacteriales > Nocardiaceae > Nocardia > Nocardia rhizosphaerae. The sequence goes on from NZ_JBHSBA010000007.1 coordinate 125,451, forward strand.
CTGCGCTACAACGCCAACAAGGCGCTGATGAACCTCGGCTACGAGGGTCTGTTCCCGAAGGACGAGTGCGAGGTGAATCCGGCGATTCTGTCGGCCCTTTCACCCAATGCCGACGAGAACCACGACTTCTTCTCCGGTTCGGGCTCCAGCTACGTCATCGGCAAGGCCGTCAACACCGAAGACGAGGACTGGGAGTTCTGATCGGTCGGTGCCCGGCGCGCCGGGCACTCACGCCGCCCGTCCGTTGTGCTGCCGGTTCCTGGTGCGCGGCGGGCGGGCACCGTCGTTTCGGCGGGCCATGAGTGCGGGCGGCACCATCGGCCTCGGCCAGTTGTCGACTGACGCCGCGCACGAGCCCGCAGAGCGACTGATTCCCCGTTCTGCCCCTGGAAATCGGGCTTTTCCGATCCGCGGCGGTCCCGATCTAATCGGAGCATGACCGTGATCCGACAGCAGGCCACCTTCGGCGACATCCTCGGTCGTGGCGGCGCCGGGAACGGGATCGCGATGGTCGAGGGCGACCGGAGCTGGACGTACGCCGACACGGCCGCGGCGGTGCACCGGCTCGCCAGGGAACTGGTCCGCTGCGCGGTGGGACCGGACACGGTGGTGGCGCTCGCGCTGCCGCGCTCCGCCGAACTCGTGCGCGCGGTGTGCGCGGTCGCCGCGACCGGGGGCGCGGTGCTGCCGGTCGATCTGCGCCAGCCGCCGTCGCGCCGTCGCTATCTGCTTGCCGATGCCACCGCGACGGTCGGCGTCACCACGAAGACCATGCGCGCCGAGCTGCCGGACTGGATCACCTGGCTGGTCCTCGATGACGGCGAGTTCGCGCACCGGTGCGCCGCCAACGATCCGGCCCCGCTCACCGATGCCGACCGCCTCGCCCCCGTGCATCCCGACCAGCTCGCCTACGTGCTCTACACCTCCGGGTCCACCGGCGCCCCGAAGGCGGTCGAGGTGACCCACCGTGGCCTGGAAGCCCTGCTCACCGGGGTGTCGGCCCACCTCGCCGTGGGGCAGGGGGCGCGGATAGCGCAGCTGGCCGCACCGGGTTTCGACCTGTTCGTCGGCGAACTGCTGCTGGCGTTCGGCACCGGTGCCACGCTCGTGCTGGTGCCGCCGGAGATCACCGGCGGCGCCGAACTCGACGAGCTGATCGCGGGCATGGCGGTCACCCACGCGGTGATCACGCCCGCCGTGCTGGCGACGCTCGACCCGCACCGGCACCCCGGGTTGCGCGGACTCGTGGTCGCCGGTGACGCCTCCGACCCGGCGCTGGTGGCCAGATGGGCGGCGGGCCGGACCTACCTCAACGGCTACGGCCCGACCGAGGCGACCGTCCTGGTGAGCGCGGCGCCCCTGACCGCAGGGGGTCCGGTGGTGCTCGGGACGGTATTCGACGGGTGGTCGGCGCTGGTGCTCGACGACCGGCTGCGCCAGGTGGCGGTGGGAGAGCCCGGCGAGCTGTACCTGTCCGGGCCGGGTGTCGCGCGCGGATACCGGGCCGCGGCGGGGGCGACGGCGGCGAGGTTCGTCGCGGCTCCGTCGGGTGCGCGGATGTACCGCACCGGTGATCTCGTGCGGGTATGTCCCGGTGCCGGACGCGGCGCCGCCGGTGGGCAACCCGGTGTCGGCCCTGGCACGCTGGAGTTCCTCGGCCGCACGGATTTTCAGCTCAACGTACTTGGCGTCCGGGTGGATCCGGGGGAGATCGACGCGGTGCTCACCGCGCACGACGACGTCCGTTCCGCGGTGACGGTCGGTCGGCGAAACCTCGCGGGCAGGCTCGTCCCGGTGAGCTATGTCACCGCGAAACCAGGCCGGGCCGTGGTGGTTTCGGTCCTGCGGGCCGCGGTGCGTGACCGGCTCGCCGCCCACGCGGTGCCCGCCGTCGTGACGGTGCTCGACGAACTGCCGTTGACCCCGGTCGGCAAGATCGACCGGGCCGCACTGCCGGACCCCGTGTTCACCACCCGCGGTGGTCGAGCTCCGGTCGATGCCGTGGAGCGCCTGGTCGCCACGGTGATGTCCGGGCTGCTCGGCGTGGATTCGGTGGCCGCCACCGACGACTTTTTCGCCCTCGGTGGAAACTCGCTGCTCGCAGCACAACTCAGCGCCCGACTCGGTGCGGCGACCGGAAAGCACATCCCGGTGCGCGTCCTCTTCGAGGCCCCCACCGTGACACGGCTCGCCCAGGCGATCCGGCAGCTGCCCACCACCGCGCCGCAGCCCGTGCTGCCCCGCCGTCCCCGGCCGGAACCGTTGCCTCTCGCCCCGGCCCAGCGCAGGCTGTGGGTACTCAACCGGATCGATCACCGGTCCCCGGCGGACAATATCGTGCTGGCGGTGCGATTGCGCGGGCCGCTCTCGGTCGCCGCGCTGCGGGCGGCCGTCGCCGATGTGGTCGAACGGCACGAGCCGCTGCGCACGGTATACCCGGAAGTGGACGGCGTCGGGGTGCAGCGAGTGATCCCGGTCGAAGTGGCCGGACCCGCTGACGTGGCCCCCGCGGTATCCGCGTCTGCCGTGGTGGGCCGTGGTGTGTCGGATGAACCTGGCGTCACACTGACGACTGTGGCGGTCTCCGCCGGCGAGTTGCTCCATGCGGTAGCGGAATTCGGTTCCGTGGGTTTCGATCTCACGGCCGAGCTGCCGGTGCGTACCCGGTTGTTCGCGCTCGGCGGTGACGATCACGTGCTTGCCGTGGTCGTGCACCACATCAGTGCCGACGGCTGGTCGCTCCAGCCGCTGTTGCGAGATGTGCTGGCCGCCTACACCGCCCGGCGCCGGGGCCAGGTGCCCGAGTTCGCGCCGCTCACCGTCGCCTACGCCGATTACGCACTCGCCCGGTGCGAGACAGGCGAGGCCGACGCGAGGTCGGAAGGGCAGCTGCGGTACTGGCGGGCCAGGCTGGCCGGACTGGCGCCGCGGATCGAGCTGCCGGTGGACCGGCCGTATCCGGCGGTCGCCTCGGGGCGGGGCGCGATGCTGCGGTGCGGATTCGATGCCGAGCTCACCGCTGGGCTGCGCAGGCTCGCCGCGGCGCACGGCGCGACCCAGTTCATGGCGGTGCACGCGGTGCTCGCCGTGGTGCTTGCCCGGTCAGGGGCCGGAACGGATATCGTCGTCGGCACCCCGGTCGCCGGTCGTGGTGGTTCCGAACTAGACGAGCTGGTCGGCATGTTCGTGAACATGGTCGTTCTGCGCGCCTGGGTCGAGCCGGCGGATTCGTTCACCACATTGCTCACCCGCGTCCGCGACCTCGACCTCGGTGCGCTGGCGCATTCCGAGCTGCCCTTCGAACGGGTCGTCGAGGCAGTCGATCCGCCGCGTAGCCGGGCACATCACCCCCTGTTCCAGGTGGTGCTCACCGCCGCCACCTGGATCGGACCGATCGAAAGCACGCAGAGCGAATTGGCGGTCGAACCCGTCGAGCCGCGAACCTGCCCGGCGAAATTCGATCTGCAGCTGACGATGTCGGATCCGGCCGCGGCCACGATCGACCTGGCGATCACCTACGCCACCGACCTGTTCGACGCTGCCACCATCGAACAGCTGGCGCGGGGAATGGAGACGATCGCGCGTGCGGTGGTCGCCGACGCCTGTTGCCCGGTCGGCGATATCGGGCTCGCCGCCACGGCTCCGGCACCACGCGCGCGCCCGGACAGCCGCACCCTGGCCGACCTGTTCGAGATTGCCGCACATCGTCATTCGTCCGCGGTGGCGGTGCGCGCGGGCTCGACCTCGCTCACCTACCGCGACCTCGACGAGCGCAGCGCGCGCCTGGCCGCGGAACTCGTCGCCGCCGGAGCCGGACCCGAACGCCGGGTCGCGGTGTCGCTGCCACGATCGGCCGACCTGATCGTCGCCATCGTGGCCGTGATCCGCAGCGGGGCCGCGTATGTCCCGGTCGATCCCGCCTACCCGCGCGAGCGTATCGAATACCTGCTGGCCGACGCGCGGCCGGTGTGCGTCATCGGAGCGGAGCTGACGGTCCGGTCGGCCCGCGCGGCGAGCACCGGTCCGGCCGGGGCCGCGCCATCGGTCGCCTGCGGTTCCGATGGATCGCCGCGCGGGCCGCTGCGATCAGTAGCGCGCCGGCTGGTCGGGCGGGAGGGCGCCCGCGCGGAGAACGTCGCGTACGTGATCTACACGTCCGGCTCGACGGGCGCACCGAAAGGTGTCGCGGTCGAGCATCGCCAGGTCGTCGCCTTGGTCGAACAAGCCCGCCGGACTCTGGCCACCCGGTCCACCGATGTGTGGGCGCTGTTCCATTCCACCTCGTTCGACTTCTCGGTGTGGGAGCTGTGGGGTGCGCTCGGCGCGGGGGCGACCCTGGTCGTGGTCGACGACGAGACCTCGCGTGCCCCCGAACAGCTGCGGGAACTGCTCGTCCGGGAACGGGTGTCGATCCTGGGCCAGACGCCGTCGGCGTTCGCCGGACTCGACGACGCCGACGCGATCGCCACCGACGCGCCACTCTCCTTGCGCCGCATCGTCTTCGGCGGTGAGCCACTCGAGCCGCGCACGCTCGCCCGCTGGTTGGAGCGGTACGGCGCGTCCGGACCCCGGCTGGTCAACATGTTCGGCATCACCGAGACCACCGTGCACGTCACGCACGCCACGATCACCGACGCCGAGCACACCAGGGCGGGCAGCCCCATCGGGGAGCCGCTCGACGGTCTCGCCGTGCGCGTGCTCGACCGCCGATTGCGGCCCGTCCCACCGGGTGTCGTCGGGGAGATCTATGTGGCGGGCGCGCAGGTGTCTCGGGGATACCTGCACCGGTCCGGCTTGACCGCGACCCGGTTCGTCGCCGATCCCGGCGCGATCGGCGGCATCATGTACCGCTCGGGTGATCTCGGGCGCTGGACCAGGGCGGGCACCCTGGAACACTTCGGGCGCGCGGACCGGCAGGTGAAGATCCGCGGCTACCGGATCGAGCTCGCCGAAGTCGAAGCGGCCCTGCTGGATTGCCCCGGCGTGGTCGCCGCGGCCGTAGTCGTCCGCGATGGTCCGGTAACCGGCACCCAGCTCGTCGGCTATGTCGTGCCCGCCGTCGCAGTCATGGGCACCCCGGCCCGGCATCATCCTGCCGGTCCCGCGAATTCCGGCGCCCGCCCGCTCACCGGTACGCGCGTGCGCACACGGCTGCGTGCTCGGTTGCCCGGCCATCTCGTTCCGGCGGCGGTGGTCGTGGTCGACGCGCTGCCGCTCACGCCGAACGGGAAGCTCGATCCGGCCGCGCTGCCCGATCCGAGCTTCGGTTCGAGTCAGACCTACCGTGCGCCGGACGGCCCGGTGCAACGGCGGATCGCGGCGGTGTACGCCGATGTGCTCGGGGCCGACCTGGTCGGTGCCGACGACTCGTTCTTCGATCTCGGCGGAAATTCGGTGGTCGCCCTGCGGCTGGTCGCGCGGCTGCGCACCGAACTCGCCGTCGAGATACCGCTGACCTGGCTGTTCAGCGACCCGACGCCCGCCGGCCTCGCCGCCCGCGTCGCCGCGGGTGGGGGTGAGGGTTCCAGCCTGGCGCCGGTGCTCACCCTGCGTGCGGACGGGCACGGCGCGCCGCTGTTCTGTGTGCCGCCCGTGGTCGGCCTGTCCTGGAGTTTCGCCGGGCTGGCCGCCGCGCTGGACTGTCCGGTCTACGGTCTGCAGTCACCGGCGATCACCGAGGACGCTCCGCACCCGGAATCGCTCGACGCCCTGGCGGCCGACTACGTGGCGCGGATCAGGGCGATCCAGCCACACGGCCCGTACCGCCTGCTCGGCTGGTGCGTCGGCGGTGTGGTGGCGCACGCCATGGCGGCTCAGCTGCAGGAGCTGGGAGAGCGGGTGGAACTGCTGGCCATGCTCGATTCCTTCGTCGGTGCGGTGGGGTACGTCAGCGAAACGCCGGTCACCGTCGGCGATCTGCTCGGCCAGTTCGGCACCGAACACGAACTCGCCACTCCCATCACCGAGTTCACCGCCGACGATGCGGTCGATCTGGTGTCGAATCTGTCCGGTCCGTTCGAGGAGCTCGGCGAAGAGCGGGTGCGTCGCCTCTTCGACGGCATCATGCACACCCAGGTGATCGGCGCCGCCCACCGAGTCGGGGTCGTCGACGGCGACCTGCTGTTCTTCACCGCCGACCGCGACGATCGCGGCGCCGGGCGCGCGGCCGCCGCCTGGCGCGACCACCTCACCGGCGCGGTCCACAATGTCGCCGTCGATGCCACGCACTGGGAGCTCACCACGCCCACCGCGGTCGCCACGATCGGTCCGGCGCTGGCCGCGGCCCTCGCAGGCCGGGAGCTCGCGCCGTGGGCCGTGACCCTGCCCGCGGTCTCGAGGTCTCGCTGATCGATGTGCAGTGCGCGACCGGTGCGACGGCGGCGACTCCGCACCGCCGCCGTCGCGCGGTCACCGCAGCGCGGCCAGGCCGCGCCGGTCGATCTTGCCGGTGGGAGTGCGCGGGAGCTCGTCGACGAACACCACCTCTCGCGGTGACTTGAACCGGGCGAGGTGGGCTTTCACGTAGTCCTGGACCGCCGCCGCGTCGAGGTGGTCCGCGCCGACCACGAACGCGGCCAGCCGCTGCCCGAATTCGTCGTCGGGGACGCCGATCACGGCGGCCTCGGTGATCGCGGGATGCCGGTACAGCAGGTCCTCGACCTCGCCGGGGAAGACGTTCTCGCCGCCGGAGACGATCATGTCGTCGTCGCGGCCGTCGACGAAAAGCCGACCTGCCGTGTCGAAGTGGCCGAGATCGCCGGTGCTCATCAACCCGCCGCGCAGCTGCTTGGAGCCGCCGCCGGAGTAGCCGTGGAAGGCGATGGCGTTGCCGACGTGCACGGTGCCGACCCGGCCCGGCTCGGTGACCAGGTCGTCGCCGTCGTAGAGCGCGACGGTGATGCCGACCGGTGGCTTGCCGACCGTGCCCGGCGCGGCCAGCCAGTCCGCGGGGGTGGCGACGGTGGCGGTGCCGGTCTCGGTGCAGCCGTAGAAGTTGTAGAGCACCGGACCGAAGACCTCGATCGCCCGCGTTCCCAATGCCGACGGCAGCGCCGCGCCCGCGGTGAACACGATCCGCAGCGCGCTGGTGTCCGCGTCGGCCAGGACAGCGGGCCCCAGATCCAGGATGCGGCGCAACATCGTCGGGACGAGCACGATCATGTCGGCCCGGTGTTCGGCCAGCTGGGCGAGGGCGCGCGCCGCGTCGAACTTCCCGTGCAGCACCACCGTCGACCCCAGATTGAGCGCGAGGACGAACTGCGACAGCGCGGTGCCGTGGAACAGCGGCGCGCACAGCAGCACCGTCTGCTCCCGTCGCAGCGGCACCCGATCGACGAATTGCGCACCGGCCAGGGGTGATTCGACCCGACGCGGTGCTCCTTTGGGTGTTCCGGTCGTGCCACCGGTGAGCAGGACGAAGCCGCCTTGTTCCGCAGGGGCGGGCAATGATGTTGCGGGACAAGCTGTCTCGCTCCGTCGTCGGGTGCGCGATCGGATGCCGAGCCGGTCGACATCGGGGGATGGGCTCGGGTCGAGCAGAGTGATCGCCGTCGGCAGGGTGTCGGTCGGCGGTGACGTCGCCGGGTCGAGGACGAGGGCGCCGACCTGCTCGCGGAGCAGTACATCACGCAGCTGCGCGGCACCGAAGCCGGTATTGAGCAGCACCAGCCTGCTGCCGAGTTTGGCCGCGGCGGCCATGGTTTCGACCAGCATCAGCCCGTCGGGCGCGAGTACCCCGATGGTATCCCGAGCGCGCAGGCCCTCGGCATGCCAGCGCGCGGCGATGGCGTCGGTGCGCCGGTCGAGCTCGCGATAGGTGACCCGGCGCGCGCCGTCGACGAGGGCGACGCGATCCGGTGTCCGGCGAGCGGTGGCGCGGATGCCGCCGGCGATCGGTCCGAGGGCACGCATCGTGCGCGCGGTGCGCAGGACCAGGTCCGGGCGTCGCAGATCGATCAGCCCGGCCCGTTGCAGGACGGCGAGCTGGCGCGACATCGTCAGCGCCGAACGGATTCCGGGCGATCCCGTCCGGGAGAAAGCGTCGCTCAACATACCCGCGGCCCCGGATCGGCACCGGCGGTCACCGCGAGCAGCCAGGCCACCGTGCCCAGTTCGGGCACGATCTCGGCGCTGATGTGCTCCGACATCGGTACCCGGAACATGCGCAGGTTCACCCCGCGCGCACAGTAGGCGGCGGCGATCTCGTCGATGGCCAGCTCGGCGGGCAGCAGCTGATCGGTGGTGGAATGCCACATGAGCAGCGGCATGTCGGGCGTGTTCTCGGGACGGCCGAAGCTCGCCGCCGACAGCGCCTCGTGCGCGGCGGCCAGCCCGGCCTGCGGATCGGTCAGATAGTCGGCGACCGGCCGCAGCAGCGTGGTGGCGACCGCGGTGTAGAGACACCGGTTCGCCAGATCGGCGGCGACTCGCTTGCCCTCGGGCGTCAGGTAGCGCTGCAGCGCCTGATCGAACTCGGGATATTCGCGGGCGAGACCGAGAATGGCGAGCCAGCCGGTGAAGTTGGCCTGCGGCTGCTGACCGGAGATGGCGAACGGCGCGATGGCCACCTTGTCGCCGGGAATGCCGCCCTGCGCACTGCCCTTGATGTCGAGTTCGGGGGCGTAGTGCTGGCGCTGTTCGGCCGCCGACGCCGAGGAGTTGCCGCCGCCGGAATAGCCCCACAGCCCCACCGGCGCCGCCTCGAGCCCCAGCCCTGCGCGTTTGGCGGCGCGGATACCGTCGAGCACCATCCGGCCTTCGGCGGGCGACATGATCGTATTGCGTTTGCCGTCGAAGTCGGTGACCACCACCGCGGCACCAGCGGACAGGAACTGCCCCATCAGCGCCACTTCCTTCTGGATGCCCGCTCGCAGCGTGTACGAGGGATTGCACTGCTGGCCGAGGCTGTCGATCGCCTCCTGATACGAGATCAGCGGGCGCGGGCCCGGACCGAGCCACGGAATGCCGGGCACCAGCACGGTGGTCGCGGTGACCAGCGGGTTGTCGTGCGCGTCGGTGCTGCGGAACAGCAGCTGGGTGGTGTGCACCGGGACCGGGATGCCGAGCGCGTAGGTCTGCACCTCGCGGCGGCGGATCACATCGCCGTTGCCGTAGGCCGCGAAATCGGCCGGATCGGCGTACCAGGGATCCTGCTGCGGGGTCGGCAGCGGGACGACCGCCGGATAGACCTGCTCCTCGTTCGGCAGGGGCGGGAGCTCGAGATCGGCCGTGGCCGGTCCGGCGGTGAATGTCAGCACGACGGCGCTGAGCAGGGCGGTGGCGCCGAGGCGCCGGGGTCGTTGGGTGGCCGTGCCGCGGTGCATGGCATCTCCTTCGGTAGGTGATCCTGATTACAGCAGGTTCTCTTGTTAGTAACAAGAGCTCTTGTTGTAAATGGGTGATCGGTACGCTGAGCTGCGTGACGTCGACCGACAAGAGTTCTGTGCGCGCCCGGCGCATCCAGGGGCTGGACGCCGAACAGCGCCGTGCCCGTCGCCGCGAGCAGATCCTGGCCGCCGCGTTCGAACTGATCGCCGCCGAGGGCTATGTCAACACCGCGATCGAGCAGATCTGCCAGACCGCGTTCGTCGGCAACAAGGCCTTCTACGAGCTGTTCGACAGCAAGGAGGACTGCTACCTGGCGCTGCTGCAGCAGCTCAGCGAACGCGCGCAGGCCGAGGTCGCCGCCGCGCTGGCAGGCGCGGGTGAGGACCGCGACGAGGTGGTGTCCACCGTGCTCGCCGCCTTCGCGCACGCTCTCGTCGACGATCCCCGCGTCGCCAAGGTGACCTTCGGCGAAGCCAGCGGCATCTCCGCCCGAGTCGAACAGCAGCGCCGCACCAACCGCCGCTGGGCCGCCCAGTTCCTCGAAACACTATGGCGTGACTACGGATTCGTACCAAGCGGCGGAACCGTCGTCGACCTGCACGCGCTCGCGGTCGCGACGATCGGGGGATTGTTCGACACGGTGGCCGATTGGCTGCACCGCACCGACGCCGGCACCACCGGTGAGATCGACACGCTCGTCCGCGATCTCACCGGCTTCACCCGGATCGTGCACCTGGGGTTGGCGGCCGCGGGCGACACGAACTGTTGAGCGCGGCCGTCACGGGCGGAACACGACGATCGTCTGCATGCTCCCCGCACCGGTGCCGCAGACGACGAAGGTCCGGCCCGCCGCGCGGACGAGCCGGGTAGGCGTGCACGACACCAGACGGCGCGCGGCGGTCGTCTCCACGAGATCGGCGCGCCGCCAGGTACGGATGACGTCGGTATCGATCGTCATGATCTCGTCGGCTGTGAGGATGGGCTTCCCGGCGTAATCCCAGTTCCGCTGCCAGCCGGGGATCTCGCGGACGAGGTTCGCGGCGGGCTCGTGGAGAACTAGCGTCTGGCCGCCTGCGGGACGGCTGATGGTGTCACCGTCAGCGGCGGCGACCACGTGCACCCGTTCGGTCAATGCCGCGCTCTCGAGCTGCCGCACCGAGCCGAATCGCAGTTGGCTCGGCTCGTCGGAACCGAGAGCCCAGGTGATCGCTACTGCGTCATCGACAACAGTGACCTGCGGGGGTGTCCGCGCCGGTACCGCGATTTCCCTCCTGGCGAGTGTCTCACCGGTGGCGGGTGACATGGCCAGCACAACAGTCACCACCTCGTCGCCGGGGCAGTGCGCCACCAGGTAGACCGCCGTCGGCGTCATGGCGAACGTCGGGATCGACGAGCACGGGCTATCGGCCTTCGTCACCTGCCACAGGCGCTGCCCGGTGCGGGCGTCGTACCGGGCGAGAACTCCGTCTTCGCCACGCGCCGGAAATGGTGCGCCGAACTGGTCGGGCAGTACCCGGCCGAATCGGCCACTGTCCCTGCTGAATTCCGACTCGGTCCACAGCACTCGACCGGTCGAGGTGTCGAAGGCCTTCCAGCCGAGTCGATGCCAGTAGGTGAGCAGCACGTTCTCCGCCGGGAAGTGCCGCATCGAATCGGTGTTGTGCCCGACAGTGTCCTCGGTGGCGTCCGGACGCAGATGGTGCCAACGCGGGGTGCCGTCGGCGTTGTACGCGGTAACGCCTTTCGACGAGCCGACGAAGTATCCGTGGCCGCCGAAAATCACCCGGTCGTCGGCGGCGACGGTGAACCGGGAGCGCTCGGTCCCCAGTCGGTGCGGTGCGGACGGCGCCACCGCGTCGGCCGCCGTGCTCGCGTCGACGAAGCGGCTGTCGTCACCGAGATAGAGCGCGGATGCGGCCACGACCGCACAGACCAGCACGCCGCTCCCTGCGGCGATGGCGGCGGGCCTGCGTTCGACCGTCCACACACGCGGTGGTGCCAGCGCGGTGCCCAGGCAGAGGACGGTGCCGACGAGGACCAGGATCCACGCGGCGACGGCGGTGGGGAGCTGTGGGAACGCCGCGTGGGTTTCGATGAGTCGGCTCGCTGTGCTCAGCACGCGCAGCTTCCAGGTCACCACTACCCAGGCGACCAGCAGCACCGGTGACAGCACCGCGGCCGGATTGCCGAGACCAGCGGCTCGCGCCCGCCGCGACCAGCACAGCGTTGCCTGCAACAGCAGGACCGCCGTACCGAATCCGATCGCGAACCGGCCGAGGGTGCCAGGCAGATCGGCATCCGAACCTGTTGGCAGGTAAGGATTCCCGGCCGCGACGAACACGCTGTAGGCCCCGAGCAGCACGCCGCCGAGGAGCAGGACCACACCCGGTATGGCGGCAAGGGTCACCGGCCGCGAGTAGTCGGGCAATCGCGGCAATGGCGCGCTGCTGGTCATCGACCCCCCAAGCTCGAGTATCGCGATTCGTCGTTCCACGACCGCGACGACGATAGCCGATGCGGTAGGCATCCGCGATGCCTCACGCCGCCGCGGACAGGTCGGCGCTGTGGGTGGGCGCCGTCGGGCCGACTGCCAGGAAAGCCGGTGCCGGACTGGGTGTTCGGACTGCGACGGCGTTCAGTACCGGTCGGCGTCTGGCCGGTGCTCGATGTCGTCGCTGATCACGACGCGGTGTTCGGGGCGTCTGCGGTGACGATCGGCTGGATCAGTCGGTGACGTAGCCGTTGAGACTGTTGCGCAGGTCGGTGAGGACGGCGCGGGCGGCGGTGAGGCCGGTGGTGTGCCAGATGGTGTCGTCGACGGCGAAGACGCGGCGGTCGGTGGCGGCGCCGAGGGCTTCGAACTCGTCCGAGCGCATGATCTGCCTGCCGTGGTCCTCGCCGGTCTCGCCGGCGAACATGACGTAGACGATGTCGCCCTCGGCCAAGGTGGCGAGCTCGTCGGTGGCGACGTCGAAGGACGTGCCGCGCTGGGCGGTCGGGCGTTGCACGCCGACATCGGCCAGGATCTGGCCCGCGAAGGTGTCGGAGCCCTGGACCCGGGTGGTGTCGGCGGTGAAGCGCAGGACCGATGCCTGGGACTGACCCGCGTTGAGGGCGGTGCCGAGGTCGCGGGCTTCGGTGCGGTAGTTCCGCAGCGCCGATTCGGCGGCGTCGCGCCGGTTGAGCCCGGCGGCGTAGGCCATGAAGTCGGACTGCCAGCTCGCGCCGGACCCGATCAGCACGGTGGGCGCGATCGCGCTCAGCGCCGCGTAGTCACCGCCCGCGGGCGCGACATCACCGAGGATCAGATCGGGCTTCAGCTCGGCGACGCGCGCGGGATCCGGTGCGCCGATCGGGCCGATGCTCGGCACCTCGAGCACGCCGTAGCCGAGGTACATCGGCTGTGGGCGCGGGCCGTCGAGGGTGACCGCGCCCGCCACCCGCTCCCACAGCCCGACCGCGCACACCGCGTCCAGCGCCGAACTGGTGAGCACGACGATGCGCTGTGGATCGGCGGGCACCTCGGTGACCCCGGCGACGTGGGTGACCGAGCGGGTGGCGCCCGCGCCCGCATCGGGTGCGCTCGGTTGCGGGCAGGCGGTGGCGGTGTCGCGATCGGCGCCGACCACTCCGGCACCCGCGATATTCGTGGTGGTGCGGACGATGCTGCTCGCGTCGTCGGTCTTGTCCGCACAGCCCGCGGTGACCAGGGCGGCGCACAGCAGTGCGGCGACGGCGACGGCCCCGCGCGAGCGGGCGGGGCCCGGCTCGGCGGTGCGACGGAATCGGGTGCGATCGGGGGCGCTCACCGGCATGCGCACGAGGGTACTGCGTGGCCTCCGGCGTGCGGGTCGCGGGCCGAGCTCATCGGCGGCTGGCCCGCCGGAAGCCGATGGCGGCGGGGATCGCGAACAGCACGACCGCGCCCGCGCACCAGATCAGGGTGAGGGTGAGCGGCCGGGCGACCGGTCCTGAGTCGGCGAGCCCGCGCATGGCGTCGACCGCCACCGACATCGGCTGGTTGCGCACCACCGGCTGGATCCAGGTCGGAAACGCGACCAGCGGCACGAAACCGGTGCTGAAGAACATCATCAGCGAGGTGATGATCGTGATGCCCTCGACCAGGGTGGCCTTGGCGGTGTAGACCGCGACGGCGGTCACGATGGTGGCGAAGGCGAGCCCGAACACGACCGGAACGACCAGGAACACCAGCGCGGCGACCGGGCCCTGATGGAAACGGAAACCGAGCACGAAGCCGACGAGCACCACGGCGATGGTGCCGAGGAAGATCCGGCAGCCCTCGGCGAGGATGCGCGCGGCCAGCCCGGAGGCACGGTGCACCGGCAGCACCCAGAACCGGGCGAGCAGCCCGCTGTCGCGTTCCCTGCCGAGCAGCACACCACCGGCGACCGCGCCGGACAGCGCACCGACGATGGCCACCATCGGCACCGAGCCGTACAGGGCGTCCTCGCCGGTGAAACGCTGGATCTGGCCGCCGACCACGATGTCGAGCATGAGGAGCAGCAGGCAGGGGATGAGCAACGTTTCCAGCAGCGTGATCGGGTTGCGGGCCCAGCGCACCAGCAGCCGCTCGGTCTGGATCGCGGTGTGGCGCACCAGGGCACGCGGGGAATTCTCCGGCTCGGGCGCGGTGCGCGCGGCGAACAGCGTCATCATGCCCTCCGCGCACTCAGCCGCACGGCCAGCGGCGCGCACAGCACCAGGATGCCCAGCGCCCACAGCAGCGGCGGGCCCATCAGCGACCAGCTCACCGTGCCCGCGTTGCCCGCGGTGTCCCCGGCGAGCGCCCGCAGCCCGATCGCGAACTGCGAGACGGGCTGATTGCGGACGAACCACTGGATCCAGCTGGGGAACTGGCCGGCCGGTGCCAGCCCGGTGGACAGCATCCCGAAGATCAACGGCGGCAGCACCAGGGCCTGGGAGGTGGCTTCCGGGCTGCGCGAGACCGTGCCGATCACATCGGCGCCGAGCGTGAGTGCGATGCCGATGAGCAGCGCGAAGGCGAGGAACCCGAAGGTGTGCACGGCATCGAGGCGGAACCGGAACCCGATGACGTACCCGCTGACGAGCGCGGCGGCAAGGGCGATGAGCAGCCGGAAGACATTGGCCGACATGCGCGCGCCCACCGGAACCAGCGGCCGTACCGGCATGGCGCCGAACCGGCGGTTGAGGCCGGCGACCGAATCGGTGGCCGCCCGGAACGCCGCCGAGATGGCGGTGAACGCGCAGGCCTGCAGGATCACCAGCGGCATCATGTACTGGGCGTAACTGCTGAAACCGTTGCCGGAGAACATCATCACCGTCTTCAGCGGGATGTAGAAGCTGGCGGTGAACGCGGCGGGCGCCACCACCGAGGCCAGCACCTCCCCGGATTTCACCGACGGCACGATCAGCCGGGTGGTCAGCACCCACCACTGCTGCACGGTGTCGGGAGCAGCCCTGACGTGTGTCTGCCAAGTAGCCGCGGTCATGCTGTGCCTTTCTGCGCATGCCCGCTCGGCCCTCCGTGGTGACGCGGGCTGCCTCCTCCGGGCCGTGACGCGGTCATGCTGTGCCTTATTGCGCATGCCCGCTCGGGCCCTCCGTGGTGACGCGGGCTGCCTCCTCCGGGCCGTGACGCGGTCATGCGAAGGCCTTCGACGGCTCGGTCTCCGCGGTGGCCAGATGGCCGGTGAGCTGGAGGAACACATCGTCGAGCGAGGGTCTGCGCAGGGCGATGTCGACCAGGTCGATCGCTGCGTCGTCGAGCCTGCGCAGCGCCTCGGCCAGGGTCTTGGCGCCATCGGGGGCGGGGATGGCGATCCGGTCGGACTCCGGGGTCAGCGCCGCGAGCTGATCGGCGGGCAGCAGCGGACCGAGCGCGGCGACGATGGCGGGCAACTGCTCGAGATCCAGCGGCACGATCTCGCAATAGCTGCCGCCGGTGCGCTGTTTGAGCTCGTCGGCGGTGCCGGAGGCGATGACGACACCGTGGTCGATGACGATGATCCGGTCGCTGAGCGCGTCGGCCTCCTCCAGATACTGGGTGGTGAGCAACGTGGTGATGCCCTCGCCCGCGAACCCGCGCACCAGATCCCAGACACCCTGCCTGCTGCGCGGGTCGAGGCCGGTGGTCGGTTCGTCGAGAAACACCACGTCGGGCCGAACCACCAGCCCGCAGGCGATGTCGATGCGCCTGCGCATGCCGCCGGAATAGGTGCCGACGCGGCGGTTCGCGGCGCGCTCCAGATCGAACACGGCCAGCAGTTCGCGTGCCCTGGTCTTGGCGACGGGTTTGCGCAAGCCCATCAGCCTGCCGAACATGACGAGATTCTCGTAGCCGCTGAGCATGTCGTCGAGCGCGGCGTACTGGCCGGTGAGCATGATGGCCGCGCGCACCGCGGCCGGATCGGCGACGACATCGTGTCCGGCCACGACCGCGCGGCCGCGGTCGGGGGTGATGAGTGTCGACAGCACGTTCACCATGGTGGTCTTGCCCGCGCCGTTGGGGCCGAGGATGCCGAGTACGGCCCCTGGCGCCGCCTCGAAATCGACGCCACGCAGGGCGTGGACCTCGCCGAAGGACTTCTCGATACCTTCGACGAGCACGCCGCCGGAGTTCTCTGCGCTCATAGCCGGTCTCCTGCTTCCATCTGGTCGTCGAGCACCGGCGAGATCACCGACAGTGCATGGGGATTGGTCATGTCGTCGTGCCGGACGTCGACCTCGCAGGTGACGATCTCGCCGGTCACGTACGGGCGCCAGCCGTCGGGCCCCATCCACTCCGAGGGGTCGACGGTGGCGGTGAAGTACAGAATGTCGCCCGCGTACACCGGGCGCCGGTAGCCGGTGCGGGTGCCCGCCGAGGCGTTGTAGGAGGCCGCCATGCGTGCGATGGTGGCGGCGTCGACGAGTTCGACGCCGCCCATCGTCGCGCTGATCAGTGCCGCCGCCTCGTCGGCGGTGGCGTCGGCGGGGACGTTGTCGATGCCGAAGATCGAGCCGAAGGTGTTGATGAACGCGCCGGGGGTGAGCCGCTCGATGGTGGCACCGTCGATATCGGCGGTGTCGGTGTCGAGCAGCGCCACCACCCCGACCCGTTGGCCCGCCGCGGTCAGCTGCACGGCCATGGCATGGGCGATCAGCCCGCCGAACGACCAGCCGAGCAGGTGGTAGGGGCCGGTGGGCTGGACGGCGCGGATCTCGCGCACATACCGCCGGGCGAACTCCTCGATCGACCCCGCCGAGGGCTCGCGGCCGCTGAGATCGGGTGCCTGTAGCCCGTAGATCGGGCGATCCGGCCGCAGCTTCTCGGCGAAACCCAGGTAGCTCCAAGACATGCCGGAGGAGGAGTGCACACAGAACAGGGCGGGTCGGTGGCCGCCGGGCCGGATCGGCAGCAGGACGTCGAGGCCGAGTCCGGCCGGTCCGGCGGCCGGTGCGGCAGCGGCGGCGGCCAGTGCGGCGGTTTCCTCGGCGGCCGCGGCGCCCGCGGCCGGGCTGTCGGCGAACCGCGCGGCCGCGCCGAGCGCCTCGGCCCACAGCTGGGCGAGTTCGGCGACATCAGCGCGGTCGAGCAGCTGCTCCGGGTAGCCGAAGTCGGCGCGCAACCGGTCGCCGACCACGACGGCGTGGATGTCGATCGCCTGCGTGACGGGGACGTCGGGATGTTCGTCGGCGGGCAGGTCGCCCAGATCGTCGGTGGGCAGCCAGCCGAGCCCTTCGAGGCCGGGTGGGACCTCGGCGGTGGTGTGCCTGCCGAGGTAGTTCAGCAGGATCTGACCGGGAATACGTTGCGGCAGTATTGGATTCAGCGCGCGCAGCAGACCGTAACCGATGCCCTTGTCCGGTACCGCGAGCAGCTGGTGTTTGACCGTGCGGATCGCGGTGCCCATGGCGGGGCCGCCCGCCAACGCGTCGTCGACATCGATGCCGGCCAGGTCGAGTCGCACCGGGTACAGCGAGGTGAACCAGCCGATCGTGCGCGACAGGTCGGCGCCGGGCACGATGTCCTCCTGCCTGCCATGGCCTTCCAGTCGCAGCACGGCGCAGCGTTCGTCCACCTGGCGCCGGGCCCGCCAGCGCAGCAGCGCCAGCGCCGAAGTGGCGAGCAGGGCATCGGTCACGCTGCCGTGGAACAGCCGGGGCAGGGTGGTGAGCAGCGCGTCGGTGACCTCGGCGTCGACCTCGACAGCGAGGCGGCGCACGGTGCCCATCCGGTCGATCGCCGGATCCAGATCCCGGTCGCCGAGCAGCGGGTCGGGGCTGTCGATCACCTGTTGCCAGTACCCGGCCTCGGCAACCCGTCGCGGCGTATGCGCCTCGTCGGTGAGCGCGTGCGACCAGCGCCGCATCGATGTGCCGACCTCGGCGAGTACCGGCGTAGTGTCCGTCGACACCTGCGCCCACGCCGCGATCAGGTCAGGCACCAGAATTCGCCACGACACGCTGTCGATGCACAGATGGTGGGCGACGACGATCAGCAGGCCGGGCCTGGTGCGCGTCCCGGCCTCGCCGATCGGGTCGAGCCAGACGAACTGCAGCACGACCCCGGCGGCCGGGTCGAGCCGGTTCATGGCGGCGTCGAGTTCGATCCGGGCGTATTCGCGCAGCTCGATCGTGTCGGGGGTGCTGAACTCGGTCCGGTGCACGAGGGCGTCCACATCCACCGAGCCGGGGTCGGCCACCCGGATCAGCCACCGGTCCGCGTCCCGGCACAGGCGGGAGCGGAGCATGTCGTGCCGGTCGACGACGGCGGTGAGCGTGTCGACGAGCTGCTGCCGCTCGATGCCGGCCGGCAGTCGCAGTACCGCCGTCTGCGCGAACCGGTCGAAGGTGCCACCGCGGTCGATCAGGTACCGCACGATCGGGGTGATCGGCAGCTCGCCGACACCACCGCCGGGCAGTTCCTCGAGCACCGCGACCGTGTCCGTGGCGTCGACCGCCGCCGCGAGCGCGGCCACCGTGCGATGCTCGAACACCTGCAGCGGTGTGCAGTGCACCCCGGCCAGTTTCGCCTGCGTCACCAGCTGGATGGCCAGGATGCTGTCGCCGCCGAGCGCGAAGAACGAATCGTCGACGCCCACCGTCTCGCGACCGAGCAGTTCGGCGTAGATCGGGGCAAGGAGCTGTTCGGTCGGTGTCGACGGCGCCCGATACGGGGTCTCCTCGACCGCGAACACCGGTTCCGGTAGGGCTTTGCGGTCCAGTTTGCCCACCGCGTTGATCGGGATCTCGTCCAGCACGACGAAGGCCGCCGGCACCATGTAGGCGGGCAGGATGTCGGCGACCTCGGCCCTGATCCGGGCGATATCGAGCTCGGCGCCGGGCACCCGCACCAGATAGGCGGCGAGCGCGGTCGCCCCGGTGGGGTTGCGAACACCCAGTGTCACCGCGACATCGACGCCGTCGAGGCCACTGAGCGCGGCATCGATCTCGCCGAGCTCGATGCGCTGGCCGCGGACCTTCACCTGGAAGTCGGTGCGCCCCAGGTATTCCAGCGTGGTGCCGTGCCGGGTGCTGTCGGTCCAGCGCACCAGATCGCCGGTGCGGTAGAGGATCTCGCCCGGCGCGCCGAACGGGTCGGCGACGAAACGGGCCGCGGTCAGGCCGGGACGCGCGTGATAGCACCTGGCGGTGGCCGTACCGGTGAGGTAGAGCTCCCCGGCGACCCCGACCGGCACCGGCCGCAGCCGGTCGTCGAGGACGAGGGCGGCCGCACCCCGGATCGGCGTGCCGATGGTGACCGGCTCATCGGCGGACAGCGGCGCCGAACCGGTGGCCCAGATGGTGTATTCGGTCGGCCCGTACAGATTGACCATCGTGCGTCCCGACGCGCCGCCGCACCACCGCGCCACCAGATCGGGGCCGACCGCCTCGCCCGCCACCGCGAGCACCCGCACGCTCGACACCTCGGCCGGGTCGATGGTGGCCAGCGCCGACGGGGTGATCACCATGTGGGTCACCCCGTGCGCGGCGATCAGCTCGGCCAGCGGCGCGCCGCCGAAGACCTCGGGTGGCGAGATCACCGCGGTGCCGCCGCAGCCGTAGGCCATCAGCGCCTCGAAGATCGACGCGTCGAAGCTCGGTGACGCCACCTGCAGCACCATGGCCTGTTCGTCCAGGCCGAGGTCGGCGCGCTGGGCGGCCACCAGATCGGCGAGGCCGCGGTGGGTGACCGTGACGCCCTTCGGCGTGCCGGTCGACCCGGAGGTGTAGATCATCCAGGCGGGCTGGGTCAACCGGATCGGTGTCGGCAGGTCGGCCGGGGTGAGCGGCGTGTCGTCGGTGGCCCGCAGCTGTTCGGCCGTGCCCGCGTCGTCGAGGACGATCCAGTGCGTGCTTCCGGGCAGGTTCGCCCGGAACTCGGCGAGGGTGATCCCCACGCGCGCACCGGAATCGGTGAGCATGTGGTCGATACGGTCCACGGGGTGTTTCGGGTCGACCGGCAGGAACGCCGCGCCGGCCTTGGCGGCGGCCCACAGGCTCAGGTGCAGGTCGGGGCAGCGGGGCAGGCCGAGCGCCACCACGGACTCGGCGCCCGCACCGGCGGCGAGCAGGAGCCGGGCGAGCTGATTGGACCTGGCATCGAGGGTCCGGTAGGTCATCGAGCCGGTGCCGTTCGACTCCGGCCGCGGCATCGTCGAGCGCGGTACCGGGCGTGCGGTGTCACCGGACACGACGGCCGTGCGGTCAGGGAAGGTAGCCGCGGTCCTGGTGAGCAGCGCGGACAGTGTCGTCGACCCGGCAGTGGCCGGGCCGGACACCGGAACCAGTTCCGCGCGTTCGGATTCGGTGAGCAGGTCGACATCGGCGATGCGGCGTCCCGGCTCGGCGAGAACCGCTGAGAGCACCTGCCGCCACCGGCGCGTGAGCGCATCGGCGGTGGATTCGTCGAACAGGTCGGTGGCGTAGGTGAGGACGCCGTCGATCCCGGCGGGGCCCGCGTCGCTGAACCGCTCGCGCAGGTCGAGGGTGAGATCGAAGGCGGAGGCACCGCGCTCGAAATCCTCGACCTCGATCCGCAACCCTGGCAGTTCGAGCACTGGTGGCACGAAGTTCTGCAGCGACAGCGAGACCTGGAAGATCGGGTGGTGCGCGGTCGAACGGGCCGGGTCGATGGCCTGCACGAGCTGTTCGAACGGGACATCGGCATTGGCGAAGGCGTCCAGGTCGGTTCCGCGCACCTCGGCGAGCAGGCCGCGGAAGTCCGTGCCGGGGTCGACGCGGGTGCGCAGGGCCAGCGTATTGACGAACATGCCGACCAGCTCGTCGAGTGCCGCCTCACCCCGCCCTGCCACCGGGGTGCCGATCACGATGTCCTCGGTGCCGCCGAGCCGGGCCAGCAGCATCGCGAGCGCGGCGTGCACCACCATGAACACGCTCACCGCGTTCGCTCCGGCGAACTCGACCAGCTCCCGGTGCGTCCGATCGTCGATCGCGAAGCGCACCTCGGCGCTGCGCATCGACTGCACCGCGGGCCGCGCCCGATCGGCGGGCAGTTCGAGGACGTCCGGCGCGTCGGCCAGGACCGCACCCCAGTGCCGGATCTGCCGCGCGGCCACCGAGTCGGGATCGGTCGCGGCACCGAGCAGTTCGCGATGCCACAGCGC
The DNA here is from genome assembly GCF_042650365.1 of Nocardia rhizosphaerae. NCBI lineage: Bacteria > Bacillati > Actinomycetota > Actinomycetes > Mycobacteriales > Nocardiaceae > Nocardia > Nocardia rhizosphaerae. The sequence goes on from NZ_JBHSBA010000007.1 coordinate 146,390, forward strand.
GAAATCGGTGTACTGCACGGGCAACGCCGCGCGCTCGGCCACCGTTCCCGCCGCGCGCGCCGAGTACGCGGCGACCAGATCGGCCGCCAGCGGCGCCATGGAGGCGCCGTCGGCGCTGATGTGGTGCACAACGAGGACGATCACGTGCTCGCGGCCCGCGCTCGAATCGGCGCAGGCGCCATGGACTCGGCCGGGGCCGGTGGCAGGGTTCTGCGGCGTGCTGGCGGGCGGTACCCCGCCGGTGGGGCAGGCACCCAACCGGAACAGATGGACGCGCAGCGGGGCCTCGCGGGTCAGATCGAACCCGCTGTTCGCCAGCGCGGTGATCCGATCGCGCAGCGGGGCGCCGTCATCGGTGTCGGTGACGGTGAAATCCGGTGTGGCGGTGGCGGTGTCGAGGACTACCTGGCGTGGGCCGTCGGCATCGGCCGGGTAGCGGGTGCGCAGGGTCTCGTGGCGGTCGACCACATCGGCGACAGCCTGGCGCATGGCCGCGATATCGAGGTCGCCGGTGAGGCGGAGGGCGACGGCGATGTTATAGGCCGAGGATTCGGGGTCGAGCTGGTTGAGGACCCACATGCGCTGCTGGGCGGGGGAGAGCGGGACGCGGTCGGGGCGCAGCCGTGGTGCGAGGGCCAGGCGAGCCGGCCCGCTCTCGGCGGTGGTGACACGGGCGGCGAGCTGGGCGGCGCTCGGCGCGTCGAACAGGTCGCGCAGCGCGATGGTGGAGCCGAGCGCCGAATTGACCCGTGCGACCACCTTGGTGGCGCTGAGCGAATTGCCGCCGAGCTCGAAGAACGACTGGTCGACACTCACCCGCTCGCTACCGAGCACCTCGGCGAACACCACGGCGACGGCGTCCTCGGCCTGCGTGCGCGGCGCGAGATACGGCCGCTGCGCAGCCGAGAAATCGGGGACAGGAAGGGCTTTGCGGTCCAGCTTGCCGACCGGAGTGAGTGGAACCTCGTCGAGCACGACGACATAGCCGGGCACCATGTAGCCGGGCAGTTCGGCGGCCACCGCGGCCCGCACCCGCTCGGTATCCAGCTCGGCACCCGGCACCGGCAGCACGTACGACACCAGCACGGTCGCTCCTGCCGGCCCGGCGCGGCCGATGGTCACCGCGTAGTCGATGTCCGCGCTCCGGGTGAGTACCGCGTCGATCTCGCCGAGCTCGATTCGCAGCCCGCGGATCTTCACCTGGAAGTCGCTGCGCCCCAGGTATTCCAGCGCGAGACCGTCCGGGGCCTCGACCCAGCGCACCAGGTCGCCGGTGCGGTACATGCGTTCCCCGTTCGCGCCGAACGGGTTGGCGACGAACCGGCTCGCGGTCATCGCGAATCGGTGGAAGTAGCCGCGCGCCAGCGCCGGTCCGGCCAGGTACAGCTCACCCTGAATCCCCATCGGGACCGGCCGCAGCCAGGTGTCGAGCACCACGACCGCGGCGCCGCGGATCGGTGCGCCGATGGTGATGGGCCTACCCGGCACGAGCTCGGCCGGACCCGTCGCCCAGATGCTGAACTCGGTGGGGCCGTACAGGTTCACCATCCGCCGTCCCGGTGCCCACTTCTCGATCAGCTCCGGGGTCGCGGCCTCACCGGCCACCGACAGCACCCGCAGCGCGTCGAGCCCGTGCGGTTCCATGGTGGTCAGCGCCGACGGCGTGATCACCGCGTGCGTGACCCGCTCCGCGCGCAGCAGTTCCGCCAGCTCGCCGCCGCCGTACACCTCCGGCGGCGATACCACCAGCCTGCCACCGGCGGCGTGCGCGGTGAGCATCTCGAACACCGAGGCGTCGAAACTGGGCGAGGCCACCTGCAACGCGCTCGCCGACGGGTCGAGCGAGAGAGTCTCCTGTTGGGCGGCGGTGAGATTGGCGACGCCGCGATGACTCAGCAGCACCGCCTTCGGTTTGCCGGTGGAGCCGGAAGTGTAGATCAGGTAGGCGGTGTGGTCGAGGTCGATCGGGCCGCCGCGTTCGTCATCGGTGATCGGCGCGTCCGACACGAGCATGGCGCGGCGCAGGGTGTTCAGGTCGTCCAGCAGTAGCCAGTCGATGGTGCCGGGCAGGGTCTCGCCGATCGCCGTCACGGTCACCCCGATCGGCGCCTCGGAGTCGGCGAGCATGTGCTCGATCCGTTCCACCGGGTAGCTCGGGTCCAGCGGCATGAACGCCGCGCCCGTCTTCACCAGTGCCCACACCGCGACCACCGACTCCAGCGAGCGGGTGAGCGCGAGCACCACGAACACCTCCGGCCCGATCCCACGCCGCAGCAGTACCCTGGCGAACCGGTTGGACCAGGCATCGAGTTCGCGATACCGCATGCTCAGCTCGCCCGCGGTGATCGCCACGGCGTCCGGGTCGATGCGCGCGCCCGCCGCGAGAATATCGGGCAGCGTCCGCATCGGCAGTGCCGCGGGCCCGTGCACCGGCGCCAGCGCGGCCAGTTCGGCGTCGTCGCACGGCCGCACCCGCGACACCGGCGCGTGTGGGTGCTCGGCGAGCTGACCGAGCATCCGGATGAACCGCTCGAGCAGCGCCTGTGCCGCGGGCGGCGCCAACTGGCCGGGCAGGAACTTCACGGCGATTCGCAGCGAATCGCCCGCCGGGCCGCGCACCGGGATCACCATCAGATTCAGCGGATACGGTGTCGCGTCGGTGCCCTCGACATCGAGCACCCGCATGCCCGCGATGTCGAGCGCCTGCGACAAGGCCTCACGGTCGATCGGGTAGGACTCGAAAACGGTGAGGGTGTCGAACAATTCGGCCAGCCCGACCGCGCGGTGGATCGCGGCGAGCCCGACATGCTGGTGATCGAGCAGCCGGGCCTGCTCGGCCTGGACCCTGGCCAGTAGCTCGCTCACCTTCTCCGCCGGGTCGAGCGTCACCCGTACCGGGACGGTATTGATGAACAGGCCGACCATGTCCTCGACGCCCGCCAGCTCCGGCGGGCGCCCGGACACGGTGGCACCGAACACCACGTCGGCCCGGCCGGTGAGCACGGCAAGCAGCAGCGCCCACGTCACCTGGATCAGGGTGTTCACCGTGGCGCCCGCTTCCCGTGCCGCCGCCTCGAGCACGGCGACCCGCTCGGCGGGCAGTTCGTCGCTGAGCATCGCGGTTTCCGACGACTCGATGCCGGCCAGGGTCGGGACCGCGCGCGTCGGCGTGTCCACCCCGGCCAGCGCCTGTTGCCAGGCCGCGACGGCGGCCTGATCGTCCTTGGCGTCGAGCCAGGCCAGGAACTCCCGATACGACCGCGCGGGCGGCAGTACCGACGTGTCGCCCTCGGTGACATAGAGCGTGAGCAGCTCACGTACCAGCAGCGGCGTCGACCAGCCGTCCAGGATCAGGTGATGGTTGGTCATGATCAGCCGGAACTCGCCGGGCGCGGTGGTGACCAGGGTGAAGCGCAGCAGCGGCGGCCTGGTCAGGTCGAACCGGGTGCGCGCGTCGAGCGCGATGACCCGGTCGAGTTCGCGCGCCGACGCGGCCGGATCGGTGATCCCGGCGAGATCGATGTCCTGCCAGCGGATCTCGGCGGCGGCGAGTACCAGCTGGCGCGGTCCGTCGTCGGTCTCGACGAAGGCCACCCGCAGGTTCTCGTGCCGGTCGATCAGGCCTTGCGCCGCGCGCCGTAGCCGGGCCGCGTCCACGGTGCCGGCGAGGGTGAGCAGGGACTGGACCGTGTACCCGTCGGCGGTGTCGGAGTCGTAGAGCGCGTGGAACAGCAAGCCGTACTGCAGCGGCGACAGCGGCCAGACGTCGGCCAGGTCAGAATAGGTGTGTTCCCAGCGGTCGAGCTGCGTTTGCGCGACGGCGACGAGCGGGAAGTCCGACGGGGTGTGGCCACCGGCGTCGGTGCGGCTCGCGTGCGCGACCAGCGCGTCCAGGGCCAGCGCCCACAGCTCGGCGAGCTCGCGCACCTGTGCGGCATCGAGCAGCCTGCTCGCGTAGGCCCAGGTGACCTCGAGACCGGCGTCGGTGCGCACCGCGTTGATATCGAGCACCGCGGCCAGCGGCGCGAGGTCGTCGTTGGTGGCGGCGAACCGGCGTGGCACCCACGCCCCGTCCGCGCCTGTCGCCGCGCGGCCGAGATAGTTGAAGCTCAGCTGCGGCACCGGCGCGGCGACCAGGGTTTCGGCGGCCGCCCCACCGAAGTAGCGGAGCAGACCGAAGCCGATACCGCGGTCGGGCAGCGCGCGTAGCTGCTCCTTGGTCGTCTTGATCGCCGAGCCGGCCGCGGGGCCGGCGGCGAACGCGTCGTCGAGGTCGAGGCCCGCCAGGTCGACCGCCACCGGGTAGACGGTGGTGAACCAGCCGACCGTCCGGCCGATATCGGCGCCGGGCAGCAGCGATTCGCTGCGCCCGTGCCCCTCCAGCGTCAGCAGGGCCGCCGTGCGCGCGCGCCACCGGCACACCGCCATGGTGAGGGCCGTGAGCAGCACATCGTCCGCCCCGCAATGGAACAGCTCGGGCAGCGTGGTGAGAACGGTATGCGCGGTGTCGGCGGGGACGATCGCGCGGTGCTCGGCCATGGTGGCGACCGTGTCGAGCGACGGATCGAACGGCGCGCGCCCGAGCGCAGGGTCCGGCGTCGCGAGAATCCGCTCCCACACCGGCAATTCGGCGATCCGGTGCCGCGCCCGCGCGGGCTGGTCGTGCGCCCACCGGCGGAACGAGGTGCCCACCGGCTCCAGCGCGCCGCCGTACGCGGCGGTGGCGAGGTCGGGCAGCAGGATGCGCCACGAGACACCGTCGGTGACCAGATGGTGCAGCACCAGCCAGCACAACGGTGGGCCGTCCTTGCGCTCGATCAGCACGTAGCGGGCGACCACACCGGAGGCGGGGTCGAGCTGGTCGGCGGCTTGCGCGAGCGCCCGGTCGAGCACCGCGTCGGGTGGGGTGGTCGCGGTGCGGTCGGGTTCGTCGGGGCGCGGGTCCGCGGTGGTCCGCGCCGAGGTGCCGTGGTCGGGTGCCGGTGCCGCCAGGGCAAGGCCGGACTCCGCCCTGGTCACGTCGATCAGGTTCGCCGCGTCGACCGACCCGCGGTCGGCGACCACCCATTCCCAGCTGCCATCCCGCTCGCGCAGGGTGGAACGGAGCAGGTCGTGGTGGTCGGTGACCACCTGTACGGCCACCGCGAGAGCTGACTGATCGGTGCCGTCGGGCAGCTCGATCAGGACCGCTTGCCCATAGCGTCGCCACGGCTCGCCGTGCTCGAGCATGGCACGCACGATCGGGGTCAGCTCGACGGGACCGACACCCCCACCGGGCAATTCGTCGACCACGGTGGCCGCGGTGTCGGTGGCGACGGCCGCGAGCGCCGCGACGGTCTTGCGTTCGAACACGTCCCTGGCGGTGAAGGCCAGACCGGCCGCCTTGGCGCGGGAGACCAGCTGGATGGAGACGATGCTGTCCCCGCCGAGGGCGAAGAAGCTCTCGTCCACACCCACCGCGTCGAGGCCGAGCACCTCGGCGAACAGCGCGGCGATGGTCTCCTCCCGCGGCGTGGACGGTGCGCGCACCGCGGCCGGGCGAGCGCTGAAATCCGGTGCGGGCAGCGCCTTGCGGTCCACCTTGCCCAGCGGAGTGAGCGGCACCCGGTCGAGCACGGTGACCACCGCGGGCACCAAGTAGGCCGGCAGCCGTTCCCCGACCGCGGCTTTCACCGCCTCCGGGTGCACTTCGGCGCCGGGTGCCGCCGTCACGTAGGCGGCCAGCGCGGTCGCGCCGGTGGGGGAGTCGACACCGAGGGTGAGGGCGAAATCGACCTCGGGCAGGGCCTGCAGCGCGGCGTCGATCTCGCCGAGCTCGATCCGGAACCCGCGCACCTTCACCTGGAAGTCGCTGCGGCCCTGGTACGCGAAGCCGACCCGCTCGCCCGCGCTGGTCCAGCGGACCAGGTCACCGGTGCGATACATCCGCTCGCCGGGCGCGAGCGGATTCGCGACGAACCTGCTCGCGGTCAGGCCGCTGCGCCGGTGATAGCCGCGCGCCACCCCCGGCCCGGCGAGGTACAGCTCGCCCAGCGTGCCCGGTGCGACGGGCCGCAGCCACGGATCGAGCACCAGCCCGGTGACCCCGCGCACGAGACTGCCGATCGTGACCGGCGCACCGGGGACCAGTGGGTCGCTCAGGGTGGTGGTGATCGTGGTCTCGGTGGGGCCGTAGCCGTTGAGCAGTACCCGATCCGACCACGTCGACACCAGCTCCGGCGGACAGGCGTCACCACCGACCACCACCGTGCGCAGCTGCGGTAGCGACGCCGGATCCAGCGAGCCGACCACCGCGGGGGTGACATCGAGGTGGGTCACCCGATGCGTGCGCAGCACCTGCGCCAGCTCCTCGCCCGCGTACGCCGACGGCGGAACGATCGCCAGCGTGGCACCGGCGGCGAGGGTCACCAGGATCTCCTCGACGGAGATGTCGAAGCTCGGCGATACCGCGTGGGCGACAACGGAATCCGAGTCGATGCCGAATCCCGCCCCCGAGCTCGCCACCAGATTCGCCAGGCCGCGATGCGAGACGAGCACGCCCTTGGGCAGGCCCGTCGATCCCGACGTGTAGATGACGTAGGCCACCTGATCGAGCCGGACGGCGCCGCGTCGCTCGGCGTCGGTGATCGGGTCCGCCTGCTGTTCGGCGATCCGCCGCATCGTGGCCTCGTCGTCGAGGCACAGCCAGGAAACGCTGTCCGGCAGCGACTTCCGTGATCCGCTCACGGTGAGCCCGCGGCGCACCTCGCTGTCGGTGACCATATGCTCGATCCGCTCCGCGGGATAACCGGGATCGATCGGCACGAACGCGGCGCCGGTCGCGGCCACCGCGATGGTCGCCAGTACCGACTCCACGGAACGGGGAATCGACAGCGCCACAAGCTGTTCCGGACCGGCACCGGCCGCGATCAGCACCCTGGCGAGCCGATTCGAGTACTCGTGGACCTCCTGGTAGCTCAGTGTCCGGTCCGTACCCCACCGCAGCGCCACCGCGTCCGGATCCAGCGCGGCACCCGCGGCCAGGATCTCCGGCAGGGTCAGCGGTTCGACCCCGGCGGGTCCGCGCACCGGCACCGACAGCCGCTGCTCGGCGGGCGTGAGCACCGGCACCGCCGACAGCGGCGCCTGCGGCCCGGCGGCCAGGAAGCGGTGCAGAAACCGCAGGAACCGCTCGTGGTGCGCCGCCAGATCCGCCGCACTGTACAGATTCCCGTTGCCCTGCAGGTCGATGTGAGTGCTCTCGCCACCGACACCGGGATACAGATTGACGAACAGATCGTCGATGAGTCCCGAGGTGAGCACATGCAGCCGGCCGACGACCTCGCCGAGCGCGATCCTGGTGTCGACCATCATCAGGTTCACCGCCGGACCGAACGACACGGCCTCGTCCATCGACCGGCCCAGATCGCGGACGATGTCCTCCTGCCGGTACCGCTGGCGGCGCAGCGCCCCGGTCAGTTCGCCCTGCACGGCCAGGATCGCCGCGCCCACCGTCGTCGCCGGGGTGAGCGAAATCCGCAGCGGCACGACATTGGCGAGCATGCCACCCGAGCGGCGCAGCGTCGCCGAGGTCCGGGCCGAGACCGGCAGGCTCAACACCACCTCCGCGGCGCCCGTCATGGCGGCCAGATAGGCGCCGAACGCGGCGACTACCGTCGGCGCGACACCCGAATTGATCTCCGCCGCAACGGTATCGAGCAGATTCGCGGTGTCGGCGGGCAACGCGCCGGAAACCCGGACCGGATGCGCGTCCACCGGTGCCGCGCGACCGGCCAGCGTCACCGGATCGGCCATCCCGGCCAGATGCGCACGCCAGTACGCGCGGTCGGCCTCGAAGCGCGACGAGGTCCGATACGCCAGATCGGCGTCGACGATCGCGGCCAGCGGCTCCGCCTTCGCCGGCGACGGCTCCCGGCCCGCGACCGCCGCGTCGTACAGCTCGCCGGTGCGCTGTACCAGTGCCAGCGCGCCCATCCCGTCGAGCACGATGTGGTGCATCCGCGAGTACCAGAACCAGCGCCGCTCGCCCACTCGCAGCATCGCCACCCGGACCAGCCGGTCGCGCATCATGTCCAGTGGGGCGGAGTACTCGGCGCGCATCCACGCGTGGGCGGCCGCCGCCGGATCCGGTTCGGCCCGGAAATCCAGCTGGTCGACGGTGTCGTCGAGCGTGGGATCGACCAGTTGGTGCGGCGCGCCGTCCACCTCGACCAGTCGCACGTATCCGGTGCCGAACTCCCGGCCGGTGCGGCGCACCGCCTCGGTCAACGCCGCGTGATCGACCGGCCCGGTCAGTTCGACGTACTGGGCGATGGAGATGGGGACCTCGCCCGCGATGTGCTGGGCGAACCAGATGCCACGCTGTGCGGCGGAGAGGGGAAAGGTGGCGTCGACCGCCGACGCACGCGAGGAAGTCTGAGTCATGAGCAGACCTGTGTTCTCATGTCTGGAGCTCGGTATTCACCATGGGTCCCCGACCGTCGGGTCGCTACCCGCTCGGTAGTTACCCGCCGCTGCGTACTGGGTTGTCCATTCATTCTGGACCCGCGGGGACCGGACCGGAATACGTCTTCAGGAAACCGCGCGCAGATCCGTGTCGGACAGCGGCGCGTCGGAGCTCACCAGGTAGTGGCGCAGGGTCGAACGGTCGTCGAGCACCAGCCAGTCCACCTCGGCATCGAGATCGGCAAGGCGGGCCCTCGTGGTGATCCCGACCGGCGTTCCCTCGGCCGACCGCACCGGGATCGCGCCGATCTTGCGCACCGCCGCCGCGGCCACGATCGCCTCGGTCCGCGGCTCGACCGCCAGCGCGATCCGCATTCCCGCGGTCGCGCCGCGCTCGAGCAGCAGGCGCGCCAGCCGGTTGGCCCAGCGGTCCAGATCGGGGTCGGACAGCTGCCCCGTCGGCAGGATCCGCCCATGCAGCGGGATGACGGTGGCGGTGGCGGTCGCGGTGCGCTGGGAGGTCATGTCGGTGATCCCTTCTCGGCCGGTCGGCGGGGTTTTTCGATACCTCCAATCTCGTCGCCGACCAGGCGATTCACTAGCGACCCCAGCGTTGGCCCCCGCACTCCGAGGGTGCTCGATCTTCACCCAGGGGTGGTGCACCGGCGCGCCGGTGGCGGCTCAGGCCGTGGCCACCACCGCGCCCGGTCAGCGGGCGTTGCCGCCGATGCTGAAATGCGCGCCGGTCGGGTCGGTCAGACCGGCGAGACGCCCGTACGGGGTGTCCATGGGCTCGAAGACGACCCCGCCGCCGAGCGCCTTCGCCTGCTCGACGGTCTTGTCGACGTCCTCGGCGCCGAAATACACCGTCCACGCGCCGGGCACCCCCTCGGGCAGATGCCCGGAACCGTCCATGACACCGCCGAGCATGGGCGAGGTGGCGTGGATGGTGGTGTAGCGGAACTCGGGGGTGTCGCCCACGGTGAAGGTGTCGTTCCAGCCGAACACCTCGCGGTAGAAGGTCAGCGAGGACTCGTAGGCGCGGGTCATCAGCTCGAACCACGACGGCAGCCCGGCGTGGTCGGTCCAGGTGCCGTCGGCGACGTGGCCCATCGCCTCGAAACCGGGGAACCGGTCGGCCTGCCATACCCCGACGCCGACGCCGCCGACGTCGGCCAGCACCGCCATCGTGCCCAGATCGCCGACCGCCATCGGTTCGACGAACACGTTCCCGCCCCCGCTGCTCGCCCGCTCGACGGTCGCGGCGGCATCGGGGGAGGCGAGGTACACCGTCCAGCGATCGGGGTAAGGATCGCCGGGATCCGGCATCCGGCTCATCGCGCCGGCGACGGCTTTCCCGTCCTTGAACAGCGTGGTGTACCCGCCGAACTCCGGGCCGCCGTGTTCGGCGGTCCAGCCGAACAGCTCGCCGTAGAAGGCGATGGCGCGGTCGAGATCGGCGGTGTAGAGATCGACCCAGGTGGGATCACCGGGCCGGCGTGGTACGGACATGACGACTCCTCGGCTGTGTGGACTGGCGCGACAGAGGCGGTGGCGGACACGCCCACCGTCATCGATCATGACGCCCCGATGGGCCGAAAGTCATCGCCGACAACCGTTGCACCCGCGCGACCTGCGGAGGAAGATCGACAGCGGTGTCGGTTCGACACGCCGTGAGATGTCTACGGCGCGCTGAATACGACACAGAGTAGGACCCGCGCGTGCCGCTGCGGCAGCACGGTTTACGATTCACTCCAGCGCATGTCTGCTGCCCTTCACCGAGGCGCGGTCGGCTCTGCGAGTGACGTACAGGCATCTTCAGGAGGATCAGTGACTGCGGTAGAGCCCAGGCCAGTCCCTCAGTTGGAAGCGACTCGACCGTATCCTGCTCGGACCGGGCCCAAGGGCTCGTTCCTGTACAAGGCGGTCACCACCACCGACCCCAAGGTGCTCGGCACCATGTACCTGGTGACGGCGATCAGCTTCTTCCTGGTCGGCGGCCTCATGGCGCTGCTCATGCGCGCCGAGCTGGCGCGCCCGGGTCTGCAGTTCCTCTCGCCCGAGCAGTTCAACCAGCTGTTCACCATGCACGGCACGATCATGCTGTTGTTCTACGCGACGGCGATCGTGTTCGGCTTCGCCAACATCATCCTGCCGCTGCAGATCGGCGCCCCCGACGTCGCCTTCCCGCGACTGAACGCGTTCAGCTACTGGCTGTACCTGTTCGGCGGCACCATGGCGACCGCGGGCTTCGTGACCCCCGGTGGCGCGGCGGACTTCGGCTGGACGGCGTACGTGCCGCTGACCGACATCCTGCATTCGCCCGGTGTCGGCACCGACCTGTGGATCCTCGGCCTCGCCGTCTCGGGTCTGGGCACCATCCTCGGTGGCGTCAACATGCTCACCACCGTGGTCTGCCTGCGCGCGCCCGGCATGACCATGTTCCGCATGCCGATCTTCACCTGGAACATCGCGGTGACCTCGGTCCTGGTGCTGCTGGCCTTCCCGCTGCTCACCGCGGCGCTGTTCGGTCTGGCCTACGACCGCCACCTCGGCGGCCACATCTACGACCCGGCCACCGGCGGCATCCTGCTCTACCAGCACCTGTTCTGGTTCTTCGGCCACCCCGAGGTGTACATCATCGCGCTGCCGTTCTTCGGCATCGTCTCCGAGATCTTCCCGGTCTTCAGCCGTAAGCCGATCTTCGGTTACACCACGCTGGTCTACGCCACCCTCGGCATCGCCGCGCTGTCCATCGCGGTGTGGGCGCACCACATGTACGCCACCGGCGCCGTGCTGCTGCCGTACTTCTCCTTCATGACCTTCCTGATCGCGGTCCCGACCGGTGTGAAATTCTTCAACTGGATCGGCACCATGTGGAAGGGCCAGATCACCTTCGAATCGCCCATGCTGTGGTCGATCGGCTTCCTGGTGACCTTCCTCTTCGGTGGTCTGTCCGGCGTCATCCTGGCCTCGCCGCCGCTGGACTTCCACGTCACCGACTCGTACTTCGTCGTCGCGCACTTCCACTACGTGCTCTTCGGCACCATCGTGTTCGCCACCTTCGCAGGCATCTACTTCTGGTTCCCGAAGATCACCGGCCGCATGATGGACGAGCGCCTGGCGAAGTGGCACTTCTGGACCACCTTCGTCGGCTTCCACACCACCTTCCTGGTGCAGCACTGGCTGGGCGCCGAGGGCATGCCGCGTCGCTACGCCGACTACCTGCCCAGCGACGGTTTCACCACGCTGAACACCATCTCCACCATCGGTGCCTTCATCCTCGGCTCGTCGATGCTGCCGTTCGTGTGGAACACCTTCAAGAGCTACCGCTACGGCGAGGTCGTCACGGTGGACGATCCGTGGGGCTACGGCAACTCGCTCGAGTGGGCCACCACCTGCCCGCCGCCGCGGCACAACTTCTACGAGCTGCCGCGCATCCGTTCGGAGCGTCCCGCGTTCGAGCTGCACTACCCGCACATGATCGAGCGCATGAAGGCCGAGGCGCACGTGGGCTGGGGCTCGGGTAAGCACGCCACGCACGTCAGCGAAGGCGCGCTGGCGAAGAAGTAGAGTAGAACCGCCGTATACAAGGGGTGTGCACCAGCTGGGTTCACCAGCAGGTGCACACTTCTTTTTGTGGGTAATCGAACGGAGCAGATCGACTTGGCCGACACCACAGTTCTCGTGACCGTGACGGGTCCCGACCGACCCGGCGTCACGTCCGTGTTGCTGACGGCACTGTCCAAGCATCAGGTGCACCTGCTCGACGTGGAACAGGTCGTCATCAGGGGCCGCCTCACCCTCGGCGTACTGGTGTCGTGTCCCAACGACCCCGAGGCGCTGCAGGACGACCTCGAAGAGGCGATGAACACCGTCGGCATGCAGGTCGACGTCTCCGTCGACGCGCAGATCGGCAAGCCGCCGATGTCCACGCACGCCGTCGTCGTGCTCGGCGCCCCCGTGACCGCGCACGCCTTCAGCGCCATCTCGCGCATCCTGGCCGCCCTCGGCGCCAATATCGACACCATCCGCGGTATCGCCGACTACCCGGTGACCGGCATGGAACTGATGGTCACCGCGACCGACACCGGCGCCGACACCGACTCCCGGCTGCGCACCGCCCTGGCCGACGTGGCCGTCGCCGAACAGGTCGACATCGCGGTCGAGCGGGCAGGCCTGGCTCGCCGAGCCAAGCGGCTCATCGTGTTCGACGTGGACTCCACCCTCATCCAGGGCGAGGTCATCGAGATGCTGGCCGCGCACGCGGGCGTCGAGGACCAGGTTCGCGAGGTCACCGAGGCCGCGATGCGCGGCGAACTAGATTTCGCTGAGTCGCTGCGCCAGCGGGTCGCCACTCTGGAAGGTCTCGACGAATCGGTGATCGAGGAGGTGGCCGAGCGCATCGAGCTCACCCCCGGCGCCCGCACGACCATCCGCACCCTGCGCAGGCTCGGTTTCCGCTGCGGTGTCGTCTCCGGCGGGTTCCGGCAGGTCATCGAGCCGCTCGCGCACGAACTCGAACTCGATTTCGTCCAGGCCAACACTCTCGAGGTGGTCGACGGCAAGCTCACCGGCCGGGTGCTCGGCGAGATTGTCGACCGGGCCTTCAAGGCCACCGCGCTGCGCAAGTTCGCCGCCGAGGCAGGCGTGCCGATGGAACAGACGGTCGCCGTAGGTGACGGCGCCAACGACATCGACATGCTCAATGCCGCGGGGCTCGGCGTGGCCTTCAACGCCAAGCCCGCGCTGCGCGAGGTGGCCGATACGGCGCTGTCGCACCCGTACCTGGACGCGGTGCTGTTCATCCTGGGTGTCACCCGCGACGAGGTCGAGGCCGCCGACGCCCGCGACGGTGGCGTACGCCGGGTGCCGCTGCTCGGGCGGTAGTCCACCGGCGCCGACTAGGCTTGGCCGCTGTGGTGGCGTCGAGCGAATCGGGTGTGGTCGGCATGGGTAGCGCGGAACTCAGCGGCGTGGGGACCGATCCGGAGATCCGCGATGACCAGGCCGCCTTCGCGGCCCGCCACGCCGAGCTGGCCCGCGGCTACGGCGGCAGTGGCGATCCCGACGACCCGGCCATGGTGCAGGCCATGCAGATGGTGCTGCACATCCCGAAGTCCGACCCGCCCGCCCGTAGCGCGCTGCTGGAAGCGGCGGCCGCCGCCGCGGTGGCGGTCTGTCTCGATCCCCGTTCCGGTCCCGGCGGCGAGTGGGAATCGCGGTATCTGGCGTGGAAACGCGCCAGGATCAGGAAGGTGGCCCGGCGAGCGCGCGGGGCACAGTGGGTCGGCGCGGGCGAGGTCGACGGGGTGACCGTCGACGTCGACGGCGCGCAGGCGCGTGCCTTCGTTCCCGGCCCGGTCGGCGCGATCGACCAGCGGATCCGCAAACTCCAGATCGGCGGCACCGATCTCGAGCACGACGAACCCGGACCGCCCGACCCCGACCTGCCGGTGCTGTGGGTGAACGCGGCGCTGGAGATGTCGGTCGGCAAGGCCGCCGCCCAGGTGGGGCACGCGAGCATGCTGCTCGCCGGTGCGCTGCCGGTCGCCGCGGCCGCACGGTGGGCCGAGCGCGAGTTCCGGTGCGCGGTCCGCGATGCCGAGCCGCGGCAGTGGTCCCACCTGGTGGCCGAGGTGGCGGCCGGGCGCGCGGTGGCCGTGCGCGACGCGGGTTTCACCGAGGTCGCGCCCGGCTCGATGACCGTGATCGCGGTGCCCGCCCCGCGGTGACACCCGCGCCACGCGCGCCCCGAATCCGACGGTTTCGTTGCGGTTTTCCCGATCCACGAGGATAAAGGAGTATCGAAGGAGAACCCTGGGGTACGGGTATTCCGATGGCTGGGGCATCGACGCACAGGGAGGTTCCGCGATGGTGACGACGATTGTGGTGATCCTGATCGTGTGGGTGGTGCTGTCGATCCCGGTGTCCTTCCTCGCCGCCAGGATGCTGCGCGACGAGCCGGGGCAAGGCCGGGAACACCTGCCGACCAGCCGCGACGAATCCCATCGGGGCCGGTCGTTCCACTGACGGCCCCGGTGGGCCAAGATGGAGCGCGTGTCGCAACCCGATCCCGATCTGCTCATCGACTTCTCCGAGGTGACCATCCGCCGTTCGGGCCGAACGCTCGTCGGCCCGGTCACCTGGCAAGTCGAACTCGACGAACGCTGGGTGGTGCTCGGCCCGAACGGGGCGGGCAAGACCTCGCTGCTGAGAATGGCCGCCGCCGAGGTACATCCGACCTCCGGCGCGGCGAACCTGCTCGGCGAAACCCTCGGTCGCGTCGACGTCACCGAACTGCGGCCCCGCATCGGGCTGTCCTCGGCAGCGGTGGCCAGCCGCATTCCCGTCGACGAGAAGGTCAGTGACCTCGTCGTCTCGGCGGGCTACGCGGTGCTCGGCCGATGGCGCGAACGCTATGACGACATCGACACCGAACGCGCCATCGACATGCTGGAAACCCTGGGCGCCGAACACCTTTCCGACCGCACCTACGGCACCCTGTCCGAAGGTGAGCGCAAGCGGGTGCTCATCGCACGCGCCCTGATGACCGACCCGGAACTGCTGCTGCTCGATGAACCGGCCGCCGGGCTCGACCTGGGCGGGCGCGAGGAACTCGTCGAGCGGCTCGGCTACCTGGCCGCCGATCCCGACGCGCCCGCCATGGTCCTGGTGACCCATCACGTCGAGGAGATCCCGCCCGGCTTCACCCACGCCCTGCTGCTGCGGGAGGGCGAGGTGGTCGGTCAGGGGCTGCTCGAAGACGTGCTCACCGCCGAGAACCTCAGCGCCGCCTTCAGCCAGTCCATCGCGCTGGACCGGGTCGACGGGCGCTGGTTCGCCCGCAGGGCCCGCAGAGCGGGACAGCACCGGCGCGCCTGATACCCGCTCAGCGGGAACCAGCGGCGCCGCCGGGGTGATTGTTTCCCTGGCGAACCAAGCGGGCGTTAGGGTGCTGACAGGCCGGGTGACTACCGCGACGGTGCGGGAGTGAGCGGCCTGGTGGCTCGGCGAGCCGCGGGTCAGCGGTGTTCGCCTGGTGGTCGAGAGGAACGGTATGAGTGAGTCCGGGGTGCCCGTGCGGGCCGCGTCGACGGTGATCCTGATTCGCGACGGCGAGTCCGGTATCGAAGTGTTCCTGCAGCGCCGGGTGCGTGGGATGGCCTTCGCCGGCGGCGTGACGGTCTTTCCCGGCGGTGGCGTCGATACCGCCGACGGGGTCGCCGACATCGCCTGGTCGGGTCCAGAGCCTGCCTGGTGGGCCGAGCGTTTCGCGACCGACGAGCAGTCGGCGCAGGCCCTGGTCGCCGCCGCGGTGCGGGAGACCTTCGAGGAATGCGGTGTGCTGCTGGCGGGTCCGACCGCCGATACGGTCGTCGCCGACTCGTCCAGGTACCACCGAGCCAGGGGCAGGCTGGAGCGCCGTGAACTCTCGCTGGCCGAGTTCCTCGCCGCCGAGGGGCTGGTACTGCGCGCCGACCTGCTGCGCCCGTGGTCGAACTGGATCACCCCGGCAGCCGAACCGCGCCGCTACGACACCCACTTCTTCGTCGCGGTGCTGCCGCAGGGCCAGATCGCCGACGGCGCCACCTCCGAGGCGGCCCAGGTCGGCTGGGCGACACCGGCGGCGGCGCTGGCGAGCTGGCGCGCCGGCGAGCACATCCTGATGCCACCCACGTGGTCGCAGCTCGACGCGCTGCGTGGATTCGTCGACACGGCGGCCGCGCTGGCCGCCGAACGCGTCATCACGCCGATCATGCCGAAATACTCACCCGGTACCGAAGGCAGGCCGCTGTCGGACTTCCCCGACAACGAACGGTACTTCGCCGATCTCCCGGCGCACGCCGGATTCGGCGGCCGGTAGGTTGGCCGCATGGCCGAATTCGTCACCGTCGAGCTGCCCGCGCAGGCGTCCACCCGCGGCGTCGCGCTGCTGCGCATCGATCGTCCGCCGCTGAACCTGGTCGACGCCCAGCTGGCCCGTGAGGTCGCCGCCGCGGCGGCCACGGTGGCCGCGCATCCCGACGTCGCCGCGCTCATCGTCTACGGCGACGAGCGGGTGTTCAGCGCGGGCGACGAGATGCGCGAACTCGCCGAACTCGATGCCGGGCAGGCCGCCGCGATGGCCGCCGATCTGCAGGCCGCTCTCGGCTGCCTCACCAAGGTGCCGCAGCCGACGGTCGCCGCGATCACCGGCTACTGCCTCGGGGCTGGCCTGGAGCTGGCGCTCGGCGCCGACCACCGGATCGTCGGCGACAATGTCAAGCTCGGATTGCCTCAGATCAAGGCGGGGCTGATCCCGCTCGCCGGCATCCGCAGGCTGTCGCAGCTGATCGGCGCGAGCCGCGCCAAGGACCTCGTCTACAGCGGACGCTTCGTCGACGCCGAGGAAGCCGCCGGACTCGGCCTGGTCGACGAGGTCGTGGCGCCCGACGACGTGCTCGCCGCCGCCCGCCGCTGGGCCGAGCAGTTCGTCGGCGCCGCCCCACGGGCACTGGCCGCCGCCAAGGCGGTCTTCGAGGCGGGCCCACACGGGCACTCCACGGCCGTCACCGAATGGTCGGCCCTGTTCGACACCGACGACGCCCGCACCGGCACCCGTGCTTTCGCCGCGGACGGTCCGAACAGCGCGGTTTTCACCGGACGGTGACCCGAGACCGGTCAGCCGACCAGTTCTCGCGGGCCGAAACAAGACCGCCCATTGCGTGCTGAGGGTCTCCTATTACTCTTGGCGGTTATGACGGTCTACCCCGATGACCCGGCGCCGAACCCGCACGCCACCGAGGCCGAGGTCGAAGCAGCGCTCGAGGACACCAAGCTCGCCCAGGTCCTGTATCACGACTGGGAAGCCGAGACCTACGACGACAAGTGGTCGATCTCGTACGACGAGCGCTGTATCGACTATGCCCGTGGCCGGTTCGACCTCGCCGTCGGCCCGGCCCCGCTGCCCTATGAGCGGGCCCTCGAGCTCGGCTGCGGTACGGGGTTCTTCCTGCTGAACCTGATGCAGGGTGGGGTCGCGAAGACCGGCTCGGTCACCGACCTCTCGCCGGGCATGGTGAAGGTCGCGCTGCGCAACGCCGAGCACCTGGGTCTGGACGTCGACGGCCGGGTCGCCGACGCCGAGACCATCCCCTACGAGGACGACACCTTCGACCTGGTGTGCGGCCATGCCGTGCTGCACCACATCCCCGACGTGGAGCTGGCGCTGAAGGAGTGCCTGCGGGTGCTCAAGCCCGGCGGGCGATTCGTGTTCGCCGGTGAACCGACCACGGTCGGCAACTTCTATGCCCGCAAGCTCGGCCAGGTGACCTGGAAGGTGACCACCGAGGTCACCAAGCTGCCGTTCCTGTCCGGCTGGCGGCGTCCGCAGACCGAACTGGACGAGTCCTCCCGCGCCGCCGCGCTCGAGGCCGTCGTCGACCTGCACACCTTCGACCCGAGCGAGCTGGAGAAGATGGCGTCCTCGGCGGGCGCGGTCGATGTGAAGGCCACCACCGAGGAGTTCGCGGCCGCCCTGTGGGGCTGGCCGGTGCGCACCTTCGAAGCCGCTGTACCCGAGGAGAAGCTCACCATCGGGTACCGCATGGCCCAGTACAAGGCCTGGCTGGCCCTGAGCCGCCTGGACGAGACGGTGCTGCGCCACATCGTGCCGCGCCAGTTCTTCTACAACGCGATGATCACCGGCGTGAAGCCGGGCGCGGCCAAGAAGTAGGTGGGCTACCGCTTCGGCCGTGACGACGTCGCCTATCTCGGCAGCGCGGCAGGCCGTGCCGCGCTCGCCGAGGTCGACCGGCTGGAGTTGACTCCCGCGACGCACCTGCGCGATCTCGAGCAGGTGCGTCGGGCGCATCCCGAACATGCCGCCGCGTTGATCGAAACCGTGCGGCTGCGGCGCAAGGCCGTGGCGAAGCTGCCCGCGGCCGCCGGGTGGCTGTTCACCGACGACGCGCTGCAGCAGGCGACGCCCGCCTTGGTCGCGCGGCATCGGGCCGCACGCCTGGCGGGCCGCGCGGTGCACGATGTCACCTGTTCGATCGGCGCCGAGCTGGCCGAGCTGTCGGCCGTCTGCCCGGCTGTGGTCGGCAGCGACCTCGACGAGGTCAGATTGGCGATGGCCGCCCATAACCTGGTCGCGGCGCCGCTGAGCGAGCGTCTCGTCCTGCTGGCCAGAGCCGACGCGCTCGTCCCGATCACCCGCGACACCGTGATCATCGCGGACCCGGCCCGCCGCGCCGACGGCCGCCGCACCTACGATCCAGCGAAGCTCCAACCCCCGCTGCCCGACCTGCTGGCCGCCTACGCGGGGCGCGATATCGCCGTGAAGTCCGCACCCGGCCTGGATTTCGACCGCCTCGGCTGGGACGGCGAGGTGGAGATCGTCTCCCTCGACGGCGCGGTCCGCGAAGCCTGTCTCTGGTCACCCGGGCTGACCGACCCCGGCATCACCCGCCGCGCCACCGTCCTCGATTCCCGCGGCGGCGCAACCACTCTCACCGACGCCGACCCCGACGACATCCCCGAGCGCGCCCCCGGCACCTGGATCATCGACCCCGACGGCGCTATCGTCCGCGCCGGCCTGGTCCGCCACTACGCCGCGAAACACGGTCTCTGGCAACTGGATCCACACATCGCCTACCTCACCGGCGATACCGTCCCGCCGGGTATTCGCGCCTTCCGCATCGAAGACCGGTTCGACCTGCGCGAGAAGACCCTCCGCCAGGAACTTGCCCGCCGCGACTGCGGCTCCCTGGAAATCCTGGTACGCGGCATCGACATCGACCCCGACGCCCTGCGCAAGAAGCTCAAGCCGCGTGGTTCCACCCCGTACACCCTGGTGATCACCCGCATCGGCCGCGTGGGCGTCGTCTTCCTGTGCACGGCGGTGGCGCCGTAACCCACGACCACCAACTCGCCGAGAACGCTCACGAAATCAGCAGGCCGCGAATCGCGGTCGCTGCCGTGATCCGGTCGACGATCCGTCACTCCGTAGGTCCCTGATCCGGAGCGTCAGAACGCCAGATCGGTCCAGGGGATGTCGATCGTGAACGGGTGCGTCGTCTGCACTCCGGTGTGCTCGTCGGCAATCCACTCGCCGGTCAGGATGTAGTTGGCTCGCCGTAGCGGAGTCACCCCCTGCGGCAGCCGGACCTCGTCGGTCGACAACGCATAGGCACGCACGACGGCAACGCGCCGGGGGTTCGGCGCGAGCTCCACCTCCCAGTACCAGGCAATCCCGCCTTCGGCGTAGCGACGCTTCTTCTCCTCGATGGATTTCGGTGTGTTCGCGGGCGACAGCACTTCACCGGCGAGCAGGACATCCTCGGCGAACACCCAGCCGAATTCGTCACGCAGACAGCGGAAGATCATGAAGTCAGGAGTGAGGAAGCTCGACTTGTCCGGTCGGAAGAAGACATTCGTCTCCTGATCGACCTGCCAGCAGACATCGTGATCGGTGGACATGTGGGCCCGGGCTTCCCGTTCGAGCGCATTGGCGAAGCGCCGGCTGTAGCGCTGATGTTCGGCCGGGCCGTGGCGAAGCAACACCTCGTCGGCGATCCACACCGGGGTTCCGTCACGCAGCTCGACGAAGTCGGCGACCTCCGGCGGCAGTTGCCCGAGTTCCTCCCACGTCATCGTCGACGGGAGCTCGGGGCGTTCGACATGCGGGGTCGGCATGGTCCAATGCTAGCGATTCAGCATGTCAACGGTCTGCGGCTGCGCTGCTACGCCTCCATCTTCTTCACGACCCGCTGCACCGTGAGCCAGGTGCGGGTGGTGATGTCCTTGCCGTAGGTCTTCTCGAGGCGGGCCATGAAGTCGGGTGTGGAGCCGGTGCTGTTGTCGATGACGGTGAGGAACGCGCGGGCGTCGTGGTCGAAACCGATGACGCGGGTCAGTGGGTCGTCGTCGAACGAACCCAGGTCGGCCTCGCGGATCTCGTGCTTGAAGAAGGTGACCGTGAGATACGAGCCGCGTTCGTGGGTGAGGCCTGCGAACGGGTCGCGGTCGAGCAGGGCACGCAGGGTGGCGTGGCCGCGGATGATGGTGCCGCCAGGAATGCCGAGTTCGGCCGAGAGCGCCTCCTGGATGCGGTCCTCCAGGTCGGCGGGGTCGTCAGCGGTGCGGAACACGATATTGCCGCTGGTCAATGCCGAGGCGACTCGCTCGAAACCGAGCCCGTCGAATACCGCGCGCAACTTCTCGTTCCGCATGTTCGGATTGGTGGGCATGATGCCCCGTAGCAGTGCCGCATAGCTCTCCACACAGCCGACCGTACCGGCAGGCACCGACACGCTGCCGCCGAACCGCGCCGGTCCGGCGGCCGAGGAAGATCACGCCTGCGCGGCGGCGTTCTTCTTCCGCTCGATATCGGCCAGCGCGGCCAGGTACGCCTCGCGCTCCTCGGCGCTCGCGTCCCAGGCGACCTTGCGGTTCTTCACGACCTTGGCGGGCGCGCCGACCGCGATGCTGTAGTCGGGCACATCGCCGCGCACCACCGCATGCGCGCCCAGCACGCAGCCGCGGCCGATCCTGGTATCGCGCAGCACGGTCACCTTGGCAGCGATCCAGGTATCCGGCCCGATCCGCACCGGGCTCTTCACGATGCCCTGATCCTTGATGGGCAGGGTGATGTCGTCCATCTTGTGGTCGAAGTCGCAGATGTAGCACCAGTCGGCGACCAGGGTGGACTCACCGATCTCGATATCGAGATAGGTGTTGACGACGTTGTCCTTGCCGAACACCACCTTGTCGCCGATGCGCAGCGAACCCTCATGGCAGCGGATGGCGTTGCCGTCGCCGATATGCACCCAGCGGCCGATCTCCATCCGGGCCAGCTCTGGGGTCGCGTGGATCTCCACATCGCGGCCGAGGAACACCATGCCGCGCAACACGATGTGCGGATTGGCGAGCCGGAACTTCGCCAGCCGGTAGTACCGCACCAGGTACCACGGGGTGTAGGCCCGGTTGGCGAGCACCCAGCGCAGCGATTCCCTGGTCAGAAAGCGTGCCTGTTGCGGATCGCGGCGGCGGGATCCACGCCAGCGCGCGCTCAGCGGCGCGCCCCACATGCTCGTCACGAACTACTCTCCCGTCGTGAACCGCCGGGCCTGGCACCCGGGGAGTCGGTCATCGGGTAAACAGAGTACTTTCGGAGCGCACAGTAACCGTGCGATACCCCGAACCTCGGCCTCGAACATCACAGGGAGAACAGCAGGTGCGAACTCGGACTCGGATCGCGGCCGCGTTCGCCGCCGCCGGTGTGGTGGCACTGGCCGGTTGCGGTACCGACGTCGACGACATCACCGTCGGCGACGGAAAGGGCTGGCCCGCAGCGCATCACGACGGCCGCAACGGCGGAGCAAGTCCGGTGACCGGCGCCGACGCGGTGACGTTGAGCTGGTCGCGTCCGGTGGGCGGGCCGATCGCCCAGCCGCTGACCATCGGCCCCGACGGCCAGATGTTCGTGACGACCAGCGTGGGCAACTGCGCGATCTTCTCCTTCCAGATGCCGACCGGGCGCAAACGCTTCTGCAACCAGCTCGGGCCCTCCACGATCGAGGCGCCGACCGTGGTCGACGGGACCACCAACGTCTACGTCGGCGACGACGGCGCGGTGAACTCCTTCAACTACCTCGGCCAGCCGCGCTGGCGCACGCCGGTGGCCGGGGTACCGGTGGCGATCCAGTTCACCGGCGACGGCAACGTCCTCACGATCACCCAATCCGGCCAGGTCGACGTGCTGAGCAGGCAGACCGGCGGCCGCGAGGTGCCGACCCTGCAGCTGCTCGGCGAGCCCGACTTCCTGAAATACCCCGGCCTGACCAGGCCCGCCTCCGGCGACGGCCTCGCCGACTGCGCGACCGGCGGCCCGCGCTGCGCGGTCGCCAACTCCACCGCGGTCGACCCGGAGACCGGCCGGTTCTTCGTCACCGTGTGGGAACCGGGCAAGTCCGCCGCCTCGCTGCGCGCGCTGCGCTACGCCGACGGCGCCGTCACCCCGCTGTGGAGTGCCGATCTGCTCACCGGCGGCAGCGCCACCAGCCCCACCCTGTCCGACGACGGCGCCACCGTCTACGTGGGCGACAACAGCGGCAGGCTGATCGCGGTGAACGCCGAGGACGGGCGGACCCGCTGGACCTACGCGCTCGGCTGGACCCCCGACGGCGCCATCTCCCTCGTCGACGACTTGATCATCCCCGCGGGCGACGACGGCTACCTGATGGCCCTGCGCGATGGCGGCGACCGCCCCGAGACCGCGTGGGAACGCAAGGACCTCGCGCTGCGCGGTACCCCGGCCCAGACCGCGGGCGGGATCGGCTACACCACCGCCGCCATCGGCGCAGGCCTGAGCCTGATCACCTTCGACACCGCCACGGGCAACACCATCGACTCCGATCCGCTGCCCGGCGCCACCGGAACCACCACCGGTACCTCCATCGGCCCGGAAGGGGAGGTCGTCGTGGCCACCCGGCTGGGGGAGATCTTCACCTTCGCCCCCGAGCGCTGAGCTCAGTAGGGGAAGGCCCGGTCCGACCAGCGCGGGGCGAGCTCGGCCGCCAGCCGGCGGGGAAACGAGACGCGGGTCGGGTCACCGTCGGCGGTGTAGCGCTGCGTGGGATCCGCGGCCAGTGTGTCGAGCCAATAGCCCGAGTCGAACCGAACCTGTCCGCGGCCCGACCGGATGCGCGGCACCCCGGCGGGATCGACCGCGGCGAAGGGCGAAGGGGCCGGATTCGCGCCGACCAGCATGACGGCTTCGAAGCGGTATCCGGTGCCGTCCCAGCTGCCCGCGGTGGCGAGCGCGCGATCGCGGGGCGCGATCCCGAGCGGGAGCGCCATGGTGCGCACGGTGGTGCCGGGCGCGGCCGCGGTCACCGCGCGCACGTTCTGCACCAGCTCGCGCTGTACCCCGTCGGCGTCCAGGCTCGCCAGGTGGGCGTGGGTGGCGGTGTGCGCGCCGATCTCGTGGCCGTGGGCGAGTAGCCAGGGAAGCGCGCGCGGGTCGCCACCGAAGGGCTCGTTGTTGACGTAGAACGTGGCGACCGGCCGGAAGTCCGGATAGCGGGAGCCGAACTCGGCGAGGATGCCCGCGGCGCTGTCCGGCTCGACCGCACCGGCATCGGTGAACGAGAGCTGGCTGCGGGTGGAATCGTCGAAGGTGAGCACCACCGGGTGGGTGCCCGCGGGCAGATCCAGGTCGCCGGAGATGTATTGGGCGGCGGTCACCGGCCGGTAGCCCTCCCGGTACAGCCGTTCCAGTTCGTCGCGGAACTCCGCCGGTGTCTGGTCGTACTCGCCCGCGGGATCCGGGGCGATCTGGTGATACATCAGGATCGGCACGAGGCCGAGTTCGTTGGCGCCCACAGCCGCCGGATCCGGCGGTGCCGCAGTGGTTGTCGCTGTCGGCGCCGCCACCGGAGGGGTCGGCTCCGCCGCCGCGCAGGCCGTGAGCGCCACGGCGAGCACCAGCGCGGGCACGAGTGGTGACACTGCCTTCGAACCGCCTACCATCGCGGCAATGTTACGCGGCGGCATAGGTTTTCCGTCGATCTTGCGATAATCGGCAGTCCACCCGCACCGACTGCGCCATAGTTGCCTGGCAACACGTAGTGGAAGTTGGTGCGGGCGTTGGGATTGCGGATTCAGTCGGGCGATCGGCGGCGGTGGGCGACGATCGCCGCCGGTGCCGCGGTCGCGGTGGTGGTAGTGGCGCTGGTGGCGGGGTTCGCGCTCAGCCGATCCGCGGGGGAGGCGTCGGTGGCCGATACCGTGGCGCCGGTGCTGCGGATGACCTCGCCGGAGCCGGTGCGCTCATACCGTGATCCGGTGGTGTTGCGCGGCACCACCGTCGACGCCGTGTCGGTCTCGGTCGGCACCGACACGGTGACACCGGCCGCTGACGGCTCCTTCGAGCTCTCGGTGCCGTGGGCGCCCGCCGTCGAGGTGGTCGCGGCCGACGCGGCGGGCAATCTCAGCAGCGTCGTCGTCGTCACCTCGTTCGCGTTACCGCGGATGCGGGCCGTGCACGTCACCGCGCACGCCTGGTCACACGACGGCCTGCGCGAAGCCGTGCTCGATCTGGCCCGCGCGGGGCGCATCGATACCGTGCAACTCGACATCAAGGACGAGGACGGTGTCGTCGGCTACGACTCGCAGGTGCCGCTGGCTCGCGAATCCGGCGCCGCCGCCGGGATCTACGACGCACCGGCGGCGCTGCGCCAGCTGCACGAGCTGGGGTTGCGGGTGGTCGGTCGCATCGTCGCCTTCCGCGATCCGGCGCTTGCCTCGTGGGCCTGGCGGTCCGGTCGGACCGACTGGGTGGTCCAGAACCCTTCCGGGCAGCCCTATTCCAGCCACTACGGTCCGATCGCGTTCACCAATGTCGGCCATGCCGACGTGCGAAGATACAACATCGACCTCGCGGTGGAGGCGGCTCGGCTCGGCTTCGACGGGGTCATGTACGACTACGTCCGGCGGCCGGACGGCAGCCTGTCCAGCATGCATTTCGCCGGCCTCGCCGGGACGCCGACCGACGCGGTCGCCGGGTTCCTCGCCGAGAGCCGCTACCCGGTGCACCAGGCCGGAGCGCACCTGAGCGCCGCGGTCTACGGCATCGCCGCCACCCGCCCCGACCAGATCGCCCAGGACATCCCCAGGATGGCCCGCAACGTCGACTTCGTCGCCCCGATGCTCTATCCCTCGCACTGGAACTCCGGCGAGTACGGCGTCGCCGACCCCAACGGCCAGCCCTACGACATCATCTTCCGCTCACTGCAGGACTTCGCGACGAGCACCGCGGGCACCACCGCCCAGGTGGTGCCCTGGCTACAGGACTTCTCCCTCGGCGTCACCTACGGCGACGCCGAGGTCCGCGCCCAGATCGACGCCACCCGCGACGCGGGCATCGACAGCTACTTCCTGTGGAACGCCGCCACCCGCTACCACGGCGGCGGCCTTCCCGCCGGGTGATCTCACCCCGCCCAGGCGATGGCGTCGGATTCGGCGGTGACCGGGAAGACGCGGACTTCGGCGGGGATGAGGAAGCCGAAGAGGTGGACGGCTTCGCCGAGGGCTTTGTGGTCGGTGACCAGCGCGATGCGGCCCCATGCGCTGCGCGGGACGGTGACCAGTTTCAGGTCCTGCCACATGGCGTCGAGCGAGTAGCGGTCGAAGTCGGGGCCGAGTACGTAGACCACGTTGACCGGCTGCTGGTGTTGCAGGGCCGATTCGATCGCCGGGTTCAGCTGCTGGGTGTAGTCCTCGGCGGTGACGGTTCCCGAGGCGCGGAAACCGATGGTGGCGGCGGGCAGGTCGGGGATCGGCTGGAGAGGCATGGTGCGCTCCTTCGTCGTCGGTCTCGGGGACGGTCGGTCGACCGTCGCGGAACCCCAAGCGACGCTATGGCGTCCGCGACCGGCGCGCTTCACACGTTCAGGGTGAGACGCGGCGAATCCGGGGTCGAGCCGGTGCCACGCGAACGTGCCTGTTCGATCTCGTTGATGCGGGTCTCCGGCTACTTCGGGTCGCGCTCCGGCAGCGGGCGTTCGACGATGTCGGGGCGGCCGAGGGAGGTGCGGACGCGGCGTTTGGCGGCCGAGTAGACCTGGGCGGTCTCGGCGGCGACCACGTCCCAGGAGAAGTCGGCGGTGAGGCGTTCGCGGGCGTTGTAGGCGCGGTCCTGGGCGGCGGCCGGGTCGTCGAGGACGGCGCGGGCGGCGTCGACCAGGCCGTCCACATCGGCCGGTTCGAAGGAGGCGCCGGTGACGCCGTCGATGACGGCCTCGCCGAGTCCGCCTGCCGTGGAGGCGATGAGCGGGACACCGGCGGCCGCGGCCTCGAGTGCGACGATGCCGAACGGCTCGTAGCGGCTGGGCAGTACGATCGCGTCGGCGCCGTGCAGCCAGCCGAGCAGCTCCGTGTGTCCGAGGCTGCCCACGAAATGCACGGCCCTGGCCACCCGGTGCACCCGCGCCCGCTCCCGCAGCCACTCGAACTGGGTGCCGACACCGGCGACGGTCAGCGTGGTGCCGGGGTGGGCGCGGCGGATGCGGGGGAGCGCGGCGATCGCGTCCTGCACGCCCTTCTCGTATTCGAGCCGCCCGACATAGAGCAGCTTCGGCGGCCCGCTGCGCGGGGCACGCGGCCGGAAGGTCCATGCGCTGACATCGATGCCGTTGCGGATCACCGTCACCGGTGCCAGCTCGGGCCCGTAGAGCCGCTCCACCTCGTCCTGCATCGAGGTCGAGCAGGCGATGAGCTGGTCGGCCTCGTTGCTCAGCCACCACTCCACCGAATGGACCTGCTTGTTGACCCGCCCCGAGACCCAGCCGCTGTGCCGCCCGGCCTCGGTGGCATGGATGGTCGCCACCAGCGGCACGTCGTAGAACTCGGCCAGCGCGATCGCGGGGTGCGCGACGAGCCAGTCGTGCGCGTGCACCACATCCGGCGTCCAGCCCTCGCCGACACCGGGCTTGCCCAGTGCCACCCCGGCGCGGACCATCGCGTGACCCATCGCCAGGGTCCAGGCGAGCATGTCCTCGCCGAAGTCGAAGCAGGGCGGATCCTCGGCCACCGCGACCACGAGTACGCCCTCGGCGATGTAGGAGTGCGTGGGATGGGTGATCGAGTCGGTGCCCGTCGGCCTGCGCGCCAGCACGACGACCTCGTGCCCGGCCGCGGCCAGCTCGACGGCCAGGTGATGGACATGCCGACCGAGCCCGCCGACCACCACCGGCGGGTACTCCCACGACACCATCAAAATCTTCATGCGAATCCTTCACGGGCAGCCGACGGGACAGCGGTCGGCAACCGCCGCGCGTCCAGACCAGGGAAGAATCCGTCGGCCGCGTTCCATCCTGCCGCGAGACGGGCCGCTTTGGCGAACTGTCCGGCCCCGATCGCCTCGGCGAGTTCGCGTACGGCATGGGCGTGCTCGTGCGCGCGGTCGCGAGCGTAGCCCGCCGCGGAGTCCTTGCTGACCATGAACGCCCAGTCGCTCGACACGGTCAGGATGGCCTCGCGCAACAGCTGATCGGCCACCGGATCGCGCAGCGAACCGTCGCGGCGCACCTTGTCCAGGGTGTCCAGCGCCAGCCGGACGACGTCGGCGTTGAGCGCGACGAGATCGGCGACCTGGTCGCCCGCCCACACCCGCCAGTCCTTGCCCGAACCCCACGACGAGTCGTTGAGCTGCACGGGTTCGCCCACATACCCGTTGTCGCGGGCGTCGGCCAGGGTGCCGACGCGCACGCCCGCCTCGGGCAGGGCGCGCAGCACCTGCTCCAGCCACTGCGGTCCCTCGTGCCACCAGTGCCCGAACAATTCGGTGTCGAACGCGGCGACGACGAGGGCGGGCCGCCCGATCCGCGCGGACTCCTCGAGCAGCCGGGCGCGCACCGTCTCGACGAAGTCGGCGACATCGCGGGTGACCGCGGCCGCGGCGAGCTCGGGATCGTAAGGGGCCTTGTCAGGGCCGGCGACGGTCTTGCCCGTCACCCGCGCGGGTTTGAGGCCCGTCGCATGGTCGTAGTGATGGAAGTCACGGTAGGCGCTCTGTCCCGGGTAGCCCTGCTTCGGCGACCAGACCCGGTAGCTCACCTGCAGATCGCGTCCGAACGCGACGACATCGGATTCGCGTACCGGTCTGCCGAGGGTGGTGTCACCACGCAGCGAGGGGCCGTCGACCATGAAATGCGTCACACCAGCGGCGGCGTAGTTCCGCTCCATGCCGGGGGTGTAGCCGCACTCGGG
This sequence comes from Nocardia rhizosphaerae, assembly GCF_042650365.1. Lineage (NCBI taxonomy): Bacteria > Bacillati > Actinomycetota > Actinomycetes > Mycobacteriales > Nocardiaceae > Nocardia > Nocardia rhizosphaerae. The sequence continues at coordinate 174,593 of NZ_JBHSBA010000007.1, forward strand.
TGCCCAGATCCCGGTGGGGGTGGTGCCCCAGCGCAGCCGTGCGTCGGCAAGGCCCTCGGTGAGCTGGAACTGGCGCAGCCGCTCGTCCAGCAGGGGCTGGAACGGATGGGCCAGTGGGCCGCCGAGCAATTCGATCGCGTCGGCGTCGATCAGCGAGCGCCACACCGGCGCGCTGCCGTGCCGCCAGTCGCGTTCGAATTCGCGTAAAGCTGTTGCGGCGAGCCGATGTTCGTGGCGGCCGAGGGGCACATTGCCCGCCATCGCGGCCTCGTCGGCACGCAACTGCCAGTTGCCGAGCCAGTGGTGCATGCCCGCCAGGCTGTGCGGATCGTCGAGCTGGGCCGCGAGCACCGGGGTGATGCCCAGGCTCAGCAGCCGGGTACGGCCTTCGGCCGCGAGATTTTTCAGTACCCGGACCACGGGCAGGTAGGACGCTGCCCAGGACTGGTAGAGCCACTCCTCGCCGACCGGCCAGCGCCCGTGATGGGCCAGCCAGGGCAGGTGGGAGTGCAGAACGAGCGTGAACTGGCCCGGCACGGAACCGGACCGGGCGGAGCGGGAATCTGTCAACGCCGTGCCTTCTGCGCGATCGCGACCAGGTCGAGGCTCGCGTCGATATCGCCTTCGCGCAGGTCGAAATCGTCGATGGTGACCGCGGCGACGTCGGCGGTGAGGTCGGCGGGCCATGGCTCACCGGCCAGCGCGCGCTCGATCTGGGCGTCGATGAACGAGCCGCCGTGCTTGGCATCGAGCGCGCGCAGGCTCGCGCCGTGGTGCACGCCGAGCATCTCGGTGACCTCGAAACCGGCCTCGATCAGGAGTTCGGTGAGCTCGGCTGCGTTGAGTTCGCGGGTGTGGAACGGGTTGAGCGGAGTGTCGCGGCCGGGGGAGAAGGTGATCCGGTTCGGGGTGCTGATCAGCAGCTCGCCGCCGGGTCGCAGCACCCGCAGGCATTCGCGCAGGAACTGCGCCTGATCCCAGAGATGTTCGATCACCTGGAAATTCACGACGACATCGACGGAGGCGTCGTCCAGCGGCAGCGCGGCGAGGTTGCCCTGGATCATCTCCACTCGCGGGTAGCGCGCGCGCACGTGCGCGACGGCGCTCTCGTCGTAGTCGACCCCGATGACGTGCGCGGCGACACCGGCGATCATGTCGGCGCCGTAGCCTTCACCCGACCCCGCCTCAAGCACGGTCTTTCCGGTGCAGCGCTCGAGCAGGCGGGCATAGGCGATCTCGTGCCTGCGGAACCAGTAGTTCTCCTCGGCGATGCCGGGCACGGTCCGCTCACCGGTCAGCGGCAGTGGTTCATGTGTGGCGGCCACGGGTGCGGCAGGGATCACAGCCTCGCTCATTGTTCCGACGTTACTGGTACCGCCGGTTCGGCACGGTGCCGGGGACCGGTTGGGAAGGTCTTGCGCGAGTAGGTTACCCACGAGTAACTTAGCGTAGGGTAGTGTTCCGCCCTGAGCAGTTTTCTCACCCGGACGTACGGCTCCGCTCGTGCGGCCATCACACACGTGTACTCAGAAGGAGGTCGACGGAGACCGATGCCGAACATCGTCGTACTCATCAAGCAGGTTCCCGACACCTGGTCCGAGCGCAAGCTCTCCGATGGTGACTTCACCCTCGATCGCGAGGCCGCCGACGCCGTCCTCGACGAGATCAACGAGCGCGCCGTCGAGGAAGCGCTGCTGATCAAGGAGGCGCAGGGCGGCGAGGTCACCGTGCTGGCCGCCGGTCCGGATCGGGCCACCGAGGCCATCCGCAAGGCGCTGTCCATGGGTGCCGACAAGGCCATCCACATCAACGACCCGGCGATCCACGGCTCCGACGCCGTGCAGACCGCATGGGTGCTCGCGGGCGCGCTCGGCCAGGTCGAGGGCGTCGAGCTGGTCATCGCGGGCAACGAGGCCACCGACGGCCGCGCCGGTGCCGTTCCGGCGATCATCGCCGAGTACCTCGGCATCCCGCAGCTGACCCACCTGCGCAAGCTGACCGTCGACGGCGACAAGATCACCGGCGAGCGCGAGACCGACGAGGGCGTGTTCAAGCTGGAGGCCTCGCTGCCCGCCATCGTCTCGGTCACCGAGAAGATCAACGAGCCGCGCTTCCCGTCCTTCAAGGGCATCATGGCCGCGAAGAAGAAGGAAGTCACCGTCTTCACCCTGGCCGACCTCGGCATCGACCCGTCGACCGTCGGTGTCGCCAACGCGGGCACCCAGGTCACCGGGTCCACCCCGAAGCCGCCGCGCACCGCGGGCGAGAAGATCGCGGACGAGGGCGAGGGCGGCAACCAGATCGCCACCTACCTCATCGGTCAGAAGATCATCTGATCCGGCCCGAGCCTGCTGAGACTTTTCGAGGAGAAAGAACAATGGCTGAAGTACTTGTGCTCGTCGAGCACGCCGACGGTGCCGTGAAGAAGGTCAGCACCGAACTGCTCACCGCCGCCCGCACCCTGGGCGAGCCCGCCGCCGTCGTCACCGGCCCGGCCGGTACCGCCGAGAAGCTGGCCTCCGCGCTGGCCGCCGCGGGCGCCGAGAAGATCTACGTCGCCGAGTCCGACGACGTCGACGGCTTCCTGGTCACCCCGAAGGTCGACGTGCTCGCCGGTCTGGTCGAGTCCGCCTCGCCCGCCGCCGTGCTGGTCGCCGCCACCGCCGAAGGCAAGGAGGTGTCGGGCCGCCTCGCCGCGCGCATCGGCTCCGGCCTGCTCGTCGACGTCATCGGCGTCAACGCCGACGGCTCGGCCGTGCACTCCATCTTCGGTGGCGCGTTCACCGTCGACGCCAAGGCCACCGGCGACGTGCCGGTGATCTCGATCCGCCCCGGCGCCGTCGAGGCGGCCGCGCAGGCCGGTGCGGGCGAGCAGGTCGCCGTCGCCGTGCCCGCGCAGGAAGAGGGCGTGGTCAAGGTCGTCTCGCGCGAGCCGATCGTCGCCGGTGACCGTCCGGAGCTCACCGAGGCCGGCATCGTGGTCTCCGGTGGTCGCGGTGTCGGTTCCGCCGACAACTTCGCGGTCGTCGAGGCGCTGGCCGACTCGCTCGGTGCCGCCGTCGGCGCCTCGCGTGCCGCCGTCGACTCGGGCTACTACCCGGGCCAGTTCCAGGTGGGTCAGACCGGTAAGACGGTCTCCCCGCAGCTCTACATCGCCCTCGGCATCTCCGGCGCCATCCAGCACCGCGCCGGCATGCAGACCTCGAAGACCATCGTCGCGGTCAACAAGGACGAAGAGGCCCCGATCTTCGAGATCGCCGACTACGGCATCGTCGGCGACCTGTTCAACGTCGCCCCGCAGCTGACCGAGGCGGTCAAGTCCCACAAGGGCTGATCGGTCTTTCGCGCCGGATCCGGGCCGGTCGTGCGGCGAACGCCGCGCGACCGGCCCGCGCCGTTGCGGGACGGCGGTTGCTCGCCGCGATGAGCGACCGCTGATACTCCGCCGCGGCGACCGGAACTATTCGCGCGCCTTGATCATCCAGATATCGGTGGACTCCGGACGTCGGAAGCCGAACTTCGCGTAGAGGCCGTGAGCGTCGGCCGTCGCCAGCATGACGCGGCGCAGGCCGAGCGGCGCCAAGTGCGCGTCGACGGCGGCGATCAGCGCGGTGCCGAGGTTCTTGCCGCGGACCGCGCGGTCGACGTAGACGTCGCAGAGCCAGGCGAAGGTGGCGGTGTCGGTGACGACCCTGGCATAGGCCACCTGAGTTCCCGAAACCTGCTCGTACAGCCCGAAGTTGAGCGATTCGGCGATGGCGCGGTCTTGGCGGTCCCTGGAGATGCCACGTGCCCAGTACGAGTCGGTGGACAACCACGCGTGCACGCGGGCGGCATCGATGCGGTGAGGATCGGTGGAGACCTCGTAGCCGTCGGGGCAGGTGTGGGGATCCTGGGCGGTCATCTACGTACGCTCGCAGGTCCGGTGGTCGGCTGTCCAGTGGATATGGCGTTGCGGACCGCGGCGGCCTCGGGGCAGGGTGGGCTGATGTCGCTGGGACGGATGCCGGTGGTGCTGCCGGACACGGTCGAGGAAACGGTGCGCGAGGTGTTCGGCGCCCAGGGGCAACAGTGGATCGGGGAGTTGCCCGAGCTGGTGATGGGACTGGCGCAGCGGTGGGGACTCGCCGACTTCTCCGCCCCGTTCCACGGCGGCACCCATGCGTATGTGGCCCGAGTACGCCGCGGCGACGGGTCGGGTGCGGTGCTGAAGGTGCCGATGGTCGACGAGGAGAACGTCGCCGAGGCCACCGCGCTCCACCTGTACGCGGGCTACGGTGCCGTCCGGCTGTACGAGTACGCCGCCGACAGCGGTGCGATGCTGCTCGAATGGGCCCGTCCCGGCACGGAACTGCTGACCCAGCCGGGTTTTCCGAGCCTGGAGGGCCTGCCCGAACACGCGGACAAGGTGGCTTCGGCCGGTGCGCTGTACCGCCGACTCCGCCGCCCGGTCCCGGAGGCACCGCCCGGATTCCCACCGCTGCCGCTCGCCACCGGCATCCCGCTCGCGCTCGGCGCGCGCCTGCGCGACCCGGAACCCGAACTGGCAGCGCTCCTTTCCCCCGCCCTGCGTGACCGCGCCGAATCCTGGTGTGCGGCACTGGCCTCCACGGACGGCCCCGCGCTGCTGGTGAACCGCGACACTCACCTCGGCAATATCGTCGCCGCCGAACGGGAACCGTGGCTGCTGATCGACCCGAAACCCTGCCTGGGTGAGGCGGCATTCGACGCGGGCTTCCTGCTGATGATCCAGACTCAGGTCCAGCCGACGCGCGAACACGCCGACACCGTGGTCGCCGCCACCGCGGCGGCCCTCGACGTCGACCCCGAGCGCGCCCGCGGCTGGGCACTCGTGCGCGCGGTCGAGGAGATGACCTGGGCGATCGAGGACGAGGATCCCGAGATGCTCGCTCTGCACACCGCCGTCGCCTACGCGCTGGGGGGGGTGACTGCCCACGCTGAGCCTTCACACACCGCGCTCGTGGCAGGAAAATCGACTGTTCGAGCGATATGTGGCGGTTCAGCGTGGCCTACCGCCGGTGCAGCGCGTCCAGCAGGGTCTTCACGATGGGATTCTCGCGCGCGTCCTCCCGGAGCACGGCCGAGACCGGGATGCGCAGGCGGTGATCGGTGAGGTCGAGCGTGAGCAGCCCTCTGGTCGGGCCCTCGTAGAGGATCGTCCAGGATTCCGGCCGGTTGAGCAGCTCCATGGTGGCGGTGTGGTCGGGCGGGATCGGCGGGCCGAAGGTGGGCCCGGTCGGCAGGTCGGCGAAGGCGGTGCGGATCAGGGTGTGCAGCAGGACCTGTTCCTGTTCGGGCGGGAGGAGCAGGGGGTAGGGCGCGAGGTCGGCGAGGGTGACCGCGCCGCGTCCGGCCAGGGGATGACTGCTCGAAATGGCGATCACCAGGTCCTCGACCCAGAGCTGCTCCACGGCCAGGCCTGGCTGGTCGACGCTGCCGCGGATCAGCGCCAGATCGCAGTCGCCGTCGGCGACCGCCGTGATCCGCTGACGGAACGGTTTGATGACGTACTCGATCTCGGCATCGGGGTGCGCGGCGCGCGCGGCGGCGATCGCCGAGAGCGAGCGCGCCGCGAAGGACATGTTCGCGGCCAGTCGGATGCGTGGCCCGGTGGTGCGCACCGCGGCCCGGATCGCCGATTCCAGGCTCAGCATCTGCTTGGCCAGCGGTAGCAGCCGAAGCGTGGCGTCGGTGGGGACGACGGCTCTGGTGGTGCGCTCGAACAGCTGGGCGCCCAGGTCACGTTCGAGTCTCGCGATCTGGTGGCTGATCGCGGATTGGGAGATGAAGCAGCGGCTCGCGGCACGGCTGAAACTGAGCTCCTCGCAGACCGCCACGAAATACGCCAGCTGGCGAAGTTCCACCAGGTCCCTCCTATTTATTAGTCATGCAGATAAGAGTCATCTTCAGTATGCGCCCAAACACTGGAAACATCTGCGTTCCGCATCGCGTTTACTCATATGAAAGGACTCATTACCGATCTTGGAGCGCGCGATCATGGAACACACGGATGTCGTCATCGTCGGTTCGGGCTTCGGCGGACTCGCCGCTGCGAAGCAACTGAGCAAGTCACGAATCAACTACGTCCTGATCTCGAGCACGCCCGAGCACCTGTTCCAGCCGCTGCTGTACCAGGTGGCTACCGGCGTGCTGGCGCCCGAGGAGATCGCCCCGCCGATCAAGAACGTACTGCGCCGCTACCCCGGCGCCGACGTCCGGCTCGGCAAGGTCACCGGTATCGACGCCGAGGCCGCCGTCCTCACCTACGAGACCGCCGAGGGTACCCGCCGGATCGGCTACGGTTCGCTGATCGCGGCCACCGGCGCCAGCCAGAGCTACTTCGGGCGCGACGACTTCGCCGAGAAGACCTTCTCGCTCAAGACCATCGACGACGCGCAGCGCCTGCGCGACCAGATCGCCTCGGTATTCGCCGCCGCCGCGAAGGCCGACCCGGCCACCAGGCAGAAGCTGCTCAGCTTCGTCGTCGTCGGCGCGGGCGCGACCGGCGTCGAGGTGGCGGGCCAGATCAAGGAGCTCGCCAAGCGGCACTTCCACCAGGCGGTCTCGGTCACCCTGGTCGAGGGGGCGGGCGAGGTGTTGCCCCCGTTCGGCGGCGGACTCTCGGAATACGCGAAGCGTTCGCTCACCGACAGCGGCGTCGAGGTGCTGCTCGGTACTTTCGTCACCGATATCGACGAGGGCAAGGTGACCGTGCGCGACGCCGATGGCATCGAGCGCGGTATCGCCGCCGAGACCGTGGTGTGGTCGGCCGGCGTGCAGGTGGGCGGGTTCGCGAAGCTGCTGGCCGAGGCCACCGGTGCCGAGACCGACCGCGCGGGCCGCCTGCTGATCAACCCCGACCTGACCGTCGGCGGCCACGCCGACATCTACGCCATCGGCGACATGACCTCGCTCAACGGCTACCCCGGTCAGTCGCCGGTGGCCATGCAGGAGGGCCGCCACGCCGCCGACATCATCCGCCGCAAGAAGGACGCGGGCACCCCCTTCGTCTACTGGGACAAGGGCAGCATGGCCGTGATCAGCCGGTTCAGCGCGGTGGTGAAGCTCAACGAGCGCATCACCTTCCGCGGCACCATCGCCTGGGCGATGTGGCTGGCCGTGCACCTGCTGTACCTGGTCGGCTTCCGCAACCGCTTCGCCGCGGTGGCGTCGTGGCTGGTCGCCTTCGCCGGTACCGCGCGCCCCGGCTTCGACGAGGCCGAGCGGGTTCCGGTCGGGGCCGAGGCTCCGGCACCCGCGGGCGAGGTGGCCGAGCCACCCGTCCGCGAGCGAGCGGCCGGCTGAGATTTCCTGTCGACCCGCCGCCCGCGCGGCGGGTCGACGCGCGTCACGTGGCGCGCTGGAAGAGACGCGAAACGTGGTCCGCCGAAACGGATCACACGGACTGATCAGGCCCCGTTCTCGGTGTTGTCCGGCCGGAAACCCGCAGGTGAGCGAACGATGGGCGGCGCCGCGGTAAACGCGTGGTGTGACGGGTATCTCGTTCACCGAACGGGCATCGACCCGTCACCACGGTGTCGCTCCGATGCCAGCTCGGGCTGGCTTCATCAGCGGTATGAGAAATACGTCCGTGTTGACCGCCCCGGCGCCGGACACCGGGGTGGGGAAGTCTCGGTACTCCTTGGTCGTGGCCTCCGACGCCGATCATCGCGAGGCCGCGCAGCGTCTGCGTTTCCAGGTCTTCGCGTCCGAGCCGGGCTTCCAGATCCCTGACACCGGCACCGGTCTCGACGCCGACCGTTTCGACGAGCACTGCGACCACCTGCTGGTGCGCGACGAGTTCACCGAGCAGTTCGTCGGCTGCTACCGGATGCTGCCGCCGGACAAGGTGGCCGCGGCGGGCGGGTACTACACCGCGACCGAGTTCGATCTCGCCCAGCTCGACCCGGCGGGCTACCGGATCGTCGAGATGGGCCGCGCCTGCGTGGTTCCCGATCACCGCAACGGCTCGGTTCTCACCCTGATGTGGGCGGGGATCCTGCACTACATCCAGCTCACCGGCTACGACTGGGTGATGGGTTGTGTGTCGGTGCCGATGCAGGACGGTCCGGCCGACCCGGCGGGAGTGAACGTGCGCGGCGTGCGTGACATGTTGCTCGGCCGCCACGCGTGCGACCCGGAACGCCGGGTGCACCCGTACAACCCGGTGGTCGTCGACGGCATGACCCTGGATGAGCTGACTCCGCCGAGCCGCCCCAAGTTACCGCCGCTGCTGCGCGGCTATCTGCGGCTCGGCGCCGAGATCTGTGGCGAACCGGCGCACGATCCCGCGTTCGCGGTCGCCGACTTCGTCGCTCTGCTCGGCATGGAAACCATCAACACCCGGTACCTGGAGCGGCTGCAGAGCGCGGCCGCCAATCTCGACGGGAAGTAACCGCCATGGTGTTCGACGCGCCGCCCGCCACCCATTCGCACTCGTGGATGCCGTCGAGCCCCTGTGGTTCCGGCTGCATCGAGCCGATCGACAAGGTCGGCACCGCCAGGATGTACGCCCGCCTGGCGGGCATGCTCGGACTGGTCCTGAGCTTCCCGGTGTTCACCGCGGCCACCCCGAAATCGCGGCGGGAGAACCTGCAGCGCCGCTATGCCAAGGCGGCGCTCGGCTGCCTCGGGATGCGCCTGCGCATCGTCGACAACCGGCCCGCCGAGCAGGCGGCGACGGCCGGATTCGCCGATCCCGGGTCGCCGGTGCTGGTGGTGACCGGGCATATCGGCTGGTCCGATGTGGTGGCATTGGCCGCGGTGCAGCCGGTGAGTTTCGTGGCGAGGGCCGATATGCTCGAGTGGCCGGTGCTCGGCAAGCTGGCTCGGCTCACGCGGGTGATCCCGATCGAGCGGGCCAACCTGCGCGAATTGCCTGGTGTGGTCGGGCAGGTCGCGCAGCGCCTTGCCGACGGGAACCGGATCGCGCTGTTCCCCGAGGGCACCACCTGGTGTGGCCGCGCCTACGGTTCGATGCGGCCTGCCATGTTCCAGGCCGCGATCGACAGTGCCACCCCGGTGCAGCCGGTGCGGCTGCGCTACCTGGACCGGCATGGAACGCCCTGCACGGTGCCGGGTTTCGTCGGCGAGGACACCTTCGCCGATTCGGCCGAGCGGGTGCTGCGCAGCAAGGGTATGGTCGTGGAGATCGTGCTGGAACCGCTGGAGCAGCCCGGTTCGGACCGCCGCGAGCTGGCGCGCCGGTGTGAGGCCGCGGTGCGCGGCACCGACCGTTCCCGGCACGGTGTGCTCGATACCGAATGGATCGAAGCGGGCGCCACTCGCGTCCAGGATCCCTCGCTCGATCGGCGCCAGGACGAGGTCGTCGCGGCTACCGCCTGGTAACCGATCCCGCAGTTCCACTCCGCCGACCGGAGGCCGCCGATGCGGTCTCCGGTCTTCGCGTTTTCCCCAGGGGTAGCGGTGAATTCGCAGGTCACCGGTACCGGTGCGGATTGCGGAAGAATGTGAAACACCTCCATCCAGCAGAAGCATCGTTTGTCCTGCATATGGCCTGCGTATGACCGGGATTACAGACCGAGCAGTTGGCTATTCCCGGAAGGTCGCTGGTCAAACCATCGAGTTGGCTATGTTCCGGAATTGATGCGATATTTCCGGTACCGTCACGCGGGATTTTCCCGATACTCCTGGCAGGTCGCGAGTCCCAGCGACGGTCGTGCAGTGCGATATGCATGGGTTTCCATGGTGAAGGGGAGCGTTAACGGTGTCCGAGCAAGCTTCTGGCGTCCATCCTCGTGCCCAGCGCCGTCCGCGGCGAAAGATTTTCACCACGCTCCCGAATCTGCTCATGGCCGCGGTCGAGCGCGCACCCGAGGCCGAGGCCGTCCGCTTCTCGGGCCGTTCGCTCACCTACACCGAACTCGACCAGCAGTCCTCCCAGCTCGCGCGGCTGCTGATCGGACGCGGTGTCGGGCCGGGCGATCGGGTGGTCTTGGCGCTGACCCGGTCGCTCGACTCGATCGTCGCGCTGTGGGCCGTCGCCAAGACCGGCGCCGCCTTCGTCCCCGTCGACCCGCGCTACCCGGCCGAACGCGTCGCGCACATGCTCACCGATTCCGGGGCGGGCTTCGGCATCGCCCTCGCGACCGACACCGAACGGCTCGGCGCCGGGCTGTCCTGGCTGGCGCTGGATTCCGAGCCGACCAGGGCGGAGTTGGCCCAGCTCACCGACACCCCGGTGACCTCCGCCGACCGCACCCGCCGACTCTTCGGCGCCGACCTCGCCTACCTCATCTACACCTCGGGCTCGACCGGCATGCCCAAAGGCGTCGCGGTCACCCACACCGGCCTTTCCGGGCTGTGCACCGAGCAGATCCGCCGCTTCGGGATCACCGGCACCTCACGCACGCTGCACTTCGCCTCGCCCAGTTTCGACGCCAGCATCCTGGAACTGCTGCTGGCCGTCGGCGCCAGCGCGACCATGGTGATCGCCGCGCCCGACGTGTACGGCGGCGACGAGCTCACCGACCTGCTGCGCACCGAACGGGTCACCCACGCGTTCATCACCCCCGCCGTGCTGGCGGCCGCCGACCCGTCGGCACTGCCGGATCTCACCGCACTCGCCGTCGGCGGCGAGGCGCTGCCACCGGACCTGATCAGCCGCTGGTCGCCCGGCCGCCGGTTCCACAACGTATACGGCCCCACCGAGACCACGGCCATCGTCACCATCAGCGACCCGCTCACCCCCGGCGACCCGATCACCATCGGCGCGCCGATCGCGGGCATGAAGGCCGTCGTTCTCGATCACCGGTTGCGGCCGGTCCCGGACCGGGTGCCCGGCGAGCTGTACCTGGCCGGGCCGGGCATGGCCCGCGGCTACCACGCGCGGGCCGGGCTCACCGCGGCCCGCTTCGTCGCCGATCCGGTCTCGGGTGGACGCCTCTACCGCACCGGTGATCTCGTCCGCTGGGAGCGGGCGGGCCGCGACGAACCGCAGCTGGTGTTCCTCGGCCGCACCGACTCGCAGGTGAAGCTGCGCGGCTTCCGCATCGAGCTCGGCGAGATCGACGCGGTGCTGGCCGCGGACGAATCCGTGCGCAGTGCCACCACGCTGGTGCGCACCCTGCCCAGCGGCGCCGACGCCCTCGTCGCCTACGTGGTGCCGGTGCCGGGCGCGCGGATCGACCAGGACGCCCTGACCGCCCTGGCCGAACGACAGCTGCCCCGCCACGCCGTGCCCGCCGCGATCGTCGCGCTCGACCGGCTGCCGCTGACGCCCGTCGGCAAGGTCGACCACCGTGCCCTGCCCGAACCCGAACTCACCGCTCGCGCGTTCGCGCCACCACGACCGGGCACCGAGGAAACCGTGGCCGCCGTGTTCGCCGAACTGCTCGGCACCGCGCTCGTCGGCCGCGACGACGACTTCTTCGCCCTCGGCGGCAATTCGCTGCTCGCCACCCGGCTGGCCGGGCGGCTCGGTGCCGAGATCGCCGTCCGGGTCCCCGCCCGCACAGTCTTCGAACACGGCACGGTCGCCGACCTGGCCGCCGCGCTGGACGCCCTGGCAGGCGACGCTGCCGCGCGGGTGCCGCTGACCCGGCGTGCACGCGGTGAGCGGGTGCCGCTGTCGCTGGCCCAGCAGCGGATGTGGTTCATGGCGCGCCTGGATCCCGGTGCCGCCACCTACAACGTCCCGGTCGCGTTGCGGCTGTCCGGGCAGCTCGACACCGCCGCGCTCACCGCCGCCCTCGACGATGTGCAGCGGCGGCACGAGGTCCTGCGCACCGTGTACCCCGAACACGACGGCCAGGGATGTCAGCGCGTGCTCGAGGTGGCCGAGGCCGGCCTCGACGTGGCCGTCACCGCGATCGCCGAGCACGAACTGCGCACGGCACTGGCCCGGCTCACCGTCGGCGGCTTCGACGTGTGTGCCCGGGTTCCCGTGCGGGCGGCCGTGTTCCAGCTCTCGGCGACCGAACACGTGCTCGCGGTGGTGGTGCACCACATCGCTACCGACGGCTTCTCGCTCGGCCCGCTCACCCGCGACCTGATGACCGCCTACGCCGCCCGCGCCGCGGGGACCGCGCCGCAGTGGACGCCGCTGCCGGTGCAGTACGCCGACTACACCCTCTGGCAGCAGGAGGTGCTCGGCGCGGCCGACGATCCCGGCTCGCTGCTGGCCACCCAGCTCGGCTACTGGCGCGACACTCTCGCCGGTGCCCCCACGCTGCTGGAACTGCCGACCGACCGGCCGCGTCCCCCGGTGGCGGGCAGCCGTGGCGCCCTGCGGCACTTCACGCTCGACGCCGACCTGCATCGGGAACTGGAGGAGCTGGCGCGCGCACACAACGCCTCGCTGTTCATGGTGGTGCGGACCGCGCTGGCGGTGCTGCTGGCCCGGGTGGCAGGCACCGCGGACGTCACGATCGGCGCCCCGGTCGCGGGCCGCGGCGAACCCGAACTCGACGATCTGGTCGGCATGTTCGTCAACACGGTGGTGCTGCGCACCCGGATCGACGCGGGCGAATCCTTCGCCGCGCTGCTGGAGCGGGTGCGTGAATCCGATCTGGCCGCCTTCGCCAACGCCGATGTGCCGTTCGAACGCCTCGTCGCCGAGCTCGACCCACCGCGTACCCAGGCCCACCACCCGCTGTATCAGGTGGCGCTGTCGTTCCAGAACTTCGGCGGCGTGCGGCTGGAACTGCCCGGCCTCGTGGTGTCGGCGGTCGACCTGGGCGAAGAGGTCGCCCCGGTGGACCTGCAGCTCACCGTCGTCCCGCACGAGGATACCGACGGCCCGGCCGGGCTGCGCTGCTCCTGGCGCTACGCCACCGACCTGTTCGACGAGTCCACGATGGCGGCCCTCGGCCTGCGCCTGACCGGCCTGCTCGCCGCGGCCGCCGCCGCGCCCCGCAGACCCGTCGGTGACCTGCCGCTGCTGATCCCGGCCGAGCGGACCGAGCCCGCGGGGCACCAGCGCCCGGTGCCCGACCCCACCCTGCTCGATGCCTTCGCGGCCCAGGCACGCCGCCGCCCGGACGCACCAGCGGTCACCTTCGGCGAGCGCACCCTCGGTTACGGCGAACTGGCGAGCCGGGTGAACCGGCTGGCCCGCTTGCTGGTGGCCACCGGTGTCGGTCCCGGCAGTACGGTCGGGGTGGCGATCCGGCCCTCGATCGACCTGGTCGTCGCGATGTACGCGGTGTTCGCCGCAGGCGGCGCCTACGTGCCGATCGATCCGGACGCGCCCGCCGAGCGCCGCGCCGACATCGTGGCGGTGGCCGCGCCGGTCTGCGTGCTCACCACCGCTGCCGACACCGTCGCGGTCGAAGGGCCGCCGGTGATCGCGGTGGACCTGGTGTCGAGTTCCGGTGCGCTGCAAGCCTTCCCGGACACGTGGCTCACCGATTCCGATCGCCTGCGGCCGTTGCGCGGCCAGGACCTGGCCTACGTGATCTTTACCTCCGGCTCCACCGGCAAGCCCAAGGGTGTCGGGGTACCGCACGCGGCGATCGTCAACCAGGCGGCCTACATGGTCGGCGAGTACGCGGTCACCGAGTCCGACACGATCCTGCAGTCGATCCCGTTCACCTTCGACGCCTCGATGATCGGGTTCGCGACGCCGTTGCGCGCGGGCGCGCACATGATCGTGGCCGCGTCCGCGCGGCTCACCGATCCGGGCTACCTGGCCGGGCTGATCGCCCGGCACCGGGTCACCGGCACCACCATCGTGCCCTCGGTCCTGCAGTTGCTGCTCGACGCGGCGCCCGCGGGCAGCCTGCGCTCGGTGCGCGCGGTGTGGGTCGGCGGCGAGGCGCTGCCCAACGCCACCATCGCCCGCTTCACCACCGCCACCGCGGGCAGGCTGCACAATCTGTACGGGCCGACCGAGGCGACGGTGTCGATCACCGCGGCCGATGTGACCGAGGTGGGCGACGGGATCGTCCCGATCGGCACGCCGCACTGGAACTCCCGCGCCTACGTCCTCGACGCCAGGCTGCGGCCGGTGCCGGTCGGCACGCCCGGCGAGCTGTACCTCGCCGGTGCCCAGCTGGCGCGCGGCTACCTCGGTAGCCCGGACAAGACCACCGAACGTTTCGTGGCCGACCCGGCCGGTCCGCCCGGCGCGCGGATGTACCGCACCGGCGATCTGGTCCGCAGGCTGGCCTCGGGCGCGCTGACCTACCTCGGCCGCACCGACGTGCAGCTCAAACTGCACGGCCTGCGCATCGAGCCGGGTGAGATCGAGGCGGCGCTGCGCGCCCATCACGGGGTGGCGGGTGCTGCGGTGACGGTGCACCACGAACAGCTCGTCGGTTACGTCATCGCCGCGACCGACCGGACCGTCGATGTCGCCGACGTGCACGCGACGATCCGCACCCTGTTGCCGCCGTACCTGATTCCGCATCGTCTGCTGGTACTCGACGAGTTCCCGCTCGGCGCCACCGGCAAGCTCGACCGCAAGGCGCTGCCCGCACCCGAGCTGGAGGTGCGCGAGTACCGGGCGCCCGCGACCGCCGACGAACAGGCGGTGGCCGAGGTCGTCGCCGACGTGCTCGGCCTGGACCGGGTGGGGCGCGACGACGACTTCTTCGTCCTCGGCGGCACCTCGCTCTCGGCGATCCGAGTGCGCGCGGCCCTGGCGCAGCGCCTCGGTATCGAGGTTCCGCTGCGGCTGCTGTTCAGCTATCCGCTGGTCAGTGACCTCGCGCTGGCGGTACGCGACGAGTCGGCGGCCGCGGGGGCAGGCCCCGACCCGGCGGCCGACACCGTGCTCGATCCCGCCGTCGACCCGGCGGGCTGCGCGCCGGGCAGGCAGGGCGAACCGGCCACGGTCCTGCTCACCGGCGCCACCGGTTTCCTCGGCAGCTTCCTGCTGCGTGAGCTGCTGCGCCAGACCGGAGCCACCGTGTACTGCCTGGTCCGCGCCACCGATGCGGCAGGCGCGGTGGATCGCGTCCTGGCCACCGCGGCGTCCTACCACCTCGACCTGCGCCCGTACCTGTCCCGGATCGTCGGTGTGCCAGGCGATCTCGCGCAGCCGCGGCTGGGGCTCGAGCCCGCGCGATTCGCCGAGCTCGCCACCGAAATCGACGCGATCTATCACAACGGCGCGCTGGTGAATCACCTCGAGCCGTACGCCAGGATGCGCGAGGCGAATGTCGGCGGCACCACCGAGGTGCTGCGGCTGGCGACCACCGGCAAGCTCAAACCGGTCCACTACGTGTCCACGCTGTCGGTGCTGGCCGGCATCCCGCAGGCGGACGGGGTACCGGGTGGGCTGCCCGGCTACGCGCTGACCAAATGGGTCGCCGAGCAGCTCGTACGGGCCGCGATCGAGCGCGGCGTGCCGATCGCCGTCTATCGTCCCGGCCTGATCACCGGTGACTCGCGCACCGGCGTCGCGCCCGCCGAGGACGCCTGGTGGACCATGCTGCGGGCCATGCTCGTGCTCGGTGTGGCCGTGGATGTGCGCACGATCGGGGTGGCCATGGCGCCGGTCGACCAGGTCGCCGCCGGGATCGTCGGCCGCTCGCGCGAGGTGGACGCGCTCGGCGGCATCCACCGGGTCGCGGGGGCGGAAGTGTCGCTCGAGCTGGTGCATGCGGAAATCGTCCGTCGCGGTTACCGATTCGACTTCGTCGACCCGATGGAATTCGGCATCGCACTGAGTACGGCGGCCGAACTCGCCGACGCGGACCCGATCCTGGCGCGTGCTTCCGCGCTGAGCGGCAACTACGCGGCCGCCGTCGCCGCGGCCTCACCGGCCACGGTGCTCAGCGCGGTGGAGTCCAGCGCCCCGGCGGCACCGGATCGGGGGCGGCCGATCCGGTTCCCCGCGGTGGATGCCACGGTCATCAGCCGGTATTTCGATCACTACATCGAGGTCGGCTTCTTCCCCGCACCCGGTGCGGGCCAGCTCACCCCGGCGTGAGGCGTCGCCGTGGGAGCCGGGTGCTCGCTCCCACGGCGTGCTCGCTCAGCTCGCGTAGTCGTAGAAGCCGCGGCCGGTCTTGCGGCCGAGGCGGCCCGCGTCGACCATGCGGCGCAGCAGTGCGGGCGGTGCCAGGTGCGGCTCGGCGAACTCGGCGTACAGCGACTCCGAGGCGGCCAGCGCGATGTCGAGGCCGACGGTGTCGAGCAGGGTCAGCGGGCCCATCGGGTAGCCGCAGCCGCCCTTCATGGCCGCGTCGATGTCCTCGGCGGTCGCGTAGCCGGACTCGAGCATCCTGATCGCCGAGCACAGGTACGGGATGAGCAGTGCGTTGACGATGAAGCCGGAGCGGTCACCGGCCTGTACGGTCAGCTTGCCGAGGGTGTTCTTGGCGTAGTCGGTGACGGCGGCGGCCGCCTCCGGCGCGGTGACCAGCGTCGAGATGATCTCGACCAGCGGCATCACCGGAACCGGGTTGAAGAAGTGCACGCCGACGACCCGCTCGGGCCGCTCGGTGGCACCGGCCACCTTGATCACCGGGATCGAGGAGGTGTTGGTGGCCAGAATGCCCTCGGGCTTGACGATCTTGTCCAGCTTGCCGAAGATCTCGTACTTCACCGACTCGATCTCCGGCGCGGCCTCGATCACCAGGTCACGGTCGGCGAACTCGTCGATGTCCAGGGTGACCCGCACGCGCGCGATCGCCGCGTCGGCCTCCTCTTGGGTGATCTTGCCGCGGGCGACGCCCTTGCCGATGGATCCGGCGATGCGCTGCTGCGCGGCATCGGCGAACTCCTGCTTGGTCTCGAGCACGAGCACCGAGCTTCCGGCCTTGGCGCACACCTCCGCGATACCGGCACCCATGGTGCCGCCACCGATCACTCCGATCAACTCCACTGCAGTACTCCCAACATCGCCTTGCCCTGGTTGTCGGAGGGAATTATTTCACCCGATCTGGCACTGAGTGCCACGGGCTGCCGTAAGCGCTGGTCGGCGCCTCGGTCGGCCCAGGCCAGGCGGGCCCCGCTCGACCGCGGAGCGGGGCCGCCCAAGGGATCTCGGCTACCGTGCCGTCGTCAGCTCCGGCTCGGCCACCGGCTCCCGCCGTCGACCGAGCACCGAGTGCGCGCGGCCGTAGGCGAAGTAGACGACGACACCGAGGGCCATCCAGATCACGAACCGCAGCCAGGTCTCGATCGAGAGGTTGAGCATCAGCCACAGGCAGGACAGCGCACCCAGGATCGGGACCACCGGGACGAACGGCACCCGGAAACCGCGGGGCAGGTCGGGGCGGGTCCGCCGCAGCACCAGCACCCCGACCGACACCAGCACGAACGCGACCAGGGTGCCGATATTGACCATCTCCTCCAGCGTGCCGAAGTCGACGAACCCGGCGAGCAGCGCGCACACCACACCGACGAGCACGGTCAGCCGGACCGGCGTGCCCTTACCGCTGGTCTTGGCCAGCCCGCGGGGGAGCAGACCGTCGCGAGCCATCGCGAACAGCACCCTGGTCTGCCCCAGATACATCACCATGACCACCGTCGACAGTCCGGCCAGCGCCCCGACGGCGATCACGTTCTTCACCCAGGTCGCGCCGTTGAGCGCGAAAGCCGTGGCCAGGGTGGCATTTCCGCCTGCCAGCTCGGTGTAGTGCACCATGCCGGTGAGGATCAGCGAGACCGCGATGTAGAGCACCGTCACGATGGCCAGTGACCCGAGGATGCCGCGCGGGATGTCGCGCTGCGGGTTGCGGGTCTCCTCGGCGGTGGTGGCCACCACATCGAAGCCGATGAACGCGAAGAACACCAGGCTGGCCGCCGCGAGCAGGCCGTACCAGCCGTAGCTGGTGCCGCCGGATCCGGTGAGGAACGCCAGCAGCGACTGCCGCAGTCCCTCGGCCTGCTCCGACGGTTGCGCGGGCGGAATGTAGGGGGTCAGGTTCGACGCCTTGAAGTAGGTCGCGCCGACCACGAGCACCAGGGCGATCACGCCGAGCTTGATCGCGACGGCGATCGCCGACACCCGCGACGACAGCTTGGTGCCGGTGGCCAGCAGCACCCCGACCACCGCGATGATCGCCACCGCGCCCCAGTCGAACCGTACCGAGCCGAATTCGAGCACCGGCGCGGAGGTTCCGAGGAGATCGCCGAGATACTGCGACCACCCCTTGGCGACCACCGAGACCGCGAGCGCGAACTCGAGGATCAGATCCCAGCCGATGATCCAGGCGATCACCTCGCCGAAGGTGGCGTAGGCGAAGGTGTACGCGCTGCCGGCCACCGGCACGGTGGAGGCGAATTCGGCGTAGCACAGCGCCGTGAGCCCGCAGGCGACGGCGGCGAGCACGAAGGCGAGCGAGACCGACGGTCCGGCCACCGAGCCCGCGGTGCGCGCGGTGAGCGTGAAGATGCCCGCACCGATCACCACCGCGACACCGAAGACGGTGAGATCGCGGGCGGTCAGATCCTTGCGGAGCTTGGCATCCGGTTCGTCGGTATCGCGGATCGACTCCTCGACCGATTTGGTACGGAACAGGCCGTTCGTGCCGATCATCGGTGCGACCTCGGAATCGCGTCGAGACGGCGCTCGGCGAACCGGTTGGCGGCGGCGCCGGTCCCGATCCCCTCGGTCACGCCGTCGGCGATGATCTCGCGGCAGCGCCGGTAGATCTCGGTCACCTCGGCCTCGACCTCGGCCGGGCCGGCGCCGCGCAGCTCGCCCGCCACCTGGATGAGACCGCCGCCGTTGGCGACGAAATCGGGCACCCAGGTGATGCCACGCTCGGTCAGCGCCTGCTCCACGTCGGGGGTCGCGAGCTGGTTGTTGGCCGCGCCGCAGATCAGCTTCGCCTCGATCGTCGCCGCGCTCGCCGGGGTGAGCGTGGCTCCCATCGCGCACGGCGCGTACACGTCGACCGGCGCGGTGGACACGGTCGACAGCAGCCGCACGGCCGGCTGTTCTTCGGCGATGCGGCGCAGCGCCACCTCGTTCACGTCCGTCACGCAGACCTCCGCGCCGTCGGCGAGCAGCAGCGCGGTGAGCTCGCGGCCGACCTTGCCCACCCCCTCGACACCGACCGTGCGACCGGCCAGGGTCGGCGCGCCCCAGACGAATTCGGCACCGGCTCGCATGGCGTGGAAAACCCCGAGCGCGGTCAGCCGGGCACTGTCGCCGCTGCCACCCACGGCGACGCTGCGGCCGGTGACATGGCGGGTGTGCTTGCCGATGACGTCCAGATCGTCGGTGTCGGTGCCAACGTCACCCGCGGTGATATAGCGGCCGCCGAGGGTGTCGACGAAGCGCGCGTAGGCGGCGAGCAGCTCCTCGCTCTTCATGGTCGCGGGATCACCGATGATGACCGCCTTGCCGCCACCGAGGTCGACCCCCGCCGCCGCTGCCTTGTACGTCATGCCCCAGGACAGCCGCAGCACATCCTGCAACGCCGCGGACTCATCGGCGTACGGGTAGAAGCGGGTTCCGCCTAGTGCCGGGCCGAGCGCGGTCGAGTGGATGGCGATGATCGCCTTCAGCCCCGACCTGTCGTCCTCGCAGAACACCACCTGCTCGTGGGCGCGGGCGCTCAACTCGTGCGATCGGCCGAAGACGCCTGCCTCGGAGTGCGCAAGGGTCACTGTCTCGATTCCTTTCCGGTGGCCGCCGCGATCCGGGTTGTGCCAGGGGCGACGGTGTGGTGCCGCGGATGTGCGGCGGATTGTGGTGTGCCGCGGGGGTGCGGCGGGTCAGCCGGCGAGGCCGAGCTCACGCAGCCGGGCGCGGTACAGCTCGACATTGCCGAGTTTCACGTCCTCGTAGCCGCGCACCACATCCGGCAGCGCGGCGGCTTCGACGGCCGTGTCGTAGTTCTGCGGCCGCAGGTCCCCGGCCAGCCTGCGCACCATCGCGGTGTAGTCGGCCAGCAGTTCCCGCTCGACCTTGCGCACATGGGCGTAGCCGAAGGGGTCGAGCTTGGTGCCGCGCAGCACCTTGCCCTTGGCCAGCACCTTCAGCGCCAGGTGCGAGCGCGGGCCGAGGCCGATCTTCTTGCGCCTGCCCATGGCCCGCAGGATCGGCGGGTGCAGCTTGTAGGTCAGTTTCTCGCCGCCGGGAACCTGTGCCTGCACCTCATCGAGGAAGGCCGGGTCGACCAGCAGCCGGGCCACCTCGTATTCGTCCTTGTAGGCAGTGAACTTGTACAGCCCGCGGGCAACCGCCGCGCTGAAGTCCGTGCGGTCGGTGACCGAACGTTCCGCCGCCCAGGCGAATTCGACGGTATCGACGTAACGCCTGGCCACCTCGAGGTTCTGGTAGTCCACCAGGTTCGCCGCCCGCAGCTGCACCAGCCGCCGGACCTCGCCCTCGAAGCCGGTGTGCGCCAGCAGTTCCGCGGGGACCACCGGCGCGCGACGGCGGGGCTGTCCCGCGGTCACCGCCGCGGCGAACGTGGTCGGGTCCGCGACGGCGAGCCGCCCCCAGCGGAAGGCGGCGATATTGGCATCCACCGCGACACCATTGATCCCGATCGCCTCCTCGACCGCGGCGACCGGCAGGCGCAACCCACCCGACTGCACGGCCGCACCGACGATCAGGAAGTTGGCTGTCGCCGTATTGCCGAACAGAGTCTGTGCCGCCGCGAGCGCGTCGAAGTGCTCGACGGTCCGCGAGACCGCCGCGACCCGGTCCAGCAGCAGCCCGGTCTCCGGGTAGCTGGTCGACTTGTCGTAGACCATGTCGCCGGTGGGGGTCTGGCTGGTCGAGGCGATGGTCACCGTGCTCGCCGCGTCCCCGTAGGGCAGATAGCGGGGATCCGCGGCGGTGAGCAGGTCGATCGCGAGCACGCAGTCGGCGCTGCCAGGGGTGAGCCGGTTCGACGGTTCCAGCGCGCCGCAGGCGAACCGCAGATGTGAGACCACCGGACCGGCCTTCTGGCTCATGCCGATCTGGTCCAGGCTCTCCACCTCGTATCCGGCGCGCAGCGCGGCGGTGGCCAGCACTTGGTTCACGGTCACGATGCCGGTGCCGCCGATGCCTGCGATCAGCACATTCTGGGTGCGCCGCGGTGTGCCGAAACCTGGATCGTCCACCGACGGCGGCTCGATTACCGTGCGGCGCTTGACTTTCGGTGACTTGCCCGGAACGGTTTCGACGGTCACGAACGACGGGCAGTCACCGTCCAGACAGCTGTAGTCGGTATTGCAGGAGGTCTGATCGATGCGGGTCTTGCGCCCGAACTCGGTGTCCACCGGCTGCACGGACAGGCAGTTCGACTTGGTGCCGCAATCGCCGCAGCCCTCACACACGGCCTCGTTGATCACCACCCTGGTATTACGGACCGGCAGCGCGCCCCGCTTGCGCTGCCTGCGCGCGTCGGCGGCGCAGTGCTGGTCGTAGATCAGTACGGTGACGCCCTCGATCTCGCGCAGCAGGCGCTGGGCCTCGTCGAGCCGGTCGCGATGCCACAGCAGGGTGCCCTTGGCCAGCGCGCGCTTGCGGTGCCGTTTCGGCTCCTCGGCACACACGATGATCTGCCGCACGCCCTCCAGGGTGAGCTTGTGGGTGAGCTCCGCGACACTGAGAATGCCCTTCACGTCTTGGGCGCCGGTCATCGCGACGACCTCGTTGTAGAGCAGTTTGTAGGTGATGTTCACCCCGGCCGCGACACACGCCTGCACCGCGAGCTGCCCGGAGTGGAAGAAGGTTCCGTCGCCGATGTTCTGGAACAGGTGCGGCACGTCGGTGAACGGCGCCTGTCCGATCCACTGGCTGCCCTCGCCGCCCATCTGGGTGAGTCCGGTGACCGCGCTGTCGGCGCGGCCCGACAGGGTGACCAGTGTGTGGCAGCCGATCCCGCCGCCGCCGATCGAGCCCTCCGGCAGCGCGGTGGACCGGTTGTGTGGGCAGCCACTGCAGAAGTACGGGGTCCGTTCGGCGGACAGCACCTCCAGCGGAAGTGCGGGCGGCGCAGCCCTTTTCAGCTCCACTCGGTCGCGCAGCACCCGGCGCAGTGGGCCGAGCAGACGGCCGGGGGTGAGTTCGCCGTCGGCGGGCATGAGCCTGCCCCCGCGCTCGTCGTGCTTGCCGAGGATGCGCGGCGCGTTCGCGGTGCCGTAGAGGATCTCGCGGATCTGGGTCTCGACGAACGCGGTCTTGTCCTCCACCACGATCAGCTGCTCGAGTCCGCGCGCGAACTCGGCCACCTTGGCCGGTCCGACCGGATACGGCATTCCGATGCGCAGCAACCGGATTCCGGCACGGTGCATGGCCGCGTCGTCGACACCGAGGTCGAGCAGGGCTTGCCGGACCGCGTCGAAAGTCGTTCCGGTGGCGGCGATCCCGACCTTCGCTGTCGCGGGGTCCACCTCGATGACATCGAGTGCGTTGGCCGCGCCGAAGGCCCGCACCAGCTCCCACCGCGGCCCGTACAGATCGGCCTCGGCGATCACGCTGTCACCCGGTGCCGCCATCGGCCGCTGCCGGTAGACGAACGGCTTGCCCTCCCACCGCACTTCGGGCACGGTGAGGGAGAGTTCGGCCACGCTGCCGTCCACGGTCCATGCGCCGTCGGCGACATCGGCCACGATCTTCAGCGCCACCACACAGCCCGAGGCCCGCGACAGCGCGATGCCCCGCATGCCCAGCGTGACGACCTCTTCGGCATTGCGCGGGAACAGCACCGGGACGCCCATCGCGGCCAGTGAACGCTCGCTCACCGCTGGCACCGTCGACGACTTGGAGGCCGGATCGTCACCGACCAGCAGCAGGACCCCGCCGCGCGGATTCACGCCGTACATGTTGGCGTGGCGGATGGCGTCGGTCGCCCGGTCGACACCCGGCCCCTTGCCGTACCAGACGCCGACCACACCGTCGTGGGTCGGCCGTCCAGCGGGCAGGTCGGCCTGGCTGCCCCACACCGAGGTGGCGGCCAGTTCCTCGTTGAGGCCGGGCACGAAGGTGATGTCGTGCTCGGTGAGCACCGCGGGCATGTCCAGCAGCATCTTGTCCACGCCGCCCAGCGGGCTGCCCTGGTACCCGGAGACGAAGGTCGCCACCCGGCGACCGGCCCGCAGATCGCGCACGTGCTGCTCCACGAGCAGCCGGGCGATGGCCTGCACCCCGGTGAGCAGCACCGGGCCTGCGCCGGAGCGGTAGCGATCGGCCAGATCGTAGGGCGCGACCGGCTCGGCCTGCGGTCGGGAGGTTGGACAGACGACGGTGGTCATGGACGCCTCACCACACTTTCCACAACCCAGATCGTGAGCTGCGCAACGAAGGAACTTGCTCTCGGTGCTGCGAAATGTGCCGTGAAGTGGCAATCGGTGTCAACAGTCGGTCAAAACATTGATCAGACTGCTCAAAAGTGATCTGGACCACTGCGGTGGATGCGTCAATCTGCTCGAGTGGGCAGAGACCTGCGTCACATCAGGGTGCGGGTGGCTGGGTCGTCAGATGCTCGACCAGGGGGAGGCTGCGATATCCGATCGGGGTGGCCAGCGCGAGCATGGTCTCGGTGTGATTCACCCCGTCGATGGCGTGCACCCGCTGGATGATCTCCAGCAGATCCTGCTGCGAGCGCGCCGCGACCCGGACCAGCAGATCGGCCCGCCCTGTGGTGGCGTGCACCTCCAGCACATGCGGAAACCCGCGCAGTGTCTCGATGATGGGGTCCATCTTGTTCTGATCGAGTTCGATTCCGAGAAACGCGTGCACCGCGAGCCCGATCGCCTGCAGATCGATATCGGGCGGATACCCACGCACCGCCCCCGACGACTCGAGCCGTTTCATCCGCGCCTGCACCGTATTGCGCGCGATCCCGAGCCGCTGCGCCAGCTCGAGAATCGGCACCCGCGGATCCTGGGCCAGCTCGGCCAGCAGGGCGGCATCGAGTGCGTCGAACTTGATGGTCATCGGCGCATTCTGGCACGTCGGAACCCGGCCGTACCGGCTCCTGGTGGGGAGTTGATTCCGTGCCGCCCTTCGCTTGCCCGCGCCGGGTGGGTGGGCGGCTCGCCGGCGCACGGACTATCGCGGTAGGTCGTGCGGCTCGCCGAGGCGCACGTGGTGGGTACCCGCCTCGTCGATGTGGTCGCCGTCCATGGCCAGGCTGTGTGCGAGCAGCGCATCGTAATCCACCGCGGCGCCGCGCATGACGGTCTCGATCGCGCGTTCGGCGTCGTCGTCGTCGAGGTGCTCGCCGAACAGGGCGCGGTAGTGCACGAAGGCGGCGACGATGTCGAGCAGTTGATCGATATCGGCGTCGTCGCGGAGATCGCCGCGGTCGACGGCGCGGCGCAGCATCGCGCCGACTGCCGTCCGCGACGGTTCGATGACCGCCTCGCGGTAGCGCCGGTGCAGCGCGGGGTCGGTGACGCATTCGGCGTACAGGGCGCCGAATACCTCCGGCCGGATGGTGCGATACGCGCCGAGGAAGATGGCCAGGCCCTCGGCCATGTCGCAGAGCGTGCACCCGGTATCCGGTGGTAGCGGAGTGTCGAGGCGGCTTTCGACGGCGGCCAGGACGAGCGCGGGTCGACCGGACCAGCGCCGGTAGATCGCGGGCCGGGAGGTGTGGGCCCGGCGGGCCACCTCGCCGACGCTCACCGCCGGGTAGCCGCCCTCGGCCAGCAGATCGAGTGTCGCCGCCGTGATCGCGGGGTCGAGTCCGGTGTCGCGGGGGCGTCCGCCCGGCCGGTGCGCATTCGGCATGTCAGCCATTCTAGACAAACGTTACGTTCCGTCCTGTAACTGCAGCTGCTACGCTCGATCTCGCATAACGTGACAGGCTGTAACGAATCTCGGGAGTCATCGTGGATACCGCCACACCGACTGAAACCATCCCAAGGGCGACCGTCCGCGAGTGGCTGGGGCTCGGCCTGCTCCTGCTGCCGATGCTCGCGCTCGCCACCGACCTGACCGTGCTGTTCTTCGCTCTGCCCGCCATCAGCGCCGACCTGCACCCCAGCGCCTCCCAGACGCTGTGGATCACCCACGTCTACGGCTTCCTGATCGCCGGATTCCTGGTCACCGCGGGACGTCTCAGCGACCGCATCGGCCCGCGAACGCTGTTGCTGTTCGGGTCGGCCGGATTCGCGCTGCTGTCCGCGGTGGCTGCCTTCTCGACCTCGGCCACCGGCCTGATCCTCGCCAGGGCGGCGCTCGGCATCGTCGGCGCGACCCTGATGCCCGCACTGTTCTCGTTGCTGCGCACCATGTTCCGCGACGACACCCAGCGCCGGATGGCCATCGCGATCGCCTTCAGCGCCTTCACCGTCGGTGGTGCCGTCGGCCCGGTACTCGGCGGTCTGCTGTTGGAGTACTTCTGGTGGGGCGCGGTGTTCCTCGTCAATGTCCCCCCGTTGGTCCTGCTGGTCGTCGCCGGTCGGTGGGTGCTGCCGGAACGGGTGGAACGCAATCGGCTGCGCATCGATCCGATCAGCGTCGCGCTGTCGGTGGCGGGCATGCTGGTGATCGTCTACGGATTGCAGGACCTGGCCGCCGGTCACGCCGCGGACGGTGGCGCGGCCTGGCCGCCGGTGCTGTGCGTGCTGCTCGGCCTCGGTGTGCTCGCGCTGTTCGCGCGGCGCCAGGCGCGCATCCCGGAGCCGCTGTTCGACCTGCGGCTCCTCGGCCACCGTCCGGTGCGTGTCGCGCTGCTGACCCTGCTGCTCATAGGCGTCGCGGTGACAGGGATGTTCTACCTGTTCACGCAGTACCTGATGCTGGTCGGTGGGCTCTCACCGCTCGTGGCCGGCTTGTGGACCCTGCCCTACATTCTGCTGAACGTCGCCGGTGCGATGTCGGCGCCCGGACTGGCCCGCCGGTGGCACCCGGCCAGGGTGGTCGCGGGCGGAATCGCGGTCGCCGCGGCCTTCGCGCTCGTGCTGGCCGTCCTGGCGGGCGCGCAGGCGCCGCTGCCGTTCGTCGTCGCGACGATCGCCCTCGTCGGGCTCGGTCAGGGACTGGCGGGTGCCCTGGTGAGCGATCTGATCATCGCGAGCGCGCCAGAGGAGAAGACCGGGTCGGCCGCGTCCGCGCAGGAGGTCGGCGGTGAGCTGGGCGCCGCCCTCGGCATCGCGGCGGCGGGGGTCGTCGGCATCCTCGCGTACCGGCATCGGCTGTCGACGCATCTGCCGGACACACTCGACGATTCGGTCGGTGCGGCGCTGCGGGCCGGCATCCATGAGGGGGTCGCTTTCGCCGACAGGCTCTCGGTCACCGATGCCACGGTCTCGGCGACCGTGCACCAGGCGATCGGTGCCGGGATGCTGGCCTACGCCGGTCTCGGTGCTGTCGTCTTGGCCGTGACCGCCGTGCTGGTCGTGCGCTCCGGCGCGGACCGGACCTCAGTGGTCGAGCAGGGTGACCGCGCGTAGGGCCAGGTGCAATTCGGCGGACTGTACCGGGTCGGCGGTGTCGCGGCCGGTGAGGTCGCGGATCTTACGTAGCCGGTAGCGCACGGTATTGCGGTGGCAGTGCAGTTCCGCCGCGGCCGCTGCGGTGGATCCGTGGCAGTGGTACCACGCGTCGAGGGCCGCGAGCAGGTCCGCGCGTTCGGGTGTGGGCAGCCGGAGCACGGGGCCGAGGATCTGCCGGGTGGCACGCTGGGCGGCCTCGGGCACGGTCACGAGCAGGTGGGCGAGCGGCTGGCTCCCGAAACGGATCGTCGTGCGGGTGCCGGGGCGCGCGCTGCGGGCGGCCAGCCTGGCCTCGGTGAGCGCGCCAGGGATGGCGGCGGGTCCGGTGAAGGGCGTGCTCAGGCCGATCCGGCCGTCGACGAGGCCGGTGAGCTCGGCGGCGGCTCGTTCGAGTGCCGCCGGGTCCGCCGCGGACAGGAGCCCGGTGTGTGAGTCGATCTGGGAATCCCACACCGACCTGGCGCCGAGATCGAGCAGGCCGCCGGTCAGGGTGCTCGGCAGCGTCGTGCCGGGTTCGGTGGGCTCGATCGAGACCACGGTGAAGGTGCCGGATTCGGGCAGCCCGAGCAGGCGCAAGGCGGTCAGCGTGCGGACGGGATTGTCGGCGTGATCGTCGAAAAGCGTACGGATCAAACGATTCTGGGCTTGCGCGTCGACCTGGGCGAGCAGGACCTCGGTCTCGCGATAGGACTCTACCGCCGCATCGGAGAACGTGTCGATGAGTTCCCACAGTCCGGTGGCGAGCGCGTGCAGCCGCGGGTCACCGGGGCCGCTCGACCGTGCGGTGAGCTCCTCCCAGAGCAGTCGTCCGCCGAGCCGGAAGGCGTGCAGCAGCGCGGCGATCGGCACGCCGCGTTCGGCTTTGAGCCGTCCGACCGCCCGCGCGGGCTGGAGCCGGGGTGACCCCCCGTCGGCGAGGGCGCTGATGATCGCGGTGAGATTGGCCAGGCACGCCCGGTGCAGCTCGTCGGCGGTGAGCAGCCCCGGATCGGCGTAGGAGCGGTCCGCGTCGGTGATGCGGGCGACCAGTTCGGTGGTCAGCGCCTCGACCACGTCGAGCAGGCCCGCTGTCGGTTCGGCAGGCGTCGAGGTGGTTGTCGTCGGCCGGGCGGTCACCACCACAGCGTAGATCCTGGACGTGAGCCACGCCACCCTTAGGTTGTGCGCGGACACATTGCTGATTCCTGGGTTGTCTCCATAGGCTGCGGAAGCAGGGGTGTTGACGCAGGTTCGACGGTGCTGCTGATCGCGCGAGCGAAGCTGCTTTGTGCTCGAGCACAACGACGCCCCGGGTCAATCCACAACCCGCGCACATGGTGCCCGGTGTGACCTGCGCGACAGAATCGAGGTGGACGCCCGTGGTTCCGGCGTCGCCAGTCCGGACAGTTGTGGAGGATCGAACGTGGTGACCAAGAAGGCCCCGTCCGCGCAGACCGCGGTCGACGTCGCATTGGCCGAGCTCGTCGAGGGCGAGCGCAGGTGGGCGGCCATCCCGCTGTCCGGGCGGCGCGCCCTGCTCGACCAGGTGCGCGCGCTGACCGGACGGCACGCACAGCGGTGGGTGGACGCCGCCGCCGGGATCAAGGGGCTCGCGCCGTCGTCGCCGCTGATCGGTGAGGAATGGCTGTCCGGCCCCTACGTTTTCGCCGCCGGACTCGGTGCGCTGTCGGCCACCCTCGAGGTGCTCGAGCGCGGCGAAAGTCCGCTCGACAAGGCGCGATTCGGTCGCGCGGGCGACCGGGTGACCGTCGATGTGCTGCCGACGAGCCCGTTCGACATGTTGCTGCTCAACGGGTTCAGCGCCGAAGTGTGGCTACGCCGCGGCGTCAGCCCCGCCGCGGCGAAGGCGAATGCCGGACTGGCTCAACGGGAACCGAGCCGGACCAACGGAGTCGGCGCGGTGCTCGGCGCGGGCAACATCACCTCGATCGCCCCACTGGACGTGCTCTACGAACTGATCGCCCACAACCGGGTCGTGGCGCTCAAACTCAATCCGATCACCGATCCGCTCCTGCCGGTGCTGGCCGACATTCTGGCCCCGCTGGTCGAGGTCGGCGCGGTGCGACTGCTCACCGGCGGCGCCGAGGTTGGTGGCTATCTGGTCGAGCACAACTCCGTCGACCACGTGCACATGACCGGAAGCGCCCGCACCCACGACGCGATCGTCTGGGGCACCGGCGCCACGGCGGCCGAACGCAAACTGGCTGGAACACCGAAGCTGACCAAGCCGGTCACCAGCGAACTGGGCGGTGTCTCGCCGACGATCGTGCTGCCCGGACAGTGGAGCGCGGCCGACATCGCCTTCCAGGCCGAGCACGTCGCGACCCAGCGCCTGCACAACGGCGGCTACAACTGCGTCGCCGCGCAGGCCGTGATCGTCGCCGCCGACTGGGCGCAGAAGGACGAGTTCCTCGCGGCCCTACGCGCCGCACTCGCACAGGCGCCCGCCCGCCACGCCTACTACCCGGGCAGCGACGATCGGGTGGCGCAGGCCGCCGAGGCCTATCCGCGCGCCGAACGCCTCGGGCCGACCGGCGAACGGTTGCTGATCACCGGGATCACGCCATCGCCCGCCGAACCGCTGCTCGCCGAGGAGTCCTTCGCGCCGGTCCTCGGTGTGGTGGAGCTGCCGGGAACCGGCGCGGAGTTCACCGCCGCCGCGGCCACCACCGCCAACGAGGCGTTCGCCGGGACACTCGGCGTCAATATCATCGCCGCGCCCGCCACGATCACCGAACTCGGCTCGGCCTTCGACGAGCTGGTCGAGAACCTGCGCTACGGCACGGTGGCGATCAACGCCTGGACCGGCGTCGGCTACCTCACACCCACCGCCGCGTGGGGTGCCTACCCCGGCCACACCATCGCCGATGTGCAGAGCGGCATCGGCGTGGTGCACAACGCCTGGCTGATCGACCGGGTGGAACGCACGGTGGTGCGCGGCCCGTTCCGTCCGGCACCGCGCGCGCTGTTGCACGGCGAGTTCGCCCTCTCCCCGAAGCCACCGTGGTTCGTCGGCAACAAGACCGCCGCGAACACCGGCAGGCTGCTGGCCGGCTTCGGCGCCGACCCCGGCTGGCTGCGGCTGCCCGCGATCTTCGCCTCGGCTCTGCGCGGCTGAACCCGAAACCCAGGAGATTTCGATGAACGACACCATCGCCGATTACGTCGTCGTCGGCACCGGCTCGGCGGGCGCCGTGCTGGCCGCGCGGCTGAGCGAGCGTTCCGGCACCAGCGTCATCGCGCTGGAAGCCGGTCCAGAGGACAAGAACCAGGCCGTGCACATCCCGGCGGCGTTCTCGAAGCTGTTCCAGACCGACCTCGACTGGAACTACCTCACCACCCCGCAACCCGAACTCGGCGACCGCCAGATCTTCTGGCCACGCGGCAAGATGCTGGGTGGATCCTCGTCGATGAACGCCATGATGTGGGTACGCGGTTTCGCCGCCGACTACGACGCCTGGGCCCGCGCGGCCGGGGACGGCTGGTCGTTCGCGAACATGGTCGAGTACTTCCGCCGTATCGAATCGGTCGAGGACGCGGCCGAGCCGGACGAGGGCCGGTCCGGGCCGCTGCGGATCTCGCATCAGCGCAGCGCCCGCCGCTGGACCGAGGACTTCCTCGCGGCGGCCGAACACGCCGGGTTCAAACGTGAGCGCGCCAATCTGCCCGAACCCGAAGGGTTCTCGCAGACCATGGTGTGCCAGCGCAGAGGCGCGCGCTGGAGCACCGCCGACGCCTACCTGAAGCCCGCGCGTTCGCGGTCGAATCTCACCGTGCTCACCGGCGCGCAGGCCACCAGGGTGCTGTTCGACGGCACCCGCGCCGTCGGTGTCGAGTACCTGGCCGGCGGCACCACCCACACCGTGCGTGCCCGTGCGGAGGTGGTGCTGTGTGGCGGGGCGATCAACAGTCCGCAGCTGCTGCAGCTGTCCGGGATCGGTGATCAGGAAGAGTTGCGCCGCCACGGCATTCCGGTCGTGCACCACCTGCCGGAGGTAGGCCGCAACCTCACCGACCACCTGATCTCGCTGCTCGGTTTCGCCGTCGACGGCGACACGCTGTTCGCCGCCGAGAAGCCGACCGAGCTGCTCAACTATCTGCTCCGGCGCCAGGGCATGCTCACCTCCAATGTCGGTGAGGCGTACGGCTTCGTGCGCAGCAGGCCCGAACTGGAACTGCCGGATCTCGAGATCATCTTCGGCCCCGCCCCGTTCTACGACGAGGGAATCGGCGTCCCGCCCGGCCACGGCATCGCGCTCGGCCCGATCCTGCTCCAACCCCACAGCCGCGGCACGATCACCCTCGCCTCCGCCGACCCCACCGCCAAGCCGCTGATCGACCCCAGATACCTCTCCGATCCCGAGGGCGCCGACCGCGCCGCGCTACTGGCCGGTCTGCGCATCGCCCACCGCATCGTCACCGCCGCACCGCTCGGCGCCCGGATCGGGCACTTCCTGCAACCCAAACGCGAACAGCCGACCATCGAGGAAACCCTCGCCGACGCCCTCACCTGGCACTCGCACACTCTCTACCACCCGACCAGCACCTGCCGGATGGGCACCGACCCCGCCGCCGTCGTCACTCCCGACCTGAAGGTCCGCGGCGTGGCGGGCCTGCGCGTGGCCGACGCCTCGGTGATGCCGACCATCATCCGCGGCCACACCCACGCCCCATCGGTGGTCATCGGGGAGAAGGCGGCCGATCTGCTGCGCTGAGCCCCGGCACCGACCTGGCCCTGGTGCCCGCGCTCACCTGGCGGGCACCGAGAGTGGGTCATCCGGGCCTGCCGGGCACCAGGCGGCTCATCCGGGTCCTTCGGTTCCCGGTGCCGGCACTGCCCCGCTGAGGACTGCATCGAAACCCCCTGCGACGCAATCACTGAGCGTGCGCACGTCGGGGACCGCCGCGGTGTCGGCGTTGAGGCCGATGCAGCAGGTTCCGGCGTGGGTGGTGAGGGTGACATTGAACGAGGCGCCCAGGGTCGGGCTGAACGCGTACAGTCGCTCGATCCGCGCGCCGGCGAGATATTGCGGTAGCGGCGAGCCGGGAACATCCGAGGCGACGAAGTCGATGTGTTCCAGCATGCCGGAGATCAGGGGGACCGGGACCCGGCTGAGCACGGCGGCGACGGCACCGGAGAACGGAATGGCCGGTTCGTTGCGCTGGGCGCCGACCACCGTGTCCACCGCGCGCATCAGGGCCGTCGGGTCGGCGATATTCAGTGGAACGACGAAGCGGGCCAAGCTGATCCGGTTGCCGCCGAGCGGATCGTCCGCGCCGCGCAAGCTGATCGGCATGGTCACCCGCAACCGATCGACGGACGCGCCGTGCCCGAGGTGATAGCGGCCCAGACCGAGCAGGACCGCGGTGAGGAAGGCGTCGTTCATCGTGCACCCGGCGGCGTGCGCGCTGTGCCGCAGCCGGTCGGCGGGGATGTCGAGCACCGCGAGCGCGCGCCCGACACCACGTTCGGTCATGACCGGTGACAGCGTCGTGACAGCCGGCCGCACCAGCCGGGCCAGCGAGCCCACCGTGGCGGCACCGCCGCGCACCGACCGGAGCGGACGGGCCGGGGCGGCGCTGCTCGGCGCGGGGTTGTGGCGGCGTTCGCCGGGCGGCGCGGGTGCGGTGCCCGCGCGGCCCTCCGCGCACATCGTCGCGAGCATCCGGATGCCGCCGACACCGTCGGTGAGGCAGTGATGGACCGTCAGCACCAGCGCGGCGCGCCCGCCACCGCGGCTCGCGAGCAGCCGCGCTCGCCACAGCGGACGGCCGGGATCGAACGCCGTCATGGCCTCGACGCCGGCGAACTCGAGCACCGAGGTGAGCTCCACCGGGCGAGCCTGCTCGTCGCATCGCACATGCCAGGCCAGGTCGAACGCCCGGTCCGGCACCCAGCGTGGCGGGCGAAGACCGGCACGTCCCCCGACCAGCAGACCGCGGAACTCCGGCACCGCGCGGGTGCCGCGCTCGATCGCGGCGGCCAGACGATCTCGATCGGGGGCGGCGTCGAGCAGCAACACCGCGACGATCGTCGGCCGCAGGATCGGGTTCCGCTGGAGCCGCCAGGTGAGGAAGTCGGTCTGGGAGAGTCGGGATCCGCGCATGGGCGTCTTCTGTCGTCGTTTCGGGTCGATCACCCGAGCCTCGTCGCTCCCTGGGCGAACAGGCCAGGGCCGCAGGTCCCGTCCGGTGAGGACTTCCGTCGGCGGACGTCGAGCTACAGGCCGTGGCGGGATTCGGCACCGACGGCGTCGTGCACCCTGCGTTCGGTGGCGGCGTCGAAGGGCGGGTGGGTGTCGTGGTGCCGCGCCGCGGTCGACAACGCCCGCTCGACGTCCCGGTCGAGGAGGTAGCCGTTGATGGCGATCGCCGCCGCCGAGCCCGCGCCGGCAGCGGTGATGACCTGGGCTCGGGGATCGACCACATTGCCCGCCGCCCAGACGCCGGGGACGCTGGTGCGGCCTGCGGCGTCGACCGCGACCAGGCCACCGGGAGCGACATCACAACCCAGCTGCGTGAGCAGCGCGTCGTGCGGGACGAAGCGCGGGGCGACGACGAGCGCGGCGCGCGGCACGGAGCGGCCGTCGGCGAGTTCCACTCCCGCGAGCCGGTCGCCCGCGATGGCCAGCGATGTCACGGTGCCGTCATCGATCACGACTTCGCGGGCCGCGAGTTCGCGGCGTTGCCGGTCGGTGAGTTCGTTGCCGTTGGCGAACAACACGACGTCGCCGGTCCATTGCCGCAGCAGCAGCGCTTGATGGACCGACATGGCCGGGTTGCCGCTGACCAGGACGCCGAGGGGTTGGTCGCGGACCTCGTAGGCATGGCAGTAGGGGCAGTGGAAGATGTCCGCGCCCCAGCGCTCGCGGATGCCGGGCAGTTCCGGGAGTTCGTCGTGGAGACCGGTGCTGACCAGGATGGTGTCGGCGAGCAAGGCGGTGCCGCCGTCGAGTTCGACGGTGAATCCGGCCTCGGCGCCGCGCCAGCGCACCGAGTTCACCACACTGTCGACGAACTGAACTCCGTAGTGGGCGGCTTCCGCGCGGCCGGTGGCCAGCAGCTCGGCCGGTGCCATCCCGTCGCGGGACAGGAAGCCGTGCATGTGTGCCGCCGGGGCATTGCGAGGACGGCCGCTGTCGACGACGACGACATCGCGGCGTGCGCGACCGATTACCGTCGCCGCGGTCAATCCGGCCGCGCCGCCGCCGATGACGATGGTGTCGACGACCGTGGGTTGGTATTCGAGTGAGGACATACCCAGAGAGTGCCGATCGTTCTGCGGCGGCGGCAACTATCGTTGCCGATTCCGCAACGACAGCGCGCGTCCGGGGCGACGTTCTTCGATGCCGTCAGGCGAAATGGGTGGTGGTCGACGGTGACTCGGCATCGATGCCTGCCCACGGTGCCGCCTGTTCGAGCTCGAAGGCCAGCTCCAGCAGCGTGCGTTCGTCGCCGACCGCGGCGGAGAAGTGCGCCGCCAGGGGAAGCCCGGACCGCGTCCGGTGCAGTGGTAGCGCGAGAGCGGGCGTGCCGGCGATATTGTCCAGCGGCGCGAAACAATCGTAGGCGGCCAGTCGTTCGCGCCATGATTCGTAGGATTGACCGGGGGCCAGGTGCCCGAGTGCCGGTGTCGGGTGCGCCACTACCGGTGCGAGCAGCACATCGAACGTGTCGAACACGGACCTGAACCGGTGCTGCACCTGCCGAAGGCGATGGAGGACCAACGGGGTCAGGGCCGCCGCGCGCAGGTACTCGTCGCGGAGGCCACGGGTCGTCGCCTCCAGGTCACGCGGGGTGGGTCCGGCGGCGCCCCTCGTCATCGCGCCCGCGGTGATCGCGGTGACCAGCAGACCCATGTAGCGCAGATAATCGTGCAGGTAGTCCCGCGATACCGGGAGCCTCGCCTCGGTGACCCGGTGCCCCATCGACTCCAGCAGCTCCGCGGTGGCACGGACCGAATCCTGGGTTTCGGTGCCGATCGGCGTTCCGGTCGGCGAGTGCAGCAGCACGCCGATGTCCAGCCGGGTGCTGCTGGGCCCCAGCACCTTCCGGATGGGGCGAAGCCGAGGGTTTCGGTGGCGACGCTCGGCCTCGAACAGCAGGTGGGCGGTGTCGCGAATCGATCGGGTGAGTACACCTTGAACGGCGATGCGGTGCGGCATCACCTTTTCCGCGACATCCTGGACGATCCTGCCGCGGGACGGCTTGAGTCCGACCAGCCCGCACGCCGCCGCCGGGATGCGGATGGATCCACCGGCGTCGGTGGCGTGGGCGATCGGCACCACACCCGCCGCGACCAGCGCCGCCGCACCACCCGAGGATCCGCCTGCGGAGTAGTCGAGGTTCCACGGATTCCGGACCGGCTCCTCGAGCGTGTACTCGGTGGTGACGTTGAAGGCGAACTCGGGCAGGCGGGATTTCCCGATGGGGACCATGCCCGTATCCAGCATCTGCTCCACGAACCGTCCGTCGGCGGTGGGACTGGCGAGCGAGGACGACGAATGACCGAATCGCATCGGCAGACCTGCCAGCGCGGTGTTGTCCTTGATCACCGTCGGTACTCCCGCGAACGCGCCGTCGCGGCAGGCCGCGCCGGCCGACAGCGCGCGATCGAAGTCCGTGCAGGCGAGCCCGTGCACCACCGGATCGAGTTCTCGGGCTCGTTCGATCGCTGCCCGTACGGTCTCCTGCGCCGAGACCTCGCCCGCGGCGACGCGGTCGGCGACCCCACAGGCATCCAGTCGACCGAGTGCGTCGTCCCGGAACGTGTGCACGCGTTGTGTCTTCATCTCTCGAGCCTCATCTCGCGCCGTGCGCGTTCCGTCCGCGGGGCCGACGTGAACTCGCTTGTGGAGCAACTCCTTCGGGTGTTGCTTGCGAGAATGGTGCAGGGGAGGACCGGGCAGGACAATTAAGCTTGCCGTTTCCGGGACGGGTGGGCCGCGAGGGAGAAACTGCCGGACGGGGCGAGGGGCCGAGCCTCGCAGCCGCCGGTCGGCTGCGAGGCTCGGCCCCTCGGTTCGTACAGGTGGTCAGCGAGGCGCGCGCGGCAACGGTTCGTGCTGTCGCGGCACCTGATCATCGGCCGCCCGGACTGTCACCTGGGCGGCAGATCATAGGGCAGGACGCTGATTCCGTAGCTTTCCGCGAGGATCGGGCATTCGCCACCTCCGGGCGGCGCCTCCTGTGCGGGATCCTCGAGGACTATGCCGTCCTCGAGGAACATCTTCTCCAGGCCCGACGGCGCCTCGAGGATCAGCATGCGAGCATCCCGCTCGGTCTCGTTGCGGAACCCACGAACCACACCCGTGGAGGCATTCACGAAAGTCCCGGCCACGGCCGGGACTCGGCCGGATTCGGTGTAGAAGGCGACTTCGCCGTCGAGGACGAAGAACCCCTCTTCCTCGCGGCTGTGCACATGGAACGGCGCTCCTTCGCCGGGGCGCAAGGTGGCCTCGAACAACGCGTACTTGCCATTGGTCTCGGACCCGGTCGCCAGGTAGCGGTACACGATTCCGCCGGAAGCGACGCGAAGTCCTTCCGTCGACGTGCACACTGTGGGAAGCCGTAGCTCCTCGGCTGTTGTCGTTCCTTCGCTGGAGCCGGGCAGTTCATGGAAGCTGTCATCTGGTCGCATGGGTCGAGCGTGTCGGCGCCGACGTGCCACCGGCAACTTTCCTTGCCGTTTTCGGGACGGGCCGAGCCGGTGGTTTGCCGCTGTGTGGACGGCCGGGTCGCGGGCGACGGTGGCGAATCCAGCGTGTCGAGCGGTGGCGACTACCCGCGACGGGCCACCCGGAGCCGGAAACCTCGCGGCTTGAGGGTGATCTGCTCGGCGATGTCGAGCTCGTAGCCGGGATCGTGCTCGAAGTCGAACTGGTGCAGGAGATAGGTCAGCGCGAGCATGATCTCGTGGTAGGCGAATTGGCGGCCGATGCAGGCGCGCAGACCGGTCCCGAAGGGTTTGTAGACGCGGCGGTTGTCGGTCTCGGCGAGGTTGGTTCTGAGCCAGCGGTCGGGCTCGAACCGGTCGGCGTCCGCACCCCACGCTCTCTTGTCGCGATGGGCCTGCAGCGTGAGGACGAAGACCCACTCGCCGGGCTTGAAGTGGTACCCGTCGCCGATCGTGACATCGGTGACCGCCTCGCGGAAGTACCCGGGCGCCACCGGCCAGAGCCGGAGCGTTTCGTCGACGACGCGGCGGACCGAACGCAACTTGGCCACGTCCTCGAAGGCGATGTCAGGCCGGTCGCGGCCCGGGAATCGCTGGTCTATCTCGGCGCGTACCTTCGCCGCGGCGTCCGGGTTTCGCGCCAGTTCGTAGAGCGCGAACGCGAGGATTCCGGCGCTGGTCTCATGACCCGCGACGAGGAACGTAAAGATCTGGTGCCGGATATTGGCATCGGAGAGCCGCTCGCCGGTATCGGGATCGGCCACGGTGAGCATGCGATCGAGCAGGTCGCCGTGCGAGCCGACGGTGCCGCCGGCTTTGCGGGCCGCGATCACCTCGTCGACGATCCGCTGGGTGGTGGCGATATCGAGTTTGTGCTGCGCGGCTGCCCTGCGCCCGACTGTCTTCTCCAGGAACATCGGCAGATTGGCATAGCTGTTGATGTAGCGCAGTGAGCGCAGCATCGCCGCGACGAAGGGATGGGGGGTATCCCGGCCGAAGGATTCGAAGTCGTAGCCACCGAAACCGGCGCGCGCGATCACCTCCAAGGTGAAGCGGTTCATGTCCTCGGCGATGTCGATCCACTCGCCGGTCCGATCGCCCCAGTGGTCTAGCAGTTCGTCGGCGACCCCGCACATCGTGTCGTGATAGCCGCGCATCGACTGCGCCGTGAAACTCGGTGCCAGGATATTGTGCGCCTTGTGCCAATTCGGCTCGTGGTTGTAGGCCGTGAACAGACCGTCCCGAGCGATCGGCCGGAGCTTCTTGAACAACACGCCGACGTGTTTGGTCCAGTTCTTCTCGTCGTTGACCTCGTTGATCAGATCGGTGCCCGACACGACGACCATCGGCCAACCCATGATCCTGCGCTCGAAGATGTCACCGAGGTTCCGCGCGTCACGCCACGACATCTGAACAGGTTTGACCGGATCGGTGGTCAGCAGGTCGCCGAACCACGGCAGCCGGAACTTCGGGTGGGGCAGGGCACGGCGGGGCACCGAGGTGGTGTCGACCATGGGGTAGCTCCTATCTGGCCACAGACCGGTCGAGACGGCTGTGGTCGTGGGTGGTGAGCAGGCTGCGGGCGCGTGGCCATTCGTCGGCCAGCGCTAGCAGTTCCATCAGCTCCGCGGTGAGATCGTGTGCTCCCAGGCGGATTTCGGTGCGGGGGGACGTGCGGTTGATCCGCGGCGTGCGGCCACCTGCTTTGGCGGCGATCGCCGCCGCGATCCGCCGCGCGTTGTCCACCGCGCCGCCGCCGGCAGGCCGAAGTTCCTCGCCTGCACCGGTGTAGCGCTCGAGGTCGAGCAGGCTGTCGCGGATCTCCATGGTCATGCGGTGTAGCAGGACCGCCGGGTCGATCTCGCCGCCGCGACCGCTTGGCAGATCGAGCACAACCTGGGGCACCGCGGCAGTCAGATCGGCCCACAGCGGGTGGAGGCGCCGCCGGTACCGGCTGACGCGGTCCCAGCCGAGCCTGACGAGAAGAGCACCGGCCAAGGGGATGACTGTGATGCCGACGAGCAGGACCGTCGCGGCGACGAACGTCACTGCGTCTCTCCGCATCTCGGGATCAGAGATCGGCTGTTCGGTCAGGACACAGGTGACCGCTTCGACAACGCTGAAGGTCATGTCGGCACAAAGTCCGACGCCGGTGAGCACGATGACGGCGAAGACCGCGCGTTCGTGGCGGGTCGCGTCGCGCTGACGCATCTCCCGGATACAGATCCGCATGAGCAACGTCATGGCGGCCGCGATGGGGAGGCAGTACACGATCAGGAAGACCACCGCGGGCCAGCCGAGGAACTGATCGATGAGCAGGTTCGCCCGCCGCGCGGGTGTCCCGGCGATCAAGAGGATTACGGTGCAGGCGACAACGAACAGGTCGTAGCGGCGTTGCCGTCGCCAGGCTGTCGCGGTGTCAGCGCCTCCCCACAGCTCGGCTATCCCGTAGAGGCTGGACACGATCAGCAAGACCGGGCCGTGCGACACCTGGCGGGCCAGGTTCACGACATTGTCGTCGTCGCCGGGCAGGATCCAGGCCAGGCCGTGCTGGAACCATGACTCGCGCAACAGCATGCCGACCAGCGCGGCGGCGATCGCGCGGTTGATCAGCCGGTCCACCGTGGTCTCGTTCAGCAGCAGAGTGCGCCCGGTGAGGGTGACGATGATGCCGACGATGATCGGCACACTCAGCGCAGTCGGAAGGTGGGAGGTCATCTCACCGATGCCGAGACCGGAAGAACGTCGAACGGATTCGGCTCGGTGTTCGTTGGGGGAGCATGGCGTGGACCATCAGGAGGTCGGCGAAGGTCTCGGCATCGCGCTCGCGGTCGGTGCTGTAGTCCTGTCGTCGGAGCACGCTGCGGATGCTTTCCGTCGACAGGGAAGGCATCAAGTCGTGCAACGGCAGCGCGTCGGTCGCCTCGATCGAGCCGGTTGCGGCCTGGTCGTGCCCGAGCAGCATGTGCCCGATCTCGTGGGCGATGATGTGGTAGGCATGCGACTCGGTCGCGCCGCCGTACATGACGACGTCGTCGTGTTCGCGGGCGATCCACAACCCGCTCCCGGTTCCACATCCGGTACCGGCCAGCGCCTGTGGGTCGATCGGGCACAACACGATCGGGCGCCCGCGGTGCTCGGCGACGCGATTGACGTACTCGACCGGATCCCAGGGGTAGGGGATCGGTGCCGCGCGCGTCAATTCCTCGAACATCTGCTGGTCGATCGTCACTCGGGCCGCCTACCGCTTCTCGTCGAGCTCGGCCAGCCGCGCCAGCACTGCGGTGAGCTGCCCGGAATCGACGCCGGCGCCCCTGAGCGCGAGGTGCTTGACCCCCGCATCACGCGCCGCGGCCAGCAATCGCAGGTCCTGATCGATACCGGCCACGACCTGCGGCTCGGTATTGCCCAAATAGATGCCCGGCACCGAGAAATGCTGCGCGACACCGGAAAGGAGGTCCGGGTCGGCGGTGCCGTCGTCGTGGTCGCCCGCCCGCAGGCGGATGAGCTCGACGTCCTCGACGTCTCTACGGATGAGGTCGCTGACAGACCGCGCGACGAACTCCACCGATTGTTCGGGTTCCGATCCCGAATGGAAGGTCCTGAACAGCTGGTCGACCCTTGCGCTCAAGGGAGGTAGCGATGCGCTGTCACCCGGCATGCCTCTCACCTCCTGTGCTGCTCGGCCCGACGCTCGAACATCTGCCGCAAGTCCGCCGAGAGACCGTCGGCGAATCTACCACCGGCGAGGTAACGCCGGTACAAACGATCCTCGACGTTCGGGTCGTCGCTCGCAACGGGAGCCGACAACGATTCCCCGAGAACGACTTCCAACCCAGTATGGATGGCACCCTGAGATCGGTTACGCGCCATGATATCCGAGATCCATTGCCCGACAATCAGGTTGACCTCGTTATCGAGACGCGCAGCGACCTCGCGCAGAACGGCGGGTTCGGAGCCGCCGTCGAGTGCGGCGTGGAGATCGGCTTGGATCTCCATCAGTCCCGAGATCCGCTCCAGCGGAACCTCGATGGCGCCGCCGGTCAGTCGCAGCGGCTCGCTGCCTCGCCGCTCGTCCTCCAGCCGGACCGGCTCGGCTGCCTGCCAGTAGGCGGCCGCTGCCGAGCCGGATGCCCACCGCAGCGATCTGTCGAGGCGGTCGAAGGTCGTCGTCTTGGGGTTGCTGATCTTGCCCGCCTCGATCTTGACCATCGTCGGCTTCGACGGCCCACCTGCTGCCGCGACAGCGGCGAAGGACATGTTGAGCTGTCGCTCGCGGCGTTCCCTGACGAACCCCGCGAGGATCTCGGCATGTCCTCCTGGCATGGGCCACATCGTAGCGATAATTGACCGGTTTCTTGCCAATCCCACCCATCGGCTCCCGTTGGATGAAGAGTTTACGGTCATTTTTAACCAAAAATTATTGCCCATGGCCGCTGCGGTTGGCTAGGCTCGGCCGTGTCGCCCGCGGCCGGCTAGGCGGATCGTGGACACCGAAGGGGGGTGTCCACGATCCGGACTGTCGAGAGCGTCTCGGAGTTGGTTGTCCTTCGCGACCCCTACGATCGATGCACACGACATGATCACGGAGATCACGTCATCGCACTGCGCGGGCGTCGCGGTCCGCAAGAAGGGGGAACGATCGTATGGTGCGCTCTGCCCTCGAGATGCACGCGTACTTGATCGGCCAGGTCAACAGCATGGTGCGCCGATTGGGCATGTACGGCGGGGAGCCTGCTTTGTGGACACTCTTCGACCACCTCTTCTATCTCGAGGACGACGGCCAGGGGATAGCGGATATCTATCAGTCGTGGCGCGATCGAAACGCCTTCACTCCCACGGGTGCCCAAGGAGCCCTCAGGCGCTTGCTACCGCACGACCTGAAGTCGGCATTGCCGTCAATGTATGCCGAAGCCGCCCGGAACCGCGGCTGGCTCAGACTGGATCGGACGTTGACGCAGGACGAGTACGCCGAGGTGCGCACTTCGATCGAACCCTTCGCCGAGAGAGACCGCACCTGGAGCGATATCGTCGACGCCTTCGGTCGACCCAGCGTGCTGTTCGGTGGGACGAACCCGCTATACGAGAAGACGCTTGCGTACGCGACCGCTGACTCGTCGGACCCGATGGTGATCTTCCATCTGTGGAACGGTGTCGACACCGACACACAACCACGTTGGCCGCCGAAGTACGCCGACCCGATGCTGCTCGCGATCCGCTGCGGCACCGGTTCGCTGGCCGATTCCTTCGTCTTCACCCCCGAAGGGAACCGGCGTCGTCCCGCGGAGCATGTGGCCTGAACTCGGCGTAGCGCGCTAGTGTCCGGCCCGGTCGTCCAGACGGGACGGTGAGCGCGGAACGTGGGGGATGTTCCGCTCGGGAACCAGGAATACGGAGAGATGATCCACGTGTTGACCCTCCTGGGTTCGATCGTGTGCAGGCGGCGGTGGACCCCGAAGATGTGCAGGTCAGCGGTGGGATAGGCTTATCCGGTCATGAAGTCGGCTTATACGGGCCCGGTCAACGGTGCGCCCAGGACGGTCTACCTCGACCACGCGGCCACCACTCCGATGGTGCCCGCCGCGGTCGAGGCGATGACGGCTGCGCTGATGACGGTGGGTAATGCCTCGTCGCTGCACGGGTCGGGGCGGGCGGCGCGGCGGGCGCTGGAGGAGGCGCGGGAGTCGATCGCGGCCGATCTGGGGGCGCGGCCGTCGGAGGTGATCTTCACGTCCGGGGGCACCGAGAGCGACAATCTGGCCCTCAAGGGCATCTTCTGGGGGCGCAGGGCCGATGATCCGCGTCGTACCAGGATCGTCACCAGCGCGATCGAGCACCAC
Source organism: Nocardia rhizosphaerae (assembly GCF_042650365.1). Taxonomy (NCBI): domain Bacteria; kingdom Bacillati; phylum Actinomycetota; class Actinomycetes; order Mycobacteriales; family Nocardiaceae; genus Nocardia; species Nocardia rhizosphaerae. The sequence goes on from NZ_JBHSBA010000007.1 coordinate 216,440, forward strand.
GCCGTGCTCGACGCGGTGGAATGGCTGGAGAAGCACGAGGGCGCGCAGGTGAGCTGGCTGCCCGTCGACGCCGCGGGGATCGTGTCGCCGGACGCGCTGCGCGCCGAGCTGGCCGCGCATGCCGACGAGGTCGCGCTGGTCAGCGTGATGTGGGCCAACAACGAGGTCGGCACCGTCCAGCCGATCACCGAATTGTCCGCCGTGGCAGCGGAATTCGGGATTCCCATGCACAGTGACGCGATCCAGGCGGCGGGGCAGCTGCCACTGGACTTCGCCGCGAGTGGCCTGGCCGCACTCAGCGTCGCCGGGCACAAGACCGGCGGGCCGCACGGTGTCGGGGTGTTGCTGCTCGGCAGGCAGGTGCCGTGTGTGCCGCTGGTGCACGGCGGCGGGCACGAGCGCGACCTGCGCTCGGGTACCTCGGATGTGGCCGCGGCGGTCGGCATGGCCGCGGCGCTGCGCGCGGTGACCGCCGACCTGGCCGCGCGGGCCGAACAGCTGCGCGTGCTGCGTGACCGGCTGATCGCGGGGGTGCGGGAGGTGGTGCCCGACGCGGTGCTCAACGGCCCCGCCGACTCCCGCCGCCTGCCCGGCAACGCCCATTTCACCTTCCCCGGCTGCGAGGGTGACTCGCTGCTCATGCTGCTCGACGCCGCCGGCGTCGAATGCTCCACCGGCTCGGCCTGCAACGCGGGCGTCGCCGCACCGAGTCATGTACTGATCGCGATGGGTGTGGAGCCGTGGCTGGCCCGCAGCTCGCTGCGGTTCTCCCTCGGTCACACCTCGACCGAGACCGATATCGAAACATTGCTGACCGTGTTGCCGCAGGTCATCGAACGGGCCAGGGCCGCGGGCCTGGCCGGCGCTAGAGGAGGTGCCTGATGCGAGTACTCGCCGCGATGAGCGGTGGCGTCGATTCGGCGGTGGCCGCGGCGCGGGCCGTCGACGCGGGTCACGACGTGGTCGGGGTGCACCTGGCGCTGTCGGCGAACCCGGGTACGTTGCGCACCGGGTCGCGCGGCTGCTGCTCCAAGGAAGACGCCGGGGACGCCCGCCGCGCCGCCGACGTGCTCGGCATCCCGTTCTACGTGTGGGATTTCGCCGACCGCTTCAAGGAAGACGTGATCGACGACTTCGTCGCCGCCTACGCGGCGGGCGAGACGCCGAACCCGTGCCTGCGCTGCAACGAGAAGATCAAGTTCTCCGCGCTGGCCGATCGAGCCGCCGCGCTCGGCTTCGACGCCGTGGTCACCGGCCACTACGCCCGGCTCGAAGACGGTGTGTTGCGCCGCGCGGTCGACGCCGACAAGGACCAGTCCTATGTGCTCGCGGTTCTCACCGCCGAGCAGCTCGCGCGGGCGATGTTCCCGGTGGGTGACACCCCGAAGCCGCGGATCCGCGAGGAGGCCGCCGAGCGTGGTCTCGCCGTGGCGAACAAGCCCGACAGCCACGACATCTGCTTCATCCCCTCCGGGGACACCCGTGCCTTCCTCGGCGCCGAGATCGGCATCCGCCCCGGCGCGCTCGTCGACTCCGACGGCACTGTGCTCGGGCAGCACGAGGGTGTGCACGGATTCACCGTCGGCCAGCGCAAGGGCCTCGGTCTGACCCACACCGCCGCTGATGGCAAACCACGCTATGTCACCGGGATCGATCCCGATTCGGGCACGGTCAAGGTGGGCTCGGTCGAGGACCTGCAGGTCGACGTCGTCACCGCTGATCGTGCCATCTGGACCTCGGGCGTGCGCCCGGACGGCCCGGTCGACTGCGTGGTGCAGGTCCGCGCCCACGGCGGCACCGCACCCGCGGTGGTCGAACCGGTCGGTGACGGTCTCCTCGCCCGGCTGCGCGAACCGCTCACCGGTGTCGCCAAGGGCCAGGCGATCGTGCTGTACCTGCCCGATCCCGAGGCAGGCGACACCGTGATCGGCAGCGGCACCATCAGCGGCACCGACCGCGCCGCGGCCAACGCCTGAACCGGCCGGAGGGAGACGGCGTGACCGGTCGGCCCGAGCTGTGGGAGGTCCGGCTCGGCATCGTGGCGACCGAGGCCGACCTGCGACGGGTGACCGCGGCGATCGAGACGTTGCTGTGCCCCGACCCGGAGCACGCGCCGCCGTGCCCGATTCCGTGGGCACTGAGTGTCTGCGCGGGCGACGACCTCGATGACGCCGAGCGCGCCACCTACGACGATGTCGTCGAGCAGTACCGGATCGAAGCCGGTTCGACGAGTGGAGAGGAACCGAGCCGATGACGCGGTGGCCGAATGCGGGTGATGCTTCGCCGGAACTGGTGGTGCCGGTGCGGGGTCCGTCTCCCGATCAGGGGAAGACGGTCGTGCGGGGCGAGCTGCTCGTCGGCGGCGTCGCCACGGGCATCGGTTCCTGGCCGGGGACCGACCCGCGCGAGGCCGCCGCGACGATCATCGGCGAGCTGCCCGATCTCCCGCATCTGGTCGAACTGCCCGAGCGTGGTGTCGGGGCGGACATGATCGGGCGGGTGTCGGCGCTGCTCGTCGACCTTCGATTCGATTCAACGACACGTGGATACCGGTTGGCGGCGCGGCCGGGCGCGGTGTCGCGGCGGGCAAGGGATCTGCTGCGGACCGACCTCGACGCGATCGAAGAAGCTTGGGAGACAGCGGGTCTGGCTGGTACCGGTCGGGTGGTCAAGGTTCAGGCGGCGGGGCCGCTGACCCTGGCCGCCGAGGTCGAGCTGCCCGGCGGGCATCGCCTTCTCACCGATTCCGGTGCGGTGCGCGATCTTTCGGAATCACTCGCCGAAGGGTTGGCCCGGCACGCCGACGAGGTTCGCCGACGGCTCGGTGCCGAGGTCGTCGTTCAGCTCGACGAACCACTGCTGCGCGCGGTACTCGACGGTTCGCTGCGCGGTCCGAGCATCCTGAACACCATCGCCGCGCTGCCGGAGCCGGAGGCACTGCACATCCTCGATACGGTGATCACCGCCCAGTCCGGTCCGGTCCTGGTCCACACCTGTGCCGCGCGCCCCGCGCTGGCCACCCTCGGCCGCACGGCCGCGGCGGGGATCGCGTTCGACGCGTCGACCGTCACCGCCGCCGACTTCGACGCGCTCGGCGAGATCGTCGACCGCGGCACGAAGGTCGCGCTGGGACTGACCCCGACCACCGCACCGGCGACCCCGCCCACCTGGCGCGCGCTCGCCGAACCCGGTGTTCGCCTGATCGACCGGCTCGGCTTCCCGCGCCGGGTGCTCGCCGAGCAGGTTCTGGTCACCCCGGCCTGCGGTCTCGCGGGTGCGCCGCTGTCCTGGGCGCGCCGGGCACTGGCGCTCGCGGTCGAGGCCGCGCGAGCCATCGCCGAGGAACCGGAGTCGATCACCGTCGAGTGACAGGAGCCCGCGACGGGTCAATCCCCCGGCTCGAGCTCATCGCCCCGGAATGAGCCCGCGACGTGCGGGAACGGTCGCAGGAAGTGTCGGCGGGCTCGACTACCCTTCGTCAGGTGAGTGACAGCGTGGTTTCCGGGAGCGCCGAGCAGGCGGGCGCGACCCCCGAGCAGCGGGTGCGGTGGCAGCAGCTGGCGGACGAGGTGCGCGAGCACCAGTTCCGCTACTACGTGCGCGATGCGCCGATCATCTCCGACGGCGAGTTCGACACCCTGCTGCGTGGGCTGGAAGCGCTCGAGGATGCCCACCCCGACCTGCGCACCCCCGATTCGCCGACCCAGCTCGTCGGCGGCGGCTTCGCCACCGACTTCACCGCCGTCGACCATCTCGAGCGCATGCTGTCGCTGGACAATGTGTTCGACTACGACGAACTGCGCGCGTGGGCGAGCCGGGTCGAGGCTGAGACGGGCTCCGCGTTGCACTACCTGTGCGAAGTGAAGATCGACGGTGTGGCGCTGAATCTGGTGTACGAGCGGGGCAAGCTGGTCCGCGGCGCCACCCGCGGCGACGGTCGTACCGGGGAGGACGTCACCCTCAACGCCCGCACCATCACCGACATCCCGGCCGAGCTCACCCCGAGCGCGGAATTCCCCATCCCGGAACTGCTCGAGGTGCGCGGCGAGGTGTACTTCCGGCTCGCGGACTTCGAAAGCCTCAACGCCCAGATCGTGGCCGAAGGCAAACCGCCGTATGCCAATCCGCGCAACACCGCGGCGGGCTCACTACGCCAGAAGAACCCGGCCGTCACCGCGCAACGCAGGCTGCGGATGATCTGCCACGGCTTCGGCCGCATCGAGGGATACCGGCCGGAATCGCTGCACGAGGCCTACCGCGCCCTCGCCGCGTGGGGCCTGCCGGTATCCGCACACACCCGGCTGGTCGAGGGCATCGACGCCGTCATCGAACGGGTCGGCTACTGGGGCGAGCACCGCCACGACATCGAACACGAGATCGACGGCCAGGTGATCAAGGTCGACGAGACGGCGCTGCAACGCCGCCTCGGCGCCACTTCCCGTGCGCCGCGCTGGGCGATCGCCTACAAATACCCGCCGGAAGAGGCGACGACCACCCTGCTCGATATCGAGGTCAATGTCGGCCGCACCGGCCGGGTCACGCCGTTCGCGGTGATGGCGCCGGTGTCCATCGCCGGTTCCACCGTCGCCATGGCCACCTTGCACAACGCCTCGGAGGTCAAGCGCAAAGGCGTGCTCATCGGCGACACCGTCACCATCCGCAAGGCCGGTGACGTGATCCCTGAGGTGCTCGGTCCGGTCGTCGACGCGCGCACCGGCGCCGAACGCGAGTTCGTGATGCCGACCCACTGCCCCAGTTGCGGGACCGAACTCGCGCCGGAGAAGGAAGGCGACGTCGACATCCGCTGTCCCAACCAGCGGCACTGCCCGGCGCAGCTGCGCGAGCGCGTCTTCCACCTGGCCGGTCGCGGCGCCTTCGATATCGAGGCGCTCGGCGACAAGGGTGCCGACGCCCTGCTGCGGGCAGGCGCCATCATCGACGAGGGCGATCTGTTCGAGCTCGACGAAACACGCCTGCGCACCGTCGCGCTGTTCACCACCAAGGACGGTGACCTGTCGGCCAACGGCAAGCGCCTGCTGGAGAACCTGCTCGCGGTGCGGGACCGCCCGTTGTGGCGGGTGCTCGTCGCGCTGTCGATCCGCCATGTCGGCCCTACCGCCGCCAGGTCGCTGGCCGCCGAATTCGGCAGCCTCGACCGCATCGAGGCCGCGGGGGTGGCCGAACTCGCCGCCACCGACGGCGTCGGTCCCACCATCGCGGCCGCCGTCGTGGAATGGTTCACCGTCGACTGGCACCGCGCCATCGTCGAGAAATGGCGCGCCGCGGGCGTGCGCATGGCCGACGAACGCGACGAGTCGATCGAACGCACCCTCGAGGGGCTGTCGATCGTCGTCACCGGATCGCTGCAGAACTTCACCCGCGACGGGGCCAAGGAGGCGATCCTGGTCCGCGGCGGCAAGGCGGCGGGCTCGGTGTCGAAGAAGACCGCGTTCGTGGTGATCGGTGACGCGCCCGGCTCCAAGGCCGCCAAGGCCGAGGAACTCGGCGTCCCGATTCTGGACGAGGACGGCTTCCGGTTGCTCCTCGACGGCGGGCCGGATGCCGTCGGCCCGGCCGCGGAGACCGACGACGACGGGTAGCAGCGGCGTCAGTTCGGGGTGACGGTGACGGTGTTGCCGATCTGGGTGCGCATATCGAAGCTGCGGCACTGCCCGTTGCTGATCTCGACATGCCGCGTCGAGTTCTTCCGCGCGTTGGTCTCGATCGTGATGGCCACATCGGTGCTCGACATCGAGCACACCTTCGACACCGGCGCCACGGTGTAGGACACCGATCCGGCGCCCTGGCAGGTGCTCGTCGCATTGCCGAGGAACACCCGCGCGGTGCCGTTCGGGCACGGGTCGGCTGTCGCGGCGGGCGCGGCGAGCAACGTGATCGGCACGGCCGCACCCGCGGTCACCGCCGCGACGACAACACCGCGAACCATCTTCCGGATCGTCATTCTGCGCACCCATCCTCGTCGTGGACCTCGCGTCGCGACCGACCCGGCCGCGATGCCCTGCATGCTAGTCCCCGAACGACGATCCGGCAGGGCGTCGTCGACGTGGCCACCCGCCTCACGCTGGTGGCCGTGCTCCGTCGTGGCGCCCGCGGCGGTGCGCCCATGCCTCGGTGCCGCATCGTCGCCTACGCTGACCGGGAATCTCGGAGAGGCGGATCAGAGTGCTGCGTAGTTTTCAGGTGACCAATCACGGATCGCTGGCGCAGGCGCAGCAGTTGCGGTTGAGCAAGGCGGTCAGCTCGGTGGCGGTGCCGGTGACGGCGGTGCACGGAGTGGCCGCCGCGGGGAAGACGAGCCTGATCGACGCGCTCGCGCAGATGCGCGACGCGGTGCTGAACTCGGTGCACGGCTGGGATCCCTACGCCGGGCCGGTGCGCCGTCCGCATCTCGGATTCACCGGGCAGCCAACGGAATTCGTGGCCGGGTTCGTCGCCGAGGGCGTGCCGTACACCTACGGATTCCGGCTCGACAACGCCGACGTGCTCGCCGAATGGCTCTACACCCACCCGCGCTCGCGCAAGCGGATCGTCTTCGAGCGCAGCGGTGAGCAGATCAAGATCGGACCGATGTTCGAGGCGGCTCGGTACGGGGTGAGCGCCCTGGTGCCGCTGGTGCGGCCGAACGCGCTGCTGCTGAGCCTGGCCGGCCAGCTGTACGCCGAGGCCCTGGTGCCCGCGTACCGCTGGTTCGCCGCCGACCTGCGGGTCCAGCAGGGGGAGATCGACACCGACACCCTCGCCGCCGATCTCGGCAGCCACATCTCCCGTTCGCCCGACAACGCCGCGCGCCTGCTCATGCTCCTGCGCACCGCCGACCTCGGCATCGAAGACCTGCTCGTCGCCGAGCACGACCCGATGTACGCCGACTACCTGCGCGACCTCGACGCCGAAATCGGTGCGCTGGCAACCCGGCTCGACCAGGGCGGCGACGACCCGATCCTGGTGGCGCGCGAACTGAGCACCGTGCGCGCCGCCCGCGACGCGCTCTACAGCCGGATGGTCGAGCGCCGGGGGACCGGCCTGAGCCTGGTGCACACCGGGGTGGACGTTCCCTTCGAACTCGCCGACGAGTCCACCGCGACCCGTGCCTTGTTGCGGGTGCTGCCCGCCATGCTGGAGGCGCTCGACACCGGACAGGTGCTCGCCGTCGACGACCTCGGTGCCGGGCTCCCGGTGGAGGAGACCGACCGGTTGGTGCAGCTGTTCCAGAACCCGGAGACCAATGCCCGTGGCGCGCAGCTGATCTACACCACCGCCAACCGTGCGCTGATCGATCGCACCAACGGCCGCTCCCAACGCACCCGCACCGCGGTCTGGCAGCTGCGCCGCGAGAAGGGCATCAGCGAGCTCACGCCACTGTGACCCGAGCCGACGGGCGCGCCGCCGACCGCGCGCCGGGCCTACCATGGGTGACATGCTCGAAGTGGTGATGGCGGCGGCCATGGTGACGATGTTGGTCGTGACGCTCGGCGCCGTATTCGCGCACCGGTTCGGGCGCGGCGGTATCACGAATCTGGAGCATGGATCGCTGGCGGTGACCGGTGTGAGCCCGCTGCCCGCCATGACCGGCGAGCACTACGTGACCATCACCGGCACCCTGGTCGGGCCGTCGGTGCCGGGGCAGGTGGTGTACCGGCGGTTCGCCTGGGACGCCGCGCAGTGGCCATCGATCGGCGAGCAGCTCGTCGTGGTGTACCCGCCGCGCAACCCCGACCGGTGGGTCGCCCAGCATCCGGGACTGCGTTCCTATCTCGGTTCCTGAACCCTCCCGCGGGGGCCATATGGTGCACCTCACAAACGGGCGAATGGGATCATGCGGATATGCAGGGCAATTTCCAGACCACCGCGAACGGGCTCCTGATCCGCACCGCCGATCCGGCCGACTACGACGCCGTCGACGCGCTGACGGTCGGGGTATACGTGGGCGACGGCTACGTCGACGCGGACGACGCCTATGTGCGCGAGCTCGGTGATGTGGCGCGCCGGGCCGTCGACGCGGAGGTCCTGGTGGCCGAGCACGACGGCGGCATCGCCGGTTCGCTCACCATCGCCGCGCCCGGCACGCCGTACGCCGAGATCGCCCGGCCGGGCGAACTCGAGTTCCGCATGCTCGCGGTGTCCAAGCGTGCCCGCGGCCTCGGGGTCGGCACGGCGCTCGTGCGCGCGGTGATCGACCAGGCACGGGCGAGCCGATACGCGGCGGTGGCGCTGACCACCATGGGCAGCATGACCGACGCCCACCGCATCTATCAGCGACTCGGCTTCGTCGGTGTGCCGGAACGCAACTGGGCCACCGACGACGGCATTCCACTGTATGTGATGCGGCTCGCGCTCAGCTGAGCACCGTGGCGACGATCCCGGCCAGGTAGCCGAGCCGCGCCACCTCCGACGGCCGGAAATCCGGCCCGCCCGGACGCCCGAGCAGCAGTGACTTGCCGGTGTTGCCCAGCGGCGCCGCCGCCAGCTTGGTGTCCATGTCCCGCCAGATCTGCGGCACCCAGTCGGCTTCCCCGTCGAGCCAGGACGGCTTCTCCAGCGGCATCCACGGCGCCGAACCCGCCTGCGTCTCCGGCGCGCTCTGGCTTCCGACGACCCGGTACGCGCCGCCGGGGCCCATCCCGATGATCGTGGACCAGCCGACCCGCAGCACGCGCGGCACCCCGTCGACGAGCACCTGCATCCGGTCGTCGCGGGCACTGGCGACCTGGTCGATCAGCTCGAGCTCGCGATGGGTGTCGAGCACGCCCGAGTAGGGCCGGATGGAGTCGACGCTCACATCGCGCACGGATTCGGCGGCGGTGATGAGCGTGTCGGGTAGCGCGCCGGTGGGCACCTCGACGACCAGATCGTCGACGGCGAATCCGGCGCCGCGTTCCACCACGTCGAGCGAGAGGATGTCCGCGCCGACCCCGCCGAGGGCGAGTGCGAGGGAACCGAGGCTTCCCGGTCGATCCGGAAGTTGCACGCGGAGCAGGAATGACACGTGCGTTCCTTTCCTAGGGCCGGGTTGTCCGAGACGAATACCCGGTGACGCCATACTTACACCCTCGAACGCGGGTTCTCGACTCGAAGTATGCGCCCAACGATGCGACATGTGCGAACTTTCGGTGTGAGGGACAGTGCGGCCGGGCTGCGGGTACGAGGGCAGTGCGGCCGGGCTGCCGGGTCCGAGGGGGACAAGCGGTCGGCCCCTGCCGGGTCCGAGGCGGGCGCAAGCGTGAGCCGACCCGCTGACTAGGCTGTACCCATTACCGACTGTTCCGAAGCCGAAAGGGGTCCCGCGGTGCCCGCAATCTCCCGCGACGAGGTGGCTCACCTCGCCCGGCTGTCCCGGCTGGCGTTGACCGACGCCGAACTCGACCAGTTCGCCGGTCAGCTGGATTCGATCCTCAGCCACGTGCGGACCATCTCCGAGGTCGCCGCCGATGTCCCCGCCACCGCGTCGCCGAACCCGACGACCAATGTGACCAGGCCCGATGTGGTCGTGCCGTGTCTGACCCCCGAACAGGCGCTGGACCAGGCCCCGGCCGTGGAAGAGCAGCGGTTCATGGTTCCGCAGATCCTGGGAGAGGGCGAATGAGTGAGTTGACGCGGCTGTCGGCGGCCGAGCTGGCGAGCCGGATCCACGGCGGCGAGGTGTCCTCCACCGAGGTCACCCAGGCGCACCTGGATCGCATCGCCGCGGTCGACGGCGAGCTCAACGCCTTCCTGCACGTCGCGGGGGACGAGGCGCTGGCCGCGGCCGCCGTTGTCGACGCCGCGCTGGCCGCAGGCGAGACCCCGGTCTCGCCGCTGGCGGGAGTTCCGTTGGCGCTCAAGGATGTTTTCACTACCACCGACATGCCGACCACCTGCGCCTCGAAGGTGCTCGAGGGCTGGATGTCGCCGTACGACGCCACGGTCACCTCCCGGCTGCGCGCCGCGGGCATCCCGATCCTCGGCAAGACCAATATGGACGAGTTCGCGATGGGCTCCTCCACCGAGAACTCGGCCTACGGCCCCACCCGCAACCCCTGGGACACCACCCGCATCCCCGGTGGCTCCGGCGGCGGTTCGGCCGCGGCGCTCGCCGCGTTCCAGGCGCCCCTTGCCATCGGCACCGACACCGGTGGGTCCATCCGGCAGCCCGCCGCGGTGACCGCGACGGTCGGCGTGAAGCCCACCTACGGCACCGTGTCCCGCTACGGTCTCGTGGCGTGCGCGTCGTCGCTGGACCAGGGCGGTCCGTGTGGGCGCACCGTGCTCGACACCGCGCTGCTGCACGAGGTGATCGCCGGACACGACCCGCGCGACTCCACCTCCCGTGACGTGCCGGTGGCTCCGGTGGTCGCGGCCGCGCGCCAGGGTGCCAACGGCGACCTGACCGGCGTGCGGGTGGGCGTGGTCCGCGAATTGCATTCCGACAGTTACCAGTCCGGCGTGCTGGCTTCCTTCGATGCCGCGGTCGCGGTGCTGAAGGAACTCGGCGCCGAGGTGATCGAGGTGTCGTGCCCGAACTTCGAGTACGCGCTGTCCTCGTACTACCTGGTGATGCCGTCGGAGGTGTCGTCGAACCTGGCGCGCTTCGACGCCATGCGCTATGGCCTGCGCGTCGGTGACGACGGCACCCACAGCGCCGACCAGGTGATGTCGCTGACCCGCGAGGCCGGTTTCGGCCCCGAGGTCAAGCGCCGCATCATCATCGGCACCTACGCGCTGTCGGCGGGCTACTACGACGCCTACTACGGTCAGGCGCTCAAGGTCCGTACGATGATCGCGCACGATTTCGACGCCGCCTACGAGAAGGTCGACGTGCTCGTCTCACCGACCAGCCCGTTCACGCCGTGGAAGCTGGGCGAGAAGGTCGACGACCCGCTGGCCATGTACCTGTCGGACCTGTGCACGCTGCCGACCAACCTGGCCGGGCACTGCGGCATGTCGGTGCCGTCGGGGCTGTCCGCCGACGACAATCTGCCGGTGGGTCTGCAGATCATGGCGCCCGCCCTCGCCGATGATCGTCTGTATCGGGTCGGCGCGGCCTACGAGATCGCCCGCGGCGCGCTGCCCGCAGCTGCCGCGGTCTGACCGGCGAGACAACAGCGGGGTGCGCTCGGGCCGAAACGGCCTGGCGCACCCCGTTTCTCAGATTTCGGTAGCCCGCTTGCCGACGCCCGCCGTCATCGCGGTGAAGCCGGCACGCAGGTGCTTGCCAAGGGCCAGGTTCACGACCGGGCTGAGCCAGCCCGCGAGGGTGAAGCGGGATTCGTAGCGGCAGCGGTCGGCGCCGAGCGGGACCACGGTGTGCGAGCGCAGGCTGTGCAGGGCGCCGAGCGGCACCGGCTTCATGGTGTAGCTGAACTCGGAGCCGGGTGTGTGGCTGCGGATCCATTCGCGCTGGGGCCGCTTGTTGCCGCCGAGGTCGACCTTCATGTCGATGGGCGCGCCCGGCTCCAGCGTGCTCGACGCCTCGTAGCAGAAGGTGTTCCATTCGCCGTAGCGCGCGAAATCGGTGAGCACCTCCCACACCTTGGCGGCGGGGGCGTCGATCTCGATCGTCTCGTCGATTGTCAGAGCCATGGGTGAAAACTAGGACATGTTCTAGTTTTCGGCAAGCGGATCACACCGGGCGGCGGCGCCGTTTGCGCAGCGCATCGATGATCACCGCCGAGGCAGCCGTGGCCGCGAACAGCCCGAGCGCCGTTCGGGCCAGCGGCCACAGGTTCGGGCGGTCGGCCGGATCGGTCTCGGCGAAGACGTTCTCCACCACCGGGGCACCGTACTCCTGCCTGCGCGAGTTCACATCGACGGCGGTGAACGCGATATCGGCCATCACTCCGCAGCGAGCACGGGAGAAATCGTCCTCGCGTTCCTCGCACGCGGCGTGGATGCGCCGGTTCAGCGCCGCGTCCACCGCGCGCCTGGCCCACGGCCCCAGCGGTTCGTCGACCCGTTCGGCGTAGCGCAGCATGTCGTAGCCGAGGTCGTGTGCCTGGCAGGCCGAGGCGAACTCGGCGGGCAGGGTCACCGGTGACGAGCAGCTGCCGTTCGGATTCACCAGCAGCCCGTCCCGTGGCGCCGGGTCATAGCCGAACTTGTAGCCGAAATCCCACGGAACGAGCGCGGTGCTGTCCGGGGCGTCGTCGGAGAGCGCGCGGACCACGTCGGCCGCGACCGCGTTCTCGACGCCGTCGGGGGCGGTGCCCATCGCGCCGGGCGCCGACATGACGACCGCGGCGGCCATGGCGAGCCCGGCCGTGCACAGCGCGACACCACTGCGGCGACGGGGGACCGGATCGGCGGCGGAGACTGCGGTACGGGCCGGACGAGTGGCGGGTACCTGGCGAAGCGGGGTGTTCATGGCCTCCGACGGTATGGAGCGGGTGGTGCGGCGGGCATCCCGCTGCGGAGCGGTTCGCCGCGGCGCGCGGGCGGGGGCCCCGGCGCTCGGGTCACACCAGGGTAGGGGGTGGGATGTGGCACGTGGGTATGAGGTCCGGCGACCGGGCGGTTCGTAGGCTCGAACCATGTCCACACAGCTGCGCCCCGCCGCGCGCCGAATCGCCGCGCGCACCTGGTTCGATATCTCCACGGTCGCGGTGGCGCTGATCCTCTACAGCATCGCCTGGCCGACGCTGTTCGTCACCCACGAGGTCCCCGCCGCGGCGGCCCCGCTGCTCGCGGCGCTCGCGGTGTTCCCGATCCTGTTCGTGCGGATCAATCCGGCGCTGGGCTGGGCGCTGTCGGCGGGATCGGCGCTGCTGGTCTCGGTGGGGCTGTCCTCGACGCCGGGCAACGACTTGCCGTTCCAGGTGGTGCACGTCATCGTGCTGTTCGTGCTGCTGTTCGCGGTCGCGCTGCGGGCATCGATGCCGATCGTCGTGGTCGCTTGGGCGGCGCAGTCGATGCTGTTCGCCACCACCATGCCCGGCTCGGCCGATGGGCCGCTGTGGGGCTGGCCGATGGGGTTCGGCGCGCTGGCGCTGGTCGGCTATCTGCTGCGCACGGTGCTGGCCTCCCGGCGCAAACTCGAACACCAGGAGGAAGCGACCGAACTCGAACGTGCCCGCAGGGCGATCCTCGAGGAGAAGGCCCGCATCGCCCGTGACTTGCACGACGTCGTCGCCCACCACATGTCGATGGTGGTGGTGCAGGCCCAGACGGCGCCGTACCGGATCGCCGATCTCGATCCCGCGGCGCGCACCGAATTCGAATCCATCGGCGCCACCGCCCGTACCGCGCTCAACGAGATCCGCGGGATGCTCGGCGTGCTGCGCAGCGACGGACAACTGCCAGAGCACGCGCCCCAACCGCGCGCCACCGACGTGCCGGAGCTGTGCGCCTCGGCTCAGCGCGCCGGGCTGCCGGTCGAGTGCACCGTGACCGGGGCGCTGGAGTCGGTCCAGGAGACCACCGGGCTCACCGTCTACCGGGTGGTACAGGAATCGATGGCCAACGCGGCCAGGCACGCGCCGGGCGCGCCGGTGCTCGTCGCGGTGGCGGTCGGGCCGGACGCGGTCACGGTGACCGTGCGCAACGCGCCGTCGGCCACCGTGCCGCGCCCAGGAGTCGGCGGTGGACACGGCATCGACGGCATGCGGACCAGGGTCGCCGCGGTCGGCGGCACGCTCACCGCAGGCCCGACCGGTGACGGTGGCTTCGAGGTCTCGGCGAAACTGCCCACTCGCTAGGCGTGCCTGGCGCGATGGCTGCGGCCGTGCGCGAAACACCGGCGAACGCTTCGCGTCTGCGCACATTAGGGTGGTTGGGTGGCTATTACCGTTTTGATCGCCGACGACCAGGCGATGGTGCGGCAGGGTTTCGGCGCGTTGCTCGCCGCGCAGCCCGACATCAGCGTCGTCGGCGACGCGGCCGACGGCCGGATCGCGGTCACCGAGGCCAAGCGGCTGCGCCCGGACGTGGTGCTCATGGACGTGCGCATGCCGCAGATGAACGGCCTGGAAGCCGCCCGCGCGATCCTGGCGGCCGGGTTCGATCCGCCGGTGCGGGTGCTCATGCTCACCACCTTCGACATCGACGACTACGTGTACGAGGCGCTGAGCCTCGGCGCGAGTGGCTTCCTGCTCAAGGACGCGCCCGCCGAGGAGCTGGTCCGGGCGGTGCGGGTGGTCGCCGACGGTGAGGCGCTGCTCGCGCCGACCATCACCCGCAGGCTGATCGCCGATGTCACCCGCAGGCGCAGCGTCGCCCGCACCCCCGCGGCGCCCGCGCTGAACACCCTCACCCCCCGCGAGCGGGAAGTGCTCGAGCTCGTGGCCAAGGGGCTGTCGAACACCGAGATCGCCGCCGCCCTGTTCGTCGCCGAGCAGACCGTGAAAACCCATGTCTCCAAAGTCTTCTCGAAGCTCGGTCTGCGCGACCGGGCCCAAGCCGTCGTGCTCGCGTATGAATCCGGCCTGGTCGTTCCCGGCTGAGCCGGGGCGCTCAGCGGGGGCAGACGCCGCCGCGCAGCTCGGGCAGATGCCGGGCGAGCAGCATCGCCATCCGGTCGAGCAGCGCGGTGGTGTCGGTGAAGGAGCCCGAATCCGCCTGCGCGGCAAGGGCTACCGCGAGCAGTCCGCTGCCGACGGGCACCAGCCCGAACTGGCGCACCGTGTACACGCCGGTGTCGTCGTCGGGGCCCCAGCCGCCCTTGAACTCGGTGCCGTCGAGCAGGCCGAGGCCCCAGCTCTGCTCGGGCGTGATCTCGCCCATGAGCTCGGTGACGAGTTCGGTCCCGGCCAGACACGGCAGCCGGGAGGCGAACCGCACCTGATTGGCCAGCGACCACTCGGTGCTGCCGAAGGAGGTGTGATCGAGCTCGGTATGCGGGCCGTACTCGCCGACGGCCGCGGCATCGGCTTCGTCGAGGACCTGCTGCACGGCCGCGGCGGCCTGTCTGCCGGTGCCGAGCGAGTACCACAGGTCCGCGGCGGCGTCGTTGTCGGACACCGTGATCGCGGCGCGCACCATCTCGAAGATCGACCGGTCCTGATCGTGGCGCAGCGCGGCAACGGCCAGCGGCACCTTGATCGTCGACCAGGCGATGCCGGTGGTCCAGTCGCCGTAGATCGTCATCCGCTCGCCGCCGACCGGCATCAGCGCCATCCCGACCTTGCCGGGCAGCTGCGCCTGCAACTGAGTGAAGCCCGCGGTCAGCGAATCCGGCCGCATGATGGACAGATTGGGCCGTCGGGCATCGTCGCTGCTCACCGCGACAGTCGGCGCGCGCACCGCGGCGGGGGCGTCCGCCATCGCGCACGAGGTGGCCAGTGCGGCCGACACGAGCACCACACCGCACAGCAGTCCACGCGCTACTGCTGCTCTCCCTATGGACTTCACCACCGAATCCTCCCCACCACCCACTGCGCGTCGGCGCGGTGCTCCGGCGGTGCACACTTCTTGTCGAGCGCGTCCGGACGATCTCGGACGACTGGAGAAAAGTGTCACCGATTTTCGGTGAGAATTCGAATGGAAGTGGTCACCCCGGCTCCGGGGTGCCATGCTGGTCCGCCACGGAGGCCGGAAGGGGGCCGCAGTGCTCGAGATCGGTGAGGTGTTCGCCGGGTTCACCGTCGAGCGGATGCTCGGCCAGGGCGGGATGGGCACCGTGTATCTGGCGCGCCATCCCCGGCTGGACCGGCTGACCGCGCTCAAGCTGCTCAACCGGGATCTGTTCGCCGACGCGCGGATTCGCGCGCGATTCGAGCGGGAGGCCGATCTGGCGGCCGGGCTGGATCATCCCGCCATCGTCACCGTCTTCGACCGCGGCGCCGAGGGCGAGCAGCTGTGGATCAGCATGCAGTACGTCGACGGCATCGACGCCGCCACCGTCGACCCGATGACCCTGCCACCGGAACGGGCGGTGCAGATCGTCGACGGGGTGGCCGACGCGCTGGACTACGCGCACGGCAGGGGAGTGCTGCACCGGGACGTGAAGCCGGCCAATATCCTGCTCGCCAGGTCCGGCGGCGGCCAGGGGGAGCGGGTGTTCCTCACCGACTTCGGGATCGCTCGCCTGCGCGCCGACTCCACCCACCTCACCCAGCAGGGCATGTTCACCGCGACCCTGGCCTACGCCTCGCCCGAACAGATGACCGGTGCCGAACTCGACCACCGCTCCGACCAGTACTCGCTGGC
Organism: Nocardia rhizosphaerae; assembly: GCF_042650365.1. Taxonomy (NCBI): domain Bacteria; kingdom Bacillati; phylum Actinomycetota; class Actinomycetes; order Mycobacteriales; family Nocardiaceae; genus Nocardia; species Nocardia rhizosphaerae. Next base: position 232,577 of record NZ_JBHSBA010000007.1, read on the forward strand.
GTGCGCGCTGTACTGGCTGTTCACCGGCATCGCCCCGTTCGACTCGCCCGACCCCAACGAGATCATCCGCGGCACCCTGCACCTGCCCCCACCGCCGCTGTCCCTGCGCCGTGCCGGCCTGCCCCCTGCCATGGACGCCGTCCTCGCCGCCGCCATGGCGAAACATCCAGCGGCCCGCTACGACTCCTGCGCCGCCTTCGCCAAGGCCGCCCGCAAGGCCCTCACTCCCAACACCCCACCCCTGCTGCCGAGGGCCGCGGGCTACTACCCGCCCGCACCCCAACCCGCCCCGACCCCGTATCCGCCCCATCAGGTCCCCGGCTATCCGGCCTCGCCGAGGCAGCAGGTCCCCGCGCCGCAGTGGCGCCCGCCCGCCCCGCCCCAGCCCCCGGCCGGATCCCCCGCGTCGCCACCCGGCTGGCAGGCTCCGCCGCCGCAGCCGGGGCAGCAGATCTCGGCGCAGCCTGCCGTTGCGCCGCAGCCCGCGCAGCAGGTCCCGGTGCCGCAGTCCCCGATTCCGTCGCCACCCGGAGTTACGGCCCACTCGCCGTCCGGTCGACTCGGCGATCAGTCGCACGTGGATTCCGCGTCGGGTGTCCAGCCGACGGGCGCGCCGACGCACGCGCCGGAAAGCGGCAGGTCGCCCGATCGTCCGGCACCACCCGCGCGCGACGAGCTGCGGATGGCCGAAGACGCTGCGTGGCGATCGGCGGCCGCGGGGCAGCCGGGAGCCGATGGGGCGGATGCGGCGGCGACCGATGTGGTGCCGATGCCGGAGTCCGCCCGGCTCGAACTGGCCAACGCGAACGCGCCCACCGACGTCGCGGCGATCGCTGATGCAGGCACCACCCACGATCCGGCGAGCGCGGGACCGGGATCTGCCGGGGGGAATCCGCCCACCGATTTCGCGAGTTCCGGTGCAGACCAAGGCGGTGCCGGGAGTACGGGAAGCAGTACCGGCGCCGTGACTGCCCCCGGTCCGGCGGAGGCCGGTAGACGTTCCGTAGGCACGGCCGGGCATGTGCCGATGGCTGGCGTGGTCCCCGGTGGGCCGCTCGATGTCAGCGCCGCGGAGGTGGAGCGTGACAGCGTCGCCAGTTCCGCTGACGGCGAGACGACCAGTGGCGCAGCAGGACCGGGCGCACCACGGTCAGGGGTGGAGACGGCGGCCGATTCCATGGACGCGTCGGCCGACAAGCCATTCGCGCTGGGGCACGCGGTGCTGAGCCCGTCGTGGCACGGTTCCGCGACGGGTAGCGGCTCGCCGGAGAACGGGCCCGCGTCGGTTGTTGACGCGTCGGCAGGTAGTCCGGCGCCCGGTGCCGACGCACCGGCTGGTGGTTCCGCTTCGAGCACCGGACCGTCGGACGGGAGTCTCGTGCCGGACACCGGCTCGCGCGGCGCGACCGGACCGGAGCCGGGGACCAGTACGCCTGGCGTGGAGCCTGATCCGGGCCCTCCGGCCACGCACCTCGGTGCGATGCGGACCGACCTGCCACCGCCGCCGCCCGCTGCCCGTCCACCCGGCGAGTCCGCCGATCGACCGCCGGAGGGGAGTGCGGCGCCTGGTGCGGGCCAGGCCCCGGACGCGGGCCGCCCCCACGGCGGATACGCGCAGGACAACGCGCGATCCGCCGCACCGGCACCGTCCGTCGGGCACCAGGGTGCCGCGGTCCAAGGACCACCTCAGGGACACGGGTGGCCCGGTCGACGCAGGCCGGTCGCGCGGCGGATATCGGGCGTGCACCGCCTCGGCTGGTTGATCCTGGCAGCCCTGGTCATGGCGCTGGTCGCGCTGTTGGTGGCGCTGATCGTCGTCGTCGCGCCCGATGACGACGAGACGAAACCGGCGGTGGCCGCGCCGAGCGGGGCGGCGACCACCAGCTCCACCGTGGCGGCGGATGGTTCGTTCGCGGCCGGCCGGAGAGTGTTCCCGACCCTGGTACCGCAGGGGGTGACGGCCGAAGGCGCCGGATATCGCGGCGCGCACTGTTTCGCGGTGCGGTCGGTGAGCGAGCTGGAGTGGAAAGAGCCCGCACTGCAATGGAATCCGATCACGGTGGGTTGGCAGTGCGAGCGGACCGGGAACGGTCAAGGAGCGGTGAGCTATCTCGTCCTGGAGTACGCGACCCCGGCCCAGGTGCGGTCGGTGGTGGACGCGATGCCCAGCGATATCCGGTATCCCGGAGACAAGGAAGGCATCCCGTTCGACCTGCGCCGCTGGGTGGTTCCCGATCCGTCGAGCAGCCGCATCCACACCGCGCACCAGGTGATCAGTTTCCCCGGCGACCCCGAGCGCGCGAACTATCTGCTCGCGGTGAGCCGTCGTGGCAGCAGCGGCGAGGGGGGCGCGCCGCGCCCGTCCGCCCAGGAAGACGTGATCGCCTGGTGGGCGGACGTGCGACTCTGATCGGCCGCGGTGCTCGTGATCCGGCGGGCACCGCGGCCGAACCCTCAGTCCACCGCCAGCGCCGCCACGATCGGCATCCGCGCGGCCCGCAGCGCGGGCGGGATCGACCCGAGCAGGGCGAGGCCGAGCGCGACGATGCCGTACACCAGCAGCAGCGGACTCGGCCGGTACACGATGTCGATCGTCATGGCGTGCCCGATCGCGACCGTGCCCAGATATTGCACGGCCGCCCCGATCACCAATCCGATGGCGGCACCGATGAATCCGATGCCTGCGGCCTCGGCGAGCACCGACCGCAACAGGAACTTGCGGTTGGTGCCCATGGCCCGCAGCACGCCGAGTTCCCTGCGCCGTTCCAGCACCGACAGCATCAGCGTGTTGAGCAGCGCCACCGTCGCCACCAGGACGACGATCCACAGGATCATGGCGCTCATGGCCGCGCCCTGCTGCACGCTCGACGAGATGGCGGCGAGCATGTCGGCACCGGTGTCGACGTGGATTTCGGGCGGCACCAGCTCGCGCACGGCGGCCCGGACCGTGGCCGGGTCGGCGTCGGGGGCGTACTGCACCGACAGGATGGTCTCACCGGGTCGCTGATACCACTCGCGCATCTGATCGATGTTCATCATCACCACGCCGGACACCGCGGTGAAATACGGAATCACCTGCAGCACCTGCACTCTGCGTTCCCCCGACGGGGTCGGCATGGTGATCTCGGCGCCCGCCGAGAGGTCCATCGACCTGGCCACATCGCGGGTGACGACCACACCCTCGCCGCGGCTCATCCGTTCGATCACCGCCGGGTCGACCGCGCCGAGCCTGGCCTCCTCACTGGTCGCCGGATAGCCCTGCAGCATCACCCGCCCGGTACCTGCCGTCGCGAACGCCATCTGCCCAGGCCGCACCGACGCGACCCCCGGCACCGCGGCCACCTGGTCGAGCAGCTCCGGCGGCAGCACCGGCCCGGTCGGGAACTGTTCGGCCGGGCTCGCGCTCACATACAGGTCGGCATCGCCAAGGCTCTCGAACGATTCGGTGGCCGAGTCGACCATGTTCGCCGAGGCCCCGCCGAGCGCGACAACGGCCGCGACCCCGATCATCACCGTCATCGCCGTCGCCCACACCCGCCGCGGTGCCCGCTTGAGAGTGGTGGCGCCGAGCGCGCCGGACGCCCCGAACCAGCGGGCGATCCCGGCGGCGCCGCGCACGATGGGCCCGGTCGCGGCGAAGCACAACAGTACGGCGGCGGCGAACGAGGTGGAGATCGCGCCCAGCGAGAGCCTGCCGAGGTCGAGGAAGGCGAGCGCGATCGCCACCCCGACCAAACCGAGGCCGCCTGCCAGCGCCGCGTAGCGCAGCACCCGGCTGTTCGCACCCGAATCGGTGGCCTCCACCGGTGCCAGCGCCTCCACCGGCGCCACCTTGTAGACCTGCCGCGCCGCGATCGCGGCCGCGAGCACCGTGGCGAGCACGCAGGCCGCGATCGCCACGGGCACGGCGTAATCGGGCACCATGAACTCGGTGCGCGATTCCACCGACTGCACGATCGCGGCGGGCAGCCGGTCGATCGCGAACCGGCCCATGGCGGCGCCGATCACCGCCCCGATCGCACCACCGATGAGCCCGAGCAGCGCCGCCTCGACCAGCAGATCACGCACCATCGGCCCGCGTTTCCCGCCGATCGCGCGCAGCAGCGACAGCGTCGGCCTGCGCTGGGCGACCGCCATGCTCATCGCGTTGTAGATCAGGAACGCCGACACCATCAGCGCGGCCGCCGACGACATCAGCGTGGAGTAGCGCATGATCTGGATCGCCCCGCCCGCCTGGGCGGTGCGCAGGCTCGGTTCGGCGACCACCGCGCGCCCGTCGACCACCGTGGTGAGCGCGGCGCGCAGCTCGCCGACGTCGGTGCCCGGCGTCGGCAGGATCTGCACCGAATCGAGCTTGCCGACCCGGTCGGTGAGCAGCTGGGCCAGCGGTAGCGGCGCCGCGATCAGATGACCGCCGTTGAGCCGGTTGCTCGCCTCGTCGTCGAGTACCCCGGCGACGGTGGCGGTGCCCCAGCCGATGGGCACGCTGTCGCCTTCCCGGTAGCCCATCGCCGCGCCGACCAGCACGCCGCGCGGGGTGCTGACCAGCTTGCGGGTGTGCTTGTCCATCGGCGCGGCCAGATCGCCCCCGAGTTTCGCGATGGTCTGATCGGCGCCGATGAGCAGCGCTCGATCGGGGCCGGTGCCGATGCCGGCGCGCAGCATCGGCACCGCCGTCGCCACGCCGGGGGTGGCGACGATCTCGGTCAGCAGCGATTGTTCGAAGCCGGCATCGGTGATCCCGGTGATCTCCAGCTCGGCCACCCCGGCCAGGCCCTTGGTGAGCCGGTCCACCGACCCGGTGACCGAACCGGAGATGCTGAGCACGGCCACCAGCAGCGCCGCCGACACCGCCATCACGGCCGTCGACATGACGGTGCGGCCGGGGTGCCGGATCAGTTCTCCGATATTGAACAGCCGCAACCGATCCCACGCCGCGGCGATCATGCCCGCACCCGCGCTGCCACGATGTCGTCGGCGCCGATCCGCCCGTCCTGCAGGGTGATCACTCGGTCGCAGTGGTCGACCGCACCCATATCGTGGGTCACCATCACCACCGAATTGCCCTGTGCGGTGATCTCACCCAGCAGTTCCAGAATCGCCGCGCCGGTCTTGGAGTCGAGATTGCCGGTGGGTTCGTCGGCCAGGATCAGCGGCGGATCCATGATCAACGCGCGGGCCACCGCGACCCGCTGCATCTGTCCGCCGGACAGCTCCGCGGGCCGGTGCTTGGCGCGGTCGCCGAGTCCGACCAGCTCCAGCAGTTCCAGCGCCCGCGGCTTGGCCTTGCGTAATCCGGTGCCGTCGAGCAACTTCGGCACCGCGACGTTCTCCCATGCCGACAGGGTGGGCAACAGGTTGAAGAACTGGAAGACGAAACCGACCTGTTGCAGCCGGAACGCGGCCTGGGCGTCCTCGCCGAGGTCGCCGATCTCGGTGCCGCGGAAGCGAATCGAGCCCTCGTCAGGGGAGTCGAGCGCGCCGAGCAGATGCAGCAGGGTGCTCTTGCCCGAGCCCGACGGCCCGATGATCGAGGTGAACTGGCCCGCCTCGATGCGCATGCTCACCTCGTCGAGCGCGCGCACTCTTTCCTCGCCGATGCGGTACTGCTTGACCACTCGCGTCAGCTCCAGCATCGGCGAATCGTTGTCCGGCATGTCTTTGGCCCCCAGGGGATTTCGATCGGATAGGAAATTTCAGCGCACCAGGGCGCCGGCACGGGTAGTCTGCCCGGTCGTGGCGTGCGCGTCGAGAAGCGCTCGTAGCGCCGGCTGTTCGGCGGCCAGTTCCAGATAGGCCTCGACCGCGGTATGGCCTTCTATCTCAGCCTGTTCCAGCTTGGCGCGCAGATGGTTGCTCCAGCGGTAGGCCAGGGCGTTCAGGAGACCGTCGACCCCGCCGAAGAGCCGGTCCAGCCCGGGTAGCGCGGTGAACAGCTCGGGGTCACGCGGGTCGATCGCCGCCCGGTCGAGGACGGTGTGCACGATCTCGGTGCGTCGGTGCTGATCGGTCCAGGTCATGGGCTTCACCTTCCGTGAACGATGTGATTCACGCTACGGGCGACCGGCAGCGGAAACGTCGTGCCCGGGACCCGACTTGCCCTCCTACCGTGGTAGGAGGGTCGCACCGATTCCGGGACGATGACTCGGCGCGTACCGTGCGGCTAGCCTGGGACACATGGATGTGGTCAACGCCATCCCCGGCGCGGGCACCGGCCGCAGCGGGGCACTGGCGCGGCCGCGAGCGATGCTGCGGCGGCTGCTCGACGCCGCGCGGGTTCGCATGGAGGCGCTGCCCTACGACTATCCGCCCGCCGTCATCGTGGCCGCCGACATCGCGCTGCTGGTGGTGACGGTCGCCGCGGTGATCCAGCGCCACTCCTACTTCCCGACCGTGCTGCCGATTCTGGCGATGCTGACCGCGTTCCTGCCGCTGCCGCTGTACGGGATCTTCAAGGTCAAACCCCACCCGGTGCTGCTGAAAGCATGCGGGATGGTGTCGTGCGCGCTGTTTCTCGTGCAGCCGGTGACCGCCGATTTCGCGCCGTTCGTGCTGGTGATCATCGCCGGGGAGGTGGCGGCCATCGCCACCCGCGGGATCACCATCGGCTTCAGCCTGCTCGCCATCGCCGAGCTGGTCGCCTTCGATCTCGCCGGGCATCTGCTCTGGGGCGAGTCGGGGGTGCGGCTGGAAGGGCTGCCGATGTACACCCTCGGCATCCTGCTCGGCACCTTCTGCGGTGTGATGCTGCAGTATCAGCGCCGGTTCCTGTATCAGGAGCGGGAGAACCAGAGCATCCGCGCCATGCAGGCCGCCGACGAGGAACGGCGCCGGATCGCGCGCGAGGTGCACGACGTGATCGCGCATTCGCTCTCGATCACCCTGCTGCACCTGACCGCGGCGCGGCGCGCCCTGCAGACCGACGACGATGTCACCGAGGCGGTGGACGCCCTGGTCGACGCCGAACGTCTCGGCCGACAGGCGATGGCCGACATCCGCCGCACCGTCGGCATGCTCGACGCCAGTCCTGCCGTGCTGGCACCCGAACCGGGCGCGGGCGATATCGACGAACTCGTCGGCGACTTCCGCAGGGCCGGGCTCACCGTCGACTACGCCCGTTCCGGCGACCTCGCCGCCGTCGAGGGCACCGTCGGGCACGCGCTGTACCGGATCGGCCAGGAATCGCTGGCCAATGTGGCCAAGCACGCGCCGGGCAACGCGGCGACGGTGCGCCTCGAGGTCACCGGCAGGGCGGCGACCCTGCTGGTGCGCAACCCGCTGCCGGTCGGCCCGCCGCCACGCGTCGACGCGGGTATGGGCCTGCGCGGCATGCGGAAACGCACCGAACTGCTCGGCGGCCGGATCAGCGCGGGCGCGGCCGACGACGGCTGGACCGTGCGCGCGAGCTTTCCCCTCAAATCCACCGGGTGCGCGACGATCACCGCGATCCTGCCCGGACTGCTGGAGCCCAAGCCCAAGGAGGACATGTGACGGCCGCAGCGCCGATCGACAACCCGGTGACGGTGCTCGTCGTCGACGATCAGGAACTCGTCCGCGGCGGCCTGCGCCGGATCCTGCGCCGCCGCGACGGCTTCGTCGTCTGCGAATGCGCCGACGGTGACGAAGTGGTCGCCGCGGTGGCCGCCGAACGCCCGGACGTGGTGCTGATGGACCTGCGGATGAAACGGGTCGGCGGCATCGATGCGACCCGGTTGCTGCGCGCACGGTCCGACGCGCCGCCGGTGCTGGTGCTCACCACCTTCGACGACGATCAGCTGCTCTCCGGCGCGCTGCGCGCCGGAGCCGCCGGGTTCCTGCTCAAGGACTCGCCCGCCGAGGACCTCATCCGCGCGGTGCGCACGGTCGCCGCGGGCGGAGCCTGGCTCGACCCGTCGGTGACGGGCCGGGTACTCACCGCGTATCGCACGGTCCGACCAGCCGGAACGCGCGGCGATCAGCGGCTGCGCGAACTCACCGCACGCGAGTACGAAGTACTCGAACTGATCGGCCGCGGCCGGGTCAACAGCGAGATCGCCGCCGAACTCGGCATCTCGGAAGTCACCGTGAAAAGCCACGTCGGGCATATATTCGGCAAGCTGGACCTGCGCGACCGGGCCGCGGCGATCGTGTTCGCGTTTGACCACGGCGTGGTGGCACCGGGAGAATCCTCCTTCTGACGAGCAGGTCTTCGGACCTGCCAGAAGTGGGAGGCGGACGCTGGTGGAGGCACCTGGGTCACGGACAGGGAGCAGATTCGGCCCGTACGAGTTGCGGTCGTTGCTGGGCAAGGGCGGCATGGGCGAGGTCTACGAGGCCTACGACACCGGCAAGGACCGGCTGGTCGCCCTGAAGTTGCTGGTGCCCGAGCTCGCCCAGGATCCCGCCTACCAGGTCCGGTTCCGGCGCGAGTCGCAGGCAGCGGCGAAACTGGCCGAACCGCACGTCATCCCGATCCACGACTGGGGTGTCATCGACGGGGTGCTGTTCATCGACATGCGCCTGGTACCCGGCACCGACCTGCGCACCGTACTGCGCGCCGGTGGGCCGCTGAACCCCGACCGGGCCGTCGCCGTGGTCGAGCAGATCGCCGCGGCCCTGGACGCCGCCCACGCGGGCGGGCTGGTTCACCGCGACGTGAAACCGGCCAACATCCTGGTGACGCCCGCCGACTTCGCCTACCTGGCCGACTTCGGTATCGCGCACACCGAGGGCGACAGCGCGGTGACCCAGGCCGGCATGGCGATGGGCTCCTACATCTACATGGCCCCCGAACGGTTCGATGTCGGCCCGATCTCGCATCGCGCCGACGTCTACTCGCTGGCCTGTGTGCTGCACGAATGCCTCACCGGTGCGACGCCGTTCCCGGCCGCCAGCATGAGCGTGCTGATCCGCGCCCACCTCTCCGAGGCCCCGCCCCGCCCGAGCACCCTGGTACCGGGGATCCCCCCGAGTCTCGACGAGGTCATCGCGATCGGCATGGCCAAGGACCCCGCCGAGCGCTATCCGAGCGCCGGTGCGCTGGCGGTCGCCGCGCGCGACGCGCTGGCCGCGGTCGTCCATGGCGCGGTGCCGCCCGCCGGTGCGGTGCGTGGCCCGGCCGGTGGTCCGGGCCAGGGCCGGGAGGCCGCCGCGACCGGGCTCGGTGTGCCCGGACCAGCGCAGGGAACCCCCGGCGGGCCGAACCCCAGGATGGCGGGTGCCCACAGCGAGTCGGCCGCCGCGGTTACCGGCTACCCGGGTCCGGCACCGACCGGTGAGCGCGCCCTGCCGGGGTCCGCGGGTGGCAGGTCGATGCCGGGAGGTGCGGTCGCCGGCGGAGCGGGGGCAGCGGGAGCGGCCGGCTTCGCAGGCCCCGGCTCCACCGGTGAGCGTGGTTTGCCCGGTGCCGTCGGCGGTCGTGCGGTGCCCGGTGGCCAGTCCGCAGGCGGGCGTGGTGGTTCCGGCGGTGGGCGTGGTGATTCCGGCGCGGCGCAAGCAGGCGAGCGCGCTGTGTCGGGTGTACGGAATGCGGGTGGGGTTGTGGCCGGTGGTGGACGGGACGTCGACGGTGCAGGCGCGGCGAAGGACAACGACGCGGCGCCGACACCGACCGGGGAGTTCCGCGTCGTCGGTGCGGTGACCGCGACCGGCGGCATCGAGACCTCGCGCAGCCAGTCGGCGGCGACCGGTGCGCAGCCGACCCTGATCATCCGGCCGCCCGCCAACCCCGGCCCCGAGACGGCCGGCTTCACCCGTGTTCCGGCGGAGGGGACGGGGGAGATCTCCGTGCCCGCGGTGATCCAGCCGACCGGCCCCACCGAGATCCGCCCCGACGACGTCCATTTCACGCCCCTTCCCCCGGCGGACGCCCCCGCCGCGCCGCAGCCGCGGCCCGCGTACACCCCCGACCAGGGCCTGCCGAAGATGCGCCCGTTCCCGGACGCCCACCTGTACGACAACGCGACCCAGGGCGAAACCTCCTCCCCGGTACCTCATTCCGCGCCCTTCCCCGCGCCGACCGGCTTCGGCCCACCGCCCCCGGCGGGGCCCCTCCAGCAGCGTTCGGCACCCACCGAACACCGTCCGGGCGGGTACCACGGCCCGGCCGCCTACGTCGACTCGGGCCGCTCGAACCCGACCCCCCGCTTCGGCCCCGGCGCGGATGGCCCGGACTCGCCGGGTGGGTCCGGCCCGGTCCCGTTGGTCGGGGGGACACCGGAGGCAGGTTCGGGTCCGGTTCCCTTGCCGCCACGGCCTGCTCATGGCGGGCCAGGCCAGCTGCCGCCGCGTTCCGCGCCGACCGAGCGCTATGGCGGTGATCCGCAGAGTCCGGCCGGATTCCCGGACTCGGGCCGTTCGAACCCGAACCCGCGCTTCGGACCGGCCGCGCCGCACGAGTTCCCGGACGACGGGTCGGTCCCGCCGCGTCCGGTGTTCGCCGATGCCGGTGACGCGCACGGCCCCGCCACCGAATACCTCGACACCGGTCGTTCGAACCCGAACCCCCGGTTCGCGGGTGAACCGCCGGTTGATCCCGGCGGGTTCGGTGCCCCGACAGAGTATTTCGAGGCGCGTCCGCCGTTCGGTCCTGATGACCGGGAACCCGCGCCCGGCGACCCGTTCGCGGCGGGTCGGAACGCGCGCTTCGCCTCTCCCGCGGGCGATGTCGACGGAGCCGGTAGCGCCGGGCACGGCGACCTGCCCGGCCGCGCCGGGCCGACCAGGAAGTTCGATGGTCTCCCCGTGGCGGGCGGCGAGGCCGGGGGTGCCGCGCGCTTGCCCGGCCCGGACGACGGATTCGTCGCTCCGGCAGCACCATTCGGTGCAGGTGAGTTCGCGGGCCCCACCGAGCAGTACACCGATCTGCCCCCGAATGCCGACGACCCCCAGCGCTATGCCGCCACCCAGCACTACGGTGCCGGTCCGAACGCACCCGCCACCGAGCGGTACGACCAGGCGGGTTTCGACGCGCATCGGTCGGCGCCGACCCGGCAGTTCGGCGACGACCCGGATCCGCAACGGGCACAGGCGACTCGGCAGTACCGCGGCGGTGCCGCGCCGTTCCCCGCGCACCACGCCCCACCGGAGGATCCGGCACCGCACTACGAGGCCTACGCCCAGTACGACGACGCCAACGACGCCTACGGCGATCACGCCTACCGTGATCCGGCCTACGGTGCCGACCCGTACGGCCCGGAGCCGGGCTACGCGGATCCGGCCTGGCAGCACCAGGAGCCGCGCCGCAACCGGTCTCTGCTGCCGATCCTGGTCGGCGTCCTCGCCGTGGTCGTGCTCGCCATCGGCGGTGCGATCGGCTGGCGCCTGATGTCGGGTGGCGACGAAGCCCCGGCCACCACCGCCGCGCCCACCTCGGCACCGGCGGGTGGTGGCGTCGCGCCGACCACGGCCCCACGCCCGACCACCGCCGCGCCGACCACCACCGCGGGTCCGGTGATCCTGCCCGCGAGCGCTCGACCCTGCGAATCCGCCGCCACCGGTGGCATGTTCAGCCAGGCCGCGATCGGCACCACCGTCACCAGTTGCGGTTTCGCCGAAGCGGTCCGGGCCGCCTACGCCGCGGGTGGGGAAAGCTCCGGCCCGCGATCGGTGGTGGCGGCGAGCCCGGTGACCGGCCGCACGTACACCATGACCTGTACCCCGGACGGCGCCCTCGTCACCTGCACCGGCGGCGAGAACGCGGTGGTCTACGTGTACTGATCCGATCCAGTGTCGGCCAGACCTACCAGTCCTGTCCAAGACCAACTTCCGAACCTTTGACAGGTTCTGCCTATCACGGCCGGTGGAACCCTAAAAGGGTGCTCTCACCTGCGAATATGACGTTTGACAGCACCCGCTGGCCTCGGCGACGATGACCCGGCATATCGACCCGCCGGAGGACTCTTGCCGCTCACCCGAACCCGGGCACGCCCGCCGATTCGGGTGTCCGGCACCGACCATCTGCCCGCCGCGAGAGTCTTCGCCGGACTCGCGATCCCCGGTCTGCTGCTGATCGCGGCAGGCCGCCCCGACCTGCTGCTCTACGCGGTACTCGGCTCGTTCACCGGTATGTACGGCTTCGCCGAGGCGCCGCGGCAGCGGCTGTTCCACCAGCTGCAGGCCGCGATCATGCTGGTCGGTGCGACCGGCGCGGGCCTGCTGCTCGTCGCGCTGCACGCCCCGCCCGCCGTCCTGGTCGCCGCGGTCGCGGTGTTCGCCGCGCTCGCCTCGCCGGTCACCGACCGGCTCGGGCTGCGGCCGGAGGGGCCGTTCTTCGGTGTCCTCGCCCTCGGCACGGTCGCGCTGGTCGGCGCGAACCGGTCCGATCCGGTGGGGGCACTGTCGATCTGCGCGCTCACGGCGGCACTATGCGTGCTCGTCGGCTACTTCGACTGTCGGCGCACGGCGCGCCGCGACCGGTCCGACGTCGTGCCGAGGGCGATCGCGCCGCACCGCACCGGTCACGCGTCGCTGGTGCAGGCCGGTCGCTACGCGGTGGCGATCTCGGTCGCCGGCGGCATCGGGATGCTGCTCGGCGTCGGCCACGCCAACTGGGCGATGACCGGTGCCGCGGTGCCGCTGGCCGCCGCCACCTCGCGCGACCGCATCGCGCGCGGCATCCACCGGGTGCTCGGCACCGTCCTCGGTCTCGCCGTCACCGCCCCGCTGCTGCTGCCACGGCCGGAGCCGACCGTGCTGGCCGTGGCGATCATCGCGCTGCTGTATCCGACCGAACTGTTCATGGCCCGCCACTACGCGCTCGCGCAGGGCTTCTTCACGCCGCTGATCATGTCCATGACCGAACTCGCCGCGCCGACCGAGCCGGTCGTGATGCTCACCGAGCGCGCGCTCGACACGGTGCTCGGCGTCGCGGTCGGGATCGCTGCCGCGCTGCTGATCCGGGAATCGGCGCCGAGGTTCGCGGCGCCGGTATGCGAACCGATGCATACTGGCGGCATGGCTGATGACGAACAGTGGTACTACTGCATGAAGCATCACAAGGCCGAACTCGGCAAGCAGTGCTGGTACGGCGACCGGCTCGGGCCCTACCCGGACCAGGCGACCGCCGAGCGGGCGCTCGAGATCGTCAAGGCGCGAAACAAGGCCGCCGACGACGAGGACGACTGACCGGAGGCCATGTTCCGTCAACTCGAGTACTTCGTGGCCCTCGCCAGGGAACGGCACTTCGCCCGTGCCGCCGCGGCCTGCTATGTGTCGCAGCCCGCGCTCTCGGAGGCCATCCGCAAACTCGAACGCGAGCTCGGTGTCCCGCTGGTGCGGCGGGGGCGAACCTACGAAGGACTCACCCCGGAGGGCGAGCGGCTCGTCCTCTGGGCACGACGCATCCTTGCCGACCGCGACGCGCTCGAACACGAGGTCAGCGCGCTGCGGACCGGCCTCACCGGCGACCTGCGGATCGGGGTCGTCCCCGGTGCGTCCGGCACCGTCACCCCGCTGACCGATCGGCTCTGCACCGCGCACCCGCTGGTGCGGGTGCACGTGGAGACCAGTCTGCGTTCGTGCGAGATCGTCGAACGGATCCGCCGGTTCGAACTCGACGCCGGGGTCGTCTACGCCGACGGAGTCGACACCGGCGGGCTCACCGTGACCCCGCTCTACGCGGAGCGGCACGTGCTCGTCGTCGGCGCCGAGCTGCTGGCGGGCCGGACCGCGGCGCTCTCCTGGGCGGAGGCGCTGGAACTGCGAATGTGCTTGCTGCCCAAGGGGATGCTGGGCCGGGAGCTGGTCGACTCCGCGCTCGCGACCCGCGGTCTCGTCGCCACTCCGCAGCTGGAGAGCGATTCGGTGGCGACGCTGCTCGAGCACGCGCGCACCGGACGCTGGGCCTGCATCGTGCCGCACACCTGGGTGCCCACGCTCGGGCCCGCCGCGCGGGTGCGCGTGGTCGAGCTCGCCGATCCGGCCGTCACCGCCCGGATCTCGCTGGTCACCACCGCCGTCGAACCCGCGTCGGTGCTCATCACCGCACTCACCGACTGCGCGCGCGAGACCGAGTTCGCCGCCGACGACCGAAGCCGGCTATGACCGGGCAACCCTTCACTACGATGCCCTGGTACGGCCCGCCGGTTGTCGCGATCGGTTCCCGCCCGGTCGGTCCTCGCCGGTCTCGCGACCGGACGAGGCGATCCGGCCAACCACACGATCGGCAGGCACGATGAGCAGAGTCACCGCGCGGCGCAAGACCACCCGGCTGAGCGCGGGGGCGCGAATCCAGCGGCCCGATACCCTCGCGGTGGAGGAGCCGCTCGAGATCCGGGTCGACGGGCAGTCGCTCACCGTCACGATGCGCACGCCGGGCAACGACATCGACCTCGTGCACGGATTCCTGTTCGGCGAGAACATCATCGGCTCGGCGCAGGACCTGGTCTCGGCCCGCTACTGCGCGGGCACCGACGCCGACGGCCACAACACCTACAACGTGCTCGACATCCGGCTGCGCACCCCGGTCCCGCTGCACACCCGCAATTTCCTCACCACCGGCGCCTGCGGGCTCTGCGGTAAGACCGCGCTCGACGAGGTCCGCACCAACACCCGCCACCCGCTGCGGCCCGACGCGGGCACCGTCGCTGTCGACACTCTCGCCGAACTGCCGGGAAAACTGCGCGCCGCGCAGAAGCTCTTCGACATCACCGGCGGCCTGCACGCGGCGGGTCTGTTCAGCACCGACGGCGCGCTGCTTGCGGTGCGCGAGGACATCGGCAGGCACAACGCCGTGGACAAGGTGATCGGCTGGGCGGTGCGCGAGCACCGGATCCCCGCCGCCGAGCTGATGCTGGTGGTGAGCAGCCGGGCCTCGTTCGAACTCGCGCAGAAGGCCGTCATGGCGGGCATCCCGGTGCTCGCGGCGGTGTCGGCGCCGAGCTCGCTCGCGGTTGATCTCGCGATCGAATCCGGGCTCACCCTCGTGGGTTTCCTGCGCGGCGAATCGATGAACATCTACGCGGGTGAACACCGTCTGACCTGAGCGTTTCGTACTCGCGGTGGGCGATCGGCAATACTGCCCAGTACGGTGTCGGGACCGCCACCCGGCGCCGAAGCCCGGGGGGAGTCTAGAAACGAAGATGCTTCACATGATGACGAACAACCGGCGTCGCGGCCGGATCGCGCTCGCCGCGCTGCTCGGGACCATCGCCCTGCTCGCCGCGGGCTGTGGTGGGGATCCGGCACCGGAACAGCCCCAGCCGACGGGCACGACCGTCGCGGCCGATCCCGGCGGTGGCGCGGGTACCTTCTCGATCGCGCTGCCGGGCAGCCTTGCCGCCGATTTCGCCACGCTCGAACAGGGTTTCCGCGGCAACGCCGGGTTGGCGATCATGCCCGTCGGCGGCACCGAGATGGTCACCTTCGGCACCTGGACCTCCGGGCCTGCCTGGTCGACGATCAAGGTGCCGCTCGCGATCGCCGCGCTGCGCAACAGCTCCGCCTACAACGCGACGGCGAGTTCGGCCATCACCGCGTCCGACAACGGCGCCGCCGACACGCTGTGGCAATCGCTGGGCGGGGGCGCGGCGGCGGCCTCGGCGGTGGAAGGGGTGCTGCGCGAGGGTGGTGACACCGTCACCGCGGTGCCCACCGTGCGCACCCGCTCGGACGCGTCGATCTACGGCCAGGCCGAGTGGACGCTGGCCGACCAGGTGCGTTTCGCCGCACAGCTGCCGTGTCTGCCGCAGAGCGAGCGGGTGGTCGGGCTGATGCAGCAGATCGTGCCGAGTCACCGCTGGGGGCTCGGCGCGTTCGGCAGCGCCGAGTTCAAGGGTGGCTGGGGGCCCGACCCCTCGGGCAACTACCTGGTCCGCCAGTTCGGCCTCATCGATTCGCCCTCGGGCCGGATCGCGATCGCCTTCGCCGCGCAACCGGATTCGGGGGCGTTCAGCGACGGCATGGCCATGCTCGACAAGATGGCGACGCTGATCTCGGGTCACCTGAGCGAACTGGCCGGAGGTCACTGCGCCTGACGGGCGCCGGTGCGGCAAGATGAACGCCATGCGCATCGGAGTCTTGACCGGAGGCGGAGACTGTCCAGGGCTGAACGCGGTGATCCGGGCGGTGGTCCGCACCGCGAACGGCCGCTACGGCGACGCGATCGTCGGGTTCGAGGACGGGTGGCGCGGCCTATTGGAGGACCGCAAGATCCGCATCCACAACGACGACCGCACCGACCGGCTGCTGGCCAAGGGCGGCACCATCCTCGGCACCGCGCGCACCAATCCCGACGTGCTGCGGGCCGGTCTCGGCCGGATCAAGCAGACCCTCGACGACAACGGTATCGACGCCCTCATCCCGATCGGAGGCGAAGGCACCCTCACCGCGGCCAGCTGGCTCGCCGACGAGGGCGTGCCGGTGGTCGGCGTGCCCAAGACCATCGACAACGACATCGACTGCACCGATGTCACCTTCGGCCACGACACCGCCCTCTCGATCGCCACCGAGGCCATCGACCGCCTGCACACCACCGCCGAATCGCATCAGCGAGTGATGCTGGTCGAGGTGATGGGCAGGCACGCGGGCTGGATCGCCCTGAACTCCGGGATCGCCGCCGGCGCGCACCTCACCCTGGTGCCGGAGGAACCCTTCGACGTGGCGCAGGTGTGCGACATGATCAAGAAGCGATTCCAGCGCGGGGACAAGCATTTCATCTGCGTGGTCGCCGAAGGCGCCCATCCGGCACCGGATTCCGGGTTCGCCCTGCGCGAAGGCGGCATCGACGAGTTCGGCCACGAACGCTTCACCGGGGTGGCCCAGCAGCTCGGCGCCGAGATCGAGCGCCGGATCGGCAAGGAAGTCCGCACCACCGTGCTCGGCCACGTCCAGCGCGGCGGCAGCCCGACCCCCTACGACCGCATCCTGGCCACCCGCTTCGGCGTGCACGCGGCCGAAGCGGTGCACGCCGGGCACTTCGGGCAGATGGTGGCGCTGCACGGCACGGCCATCGGGTTGGTGCCGCTGTCGGAGGCGACCAAGCAGCTCAAGCGGGTGCCCGCCGAACGGCTCAGCGAGGCGCAGGCGTTCTTCGGCTGAGCTGTCGGTGCGGGTCGGTACCGTGGCGGTATGCGTCCCGGTCGAGTGCTCGTTTCGGTTCTGTTCGTCGTCGTCGCCCTGGTAGCGGGGTGCTCGCAGGCCGCCGAGGAGAAGGCGGAGCCGACCGTCTTCGGGCAGTGGCACGGTGATATCGCCGGGCCGGGCCAGCCCATCGCGGTGGGGGTCACCTTCGCCGAGGACGGCTCGGCCACCATCGACATCCCGCTGCAGGGCGTGCGAGCGGCGCCGCTGAAAGACGTACGCACCGAACCGGATCGGGTGGAGTTCACCATGCCCGATGTGCCGGGCGACCCGGCCTTCCACGGCAAGCTCGACGGCGAACAGCTCACCGGGGAGTGGGCGCAGTCCGGGCAGACGGCGCCGCTGGTGCTGAGCCGCGGCCCGGTACCGGGGACGGCGCGCCCGCAGGATCCGGTGCCGCCGTACCCCTACCGCAGCGAGGACGTCAGCTACGCCAGTGGCGACATCACCATCGCGGGCACCCTCACCGAACCCGAAGGGGACGGCCCGTTCCCGGCGATCCTGCTGATCACCGGAAGCGGCCCGCAGGACCGCGACGAGAGCCTGATGGGCCACCGCCCGTTCCTGCTGCTGGCCGATACCTTCACCCGCGCCGGGTACGCCGTGCTGCGCACCGACGATCGCGGTGTCGGCGGCACCGGCGGCGATCTCTCCCAGTCCACCTATCCCGAGCTCGCCGACGATGCCGCCGCAGGGGTCGCCTTCCTGCGGGCGAGGCCCGAGATCGACCCGGCGAAGATCGGCCTGTTCGGACACAGTGAGGGCGGCTACCTGGCCCCGCTACTGGCCGCCCGCCCCGACAGCGGGGTGGCCTTCGCGATCCTGATGGCAGGCCCGTCGGTGGTCGGCGCCGACGTGCTGATCGAGCAGAACAAGATCATCATGGCCGCCGAGGGCGCACCGCAGTCCGAGATCGATGCCCAAGTCGACTACCTCACCCGCTGGACCGGCCTGCTGCGCGCGGGCGACACCGCGGGCGCACAGGCCTTCGCCGAGCAGCACAACCAGACCCTGCCCGAAGACCAGCGCGCACCGCAGGAAGCCATCGACTCGTTCAACACCCCGTACATGACCGCGTTCGTCACCTACGATCCGCAACCGGCGCTCGCCGCGCTGCGCATCCCGGTCCTCGCCTTCTTCGGCGGCAAAGACCTCCAGGTGCCAGCCACCCAGAACGAGGGCCCGATGCGCGCGAACCTGGCCGCCGCCCCTGCCTCGACCGTGCACACCTTCCCCGGCCTCAACCACCTCATGCAGCCCACCGAGACGGGCAAGCCGAGCGAATACGCCACCATCGAGACCACCATCGACCCGACCGTGCTCACCTACGTCACCGACTGGCTCACCGAGCACGTCCCGGTCGGGTAGGTCGTAGGTTCCGCTTCAACGCGTGACTCGCATCTCGGGGGTCTCCCTCGTTGCGTGCGGCTCGGAGCGCCGTGCCGGACTGAAACGCGTCGCGGGCGGTCAAATAGACTGCTGACTATGAGTGCACCCACGGTCGAGTTGATGGATTACGCCGATGTCATCTCCCGGTACGAGCCGGTGCTCGGCATGGAGGTCCACGTCGAGTTGTCCACGGCGACCAAGATGTTCTGCGGTTGCCCGACCGAGTTCGGCGCCGAACCGAATACGCAGGTGTGCCCGGTGTGCCTCGGGCTGCCGGGCTCGCTTCCGGTGGTGAACGAGAAGGCGGTCGAGTCGGCCATCCGGATCGGGCTGGCGCTGAACTGTTCGATCACCCCGTGGGGCCGGTTCGCGCGCAAGAACTACTTCTACCCCGATCAGCCGAAGAACTACCAGATCAGCCAGTACGACGAGCCGATCGCGACCGAGGGCTACCTCGACGTGATCCTCGACGACGGCACCACCTTCCGGGTCGAGATCGAGCGCGCGCACATGGAGGAGGACACCGGGAAGTCGCTACACGTCGGCGGCGCCACCGGCCGCATCCACGGTGCCAGCCACTCGCTGCTCGACTTCAACCGCGCGGGTGTGCCGCTGATCGAGATCGTCACCAAGCCGATCACCGGTGCGGGGGAGCGGGCACCCGAGGTGGCCCGCGCCTATGTCACCGCGCTGCGCGAGGTGCTGCGTTCGCTGCACGTCTCCGACGTGAAGATGGAACAGGGCTCGCTGCGCTGCGATGCCAACGTCTCGCTGATGCCGATCGGCGCGAAGGAGTTCGGCACCCGCACCGAGACCAAGAACGTGAACTCGCTCAAGAGCGTCGAGGTGGCGGTGCGCTACGAGATGCGCCGCCAGGCCGCGGTGCTCACCGCCGGTGGCGAGATCATCCAGGAGACCCGGCATTTCAACGAGGCCGACGGGTCCACCTCCGCGGGCCGCCGCAAGGAGACCGCCGAGGACTACCGGTATTTCCCCGAGCCCGATCTCGAGCCCGTCGCCCCCTCCGCCGACTGGGTCGACGAGCTGCGCGCCACCATCCCCGAGTACCCGTGGCTGGTCCGCGCGCGCATCCAGGCCGAGTGGGGCTTGTCCGACGAGGTCATGCGCGACCTGGTGAACGCGGGCGCGCTCGATCTGATCATCGCCACCGTCGAGGCAGGTGCCCCGGCCAACGAAGCCCGCTCCTGGTGGGTCGCCTACCTCACCGAGAAGGCCAAGGAACGCGACGTCGCCCTCGCGGAGCTGCCGATCACCCCCGCCCAGGTGGCCGCGGTGATCGGGCTGGTCGAAGCCAAGACCGTCAACAACAAGGTCGCCAAGCAGGTCGTCGACTTCGTCCTCGCGGGTGCGGGCGAGCCCGCCGCCATCGTCGAAGCCAAGGGCCTCGGCATGGTCAGCGACGACTCCGCCCTGCAGACCGAGGTCGACAAGGCACTGGCCGCCAACCCCGATATCGCCGACAAGATCCGCGCGGGCAAGGTCCAGGCCGCGGGCAAGATCGTGGGCGATGTCATGAAGGCCACCCGCGGCCAGGCCGACGCCGCCAAGGTCCGCGAACTGGTGCTCGCGGCCTGCGGGGCGGCCTGACCCGTTTCGACGGTCGGGTCTAGTCCGGGCCGCCCGCTCCGCCCTGCGGCGGCGGGATCCGCACGACGCGGTCGTCGAACTCGCCGGGGGCGCCGCCGCTCTTGTTGACGGTGGTCACCCACACGCTGCCGTCGGCGCCGCCGGTCGCGCCGAGGAGACTGCCGTACTTGTCCTGGGCGATGAGGGTGGGCTCGGTGGTGACGGCGAACGTATTGGCGTCGGCGCCCACCGCGGCCAGCGCCTTGCCTTCGCTCAGCGCGATCGCCACGCCGTCGCCGGTGGCCGCGCACCCGCCGACGCCTGGCCGGTCCGGCCAGGTCCAGGCGACACTGATCGTGCCGTCGGTGCCCAGATGCTGGAGCCGGTCCTCGGCGGCGGTGCGATCGGTGAGCCACATGCCGTCGCGGCCGTCGCGGCAGATGTCGCCGACCGAACCGATCCCGGAGGCCACCACCTCCGGGACGTTCGTGCCCGACGACGGGGACTCGAGCCGAAGCAGTTTCCCGCCGAGCGAGCCGGGATCGGCGGCCGCGCCGGGGTTTCCGGCATCCCCGGTGAGCACCATCAGCTGCGTGGGGGTGGCCCATTCGATCGCGCCGCGATTCCCGCTGGCGCCCTTGGGGATTCCGGTCAGGATGGTTTTGGGTGCCCCGCCGTTCTTGGACAAGCGGACCACCCGGTTGTCGCTGCCGGTGGTGATGTAGGCATACATCAGCCCGTCCTCGCCATAGGTCGGCGAGAGCGCGATATCGGAGATGCCGCCGTCCCCCGAACCGTCGACCGCCAGGCTGGCGATCTCCACCGGGGGCGGCTGCGGAGTGCTCGCGTCGACCGGGGTCACCTGCAGGATGCGGCCGGTCTGTCGCTCCGCCACCAGTGCGCCGTCACCGAAGGGAATCAGACCGGCGCCCGGTTCCAGACAGGTGGCGATCACATTCGGGTCGGGATCGATGCACGGCCCGGTCGGTCGCGGCACCTGCGGGGGCGCGTCGTCCGGCTTGTTCGGTTGCGCGTCGGACCCGCCGAGGGCGGGTTCGGTGGTGAACGGGCTCGACGCCGACTCGTCGAAGCGGGCGCACCCGGCGACCAGTACGGCGCCCAGCGTCAATCCGACTGCCACGCGTCCCGCGAAAACCGAACTCATGGAACAGACGTTACCGGCTGTCGAGTGGGCCGGACACGCCTGATCCGGGGAAGGCCGACACGGCGCGACTGCTCGTCATAAGGTGAGGCGGTGAGCGACCGTAGCGAGCGTCAGCGAGTGAATCATCGACACAGCGCGCCCTCGCGCCCGACACAGACGAGCGCCAGCGAGGTGGACGAGTGAGCGACAAGCCGAACGACAAGCCCGACGCAGACGAGCCGTCGCCGACCGAAGCGCCGGCGTCGTCGGCGGGCAGCCCGGTGACCAGCCCGTACGATTCGCCGACCGCGCAGATGCCCAAAGCGGACCTGCGCAAGGACATTCCCCGCACCGACGAGGACCTCGGCCTCGATCCCGGCGACGAGGTGCCCACCGCGAGTTCGGCCGCGAGCGAGAGCGGGGGCGAGGACTACGGCTACGCGTCCATCCCGCCCGCGGCCGCCGCCTCGGCGGGCACGGTGCGGCTGCAACGCCGCAACCGGGAGCCGCGCCGCGGCACCCTCGACCTCGGCCTGTTCGTGCTGCGCCTGGTCGTCGGCTACACGTTCATCTATCACGGCCTGCAGAAGCTGACCGGCTGGTTCCACGGCCCCGGCCTCGACGGCACCAAGACCATGATGGAAGGCGGCGGCTGGGACTATCCCACCCTCGCCACCGCCCTGGTCATCGCGGGCGAGCTGGGCGGCGGCATTCTGCTCGTCCTCGGTCTGGCCACCCCACTGGCCGGCGGCGCGGTGCTCGCCACCATCCTCACCGCCTGGATGTGGAAACAGGGCCTGGTCCCCGGCCTGCAATACAACGCGGCCACCCCCACCGGCGTCGAACTCGACTCCATCCTGGTCGGCGCGTCGGCCGCGATCATCCTGACCGGCCCCGGCCGCTGGTCCTTCGACCGCGGGCGCGGCTGGGCCACCCGCCCGGCCTACGGCTCGTTCACCGTCATCGTCCTGGCGATCGCCGCCGCCATCGGCACCTACTGGTTCCTGCACGGCGGCAACCCGCTCACGGGCATCGGGCCATTCAGCTGAGTCCCGCTCAACCGAGCGCACTGTAGCCGGTGCATCTGTGCCGAACTCCCCGAACCGGCGGACTGCGGGTCCGGGGAGTTCGGCATTTGTCGCTCACGACACCTGACCGACGGCGCCCTCGTGGCCGGACCTAGCCCTGCAGGGCATCGGACTCTTCTCGCCGGCCGACACGCGCGGAGCACGGCCGGCTTGGCAGTCGACCCATCCCGGAAATCCTTACGCCGTAGCCGTTTCTGTGCTGAGAGTGACGTATCCGCCACGCCTGCCAT
Source organism: Nocardia rhizosphaerae (assembly GCF_042650365.1). Classification (NCBI taxonomy): domain Bacteria; kingdom Bacillati; phylum Actinomycetota; class Actinomycetes; order Mycobacteriales; family Nocardiaceae; genus Nocardia; species Nocardia rhizosphaerae. Next base: position 255,073 of record NZ_JBHSBA010000007.1, read on the forward strand.
CGGCTGTGATCTGCGGTTTCACGGAATATTCAAGGGAGTCTTGACAATTCGCACATAGTGCTTCCCGCTAGTCACAGCGGGCATTCGCATGCCCAAGCGGCGAAATCGGCTGATTCGCACCCCCTTCCCACGATGCCCCGGACGCTCGGGTATTCGCGCGGTGTCAGGATTCCGTAGCGCGCCTGGGCAGTTCGCCTGCTCCAACAATTCTGGCGATGACCTGCCTTTCGCCCCGTAGGGTGCGCCCCGACAACCGAACAACGACCCAAGACCCCGATCCATGGCGGATCGGGGTCTTGTCGTCGATGCCCTGACCCGGAAAGGAGGTACTCATGCGGTTGGCTCCCGGGAGGATTGCGACACGATTCGCCGCTTGCGAGCCTGCCGCATGGCCCGCCCTGATCTCGTCAGCGCGCCCCGTCGCCCGCAGGTGGTGTGCGGTCGCAGACGCCGCTGCTGCGCGACGGGACCAGGGCGCCTCGGTCCCGCCCCCGAACTCCCTCATCCCGGGGGCGGGACCCTTGACCCATTACCCGCCGTGCCGGGGTAAGTCCCGGCAGAACGGACTCACCGAGTGGAGAGAATCATGACCGCGGAACATCATGACGAGGACTCCGTCGGCACTGGAGCCCTGCATGTCGACATCGAGGTGAAGCAGTGACTTCACCCTATCCGGTGCCGGGGGAATTCCCCGATTTCGAACGATTCCTGATCGACCTGTATTCGCCGATCACGACGACCGTCGCCGAACTTCCGGCCACCGGAACCGAACTCGACAGCGTGTTGCCGATCCTCTGGGTCCGGCAGCTCGACGGCAGTCTCGACGAGAACGCGATCACCTACGTCGCCGAGGTGCGGATCGTGGCCATGGCCGCCGATCGCGCCGCCGCGGCACAGCTCGCCGCGCAAGCGCGGGAGGCCTTGCTCGACGCACCCGGAACCGATGTCAACGGAGTGTTGATCGACTGGGCGAGCGAAAAGGCACCCGCCCGCATCCCGTACCGCGCGACGACCCTGCAGCGCAGTCAGGGAACCGCGCAGTTCCCGGACCTGGACCCCCTCGGCCCCATGGTCGAACTCGGGTTCACGCTGCACGCCCGCCGCCAGTAGGCGGCAACCCCTCGAAGAAATGGAGAATCCATGCCCGCCACCGATCTGACCACATTGAAGGACGCCCAGCGTGAACTGCTGCTGAAGCCGCTGGACGCGGCGGTATTCCTGGCGCCCTGGTACACCGCAGTGCCCGCCGCCTTCACCGACGCCACCGGCGCGCTGCAGTCGCTGCCCGCCGAATACAAGTCGGTGGGCCTGATCGACAAGAAGACCGGCGTTGCGTTCGCCCGCAAGCAGACCAACGCGTCGATCGAGTCCTACGGTGAGCTGCAGGCCACCCGCGACGACATCACCAGCGATATCACCACACTGGAGTTCGAGCCGCAGCAGACCAATGCGATGACCCTCGAACTGACCACCAGCGCCAACCTGGCCCAGGTGGAGGCGGCCGCCGATTCCGGTGAGGTGTTCTTCGCTCAGCCGACCTCGGAACAGGTCACCTACTATTCCGCGATCGTGATCGGCAAGGACGGCAACGAGGCCGCCCCGATCTACGTGTTCAAGGTGATGCCGAAGGTCGCCGTCACCAAGTACGCCGGCGAGCAGTGGACTCCCACCAACGTGCTGTCGCAGAAGCTCACCCTCACCGCGTTCAAGGACGACACTGCCGGCTACGCCGTCGCGCACGGATTCGGCGGCGTCGGCTGGAAGAACCTGCTGGACAAGACCGGTATCGCGGTCGCGACCGCCTGATCACGAGAAAAGGAGACAACATCATGATCCCCACCCAGTTCCCGGTCACGATGACCGATGGCACCACCGAGTACCAGGTGCACGATGCGAGCGGCTACGTGAATGCCGTGTACTCGCTGGGCCACCGTCCCAAGCGCACCGTCCGCCCGACGACTGCCAAGAGCAGCAACAAGTAGAAGTAGTCCGGGCCGGGGTCCGATCCCGATCATCGGTCGGACTCCGGTCATCCGGAAACGGGATGCGGCAGCGCATCCGCCACGACACCACCCGGAGCATCATCCATGGCAACTCAGCGAAAGACCCCGGCGACCACCGCCACCAAGCCCCGCGTCAGCGACGAGGGCCGGTTCTACGAGATCCAGCAGGAGCTGGCCGCTAAACGGCGCGGCCCGTACCACCTGACCGAGGACATCGTGATCCAGCCGATGACCCGCCGCCAGGCCAAAGCTCTGCGCACCACCGAAGACGAGGAAGAACAGCTCGCCGTCCTGCTCGGCGATCAGTTCGACGCGGTCGAGGAACTCTTCGACGACCGTCCGCTCGACGAGTGGATCGCCTTCCAGGAAGACCTCTATGCCCACTTCTTCGGTGCGGGCGCCACGGAGCTGCCGGGGGGATCCGAGGGCTCGTAGCGTTCTGGGACCGCTTCGGTGCCGCGCTCGACTACGACCTGCTCGAGCGTGGCATCGATGTCCGGGACTGCTTCGGGCCCGCCCAGCTGCGCACCCGCGACTGGCGAACAATCTGGCGTTTCAAGGACCGGCTTCCCCGCGGATCGCAGTACAAGACCGCCGTCGCCATGGACCGGGAACTCGCCGAGCAACTCCTGGCCCTCGAGGGCCGCGATGAAACCGTCGACAGCGTGGCCACCCCCGAGGGCTACACCCTCGACACCTACTTGCTGCTGACCCTCATCGATGCGGTCCAAGGCGTTCAAGCGGCCGTCATCGCGGCCGCGGGAGCCGACCCGCCGGCCTTCGATCCGATGCCACGGCCCGAAACGGCGCTGGATCTGGTCCGAGAGGAAAACCGGCGACAGTCGATGGAACGTCTGATCGCCGAGTTCACCCACCCCGGATGAGCTGCCGGCTACTGGGTTCCGAAAAGGCAGAACATCTCGACAGACGCCGCACCCGAACCGGTTCCGCCGGTCTGGCAAGGGCGGTTGGGATCGTTGGTCTGCAGGTACAGGGCGTAGTAGTAGTCCCCGGTGGACTGGTTCGGCGAGGTGGCGCTGCACCGGTAGCCAAGGACCTCACCGTGCAGCTGCGCCTTACCCGCACTCTCACACGCCGCCCGCGTGGGATAGGAGCCGGCATCGATCGTCGCCGCCGATGCCGAGCCGATGGTGAAACCGGTGGCGGCGGCGCCGGCGAGAGCCAGCGCGAGGATTCGCTTCACGGTGAAATTCCCTTCGTTCCAACCTGATTCGATCGTCAGGAGGTGAATCGGAACGTATCAGCACTACCCGGAGACGACAACCCGCCGCACCTGATTCGCCGAGTACATCAAATCGATTCCAGCACAACGAATTTCCGGCACCTCGAACCTCTGCAGTCTCGGTGCTACCGCTCTACTCAGCTCCGACACCGGTCAAACTACGCGACGATGTGGTGATCTCATCGCTAGCCGGGTGCGGACATCGACCCGATCTCGTCCTGGACGGTCTCTGGGATTTGGCAATGGTCGACAAAGCGTGTTCGGCTTCTTCTGTTCGAATTTTTGGAATTCCAGATCGGTCGAATCTTCTGCTTCTGCTTTCAGTCTAGGCTTTGTCATATGACTTGGGTGCAAAAGCCTTTAAAGTTTCGACTTGTCCTGTCGAAATTTCGACGAGCTCCCGTATCGCTATCGTGACTGAATTGACACGGTCCGGGATACGATGCGTGGAGTCATCGGACTGGATCTTGTGCAGTGTAGTTATTTCGATCAAATCGCGAGCAACCTCCTCCGCGCGAGATGCGGCGAGTGAGTATGACAGCTCGTGATCTAGCTCAATTACTGCGCGTTGAAGTGCTTCGAATGCGACAATGCGGGAGGTGATCTCGAACCAGAGGATGGAGAGTAACTCGATGGCGCCTTCCCACTCTCGTATTGCAAGGCCGGCGGAAGGTCCTGATCCACTCGGCCGGGGGCCTAGTTGCTGTTCTTTGATGTGCAGGCCGACGATATCGCAAACGATTTCAACCCATGTGCCTCGAACATCGAATTCCTCCCTGGTGGAGGCCAGGTAGGTGCTCGACCAAGCTGCTGACTTAGTGGCAGAGGTGTATAGATGAGTCGCTGTCGCAATGGAATCCCCGCAGTGGCATAGGAGCTTATCGAAATGAAGCCGATTCGGTTCACGAACCTGGCCGAATTCGAGTTCCTCGGTTGCGCGTTGGATGGCGCGCACTTCACTCTCCCGGAGAGCGGTTGGTGCACGCCAGCGGCGGTATCGTATTAGAATGGCAATGATTGCATATAGGCAGGTAACGGTGATGCTGACTAGCCCGGCTCCGAGCAGAACGAAATCTCGCCATCGACCGGAATTCTCCGTGAGTTCGGAGATATTCAATGCATCCGGGATGATCACCGCTGCTAATGCCGTGGCAATGAGCGTCCCGACCCCGATCCCCCTTAAGATGTCCCCATCCAGCTTCGCTGGATGGGGACAAATCTCTGTGGTATCCACTGACTGCTTCCCTTGGTGGGTTCTAGCCTCGATTTTGTTGTAGATATCATCTGGAGTTTTGTAGTAATTGACGTACCGTACTACTTTCCGGTCTAGGTATATCACTAGGTCCGGCGCTGAGCGGGGCGGTTGCATGCGTCAAGTATGTCCTTCTGCGCGTTTGCGACAATCTCTTCGTGCGGAATCCTACTGATGATAGAAGTGAGCTAGGAATGGCAACAGGGTGTGATATTGCGAGGATTTATGTAAGCGGAGAACGGCTGGTTATCGAGATTAATCTTCAGGTCGGGAACATGCTCGTACATCCCCATAGTATGTGCGATATTGCCTGGGGGAGCAAGGCGAATCATCTGGATAAACGGCCTCGGCTGACAATTGCACAGGACTGTGAATCTAAGATGATGTTTGCGTTTCGTGTTCAGCTCGCTAACTGACGATAGGTTTGAAGATGCTGCAGGAATGCCCACCGAAGCTACTGCTATTTTAAGCGCGAATGGCGACAGGTCGTGAGAATCCTGTGGCTGCATTGGGTTGTGTCCAAGCGGTCCTTTTCGGCAAAAAGACCGTGTCGACCTTCGTGGGTAAGTCGCCCATCTAGTCCTGGTGGGGTGTCTCGGGTGCAAAAGCTTTCAAGGTCTCCAGGCGGTCCGGTGAGTGTCTTACCAATTCATTGATTGCTGAACTTATTGCTGTCACGTGTTCAGCGTGCGCGGCTGTCTCGAACTCGGATTTCCGGTAGGCGATGTCGTAGGCGCCTGATTCGGCAAGGCGTCGGCCGAGTTCTTCGGCCCGTGACGCCGTAGTGGAATATGCAAGGTCCTGGTCGAGATTGTGGACAGACTCGTAGAGCGACTCAATTGCTGCTACTTGTTTGCGTAGTCCATCCCAGATCCGCGTGAGCGCGGCATTCGTCATGTCCCATTCACGCTGGGCAAGCTCCGCTGAAGTGGAGTTGCCGACTGGGCGAGATCCGAGATGCTGTTCGATGGAATGAAACTCTACAGTTCGCTGGACGACGTCGAACCACTCCTGCTGTATGTCAATTTCGTTGCGAACGTTGATGAGAAACCGGCTGGACCACGCGTCGCTACGTGTCAAATTATCGAACAGGCTGTGCGCAATGGCAAGTAGGTCCCCGCATTGGCAGTAACCGTCTGTCCGCGATAGGTCGTCTAGGGTAGTTGTGGCACTGAACTCGATAATTCGGGTGCCTGAATGCATCAACTCCCTCTCCGGGTCGGTTAATCTCAACTTGTCTGAAGTGATCCCTATCCGTTTGGTCAGTCTTATGAGGATGTAGACGGCAGGAGCGATCAGGAGGATCAGTGCTATGCATACCTGACGCATGGTATCCGGGCCGCTGTTGTCGGTCTGAGATTCCGTGATGCTGGACGCGAGAATTGAGCCGAGCAGTCCTGCCGGGAAAAGCCAGAGGCCAGCAATGATGCTTGCGGATACAAGGATGCCTGAAACTCGTTCGGGGGTCTTGTCGCGGTTATCGATGCAGGAGCGACCATTTCTCAGGCGGGCCCGTACCTTGATTCGGACGTCGTCTGGAAGCGCGGCGGAATCTAGGTATATTACGCTGTCGGGATTTCGCCGGAAGGCGAAGTCAGTCTGATATCCACGTGAGCTCACCATCACATTGTCGCCGATGGATTGACTCAAAGCAATAGGCGTCTTGCTCGGCATCTCCCGTTTGCTGTTGCCGATAACCCACTCATCCATTCTTTGATAGCGAGGAACTATCACATGAATTTGGTCCAGAATCAGAGCTCCCTGATGTTGTCCATGGATTCCCCTGCGATGGCAACGCTCGAGACGCTCTCGTCTGCGTTGAAGACTCTGTCCGAGACAGGCTTTTGGGCGGAATCTGGGTTTCCGGCAGACTCGGAGAGATTTGGTCTTCTCTATGCCAAGGTGTCCGACACAAAAGACCTTATCGGTGATATCAGGTCTGCGTTAGAGAAGGGTGCCCTAGGTGGGAGCTCTAATCAGCCCTCGTTGGCTGGTGGTGGTTCGTCGGCGTTCGGCAGGAATGTTGAGACTGCGCACGATGGGTTCCTCGGCATTTCCGATGTGGGATTGGCTGCCGCTGACCTCCGGGATAATCTATCGAAATTCGACGAGCTGGACTACAGTACGTTCGAAGGGTTGGCCAATGCTGTATTTCTTGCAGGAGGGGTTGCTTCCTCGATAACTACTGCTTTGAAGGGCTTGGGTGACGTTGCGTCTATGAGGGAGCTCTTCCCTTTCGGGAGGGGAGGCGGTCATACGGAGCATCAGGGTCGGGGTTCGGGAGGCTCAGAGCTGTTTCCGTCGGACGTTATGGGTGGCCAACATCGGCGAGAGGACGGTGGAGGTGCAAGCGCTGGTGGTGGATCGGGAAGCGCCCCTATAGCTTCGGGGACAGGTTCTGCGCGGCCGGGTGCCGACGCTAGCCGGCGTACTCTTGGAAATCGGATGAATTCCGCAGGCTCGGAGATCGGGCGTCGGTGGAATCAGGTCCGCGTGGGAGTTGGCGGCGTCCCCGGTCGAATAAGGGGCGGATGGCAGTCAATTAGGTCAGCCAATCGTGCTGAGCAGGATTTCGTGGCTAGGCGTCCGGAATTCGATCGCATAGACGACAGCCAGTCAACGGGCCGTAGAAGTCTCCGTGACCGGTTGGACTCGATGGTTTCCTCGCCGCGTGACGCTTTGGATCGAGTTAGACGAAGGAATCGACGCGAAGAGAACGAAGATGGTGGTAGTCCTGACGTGAAGAAGCCCCCGGGCAGGCTTCGCAGGGGTATCGTATCTACTCTCGCCGCTGGAGCTATTGTGGCGAGTACTCTCGGAATCGGGGCCGGCAATGCGGGGGCGCAAGCTGCAACTGTGCCGATGCCACCGGCGGCTACACAGGTCATGTCCGCGAATTCGATCGGTAGCGGTGTAACGCAGCCCGGTGCGGGTGCAGCGGCCGTTGCCGGCATGTCAACTCTGAGTGGGGCGGCGGCAGGACGTGGTCGGACCCGAGGGATTGGTGGCTCGCCTTCGGCCAGGGTAGCCAGTAGTGCCGGTGGGGGCGTGGATAGTGCACTGGCCAACCGGCTGAAAGCGACGAAGGACTTCTCTAAAGCGGCAGCGGACGCTGACAAGGCGCAGCAGTCGCTGGACAAAACGGTGAAGAAGTCCGCGGGCTCGCAGAAGTCGGCGACCTCGGCTACGAAGAAGGCGACGATTGCGACCAAGGCGTTCAACTTCGCGACGCGAATGAACCCACTAGGCCTGGTGGTTACCGCAGTTGAGTTGCTGATCTCCAACTGGGGCAAGCTGGGCAAAGTCTTCGACAAGGTCAAGAAGAAGATGCTGGATCCGCTGGCAAAGTGGGTCAGCACGATGTGGAACGAGAAGATCATGCCGATCTTGCGGGCTTCCACGGAGAAGATCGGCGGCTTCTTCACGTCCATGGGCAGCACTGTGAAGGGTGCCTGGGACGGGATCGTCAACAAGATTCGGGATGTGGTCGGCTTCGTCGCCAACGTGCTGGACAAGGTCGCGAGCGTCGCGTCGTACATCCCGGGGGCACCGGACCTGAGCGGGGTTGTCGGCAAGCTGCGGGACTTCGCGAACGGCGGGCAGAAGAAGGCAGATGGCGGACTTCTTCGCGGACCGGGCGGGCCGCGCGACGACCTCATTCCGGTGATGGCGTCCAACGGTGAGTACATCGTGAACGCCGCGGCCACCGCCGAGAACCTGCCGCTGCTGGAAGCCATCAACAGCGGCGAGCTGTCCTGGTTCGCCGGTAGCGACCGGATCGGCGAGTACTCATCCTGGTCGGACTGGGCAGGCAGTGATGTGAAGTCGGCCGCGATGCGTGCCTTCTTCGGCGGCAAAGGCGATGCACCCGACCTGGAGCAGATCAAGGATCCGATCGAGAAGGCGCGGCAGGAGGCGCTGGTCGGGGGCAAGACAGCGATCTCCGAAGCGCTGGGCACCGGTGCGAGTGGCTTCCTCGGTGACGCTCTCGGCGTCTTCGGCGTAGACCGCGTACCGCCGCTCGTGCAGGCGGCGATGAAGGTGCACAACGCCATGATCGACCAGCGTGAGGCCGCGAAGGAGGCCTCGGCTGGTTCCGAAGCTGAGCTCGTTTCGGCTGCGGCGCAGTCGAACAATTCGCTCCTGGCGTCGGTGAGCCGGGACGCCGCCGGTCTGGCGGGCCTCGAGGGCCTACCGCCACTGCGTCTGCCTGCGCTGTCCGCGGCAGGCGGGCGCGGGAATTCCTCGGTGGACCAGTCGATGAACATCACGCTGTCCACCCCGGATATCGACACCGCCTTCAACAAAGCGAAGACCTGGGAGGCGCAGCGGGCGCTGACCTATACGGCCCGCTGGAACTGAAACTCCCGCTCGAATCGAGGTGATGAGATCGTGGCCGAAGCCGCGTTGATCGAAATAGAAGGTGTCGACGGGTCCCTGTGGACGCTGTCCGGCGCCGGCCAAGGAGCGGAGGGGGTAGAACTGGGGACTACCCCGGTCGGACTCTACGACGCTCCGGTGACCACGATCTGGAACTCGTCGGCGTTCCAGATCGGCGCCAGCTACGGCGGCGCCGACTGGCTCAAGCGCGATGTCGTGTTCGGGGTGAACATCTTCGGAACCGAATCGGCTACCTGGGAGTCGGTGGATTCCGCTTGGCGCAAGGCCTGGGCCTACGACCGTGACACCAAACTGACCGTGACCACCGAATACGGTTCGCGCAGCCTGCATCTACGGCTGGCGCAGCAGCCGGACTTCAAGTCCGCCAAGGACCCACATCTGAAGCGGTGGGGTCAGGTCACCATGACCTGCACGGCAGGTATCCCGTGGTGGGTGGAGGAGGACGCGACCGCAGCCGTGGTCTCGACCACCGACACCACCGGCGAAGGCGAATCGGAAACGATGTGGCTGCCGGTGTCGAACCCCACCGATCAGCCGCTGTGGCTGAAATGGGTGGTGACCGCGCCGGGCATCTGGACGCTGCCGGACTTCTCCTGGGCGGAGGACGAGAACCGGGAGCGGGTGATCACCCTGCCGGTGCTGGCGGCCGGGCAGGACGCAACCGTCGATACCGATCCGATGGAGGAGATGATCGTCGCCGCCGACCGTAGTTCGCTGTGGGCGCGGATGAACGGCGTGATGTTCGTGCATCCGGTGCCGGCGTGGACGCCGGAGACGATGGTCCCGGTGACGGTGCGCGGTGCGGCGCCGGGGGCGGCGGTGCAGGTGCGCTGTCCGCGCAACTGGTCGCGGCCGTGGGGGCTGCAATGACCGTCGACCTGGACACGGTCTACCGGGATGCGGTGGCGGTGCGGCGGGCTCGCAAGAGCAAGCGGATCGAACCGCCGCTGGTCCGGTTGTGGGACGGCGACTGGAATCTGCGCGGTATCTGCCGCGCGGAGATCTCCGCCGACTTCACCTGGCTGCTCAACGAATCCGGTACCGGGCAACTGGCGCTCCCGGCCGATCACTACCTGGCCGAATGGGTGATGGACGCTTCGGCGCGCAGCACCCAGAACGTCCACATCACCGTCGACAAGGACGGGGCCCGGTGGAGCGGCCGGATGAAGACGGCGACGCTGCGCAAATCCGAAACAGGACTGCAGACGGTGGTCCTGCAGTTCATGCACGACTACGAAGAGCTGAAATGGATCCAGGCGTGGAGCAATCCGTTCCTGCCCGCGATCTTCCAATTCCCGCGGGTGTTCATGCTTGCCGGCCCCTCGGTCTGGTGCCTGAAGCTGGCGCTGTTTCTGAACGTGCTGCGCAAGGAAGCCAGCCTGTGGGCGCTGCCGGACGACCCCCTCGACCCCGAACAGTGGTTCGATCTGGACCAGTCGAACTGGTCGATGGTGGTGGCGCCGAGCGACTTCCTGTCCGACACCTCGATCTGGACGGTCATCTCGTCGCGCTGGAAGACCTGGCACGAGATGGCCCAGGGCACCCTGGAAGACGCCCAGCTGATGGTCACCTGCCGACGCTATCTGAGCGGTGACCCGCCGCCCTGGCCGGGCGCCGAGCTGCGGCACGGCTGCCTGGTGTTCGACATCGTCGACAAATCCGGCTACTTCACCGGGACCTCCGAGGGCGGCACCGCGCTGGATGGACTGGTGCATACGGTCCAGCAGTTCGTCGGTGACTTCGAGGAGCAGGAGCCGAACATCCTGCCCGACCCGAACACCCCCGAGGAGTACCACGAACCGGACTGGCTCGGCACCCGGCCGTCCAATCCGTGGGTCGTGTACCGCGAGGCGGAGCACACCGGCATCCAGACCTCCGAGTTCACTATCTCGCCTGCGACGGCCGTGCAGATCAATGCGGGCGGCCACAGCATGCCCGGCGTGAACGAGGTGATCTCCGCCGTCGTCCAGATGGTCGGCAACCTCACCTCCACGGTGACGCTGAGCATCCCGGGCATCGGCGGTGCCGGGGTGAGCCTGCCGCCGCTGGGTGGACCACTGGACGCCTTCCTCAAACCGCTGTACGAGGACACGGTGCTGGCCTGGATGTCGTTCAAGTCTCCGCTGCGGCCACCGAAGATGGGCTGGTCGCACTATTTCGAGTACTTCCAGTCCGGTGCCGACAAGGCCTACACGCTGTCCTCGCTGGTCGCGATCCGAGCCGGATTGTGGGCGACCCGCGGGTTCACCTCGCACAAGGTCACCGTCGCCGATGGCGCCCCGTACCTGATCGGTGAGAACGGTCGCGGGCACTTCTTCCTCGGCGACCGGATCGGCGCCACCGTGGCGGGGCTGCCGAAGGGCCAGATCTTCGTCGAACAGGTGACCGAACTGAACATGTCCTGGTCCCGCGGCGTCACCCCGGCCTGGCATATCACCATCGGTACCGACAAGGCCCGGGAGGACCCGGTGGCCAAGGCACTGCGCCACGTCCAATCGATCATGGGCGACCTGCAACAGCTGGGTGTCATGTGAACCACCCCTGAAACGGAAGAAATCATGCCGCTTCCCCTGCAACACGAATGCAATCCGAACGACCCCGAGGACGCCTTCCTGTGGGCACTGGTCGGCCTGCCAGGTCCGCGCAACGGACCGCTCCTGGTCCCGCAGCAGGTGCTTGGAAAATGGTCGAAACACCTGTGGGATCTGGGTTTCCGGCACCATCCGGAGGAACAGACCCTCGAATACCATCCGGCCGACCCGGCCGGTGAGCACTGGCTCGCCCAGTCGGGCAACTGGGTGCCGGTGGGCACTCCGCGGCCGGTGCGGGAATCGGTGCCCACCATCCGGGACCTGCCGGTGGCCGCCCGCCGGGAACTGGTCCGGCAGCTGCGGGAGGCCGGTGACCTGGCCGAACCGGTCCCGGACAGGACCGACGGGGCACAGGCCGGCAGCTACGAAGCCGGCACGCCATGACCAGCCCCGATCGGATCGTGCCGGATGGCGCCCTTTCCGGCGGTATCGGGATCCCGCAGCCGACCGAGGACGCGGCCCGCTCGGCGATGGCCGCACCCGTCGTCCGCTCGTTCTCGAATGTCGCGATCAACTTCGGTGCGGTGATCGAGGCCGGGGTCAAGGACTTCCTGGCCGACCTGTGTGATGCGATCACCGGCGCGACCGGCGGATTCATCGATCTGAGCGGTTGGGCGCGCACCCTGCGGGCCGACGCCGATCAGGCACTGAACGACTCCGTCACCGCTCAGCAGACCGCCTCCGGTGCGCAGTCGGCGGCCGACAACCAGACGGTGGTCCTGGAAGCCACCAACTCCAAGGTGCAGGTGGTGATCGACGGGCTGCCGGTCAAACCGTACTGGGAGACGATGAACCTCACCGAGGAGTCGTCGTTCCCGCGCACGATGCTCGACCGCTCCGTGCGCGCGATCTCGGTATCGGGTTCGGTGGTCTCTGTGCAGTACGACCCGGCCTTCGTGCCGCCGGCGAACACGCTGACCGGCGCGTTCATCCGATGTCTGTACAGCGGTGGCCGCAAGGTGGTGAGCTACATCCCGGACCAGGTGTCCTCGCCGGGCGCGCTGCATCTGGTGGTCGGCCGGATGCTGCCGTCGGGTGATGTCCGGATCGAATGGGTTTCGCCCGACCAGACCCCGGCGATCACGAACAACCGGGGCGAGCGCACGGTAGAGCTGCCTACCGAACTGGTTTTCGAGCAGGGAGAGACCGCCTTCGTCGGCGTGCACCAGCTCGGCTCGGGCAACCGGCGTCCACTGCTCGGAATCGAAGCGGCGGATATCCCTCGGCCGCCGACGGTGTGGCCCCCGCAGCTCAACGCCGAGTTCGCGGCATCGGCACCACTGGTGGCGGGAACGGCGTTGGCCGCCGGCACGCTGGACTTCGGTTCGCGGCGTATCCCGTACGTCTCGTTCGGGAAGTCCTCGGTCACCGGCGATCCGGTGCAGTTGCGCTTCTTTGAAGACTTCGAATCGGGAATGCCGACGGCAATGGTGCGGTGCTCGGCCCGCTACGCGACCGTGTCCGGTGGTGTGTTCGTGGTGTCCGGGCTCGACGACGGCATTCGCCGGTACCTGTACGGGCAGACGCTGAACTATGACGACCAACTGGTCTCCGGCCGGATCCGTAACCCCAGCAGTCAATATGCCCGCCTGCTGATTCGGTCCAACGCGGCCAACACGGACTACGTGACGTTGTCGGTGAGCAGCAGCGCTATCGGCATGTACCGCTGGACCGGCGGATCGTCGGTGGAACTGGCCGCATTGAACACCGCGGTCGCCGACGAGGACCGGTTCCGGATCCGCGCGGCGGGCAACGTGTTCTCCGCTGAACGGCTGGTGGACGGCGAGTGGGTGGTGGTACTCAGCCACACCGACGTCGACGACGTCATTCCGCGCGGAGCCGGCTACCGGTACACCGGGCTCGGCGTCACCCGCCAATCCTGGACGGACAGCGGCGGTTGGGGCGATTGGAAGGCGGAAGACCTGTGACCAGCCCCGACCACCTGGTACCCGATGGTGCCTACAGTGCGGCGTCACAGGGCAATTCGCTCGCCGGGCTGCCCGGGGTCACCCAGCGGCAGATCGAGGAGCGGGTACGCGGACAGATGGTGCGCAGCTTCGCCGCGATCCCCGTCAATCTCGCCACGGCGGTCCGGGTCGGCCTGCACGAGTTCGCCGCCGACTTCTGCGAAGCGGTCACCGGATTCACCGGTGGCTTGGTGAATCTGCAGGGCTGGGCGCAAGTGTTGCGGGAGAAGGCCGCCGAGGCGCGGGCATCGGCCGGCGACTCCCAGCGCGTGGCCGACCTGGCCGAACGGATGGTCACCGAGAGCGGTGACGGGCTGGCGGCGACGAACTCGCGGGTGCAGGTGGTGATCGACGGGCTGCCGATCCGGCCGTATTGGGCGGCGATGAATCTCGCCGAGGAATCCTCGATTCCGCGGGCCATGCTGGTCCGTAAGGCCTGGGACGTCGTTTACGGAACCAAGCCCGGATACGCCGCCTACACCTATACCTATATCGCCTACTACGACAGCAATGGCCTGCCGGTCTACTCGACGCAAACGTTCTCCGTCCGGTGGACTCCGGTGTCCACACCGCCCGCGAATGCGCTGGCGGGCGCGTATATCCGGTCTCGGTTCGACGGCGGCCGGCAACTCGTCACCTACATGGTCGACGCGGCGCCGGGCGATCCGTGTGCGCTGTACGTGGTGGTGGGCCGGGTCCTGGAATCCGGGGACATCCGGATCGAATGGGTGTCCGCCGACCAGACCCCGCTGATCACCAACTCGCGGTTCGAGCACTCCGTCGAGATGCCCGTCGACCTGGTCTTCGACACCGGCGAATCGGTGTTCATCGGTGTGCATCAGTGCGGTCCGGGTGCCGTGCGCCCGCTCCTGGGCATCCCCGCCACGGAGTCACCGCGACCCGCGACCGCTCAGCCTGCCCGGGCTGCGGCCACGTTCGCCGCGGCCACCCCACCGGCCGTAGGCGAGAGGCTGGCAGAGAGCACCCTCGACTTCAGCTCCGGCGACATCCCGTACGTGGGCTTGAGCAAGAAACTGCTCGGTGGAGACCCGCCGAAACTGATCCGGTACGAAGGGTTCGACCGGGGCGTGATCCCCACCTCGTTCGCCCGGATGACGGCCTTGCCGGCGGGCGTCGCCGCAGGTGTCTTCGTGGTGTCCGGCGGGACGGACGGCGTGCGCCGATACCTGTACGCGAGGTCGATGAACTACGACGACCACATGGTCACCGGCTGTGTCATCGACCCCACCGTGCGGCACGCCTGGCTGATGCTGCGGTCCGGCCCCGGCAACACCGAGTTCGTCTCGCTGAACGTGGTGCAGAACTCGATCGCGATCTACCGGTACGCCGGTGGCACCTGGACCCAGCTGTCCGCGGTCGAGACCACGGTGAACAGCGGTGATGTGCTGCGCATCAAAGCAATCGGAAATGTCTACCTCGCCCAGCGCCGGATCGGCGGCGACTGGGTGGACGTAGTCACCTATATCGATGCCGACGGCATCCTGCCCAGCGGGCGTGCGCACCGATACGCGGGACTCGGAAACGAACGGGTGTCGTGGGTGAACGGCGGCGGCTGGGATTTCTGGAAGGTAGAGGATCTATGAGCAAGTCAGTCGCAATCGGAGGATTCGACATCGAACTGGAGGTGAACCAGGACACCTTGTATGTGTCCACTATTTCAGAGGGGGTGTCGCGGCGGCGCGGCAGTATCTTTCTCGGCACGCTGGACCCCGTCCCGGAACCGGTATTCGTCGAACCGGACCCGGTCGCACCCACCGCTGAGGTGAGCTGATCATGGCCACGGCAAAGCAATTGGGCCACGACCCGACGAACCTGACCCTGGTCCTTTCCAAAGGCGCCGACTTCGTCCACACACTGGCACTTCCCGCAGGTTCGGTCTTCCCGAGCGGTAGTGCGGTCCGCATCGTCGTGCTCGACAACGGCGACAACGAGATCGCGAACTGGCAGGCGGTGCTCACCGAGACCGAAGCTCGTTTCGTGGTCCAGGCCGAATTGGCCGACATCGTGCCGGCCGGCGCCAAATACCGCCTGTACGTCTCCTATCCGACCACACCGAGCACCGAATATCTCTGGTTCTTCGGCGCCGTCCGCCGCAAGCAGTAAAGCGCTGCGGCGCCCTTCATTTCATTTCACATCTCCCCAGGAGGATTTCCATCATGGCTATTGCTGTGTCCGCGACCCGGCAGGCCCTTGCCGATGCCTACAAGAACATCGGCGGCTCGAATACCGCGTTTGTCAGTGTCCACACCGCAGACCCCGGCACCACCGGCACCAACGAGGCCTCCGGCGGCACTCCGGTCTACGAACGGAAGCAGACCACCTGGACCTCCGGCACCGGTGGTGTCGTCACGGGTGCCCAGGTGACCATCGATCTGCCCGCCGGTACCTACACCTACGTGGGGCTGTGGAAGACCGCGACCGGCGGTGAGACCGACTTCATCGACAAGGTCGCCATCAGCTCCACCACCCTCGGAGCACAGGGGCAGCTGCTCATCACCCCGACCTTCACCCAGTCCTGACGAAAGGGGACCAAGCATGGCCACGCAACGGATCACGACGCGTGCCGTGCCACCCTCGGAACCGGCATCGGCCGTGACCCGACCGGTGGACCTGGTCCACCAGGCCGTGTTGCCGGCCCCCGGGCTCTCCCGCCTCGATGTCGACGTGCCGGTGATCGAACCGTATTCGGTGGCCGCGTTCGGTGGCGGGGGCGGCGTGGCCGCCGTCGTGGACGCTGCACGCGCCACCGGTGCGGCCGAAACCGGCGGGGAGGGGACGCTGCACGCGTCGAAGTCGTGGCGGTCGACCGCGCGGCCGCAAGGGGCGGGTGGCGGCACGCCCGTCGCCGCGGTGGCGATCCGGTCCGGTGGTGCGGTGGTGGTGGCGCCGTTCGCCGCAACTGGCGGTAGCTCCGGTGTCGTCGACCTCGGCACGACTGGTGCCGGTAGCGCGATCGGGACGGCTGGGATCTCGTTCGAGGCCGTGGCAACGACGTCGGCGTTGTTCCGTGGTACCGGCCGCTACTCCGGCCTTGCGCCCGAGGACGCGCTCGGTGGTGCCGAAGGCGCCGCGACCGCGGAAGTGGTTGCCGTCGGCTCGGTGATGCGGCCGGCCGTTTTCACTGGTGCGGCGGCGCCAGGAGCTGACCTCGGGCAGCGGGCACGGCGGACCGGCAGCGGCACCCTGTCGGTGCGAGTAGGCAACCCGGCCGGTGCGTCGGGCGTCGGTGCGCTGTCGGCCGGGCAAGAGCCCCGCGCGGCTGCCGCGGCGGGAGCTGCCGGAGCGGGAACGCTGGAAGTCGCCTACCGGACGGCGTTCAGTCCGTCCGGCATGGTCAAGATCGGCAGCTGGCCGGATATCACTACCACGTGGACCACGGTTCCGGGGTGGGCCGCGGATGCCGCGGACTTCCCGGGAAGCGCAGTCTCCGGCGACGGTCTGGTTGTGCAAACGGGCTCGGTGGGCGCGGCCATCTCCGCCGGCGCGACGTTCACCGCCAGCAGCATCTTCACGGTCGACGTGACGCTGCGGCTGCTGGTCGATGGTGTGGTCGTGGCAACTGGATCGGTCACCGAGGTGCCTGCGAACGGCTCGGCCACGGCCACGGTGTCGACGTCGCTCGATCTGAGCACGGGCGCGGTCGTCACTGTGCAGGCCGTGAGTAATCAATCGTTGTCGGCCTACACCCCGTCACTCGATCCTGGAGTCGGTACCTATGTGCGGGTGACACGTTGACCGAGTTCGGTCGCCGAGCCACACCCGGTCGGTTCTGGTGGACCTGAGCCACTGCCGGGAGCTACCTCATCGAGGTAGCTGACTGCCCGCGAAACAACAGCGCCGACCTCGAATCCTGATCTCGGATTCGGGGCCGGCGCTTTTGTTGTTTCGATCAGGGCACCTGGCGAACCGCACCCTTGTCGGCGGAAGTCGCCAGTGCTGCGTAGGCGCGCAGGGCGGTGGTCACCGGGCGGTCCCGGTTCACCGGCTGCCACGGACGTTCGGAGGCTTCCATCTTCGAGCGGCGTTCGGCGAGCACGTCGTCGGAGACCAGCACTTCGAGCGCGCGGGTGTGCACGTCGATGCGGATGCGGTCGCCGTTCTCGATCAGGCCGATCACGCCGCCCTGCGCTGCCTCGGGAGAGATATGGCCGATCGACAGGCCCGAGGTGCCGCCGGAGAAGCGGCCGTCGGTGATCAGCGCGCACACCTTGCCGAGGCCGGCGCCCTTCAGGAATGCGGTGGGGTGCAGCATCTCCTGCATGCCGGGGCCGCCGGAGGGGCCTTCGTAGCGGACGACGATCACGTCGCCGGGCTGGATCTTCTTGCCAAGGATCAGCGAGACCGCTTCCTCCTGCGACTCGACCACCACGGCCGGGCCCTCGAAGGTGAACAGGTCCTCGTCGATGCCGGCGGTCTTGAGGATCGCGCCGTCGGGCGCGATATTGCCGCGCAGCACGCACAGGCCGCCCTCGACGGTGTAGGCGTGCTCCTTGTCGCGGATGCAGCCGCCCGCGGCGTCGGTGTCCAGCGAGGACCAGCGGTTCGAGGTGGAGAACGGCTCGGTGGTGCGGACCCCGCCGGGCGCGGCGTGGAACAGTTCCAGCGCTTCCGCGGAGGCCTTGCCGGAGCGGATGTCCCAGGTGTCGAGGTACTCCTCGAAGCTCGCCGCGTGCACGGTGTGCACGTCGGTCTCGAGCAGGCCAGCGCGGCGCAACTCACCGAGGATGGCGGGGATACCACCGGCGCGGTGCACGTCTTCCATGTGGTAGTCCGAGTTCGGCGACACCTTCGACAGGCAGGGCACCCGGCGCGAGATCTCGTCGATGGTGCTCAGATCGAAGTCGATCTCGCCCTCCTGCGCGGCGGCGAGGGTGTGCAGCACGGTGTTGGTGGACCCGCCCATCGCCACGTCGAGGGCCATCGCGTTGCGGAAGGCCTTGGCGTCGGCCACATTGCGTGGCAGCACGGAGGCGTCGTCCTCGCGGTACCAGCGGTTGGCGATGTCGACGATCACCCGGCCCGCGCGCTCGAACAGGGCACGGCGCGCGGTGTGGGTGGCCAGCGTCGAGCCGTTGCCCGGCAGTGCGAGGCCGAGTGCCTCGGTGAGGCAGTTCATCGAGTTGGCGGTGAACATGCCGGAGCAGGAACCGCAGGTCGGGCAGGCCGACCGCTCGACCTCGTCGAGACCGTCGTCGGACACCGACGGGTTGGCGCTGGCGGAGATCGCGTGCACCAGGTCGAGCGGGGCCTGCGCGACACCGTCGACGACCACCGCCTTACCGGCCTCCATCGGGCCGCCGGAGACGAACACCGCCGGGATGTTCAGGCGCATGGCGGCATTGAGCATGCCGGGGGTGATCTTGTCGCAGTTGGAGATACACACCAGCGCGTCGGCGGTGTGCGCGTTGGCCATGTATTCCACCGAGTCGGCGATGATCTCGCGCGAGGGCAGCGAGTAGAGCATGCCGCCGTGGCCCATGGCGATGCCGTCGTCGACGGCGATGGTGTGGAACTCACGCGGCACGCCACCGGCGGCGCGCACCGCCTCGGCCACGATGTCGCCGACATTCTTCAGGTGCACGTGGCCGGGAACGAACTGGGTGTAGGAGTTCGCGATCGCCACGATCGGCTTGCCGAAGTCGGAGTCGGTCATCCCGGTGGCGCGCCAGAGCGAGCGGGCGCCCGCGGCATTGCGGCCGATGGTGGTGGTGCGTGAGCGAAGCGGTGGCATGGGGGAATCCTCGTGTGTCGCTGGGGGGCGTCCGAGCGTGCGCGCAGGGGGCTGACCTGCGTCCGGCAAACGTGCACGTTACTCCGGCGGGCGGTGGTCGCGTCGCGCCGGTGGTGCGGACAGGGGGTGGCTGGAACCGGGCCGGAGGGGGAGTGCCGTCCTCGCCAGGTGTCGCCGCGGTGGTGCCGTCGGCGCGGGGTGCCCGATGCCGTCAGCTTACCGGGTCGGTCGGCTCGTCCTCGACACGTTCGGCGTTGCTACCGGCTTCGGCCCGCTCGGCTTCGGCCCGCTCGACTCGAGCCCGCTCGGCTTCGGCCTGTTCGGCCGCGGCGAACACATCGGGCAGCCGCCCGCCGGACGCCTCGATCAGCTCGCGCAACCGGTCGTAGCCCACCGCGGGCAGCTTCACCTCCGTGTCGTCGACCAGCCGGGCCCGCACGTACCCGCGCTTGGGGATGCTGATGCCCTTGACCTGTGCCCAGTCCAGGTGCCGCTTACCGAACAGCGAGCTGAGCTCGAGTCCCGCGTCCGAGAGCGTGGTGTGCGTCCTGATGACCCACACGATCGCGATCACCGGGAGCGACAGCAGCCACCACAGCCCGGCGGGCCAGCCGACGAACGGGAAGAACACGCTGAACGCGAGCACGAGCACACCGATGTACGCCAGTCGCGGCACGCCGATCACGTGCACGCCCGGTGTCGGGGCGCTCTCCCTGCGCGGCAGCAGCAGCCAGACGATGACCGCCACTGGCACGATCAGGCCGATCCGCAGCCCGAGCGAGGTGTCCTGCGCGGTGCCGACGACGACGAAGGCGAGGTACGCCAGGATCACCACGGCGATCGCGGTGAGCCTGCCCTTGCTCACCGCCCGCAGGCCGCCGGGGCGCGACGGGCGACCCGTATCGGTTCCCGCCGCGGCGGTGTGGGACGATTTAGCCGGTGGCACGGACTGATGCGGTGATGACACCCTCCTATCCTCGCATCCTGGTACACGGACCCACGCAACCACTCGTGTCCCACATAATGGGATGCAGAGAGTAGTCTGTTTGACTCTTCGGTTCACGCGCGCATAACGTCGTGTGCGTGATCAGAAACGAGTTGCTCGTAATCGGCCGGCGCGTCCAGCGTTGAGCCTGACTACCTGAGTCGAATACGTCAGCTCGCGTTGCGACGCGCCACCCTCGAACAGCCCTGGCTGGTCGGGGGATTTTTTATGTCAAAGGCACCGCGTGTCAGGCACGCCTGTGTTGTCCGGGGTCAGAACGACAAAGTAAGGAACGAAGACGGTGAGTGCACCTACCGCACGGCCCGGGCCCTCCGCCCGCAGGTCAGCGCCTTCGGCTGGTCAGCCTTCGGCTGGCAGCCCGGCGACCAACCCCACCCGCCGACAGGTCGCGCCCGAGCGCGTCACCGGCGCGCAGTCGGTGGTCCGGTCCCTCGAAGAGCTCGACGTCGACACCGTATTCGGCATTCCCGGCGGCGCGGTCCTTCCCGTCTACGACCCGCTCTTCGACTCCACCAAGGTCCGCCACGTCCTGGTGCGGCACGAGCAGGGCGCCGGTCACGCGGCGACTGGGTACGCCCAGGCCTCCGGCAAGGTCGGTGTGTGTATGGCCACATCCGGCCCCGGCGCCACCAACTTGGTGACCCCGCTGGCCGACGCCCAGATGGATTCGGTCCCGATCGTGGCGATCACCGGTCAGGTGCCGTCCAGCCTGGTCGGCACCGACGCCTTCCAGGAAGCCGACATCTCCGGCATCACCATGCCGATCACCAAGCACAACTTCCTGGTGAAGGACCCGATCGACATCCCGCGCATCCTGGCCGAGGCGTTCTACCTCGCCGCCTCGGGTCGTCCTGGCGCGGTCCTGGTCGACATCACCAAGGACGCGCTGCAGGCCCAGACCACGTTCTCCTGGCCGCCGGAGATGCGGCTGCCCGGCTACCGTCCGGTGACCAAGCCGCACGGCAAGCAGGTGCGTGAGGCCGCGCGGATGATCATGGAGTCGAAGGCTCCCGTGCTCTACGTCGGCGGCGGCGTTATCAAGTCCGACGCCTCGGCCGAACTGCTCGAGCTGGCCGAGCTCACCGGCATCCCGGTGGTCACCACGCTGATGGCGCGTGGCGCGTTCCCCGACAGCCACACCCTGAACATGGGCATGCCGGGTATGCACGGCACCGTCGGCGCCGTCGCGGCACTGCAGAAGTCGGACCTGCTGATCACCCTCGGCGCCCGCTTCGACGACCGTGTCACCGGTCAGCTGGACTCGTTCGCGCCCGACGCGCGCGTCATCCACGCCGACATCGACCCGGCCGAGATCGGCAAGAACCGCCACGCCGACGTCCCGATCGTCGGTGACGCGCGTGAGGTGATCGTCGAGCTGATCGAGACCCTCAAGGCCGATCCGCAGGCCGGTGCCGCACCGCTGCTGAACCTCACCGAATGGTGGGCCTACCTCGGTGGGATCCGCGACCACTACCCGCTGGGCTGGAAGACCCCGACCGACGGTTCGCTGTCGCCGGAGTTCGTCATCGACGCGCTGGGCCGCCTCGCCGGTCCGGAGGCCGTGTACTGCGCCGGTGTCGGCCAGCACCAGATGTGGGCCGCGCAGTTCATCAAGTACGAGAACCCGCGCACCTGGCTCAACTCCGGTGGCCTCGGCACCATGGGCTACGCCGTTCCGGCCGCCATGGGCGCCAAGATGGGCGCCCCGGACAAGGAGGTCTGGGCGGTCGACGGTGACGGCTGCTTCCAGATGACCAACCAGGAGCTGGCCACCTGCGCCGTGGAGGGCGTGCCGATCAAGGTCGCGCTGATCAACAACGGCAACCTCGGCATGGTCCGCCAGTGGCAGACGCTGTTCTACGAGGAGCGTTACTCCAACACCGATCTGGGCACGCACACCCTGCGCATCCCCGACTTCGTCAAGCTGGCCGAGGCGCTGGGTTGCGTCGGTATCCGGGTGGAGAAGGAAGAGGACGTCGAGGCCGCCATCCGGCAGGCCCAGGCCATCAACGACCGCCCCGTGGTGATCGACTTCATCGTCGGCAAGGACGCCCAGGTGTGGCCGATGGTCGCCGCGGGCACCAGCAACGACGAGATCATGTTCGCCCGCGGCATCCGTCCGCTCTTCGACGAGGACGAGCAGGTCTCCGAACCGGCCGTCATCCACGAGGCGATGGAGCGCGAGCAGGCGGCATTCGAGAAGGGTTCCCACGAATGAGCACGACCCACACGCTGAGCGTCCTCGTCGAGGACAAGCCGGGCGTGCTGGCCCGCGTCGCGAGCCTGTTCTCGCGCCGCGGCTTCAATATCGAGTCGCTGGCTGTCGGTGGCACCGAGATCCCGGAGATCTCACGCATGACCATCGTCGTCACCGTCGACGATCTGCCGCTCGAGCAGGTCACCAAGCAGCTCAACAAGCTGGTCAACGTCATCAAGATCGTGGAGCAGGACGCCGACGCCTCGGTGGCCCGCGAGCTGATCCTGGTGAAGGTGCGCGCCGACGCGTCGGTGCGCACCCAGGTGATCGAGGCCGTGCAGTTGTTCCGCGCCAAGGTGATCGACGTCTCGCCCGACGCGCTGACCATCGAGGCCACCGGCACCCGCTCCAAGCTGGACGCGCTGCTGCGCATGGTGGAGCCGTACGGCATCCGCGAGATCGTGCAGTCGGGTGTGGTGGCTGTCGGTCGCGGGCCGAAGTCCATCACCGCCACCCGCTGAACCGCGCGCAGCAACCTCCGCGATAACTTCTACTGACCGAATACATCAGAAGGGACCAACCAAAGTGGCAGTCGAGATGTTCTACGACGACGACGCTGACCTGTCGATCATCCAGGGCAAGAAGGTCGCCGTGATCGGCTACGGCAGCCAGGGCCACGCGCACTCGCTGAGCCTGCGCGACTCCGGTGTCGACGTGCGCGTCGGCCTGGCTGAGGGTTCGAAGTCGCGCCCGAAGGCCGAGGAGGCCGGGCTGACCGTCGGCACTCCCGCCGAGGTCGCCGCGTGGGCCGACGTGATCATGGTGCTGGCGCCCGACACCGCGCAGGCCTCGATCTTCACCAACGACATCGAGCCCAACCTGAAGGACGGCGACGCGCTGTTCTTCGGCCACGGCCTCAACATCCACTTCGGTCTGATCAAGGCGCCCGCCAACGTCACCGTCGCGATGGTCGCCCCGAAGGGCCCCGGCCACCTCGTGCGCCGTCAGTTCTCCGACGGCAAGGGTGTTCCGGCTCTGATCGCCGTCGACCAGGACCCGACCGGCGAGGGCCAGGCCCTGGCGCTGTCCTACGCCAAGGGCATCGGCGGCACCCGCGCCGGCGTCATCAAGACCACCTTCAAGGAAGAGACCGAGACCGACCTCTTCGGTGAGCAGGCCGTGCTCTGCGGTGGCACCGAGGAACTGGTCAAGACCGGTTTCGAGGTCATGGTCGAGGCCGGTTACGCGCCGGAGATGGCCTACTTCGAGGTGCTGCACGAGCTGAAGCTGATCGTCGACCTGATGTACGAGGGCGGCATCGCGCGGATGAACTACTCGGTGTCGGACACCGCGGAGTTCGGTGGCTACCTGTCCGGTCCGCGCGTCATCGACGCCGACACCAAGGAGCGCATGAAGGCGATCCTGAAGGACATCCAGGACGGCACCTTCGTCAAGCGCCTGGTCGCCAACGTCGAGGGCGGCAACAAGGAGCTCGAGGGCCTGCGCAAGGCCAACGCCGAGCACCCCATCGAGGTCACCGGCGCCAAGCTGCGCGGGCTGATGAGCTGGGTCGACCGCCCGATCACCGAGACCGCGTAAGTTCTCGCTGTTCGCCGCAAGGGCCCATTCGATCCCCGGATCGGATGGGCCCTTCGCGTTCGGCCGGGTGCGCCGCTCGGAGACTCCGTCGGCCGACCGTCGCTCCGCTTCGCATGAACCCGGCCTGATCTGCGCGTGCCGTTGTCGACTGAGCTGGTTCTTCGGTGTTTGCCGTTGCTCGATGCGGCGCGGGTTCTTGCTGTTGGGGCAGGGTAGCGCGAGACTTGCTCGATGACGAAAGAGACGGTGGCCGACTTCGCGGGCGAGGCGGCCGAGCAGGGGAAGGCCGCACGCAAGCGGGTCTCGCGGTCACAACTGGGGGAGTGGGGTGCGGGGCCGGATCGGGAGGATCCGGTGTCGATTCTGGAGCGGCAGGCCGCGACCAGGGTGCCGGAGCTGGTGCCGATCCGGTACGCGCGGATGCGGCAGTCGCCGTTCACCTTTCTGCGCGGTGCCCCCGCGATCATGGCCGCCGATCTGGCGCAGGGCCCGAACACCGGCCTGACCGTGCAGCTCTGCGGTGACGCGCACCTGTCGAACTTCGGGCTCTACGCGTCGCCGGAACGCAATCTCGTGTTCGACGTCAACGACTTCGACGAGACGCTGCCAGGTCCGTTCGAATGGGACGTCAAACGCCTGGCCGCCAGTGTGGCGGTGGCCGCCCGCGACAACGGCTGCGACGACGCGCGCGCGGCCTCCGCCGTTGAGGCCGCCGGGCGCGGGTACCGTGAGACGATGCATCAACTGGCCGGGACCGACAGCCTGACCGTGTGGTACGAGCTCGTCGACGTCGACCAGGTGGCCGAACTGATCCAGAAGCCGAAGGTGCGCAAGCGGTTCGACAAGACGGTCAGCTCGGCGCGCGGCAGGACCAGCTTGCAGGCGCTGAACAAGCTCACCGAACCCGACGCGAACGGTGTCCCCCGGATCAAGAATCAGCCGCCCCTGCTGGTGCCGATCGAGTCGGCCGACGGCAAGGAGGTCGACGACGTGTTCGCCGATTTCCGGCGCAGCCTGCCCGATGAGCGCCGTACCCTCATCGACCGGTACCGCGTGGTCGACCAGGCGATGAAGGTGGTGGGTGTCGGCAGTGTCGGCACCAGGTGCTTCATCGTGCTCATGATGGACAAGGAATCGGGCAGCCCGCTGTTCCTGCAGGTGAAGGAGGCCGAGGCCTCGGTACTCGCGGCGCATCTGAAGGCGAGCAAGTATCACCATCAGGGCCACCGGGTGGTGGTGGGTCAACGGCTGATGCAGTCGGTCAGCGATGTCTTCCTCGGCTGGGCGACGGGTCCGGCCGGCCGGTTCTTCTATTGGCGGCAGCTGCGTGACATGAAGGGATCGGCCGATATCGCGAACCTGGCGCACCGCGAGCTCGCCCAGTACGCGGGCCTGTGTGGTTCGGTGCTCGCCCGTGCGCATGCCCGCTCCGGCGACCGTGTCGCCATCGCCACCTACCTCGGCACGAGCGACCGGTTCGATCGGGCGATGGGCGAGTTCGGTCTCGCCTACGGCGATCAGACCCACGCCGATCGGCTCTCGTTGCTGGCGGCGATCGAGTCCGGCCGGATCACCGCGGCGGCGCAGGCGTACTGAGCGCGCGGCCCTCGGTGCGGTGCGTCGATCGGGCCTGCGCCTACACTGGTTACCGATGAGTAGGTTCTTTGACTCGGTGGACCAGGTGACCGACCGGCTGACGGCAGCCGGGTACCTGCCGTCCCTGGACATCGCGACGGCTGTCTTCCTGGCCGACCGGCTCGGCAAACCCCTGCTGATCGAGGGCCCGGCCGGTGTCGGCAAGACCGAGCTGGCCAAGGCCGTCGCCGCGGCGGCCTCGGCCGAGCTGATCCGGCTGCAGTGCTACGAGGGCATCGACGAGGCGCGGGCGCTCTACGAGTGGAATCACGCCAAGCAGCTGCTGCGCATCACCGCCACCTCCGGCGAAGGCTGGGAGGACACCCGCGAACACGTCTTCACCGAGGAATTCCTGCTCGCCCGGCCGCTGCTCGCCGCGATCGGCAACCCCGAGCCGACGGTCCTGCTGATCGACGAGCTCGACAAGGCCGACGTGGAGATCGAGGGCCTGCTGCTCGAGGTGCTCAGCGACTACCAGGTGAGCATTCCCGAGCTGGGCACCGTCACCGCGGTCCGCAAACCGTTCGTGCTGCTCACCTCCAATGCGCACCGGGAGCTGTCGGAGGCGCTGAAACGACGCTGTCTGTTCCTGCACATCGACTATCCGACGGCGGAGCTGGAGAAGGCGATCGTGCGGCTGAAGGTGCCGGAACTGGACGCCGCGCTGGCCGAGCCGGTGGTGACGACGGTGAGCGCCCTGCGTCAGCTGTCGCTGCGCAAGGCGCCGTCGATCGCCGAGACCGTGGACTGGGCGAAGACGCTGGTGGCCTTGGGCACTCGCTCGCTGTCGGCGGGAGTGGTCCGTTCGACACTCGGTGTGCTGTTGAAATACCAGTCCGATCATCGTGTCGCGATCGAGCGGCTCGCACTCGATGGACGCGATGATGGTCCGCGCTGAGAGCTTCGGCGGACGCGATCGTCGCTCCACCGAAGACGCGACACCCACGCCGACCGCAGACCGGCTGGTCGACTTCGTGGGTCTGCTTCGCGAGCACGGCATTCACGCAGGCCCCAGCGAAACCGTCGACGCCGCCGCGGCGATCGTGGCGCTCGGCACCGCCGACCTCGCGATGCTGCGCTCCGGTCTGGCCGCATGCCTGCTGCGCCGCAACGGCCAGCGCTCGGTTTTCGACCAGCTTTTCGACCTGTTCTTCGGTGGTGGAAGACCGATGCGGCGCGCTGCGGCCGATCCAGGTTCGGTGCGGGAGCGGGTGACCGCGGCGCTGGTCGCGGGCGAGGACACCGCCGAGCTGGCCCGGGAAGCACTCGACACCTTCGGCGCGTACGGCGGCGCCGGGGAGACCGCGGGCCGGGTGAGTGGCGCCTCGGGTGCGGGCTGGTCCTCGTACCTGACCATGAAATCACTGCGTCCCGACCAGATTTCCGAGGAAGTGGCCCAAACACTGGGCGGAGCAGGACAATTCGACGCTGCGGTGCACTCGATAGAGGCCCGCCGCCGGGTCGACCGCTTCCGGGCCGCCGTCCAGGCGGAGGCCAGGCTGCGATCGGCCGAGCTGCGCGGCATCGAGCAGATCGCCCGGCGCGGTGTCGAAAGCGCAGGCGACAGTCTCGATTTCCTCGGCGCTCGCTCGCAGGACCTGGCCGAGATGCGTCGCCTCGTGCATCCGCTGGCCCGTAAGCTCGCCACCCGCCTCGCGGTGCGCAGGAAGCGAGCCGTGCGCGGGCAGATCGACCTGCGCCGCACGCTGCGCCGGTCGATGGGCACCGGCGGGGTGCCGATCGATCCGGTGCTGCGTGCCCGCAGGCATGGCCGCCCGGATCTGGTCGTGCTGGCTGATGTCTCGGGCTCGGTGAGCGGGTTCGCGGAGTTCACGCTGCAGCTGGTGCAGGCCCTGCAGGACCAGTTCAGCCGGGTCCGCAGCTTCGGCTTCGTCGACACCTGCGCCGAGATCACCGGCTACTTCACGCCGGGTGAGCCGCCGGTGCCTGGTTTCGCCGAGGACATCGTGCGCGAGGCCGGCGTTGCCCGATTCGGCTCCAGCAACTACGGAGAGGCACTGCAGGGATTCGTCGACCACTACCTCGACGCGGTGGGCCCGCGCACCTGCGTATTGATCCTCGGTGATGCGCGCACCAATCGAACCGACCCGAATCTTGCTGCGCTGGAATCGGTCTCCGAGCGTGCGAAGGCGGTGTACTGGCTCAACCCGGAGCCGTCGCGGTCGTGGAACACCGGTGATTCCGCCGCCGAGGCCTACACGGAGGTCGTCACCATGCACGAATGCCGCAATGTGCGGCAGCTCGCCGAGGTGATCGGCAGGTTGTTGCCCGCCTGAACGGCATCTGGCCGGGCTGTGCCGGAGCGGGCTCACCGATTCGTCGCTGTGCGTCTGCTTCGGCTCGAATCCCCTGTGCGAGTTGACGGTGTTCGGGGCCGTTGCCCACGCACAGTTCCCCGGCCGCCGACCTGACCCGACCTCGAGCTGCCCTGATCGGGTCTGCGGCGAGCTCTCAGGGCGGCTGGTGTTTCCCGCGGTGAGCTGCCACAGGTGTCGGGAGCGTCCAGGTGAGCCGTCACCGGCGCCGGGTGCTGCCCAGGCGAGCGGTCACGGGTGTCGGGTGCCGTACGGGTGGGCTGCCCAGGTCTGGGCAGCCCACCGTCGCGCTGGTCATCGCGGGGTCAACCGCACGACCGCGTACTCGTGCTCGCTCTTGGCCTGGTACTTGGCATACCGTGGCTGCTCGGCGGTGATGGCCGCCCACGCGGTGTCGCGCTCCTGGCCGATCAGGACCTGCGGTGCCACCGGTCGCGGCTGCTCGCCGGGCAGTTCGATGGTGGCCTGCTCGGGGTGGGCCAGCAGGTTGCGCTGCCAGTCCGGTGCCCCGTTCTTGCCGCCGGAGGCGACGAGCAGCCAGGCGTCGTCGTCGCCGGGAAACCAGGAGATGGGGGTCTGGCGCGGTTCGCCGCTGCGGCGCCCGACCGTGTTCAGGATCAGCACGTTCATGCCCATGAAGGTGCCCTTGCCCTTGCGGATCTTGCGGTTCATCCGCGCGTTCATCGTGTGCTGCATCCAGCGGGAGAAACCGCCGTGGGAGTTCTCGGCCATCGGAAGTGGTCCTTTCGGAGTCGGTGTTCGGGTGCTCAGCCCCAGGCGCCCGCGATCTGGCGGGTGGTCGCGTTGAGCCGGTTGAACATGTTGGTGACGCCGATCATCAGCACGATAGCGGCGAGCTGGCGCTCGTCGAAGTAGCTGGCGGCCGCGTCCCAGACCTCGTCGGTGACGGCACCCGGCCGGTCGGCCATGCGGGTGGCGGCCTCGGCGAGCTCGAGCGCGGCGCGCTCCTCCTCGGTGAAGTACGGGGTCTCGCGCCAGGCCACGACGGTGGCGAGCCGGTCTTCGCTGACGCCGGCCTTGCGGGCGGTCTTGGTGCCGCCGTCAACGCAGGCGCTGCAGCCGTTGATCTGGCTGACCCGCAGATGCACCAGTTCCAGGATCTCGCCGTCGACTCCGCCGGTCTGGACGGCCTTGAGCACCTGCTGGATCGGGCCCATCGCGTCGGTGAGGACCATGGCGGGGTTCTGCATCCGGGACTGCATGACGTTCTCCTTCGTTCGGGATGTTCTCCGCTGTTCGCGGTGTGTCTCCATAACAGCCCGCCCAGCGCGGGAAAACGATGGCTGTGGGACACTGTGGGACAGTGGAAAACGGCCCTGACCTCCCGATTGTTCACACTGAACTTTCCGTTCCGGGCCGGGACAACGGAGTGGAACGGTGGTAGTGCAACAGCGGACGCGGGCGTACCCGCCAGACGAGCTGGCCGCGCGGCTGCGCATGATCCAGGAGCTGTCCGGTCGCGGCGTGCGCGCGCTGGCGCGCGATACCGGTCTGAGCTCGTCGTCGCTGTCGCGCTATCTCAGCGGTCAGACGGTGCCGCCCTGGCCCGCGGTGGTGGAACTGTGCCGGTTGGTCAAACGCGATCCGCGGCCGTTGCGGCCGCTGTGGGAGCGGGCGGGCAGCCCGCTGCCCGCGCCGCCGAAGACCAGCCGCCAGGTCGCGCCGCCGAGCCCGCCCGCCGACGCCCCACCACCGCCGCGCAACGATCTGCCCCGCGACGTCCCCGACTTCACCGGCCGCGACCAGGCGCTCGCCGACGTGCTGGCTGCGGTCGGTTCGCACCGGGTGGTGGCCGTCGACGGCATGGCCGGCGTCGGCAAGACCTCGCTCGCGGTGCACGCCGCGCACCGGCTCACCGCCGACTATCCCGACGCCCAGCTCTACCTCGACCTGCACGGATTCACCGACGGCCGTCAGCCGCTCGACCCCGATGCCGCGCTGCGTGCCCTGCTCGCCGCATTGCAGGTGCCCTCGGAGAAGGTGCCGCAGGACGGTGGGGTGGAGCTGCGGGCGGCCTGCTGGCGCTCGGAGCTGGCACGGTTGCGGGCGGTGATCGTGCTCGACAATGTCGCCGACGCCGCGCAGGTCAGCCAGTTGCTGCCGGGGGCGGGGGAGTCGGTGGCCATCATCACCAGCCGCAACCGGCTGCTCGAACTCGACGAAGTGCCGCCGGTGACCCTCGATGTCCTCACCGCCGAGGAGAGCGCCGAACTGCTGGCCCGTGCCAGCGGCGATTCCCGTGGACCCGACGGCAGGCTCGCCCGCGAACCGGAACACGCCGCCGAGGTGTTGCGGCTGTGCGGCAACCTGCCGCTGGCGTTGCGCCTGGCCGCGGCCCGGCTGCGGCATCGTCCCGGCTGGTCGGTCGGGATCCTGGTGGAACGCATGGCCGAGGGCGCCACCGAATTCGACACCGCGTTCGGGATGTCGGTGCGTCAGCTCAAGCGCGATCAGCGCCGCCTGTTCCGCCTGCTCGGGCTGATCCCCGGTTCCACCTTCACCGACTACGTCGCGGCCGCCGTCGCCGACGTACCGCTGCGGGCGGCCAGGACCATGCTCGAGGATCTGCTCGACGCGCATCTGGTCCAGCAGCCCGCCGAAGGACGGTACCGGTTGCACGATCTGGTCCGTCAGCACGCCCGCACGGCCGCCTTCGCCGAAGACTCCGATACCGATCGGGCCCGCGCGCTGGGGCGTGTCCTCGACTACTACGTGCACACCGCGGCCGCCGCCGACGCGGCGATGCCGTTCGTGTCACCGACCCGTCCGGTGTCGGCGGGCTCGCCGCCAAGGGACCTGCCGTCGTTCTCCGGTCGCGACGCGGCGTTCTTCTGGTTCGTCGCCGAGTACACCAACCTCATGGCCGTGTTCTACACCGCGGTCGAGGCCGGTGCCGACGTGCACGTCTGCGAGCTGCCGCGCTTCATGCGCACCTTCTTCGCGAGACGTTGCGGCACCACCCATCTCAACGCCCTGTTCGAACAGTCGCTGACGGCCGCCGAACACCTCGGTGACCCGCGTCAGCTCGCCGAGGCGCACAGCGACCTCGGTTTCGCCCGCTACAACGCCGGCCGGATGACCGAGGCCGCCGACGCGTACGCCGCCGCCGCATCCCTGATCGCCGCGGTCGGCGACCCGCTGCCACGCGCCGAGTTGACCATGCGTCGCGCCCACCTGCGCTGGGACGAAGGCGATACCGAGGAACCGCTCGAGCTGTTCCGCCTGGCCCGCGACCTCTACGCCACCAGCGGCTGCCCACGCAGCGCCGCCGACGCGCTGGCGGGCGAGGCATGGGCGGTGCTGCGCTTGGGGCAACCCGAGCGTGCCGCCGAGCTGGCCCGCGAGGCGCTGGCCATCACCGCCGACGACCCGTCGTGGCCGCCGTCGCTCCAGGCCGAGATCACCCTCGGGGTCGCCATCGCCGCCGAGGCGCCCGAGGAGGCACTCGAACACCTCGGCGGCGCACTGGAATCGGCCCGCGCCGACGGTCACAAACACAACGAGGCCTGGTGCCTGAACTGTCAGGGCGTCGCCTTGCGGCGCATGGGCCGCTACCCCGAGGCCCTCGCCGCCCATCGCGCCGCCTTCGCCCTCCTCGACGAACTCTTCGAGGAACACTGGAAGATCCACTTCCTCAACGGATACGCCGAAACCTGCGCGCTGGCCGGGCAGACCGCCGATGCGCTGCGGCTGTATCGCGAAACCCTCGCCCTCGCACCGGGACTCGGCTACCGGTTCGAGGAGGCGACCGCCAATCACGGCATCGCCGACGTGCTCGAGGCCACCGACCCGGACGCCGCGGCGCACCATCGCGCCGCGGCGGAGGCGATCCTGGCCGACCTCAGCCCATCGACTTCGCGCCGTCCAGTGCTTCCCTGATGATGTCGGCGTGGCCGGAGTGCTGCGCGGTCTCGGTGACGATGTGCAGCAGCGTGCGCCGCGCGGTCCAGCGCACCCCCGGCTCGAACCACGGAGCTTCGGGCAGCGGGTGACTGGCGTTCAGGTCGGGCAGTGTGCGCACCAGTTCGTCAGTGCGGGCCGCCACCCGCTCGTACTCGGCGAGCAGGCCGGCCAGGGTTTCGCCCGGCAGCATCCGGAAGTTGTCGCCCCACGCGGCGATATCCGCTTCGCTCATCGACGCGGAGTCGGGGATCGGGCCAGGGCCTTCGACAATGAAGTTCGCCCAGTTCGACTCCACCTCGGTGACGTGCTTGATCAGCCCGCCGAGGCACAGCTCGCTGACGGTGGTGCGCTGCGCGGCCTGTTCATCGGTCAGCTCGCGGGTGGTGAACCGGAGGAAGTGGCGGTGCTTGGCCAGCAGGTCGAGCAGATCGGTGCGTTCGGCGTCGAGGAGCGTGGGGGTGGTCATCAGCGGAGTCCCTTCGTTGTCGGTGTGAAACCCAAGGTAGCGGCCATTGCGGCCA
This sequence comes from Nocardia rhizosphaerae, assembly GCF_042650365.1. Lineage (NCBI taxonomy): Bacteria > Bacillati > Actinomycetota > Actinomycetes > Mycobacteriales > Nocardiaceae > Nocardia > Nocardia rhizosphaerae. The sequence continues at coordinate 287,500 of NZ_JBHSBA010000007.1, forward strand.
GTTTCTGTCCGCAATGTGCGGGAGAATGGCGAACATGGCCGACACGAGCGCACGCACCCTCCGTCTGCTGTCGCTGCTGCAGACCCACCGCTACTGGCCGGGCACCGAACTGTCCGAGCGGCTCGGCGTTTCGGCGCGCACGCTGCGCCGCGACATCGACCGGTTGCGCGAGCTCGGCTACCCCGTGCACGCCCGGCCCGGTGTCGACGGCGGCTACCAGCTCGCGGCGGGCGCCGCGCTCCCGCCGCTGGTCCTCGACGACGACGAGGCCGTCGCGATCACCGTCTGCCTGCAGGCAGGCTCCCAGGGCACCGCCGACGGCCTGGCCGAACCGTCGGTGCGCGCCCTGGCCAAACTCGTCACCGTCCTGCCCACCCGGCTGCGCCGCCGCGTGGACGCCCTGCGCGCCATGACCGTCTCGACCGGCTGGAACGCGGTCCCTCTGGCCGACCTCGACCCCGCCGTCCTCACCGACCTGGCCATGACCTGCCGCACCGAGGAACGCCTGACCTTCGCCTACACCGCCGCCGACGGCCGCGCCTCCACCCGCGAGGTCGAGCCGCATCGCCTGGTCTCCCTCGGCCGCCGCTGGTATCTGGTCGCTTACGACCTCACCCGCCACGACTGGCGCACCTTCCGTGTGGACCGTCTCACCGACTCGCGCACCACCGGCATCCGGTTCCGCCCCCGCGACCTGCCCGCCGCCGACGCCGCCGCGTTCGTCCGCGCCGGAATCGGCACCCGCCGTAGCGGTTTCGACGTCACCGCCGAAATCGACGCCCCCGCCGACGAGGTGACAGCCCGCGTCGGCCGCTGGTGCACGGTGACCGCTCTCCCCGACAACCGCTCCCGGATCACCATGACCGTCGACGACCTCGATTGGCCCCTGTTCCTGTTGGCCCGCACCGAGTCGGCGTTCGCCATCCTGTCTCCACCCGAACTGGTTTCCCGAGCGGGTGATTGGGCGACGCGTCTCGGGGCGGCTGCCCGGTGAAACGCTCGCCGGACCGCTGGCGCTACCTCGGTCCGTGGTGCGGTGGCAGGGCCGGATGACTGCGCGGCGCTCCGTATCCCGGCATGCCCCGCGGAGGTGCCTGCATCGGTCGCATGGCAGGCTGGGGGTGCGCGCCATGGTGCATGCCGTCGGTCTACGGCGCCGAAGGAGACGGACGAGGGCCGTCGTGCGCCGGCGCCGCGTCGACGGCAGCGGCGCGAGCACGAAGGTGAGCGCCGGGAACACCTTCACCAGCAGCGAGACCGCCCAGGGGATATCGAGGTCGGCACCGAGGACGTTGTCGACGGCGGAATGGCCGAGCGCGATGACCAGAACCCGGTACCCACCTATCCCCGCCGCGGGGTCAGCCGTTGCGGTGCCGCTGCCGCCGCCGACGCTGGAAGAACAGCTGATCGACCGCCACCGGCGCCACCATCGCGGTGATTTCCGCGAGCCTGGTGTCGTAGTGGTGCTCGGTGATGCAGCGGTGCAGATGCGCTCGCCGCTCCGGCCCCAGCCCAGCCCAAACGGTGCCGAACCGGGTGCGCGCCAACGGCCCCGAGGCCGCGACCAGATCGAGAAGTGCGGGCCAGCACGCGGTTTCGGTGGCCAGGGCGGGCAACGCGGCCACCGTGGAATCCGACAGCCCCGCCAGCGTCTGACCGACGACGGCCTTCGCCTGGCCGTCCATGCGTGCGGCGAGCGTGAACAGTCCACGCCAGCTGGCGGTATCGTCACCGTCGTTCAGCGGCACGACCAGCCCGGTCGCCACCGCAGGCTCGTCGAACACCGGATTGCCGACCAGCGACCACAACCCGAGTGGCGTGAGATGCCCGGTCATGGTGAGGAACTCGGGCACCGCCCCCACTCGCAGCGCCGTCGCAACCAGGTTCGCGACATCGGCCGGTCGCGCATTGCCGAACAGCACGTCGCCCACCCGGCCGATCACCTCGGGCGAACACCGCGAGAACACCGACAGCGCGGCATGCTGCAGCGCCGGCCGCCCCGCCAGCACCGTCTGCGCCATCCGCGGAATCCGCCGGTACGGCCCGTCGAGCAGCTGGCGCAGCACCGCGCTGAGAATGTCGGCGTCATAGGCGTAGGCCGCCGAATGGATCAGCCCCGCGTCGTCGTGCACGCCAGCCTCGACCGCCGCGATCAATTCCGGTGTGGCACAGGACAGGAACGGCCCCGCTGTCACATAGTCCCGGCGCCGCAGCAGCTCGTTGACGATCTCCACCACCGGCCCCGTCGGCGCCACATCCGAGATCTGCTCGATCGCCCGCGGATCCAGATACGGCGCGCAATCGGCCGCATACCGCGGATCGAGCATCAGCAGGGTCTCCGCCGCCTTCGCCGGATGCTCGACCCCCACCGCGCCCGCCGCCCGCCCCGTCGTCATCGGCGGAACCAGCTTCTGTACCAGCGGAATCGAGATCGACAACGGAATGAACGGCACCAGCGCGCTGATCCGCCGGAATGTCTCGGTGTGCTGATCGAACAGCACCCCCGAGATCTGCTGCTGCAGCTCGTGCAACCGGTCCGCTCCGAGGTGTCGCAGATGATCCACCCGCTGCGGATGCACATGCAGCGTCCTGGCCAGCAGAATCAGCTGCGCCCGCGTCGTCAGATCGCTCATCGCCCGCCGAACATGATCCGCTTGGTCACCGCCCGCAACGGTCGCGGCAACGCCCCCACCATCGAATCGATCGACTTGTCCAGTGCCTTGGCCTCGAACGTCACCGCCGCCCGCATCAAGTCGAACAGATCCCTCGCCTCGTCCGCGGGCAACCCCTGCAAAGCAGGCAACACCCCCGGCGCGCCCCCGCCCCGGTCACCTCGTCCCACCATGTGACTCCTGAACAACGCGCGAATCTCGACTTCCGAGCATGACGGGTCCGCGCCGCGCCCACCAGCAGTTCACTGATATCTGTGCACACATACGAATTCGATGACCCAGATACGTGTGAATCGATGTCCTGATCCCGGTCTGCCCACGGGATCCGCTGCCAACCGGCTGTAACAACACTGCGAACGTGCCGATCAACGACGAAGAGAGCTCTATCCTCAACAGCGCGCGCAAAGGATTCGGGGTGGCGATGACGGCTGACTGGCAGTTCGACGTGCCGACGGTAGGACACAAATACCTGCCGCCGGACGCTCGGTACATGGAAGCGCTGACCAGCCAGGGGTACGGGTTCGAGGCGGCGGTCGCCGACCTGGTGGACAACTCGATCGACGCGGGCGCCAACGACGTCGTCATCCACTTCCTGCGCGATGGTGACGATCTACTGAGCCTGTTGATCATCGACGACGGGCGCGGGATGGCGGAGGACGATCTCGATGTCGCCATGACCGTCGGCGGCCGCCGCGACTACGCTCCCGACGCCCTCGGCATGTTCGGTACCGGCCTGAAATCGGCCTCGTTGAGTCAAGCTGCCGCGCTCACCGTGGTGAGCAGAACCCGCAAGTCACGGCCGGCGGGCCGCCGGTGGGCGATGGAACGAGCCCGCGCGGATTTCCAGTGCGACATCGTCGAATCGGGGTATGCCCAGTCGCTGATCGACCGCTACCACGGCTGTCCCATCACCTGGCAGGGCACGGTGATTCGCTGGGACGGGGTGAAGGATTTCCCGCGCAATGTCGGGGTGGCCCAAACCGGCCGCTACCTCGACCGCACCATCGCCCGGCTCGGTCTGCACCTGGGCGTTCAGCTGCACCGCTTCCTGCTGCGCGACGACTTCAACATCACCATTGCCGTCGAAGACGTCCGCACCGGCGACATCTTCGCCAATTTCGGTGTGGTGGCGCTGAATCCCTTCGGCTATCCGGTCTCCGGCCACCCGGACTACCCCCGGACCTTCACCGCCGAGCTGACCGGGGCGGGCCGGGTAGAGCTGACAGCGCACATCTGGCCGCCGAAATCCTCGCGGAGCGAATACAAGGCCTTCGGCAGCGTGCTGGACAGGCAGGGTTTCTACTTCTATCGCAACGGCAGGGTGGTCCAAGCCGGCGGCTGGAACAACGTCCGCCAGCCCGAGCAGCACCTCGCCCTGGCCAGAGTCGATGTGAATCTGCCCGCCGACGTCGGCGACACCTTCCGGCTCACGGTGAAGAAAGAGGGCGTGGAGGTCTCGCCGGAGTTCACCGAGGCGCTCGAGCGCGCCGTCGACGCGCAGGGTCGCACCTTTGCCGACTATCTCGCCGATGCCAAGCAGGTCTATCGGGAGGCGCGCCGACGTGCGGGCGCCACCAGGAAGCCCGTGATTCCTGCAGGCCGGGGCTTCGCCGACCTGGTGCGCGAAACGATCGACGACGAACTGCCGTCGTTGCCCGGAGAGGACCCGATCACCATCGAGTGGCGCAAACTCACCGACGACGTGTTCTTCGACATCGACCGCGACACCCGCACCATCGCGCTGAACCGGCGCTACCGGTCGGCCATGAACGGAGGTCGGCGTGGCACGGTCGACGATGCCCCGATGCTGAAGGCTCTCATGTACTTCCTGTTGCACGACGTCTTCGGCAAGGAGTTCAGCGGGCCGCGGACGAAGGACAATCTGCAGCTGTGGCAGTCGGTACTGCTGGCTGCCGCGCGCACGGAGTTCGAGCAGGCCGACGCATGAACTCGCTGCGGCTGCTTCTGCACCAGGAGGTGCTCGGCGAGATGGCGGGCACCCGGCCGCGCAACCTGGTGTCGTCCATGCGATATCAGGCCGAGGACATCGACGGGGCCTTGCCGTTCGCCACGGAGGAGGACTTCCGTGACGCCCTGCTGTTCGTCTCCGACAATCTGGCGCTGGTGGAGATGTGGCGAACCCAGCTGTACCAGTGGGACTTCGAGTCCGCGCCGACCTGGTCGGACGCCGAGCCGCGCACACCGGAGCGGCGTGCCCACATCTGCCTGCGACTCGGCATCGACCTGGCCACAGCCAAGCTGCTGGAAGCCAACGCACCGATCCCCGCCTTGCCGAAACCAGTGGTGATCGGCACCAGATTCGAACCGTGGTACCACGCGCGTTCCCTCCGCTTCTCCCGGCACGGCCGCGAGGGGTACTGGAACAACTACCGGCTGCTGCTCGCCCGCAAGCACTGGTCACCCGAGGCGGTCGCCGACCTCGACGCCGCGACCGACGCGGTGGTCGAACGGCTCGCCGATCCGAGCGCGCCAACCGCCTACCAGTCCAAGGGGTTGGTCGTCGGCTACGTCCAATCGGGCAAGACCGCCAACTTCACCGGGGTCGTGGCAAAGGCGGTCGATGCCGGGTACCGGCTGGTGATCGTGCTGTCGGGCACCCTGAACCTGCTTCGCGCCCAGACCCAGCGTCGTCTGGACATGGAACTCGTCGGCCGTGAGAACATCCTGCGCGGCGCCGCCGAGCACGACTCCGACTACCGTGACGACCCCGCCTGGATCGAGCGCCGCTTCCTGTCGTTCGGCGATCTCCCCTCGGTGCAGGGCTGGTTCGACATCCACCGTCTCACCACCCGCGACAACGACTACCGCAGCCTCCAACAGGGCATCTACGCGCTCGAATTCGAAAAACGCGAGCCCGCCCTGCCGCTGTACGACCCGGTCAATCTGCATCGCGCCGCCGCCCGCCTGATGGTGGTCAAGAAGAACAAGACCGTCCTGACCCGGCTCGTCAAAGACCTCCGCAAGATCAAGACGCCGCTGTCGGAGATTCCGGTTCTGATCATCGACGACGAATCCGACGAAGCCTCGGTCAACACCACACGGGTCAAACCCGATTCCGAGCGCACCGCGATCAATCAGTCGATCTCCGACCTGCTCACGATGCTCCCGCGCGCCCAGTACCTCGGCTACACCGCGACTCCCTACGCCAATGTGTTCATCGACCCGTCCGACACCGCCGATGTCTTCCCGAAGGATTTCCTGCTCTCCCTCGAGCGGCCGCACGGCTACATGGGCGCCACCGATTTTCACGATATCGACGCCACCGTCGCGGAATCCGAACGCACCTACGCCAACTCCAACGAGAAGGCGCACGTGCGCGATGTCGTCGTCACGGACTCCGATGACACCGCTGCCCTGATCAGTGCCGTCGACATGTTCGTCCTCGCCGCCGCGATGAAGATCTATCGCGAGGACCACGGGCTCGGCGACGGCTTCTTCACCCACCACACCATGCTGATCCACGAATCCAGCTTCGTCGCCGATCATCGTGAACTCCTGGCGCGGGTCTCCGAAGTCTGGTGGAACGCCGACTATTCCGGGCCGTCGGGCCACGCTCGCCTGCGTGAACTCTTCGACACCGACGTCGCCGCGGTCAGTGCCGCGCGAGCCGAAGGCTATGCTGTGCCCGCGGCGTTCGACGAGCTCCGCCCCTATATCGGCCCTGCCGTCTTCCGCATCGGCGGCGACCAGAACCCGATCATCGTTGTCAACGGCGACACAGCTCTGGAAACCGGAGCGGCGGATTTCGACCGGCGCCCGATCTGGAAGATCCTCATCGGCGGCCAGAAGCTGTCGCGCGGTTTCACCGTCGAGGGACTGACCGTCTCGTACTTCCGCCGGCGCGCGGGCAACATGTCGGCACTGATGCAGATGGGCCGCTGGTTCGGTTTCCGTCGCGGCTACCGCGACCTCGTCCGGCTCTATATCGGCCGCGAGGAATCCGGGCCGGGAAAGCGTACTTTCGACTTGTACCAGATGTTCGAAGCCATCTGCCAGGACGAGGACGCGTTCCGTCAGGAACTGCGCCAGTACGCCACCATGGTCGACGGCGAACCCCAGGTGACCCCCGCCCAGGTCCCGCCGCTGGTCTCCCAACATCTCCCGCTGCTGCCGCCGACCAGCAAGAACAAGATGTACAACGCGCGGCTGGTGGAGGTGCGCTCGCCGGGCCGATGGCGCGAGCCCACCGCCTATCCGACCCTCGCCGCCGACCTGCGCCACAATGTCGATGCCTGGCTCCCGATCATCGACGAACTCTCCACCGAACCACTCGAATTCGCCTACCACTTCCCCGACGGTGCCGCAGGCCACGAGATGACCGCGCTACACGCGACGGTGTCCGCCGACCGGATCCTCGCCGTCCTGGAATCCGTGCGCTGGCGCGCCGAACGCCAATTCGCCCCCGACCTCGAATACCTGCGCTCGATCACCGCCGACGGCGACGTCACCGACTGGGCCGTCCTGTGCCCCTGCCCCAACCGCAGCGCTCCCCACCTCTCGATCGGCTCCCGCACCGTCCCCCGCTGGGACCGCACCCGCCGCCGCGACCCCCTGTTCGGCGCCATCAGCTACAACTGGCACCGCACCATCGCCCGCCGCATCGCCGGCGCCCTCCCCGACTCCGGCGACCCCCACACCGAATCCTTCCGCACCGCCCGCCGCGGCGCGATCCTCCTCCACCCAGTTGTCGAACCCGCACACCTGACCGACATTCGCCCCGACGGCAGCATCGACCCAGGCCACCTCGCTCTCACCTTCGGTTTCATCGCGCCATCTACCGCGATAGGGCGGGATTCGCGGGTGGTGCGGTTCGAGACTACGGATTCGTCGACGGAGAGTGCGATCGTGGAAGCGGAATGAGGCCGATGTGAGGTTCGGCCAGTTCTTGCACTGTCGGATCGCCTGTGGCGCACTGCGGAGCGTAATGTGCAGCCCTCAGAACTCGACGGCGTAGATGCTTGTGAACCGACTTCTTGCCGGGATTGGGGCGAAGGCGGAACCAGCCGTGAGCTGCTAGCGTTGCCCTCCGGCGGAAAGTGCCCGGTCCAGCAACGCGTCGGCATCTGCATGTCGTTCGTGATCAAGCAGTGGGCGAAGGATCTGAAGTATCTCGCGATCCTCCCGCCGTCCCGCATAGCTGATAATCGCAGCTACTGCATCCATCAGGTCCAGATCGCGGCAGGCGATGACCGCGTTTGCGGCTTCGTCTGGAGTGGCGTCCGTCCCAACGTGATGGATCATTCGGCTCGAATTCTCCAGTTGGCCAGCCACGATGTAGCCCGCGAGTTCGGATGCCGGCGCCCATAGAAGTTCGCGGCTCGGCCACGCGATGTCGGCGTTGATGTGCCGGTCCCCCTCGCTCAGGGGGACCGGCACATCAACGGCGCCTCTACCTTCCTCAGCGTCAGCCTCCTGTGCGGTCAGGTCGGCCGGCTCAGCAGGAGCGGATGTCCCGCATTGGGGGCACGCGACAGCGGCCTTCAGTCGAGCAGCGTCGGCAATGCCGCCTAGACTGATAGCGATATCGCGCCGGAGCTGGCGAAGGTACTCCCAGGTGATGAGGTCCTGGTCCTTGTCGATCGCCGACGCCGCGAAGTTGTAGATCTGCTGCAGAGTCGACTCTCGTGGACCGAACTTGTACTGGCCAGCGAGCAATTTGGACACTGTGTCCTTGCTGACGTTGGCCCTATCGCTCAGCTGGCGATGAGACGTGCGAGTGCAGCACATCAGCTTGCGTACTTCGAAGTAGAACCGCCGCTGGCCGAATGACCAGGCCTGTCCGAATCCGTAATCCGAGCACGTAATCAATTCAGGTCTCCCCCAGGACGGGTGGCACACGACCAGGACGGGTGGCACACGACCAACCCATTGTGACCGGTGGGATCCGGAAGGTGAATAGATCTGCTGTCCTGACTTTCCGTGCAAACTCGGCGGCAAAGTCAGGACAGCAGATAGGTTTCCACGCCCTAGATCTTGCTGTTGACTCGATGTGGCCAGGCCGCTGGACCAATCCGGATCGGCGATCTCTTCCTGGAACGTCGACGCGAGAGGACGGATTGCTGATGGCTATGCCTACCTGGAATGACCCGAAGCTCGGAACCATGAAGGCTTGTGCGCTGTGGTTGGTGCAGGAGGTCGGTGTCGGCGGCCTCTTCACGAAGGGGCAGCTGAGAGATGCGTTTCCGGACAAATCCCAGGTGGATCGACGGATGCGCGACCTCCGCGACTTCGGCTGGCGGATCGACACCAATCGCGAGGATGCATCGCTGGGCCCGCATGAGCAACGGTTCGTCGAGCAGGGCATAGCGGTGTGGGAACCGGGCAAGGCCACGCGGCCGGCCGGTGCAACGATCACGGCCGCCGAACGCTACGAGGTCATGGCGAAGGACGGGCGTAAGTGCCGTTCATGCGGTATCGGTCCGGGCGAGACCTACGCTGGCACGTACATCGCATCACAACTCGACGTTGCCCGCCGCACGGTGAGGCTGCCCAGTGGTGGAACGTCGGTGCAGATGGTGCTCGAGTGCAGCCGATGCCGTATCGGTGGCCGCGACTCAGTTGCTGATCTCGGCGACATACTGGCCAGAGTCGATAAGCTGACCGCCTATGAGAAACAGATGCTGAGTCAGTGGATCGAGCGGGATACACGGGGTTTCAGCGAGGCGGAAAACCTGTGGGCGCTGTACAGGACGCTTCCGGCGGAATCCAGGGCCGAAGTCCGGGACCGCCTGAAGTAGTTGCAGGGGCGGTACGGCCCCAAGTTCACAGATATTTGATCGAGAGAGACCATAGGAATGTTCACAGACTTTGGAGTTCCTCCCACAGCAGACGCTGTTCGTGCAATGGTGGCGCAGCGCCTCGGGGACCTCGACCAGAACGGTGGGGTCGCCGAGACTCTGACGCTGGAGTGGCGCGATGCCCCGCTCCACGTTCAGGTCATCGACATGCCGATCAACGCGTTGTACTACAACCCCGGTACGCACCGGATTCGGGCGCAGCGCAGTCTGGAGCCGGTCCGTGACGCAGCACTGTCGGATGATCCGTGGAGTCAGGAGAGCCAGGACTATCTGAAACATCTGCTCACTCGCCGACCGGCGGACACAACGCAGCCTGACCCTGAATTCGATAAGCTGGCGGAGCATCTCGAACAGTTCGGCCAGATCGAACCCGGCTTGATCACCCGCGAAGGTATCCTTGTCAACGGTAATACCCGTTGCGCTGCGCTGCGAGCTGGGTCAAAGGCCACCAGCATGCGTGTCGGGGTGCTGCCGGCGTCGTGCACGTGGGACGATATCAATGCTGTCGAGGTCTCCCTTCAGTTGCGACGGGACGAACGACGCAACTACTCGTATATCAATCGACTGCTTGCGCTGGAAGAACAGCGGGATCAGCTTCATCGCCCGACATCGGTCATCGCGAAGACATTTCACACAACTGTAAATGTCGTCGAGCGGGACTTCTGGGTATTGGCTGAACTGCGGAACTGTATTGAACGCAGCCGAACTGAGGGCCAGGAGTCGATGCGCCTCGTGGACTTCGAACAGTCTCAGGAGAAATTGGCTGAGCTCTACCGTGCATATCAGGACGAGCACAAGAAGAACAAGGAGCGAGCGGAGCTACTGAAGGAGTCCCGGCTCGCAGCGATCGTGCTGGACTACGCCAAGACTGATGTCCGGTTCGTCGGCACCGACTTCCAGGAACGATATCTGGACAAGGGGTTGATCGAGGAGTTCGGGGGGACGGAGTCCGGCGTCGGCGAGGCCGTTGCGATTCCTGGTCTAGGTCGCAGCGTCAAGGCATCCGGGCCTGATGTTTCTGCCGCACGGGCGATCACTGACAAGCTCCTGCAGGCGAAAGCTGTTGAAGCTGCAGGCGATGCCGCTGGCGAGCCTGCCAAAACTGCAGCCAGCAAGCTGATTTTGACCTATAAGGATGCCTTCGACACCGCGATCACAGTCGCTGGTCGCGACGCGATGATCCGGAAGAAGCGCCTCGCTGCGCCCGACCGGGTTGTGGCGGCCTGTAAGGACCTCGAGCAGGCTGTCAATGATGTTGTCTTGGCGAGAGGCAACTCCAGTCTCGATGAAGGCGCGTTCGATGACGCACTGGTTCAACTGCATACTGTGCTGGAGCAGCTCGCGATAGAGGCGCAGCGATCGGTCGCGATTCCCGGTAGCGGCCTCGACTGGCTCGTGGGGGCGGTCGAGAGCAGGGGCCGGCTGTAATGACCAATGCTCAGAATCCTTCGCTCCGTTTGCGGTTCGGAATGACCCGCATGCGCGTGGAGCTGCTCACTACACCGGACTTCCAACCGGAATTTCAGCAGCTGGTATCCCGTCTCAGTACTTCTGGCGCGAGGGGCCCTCTGTCCGCGGAAGTCGATCTCGATGATTTTCTTGTCAATTTGGGCGAGCTAGGTGGCTGGTCCCATCCTGACGTAGCGTGGGCCGACGATCTGAGGGTGCTCGTCACCGGGGTTCTCGACGACACCGAAGCTGTCGAGCGAAACCTCGATGGGACGACGGAGAACTCGGCGGATGCCGTTCATCCGGACTCGGTCGCCGACCTGCTCGGCAACGACTGGACCGGCGAGCTCACGGCGTTCCAGCAGCGGGACATAGCCAGGCTCCTGTCGCTGCGCCATGGAGCGAACTTCAGCGTTCCTGGTGCAGGGAAAACGCGGGTGGCACTGGCTGTATACGCTGCGGCACGTGCGCAGGGGGAGGCGGAGCAGCTGCTCGTCGTCGGTCCGAAGTCGGCATACGAGTCCTGGGAGTACGAGAGCTCGTACTGCTTCACGGAGCCACTTCGCAGTGCGGTAGCCGGCCGCTCCACCGATCCACTCGCGGAACTCTGCATCGTAAACTACGAACGCCTCGATCCTTCGCTGGATACCTTGGCAACCTGGCTCCGGGCCAAGCCCTCGATGATCGTGCTGGACGAGGCGCATCGCATCAAACTGGGTGCGCGCGGCACTTATGGCTCGGCTGCTCTTGCCCTCGGTCCGTTGGCGAATCGTCGCCTGATTCTCACCGGGACGCCGGCGCCGAACGGCGCCCGTGACTTGGAGAGTCTGCTTTCGTTTGTGTGGCCCGGGCATGGTAAACGGGCGGTGATCGAGGCTGTCGACGGTGGAGATCTCGCGCGGGCCAGTGCCGTGCTTCGGCCGCTGTTTACCCGCACGACGAAAGATGAACTCGGGCTACCCCCGTTCGAGCCGAGGATCAGGTATGTGGACATGCCTCCTCTACATGCGGAAGTTTACGAAGCGCTCAAGGGGAACTACTCGGCACGCGCCGAGAGTTCGCGAGGGAGTATCGAGGCACTCGGGCGGGCGATGCTGCGGATGCTGATGGCTGCGACCAGTCCGGCCCTGCTTCTCGAAGGTACGAGCCGATACGAGCCGCTGGAGTACCAGCTTCCCCCGCTTCAGCCTTCGCCGGGCGACTCGCTGTTCGACCTGCTCCAGAATCTCCCCAGCATCGAGTTGTCACCCAAGTACCAGGAAGCTGTCAAGATCGTCGCCGACAATGCGTCGGCCGGCCGAAAGACCCTGGTGTGGACGACTTTCGTCCGTAGTTTGACCACGCTAGAGAAGCTGCTCGAGAACTTTGGCCCAGCGACGGTTTACGGTGGTACCCCGGACCGGGACGAGCAGTTGCGGCGATTCCGGGAAGACCCAGACTGTCACGTCCTCATTTCCAACCCGGCGACGCTTGGCGAAGGCGTAAGTCTCCACTACGTCTGCCACGACGCGGTCTATGTCGACAGGGACTTCATGGCTGGCCGGTTCCTGCAGAGCCTGGACCGTATCCACCGGCTCGGGCTTGCGCCGGGCACGGAGACACGAGTGACTGTCCTTGCCACTCGCGGCACCGTCGACGAAGTGGTTCGCCTTCGCCTGGACGCGAAGCTGAAGTTTATGGCGGCGATTCTCGACGATCCAGATGTCCAGCAACTGGCCGATCTTGAAGAAGAGCCTGCCGCTGGCGCCGGTATGGACGCTGCCGACGTACGTGCACTGCTGCGGCACTTCGATGACGTGGTGGCTCCGGCCGAGTAGCAGGTCCCGCCGGGTTACCAGGTAGCGAGCGCCGCAGCGAGTTGCGTGTAGTCAAGCAGACGTCCCTGCTCGGTGACCTCTGCCCACGCGTCCTGTTGTTCGCCAGTTCCGACCGCCGCCACTGCCTGGGCCATGGCGGGATATGCCAGGTGGTAGGTGGCGTCGACCTCGCCGGTGCCGCGCGCGATGGATGCGAGCCGCGTCGGCAACGGTTCTGCGGTGATGGTCACCAAATGAGGCAGGCGTCCCCGCCGATGCCGGATCATATTGCCGTTTTCGTGACGGATGTTCTGGACCCGGTCGGACCGAATTGTCCATTTGCAGGCAAGCGCTGCATGCAACCAAGGATGTTTGCTCGTCGTCGGGGTGTTGAGAAGACCCACGAGGACATCCGGCTTGATCAGGTAGTCGGTCCCGAGGGTGACGCGAAGGTTCGGATCATTCGCGATCGCGCGGTCCATCGCGGCCAGATGCTTGTACTGCGCATAGTTGACGATGCTCTGCCCCTTGCGGACCTCCCACTGGCGTTGTGGATCCAGCAGCGGAAGCGCGGTGGCGAGGTCAACCGCGACCTGGGTTTCTAGCAGCCCACCTGGGTTGTCGGGAGGTTCGGCTGGATCGGATGCGCCGCCGTTCGGATTCGGGGCGCCCAGATACTCGAGCACAGCCGCCGATAGCCGGAGGCTGGACACGTTGTCGGTGTCGGCGGTATTCGGTACCCACTGCCAGCCGAGCTTGTTCTTGCGGCTGCGCTTCCACCCCAGCAGATCCGTTCCGAATGTCATCCCCATGCCGATCAACTTAGCTCTGCCGGTGGGTTGCCGTGACCTCAGCTACCTGATCACCTACGATCGCTCATATGTTCGGGTCCCGATCGAGTTCGTCGACCACAGTGGTCAGTGCCGATACGACCGGTTCGTGCTCCCAGACCCTGACTACCGTCCACCCAGCCGTCGACAATGCGGCGTCCGCTTCTCGATCTCGCGCAACGTTGCGGCGGAGCTTCGGTGTCCAATACCACTCGTTAGTGGTCGGCGCCCTGCCGTGCTCGGGGCATGCGTGCCAGAAGCAGCCATCGACGAAAACCGCAACCCGGCGAGCCGTGAACACGATGTCTGGTCTGACCGGTTTGCGACCCTCTACCGCGATCGGGAAGTCCTTCCGGAACCGGTACCCGAGCCGATGCAGCTCGCTCCGCAGCTCGATCTCTGGCTTGGTGTCGGTACGCCTGATCGCCCGCATGTTGCGCCCACGGCCGGGCGATGATGCCGCCGGTACGCTGCTTCGGCTACTCGGCTTCGGTGGCGACAAGTCTTCTCGGTCCATCCACTACCCAGCTTTCGACTGGCCTCTGATTACACGGCATGATAGTCATCCGCGTCCCACAGGATCGCTCGATACATCACTTCGCAGAAGGGACACCGTGTGACCGAGCTCAGCGTCATCGAGATTTGCGCCGGGGCAGGCGGCCAGGCGCTTGGGCTCGAGCGAGCAGGCTTCGACCACAAGCTGGCTGTCGAACTCGACCAAACTGCTGCGGATACGATCCAGCGTAACCGCCCGCACTGGAAGGTCGAGGTCGGTGACGTGGCCAACCCATCGGTGTTCAACCCGAAGGCCTTTGCTCCTGATGCCGAAGGACAAGGCGGACGGCAGATAGATTTGCTGGCGGGCGGCGTTCCTTGCCCTCCGTTCTCCATCGCAGGAAAGCAACTCGGCGCGAATGACGAGCGGGACCTGTTTGCGTGGGCCGTCGAGCAAGTTGATGTTGTGAAACCCCGTGCTCTGCTCCTTGAGAACGTCCGTGGCTTGAGCATGCCACGCTTCGCTGGTTACCGGCAGCACGTGCTGGACAGGCTCAGCAAGTTCGGCTACTCGGCAGAGTGGCGCCTTATCCAAGCATCCGACTACGGCGTGCCTCAGCTGCGGCCCAGATTTGTACTTGTTGCCATGGTGTCCGAGGATTTCCGGTACTTCAAGTGGCCTGAGGCGACCGGCGAAGTCAAGACAGTCGGGGAGACGCTACTGCCGTTGATGACGGAACGTGGCTGGAAGGGTGCAGCTGCGTGGGCCGCGAAAGCAAACGGCATCGCTCCGACAATCGTCGGTGGATCGAAGAAGCATGGCGGTGCTGACCTGGGTCCTACCAGGGCGAAGCGAGCATGGGCGGAACTCGGGGTTGACGCCTACGGTGTGCACGACACCGCGCCGCCGTACGACAAGCGCCCGATGACGGAGTTCGGCCCGAAACTGACGGTCGAGATGGTCGCACGCATCCAAGGATGGGTCCTCGCCAAGGACGAAGCACATCGGTCCGAGCTGGAGGCTGCTGGGGACGGAGAGTTTGCGTGGATCTTCACGGGCAAGAAGACAGCACAATACCGACAGATTGGCAACGCGTTTCCACCTCCGGTTGCCAAAGCGATCGGGCAGTCGATTTCCCGCGCGCTTCGCCACGTCGGTGAGCCGATCGAGCGCAACGACGATCCACACACCGATCCTATCTACAAGGTTCTGCGTGACCAGGCGATACGGGATCCGGACACCTTCCTTACCGCAGCACAGATCACTGATCGCGCGAATCTCTCCATCGGTGATCCCGAAATCGACCGTCGAATCTCCCAGCTAGGTAAAGATTTTGAGATAGTCAAAGCCGAGAGATCTGGCGGTCTGGCATATCGAATGGGGGAGTTTCGGGCATTTACGGGTCAGGGAGATCACATTCGGCACGAATACTATCGGAACCATATTTCGAGAGTGAGCTGAGCCGCCCGCGTCGGCTCGAATGTTCTGGTGCTGGTACGAAGGATCCTCCGGTTCTGGAACTTCGGCTGATCCGACTAACCCTACCCAGATGGTGACGAAGTGGCTGTGGCGCGACGACTGGATCACGTGATGCTGCTGGATGGACATAGGAACCTTTGCGACAGGTGCGAACCTCGAAGGTGCCACCATCGGGGCATTGCGTATGTTGAGGTTCCCCCGCTAACTCGGAGTAGCTCTCCGAGAAACCGGGGGAACCTCTTGTTGGTCAACGAGCGAAGTCTGGGCCAGCCGCGCCCGACCAGATTCTGCCCTCGCAACCGATTGGCGGACCGGATGGCGGCTGCGGGTGCCTTCTTGATTCAGCCGGTCGCGCGCACCTTGATCGCATCGCGGGAGATGATGACGTCGTACTCTCCGGGAGTGGCGATCACCGCGTTCCCGTAGGCTGACCGCACGAACGGCGATGTATACCAACTCTTCTCGTTCATGTCTTCGAAGAAGTCGCGATCCCCACCGTTGAGGAAGATGTGGTCCTGCCGGGTGGCTTTCCCGTCGAGACGCTGTCCGTAGAGCCGGGTGATCTTGTAACCGGAGTGGAACCCAAGGGCGTTGACCCACGGGTGGAGTTCGACGATGTTGGCTTGCAGGACCCAGAGGTTGCCTTCGATGCGCTGGGTGGTCCGGGTGTCGACGGCGCCTTCGTCGTCGTAGAGGGTGAGCTCCACTTCGAGTTGATCGGATTGGTCGGCAACGGGTTTCGCGACTACGTGGGCGGCGGTGATCTCGCCGGTGAGGCCGAGGTAGGTCTGGAGGAGGGTGGCGATCCAGAGTAGGAGGGTGGCGACGAGGAGTAGGGCCAGGCCGGGGACGGCGCGGCCGAGGACGGCGGTGGCGCCGCGGCGGCGGCGGAACGCGAGCGCGGCCCAGACCAGCAGGGCGATCGCGAGGGCGAGCAGGGCGAGCAGACCGATCTGGGCGAGCCCGAAGGTCACCGGGAAACTCATGTGACCGGTATACCCCGAATCGGGCTGCGGCAGGGGTGGTCTCGCGGTTCTGCCTACAGCGTTCGCGTGAACGGATACCGGGTGTTCATCCGGTGCGCGAGGTGATCCGTAGGTAGGGAACGCGCGATGGTCGGTCGGGAGCGGGAACCCGGCCTCGGTGGAAGGGCTACTCGGCGGGGGCCGGTCGGTACCGGTGCAGCAGTGCGATGACCGCGGTGCAGCTCACGGCGATGCCGACGGCGATCGCTGCCGGGATGGGGCCGCGATCGACGTCGGCGGTGCGGTACCACGACGGGGAGTAGGCGAGATTGCCGAAGAGATTGTCGCTCAACGCGACTCCGAGGGAGGGGACGAACAGGATGGACAGGCCGACGGTGGTGGCGGCGGGACTGTGCGGGACAGCGGCGCCGACGCAATAGCCACAGACCGCGCCCAGAGCCAGACAGCCGACGGCGGCGTTGGGCGCGGCGGGTGGGTCGAAGAGGTCGGTGAACAGGACGAACAGCGACAGTGCCAGCACACAGGCTGCGGCGACCAGCGCCCGCGGTGCGCGCAGGCCGATGAGCACACCGGCACCGACGGCGAGCACGGTGCCCACATCGATCAGACCGGAGCGGGGCAGGGTGAGTACCAGGCTGCCCGCCACGGCGAACGCGGTCATCAGCAGGAGCAGGACGCCGTCGCGGCCGGGCAGGATCAGCGCGGCGACGGTCGCCGCCGCGACCACGACGACGGCGCCGATCAGCGCGGGCGGGAGCGAGATGGCGCGGACCGACACCGCCAGCGACGTGCCGAGGATCGCCGAGAACGCGACGATCGCGGCGAACACGGGCGCCAGTGGGATCGCGGTGTCGAGCGTCGCGGGCGGGTGGATGGTGGTCGTGGCGGCCAGGTAGCCGAGGGCGAGGACGCTGGCCGCGATCACCCACAGCGGCAGCGAGCCGCCGAGGAAGCCGTCGAAGCCTGCCGAGTCCGCGTCGGCGGGAGACTCGGTGATGTCGCCGAGGATGGTGGCGGCGGGCACCGCGAACAGATACACCGCTCGCAGCTGCGGCTCGTGCCACACCGCGACGGCCAGCGCGCCGACCACCATTCCGGCCAGCAGGGCGTCGACGAAGTTGAGGGTCGGCAGCGACAATCCGGAGAAGTCGGTGCTGTCGACGTCGGGGGCGAGCAGCAGGTGGCTCAGCAGGATGCCCGCCAGGCCGACCAGCGCGGTCCACCAGGCCGCCCGCGCGCTGCCGACCGCCATGGTCACCGCCGCGGTGAGCACCGCGACGAACGCGCCGCCGGTCATCGCGCGCGGGACATTGAATACCAGCAGGTCGACGTGACGGGATTCGGCGAGATCGGCGAAGCTGATCGGCAGCATGATCGCCAGCACGGCGACCGAGGCGGCCACGAACACCGTCACCGCCTCGGCGGCGGTGCGGAACTCGGTGGCGGTCGGCTTTCGGCTCATCGGCAGGCGTCAGCGCGTCGGTCCGGTGCCTGCGGGCCTGGCTCGATGGGCGCGTGCACCGGCTCTCCGTTCTCGCGAATCGGCCGGCCCGGGCGGGCCTACCAGGAGTTTATCCAGTACCACCGCCGGTCGACGGGCATCGCGCCGCCATGGCCCGCGTGTCGCGGGCCGTGGCATGCGACGATGGACGAATCAGCATGTCAGGCAAATGATTCGGAAGGCTGGTTGATGCCGAGCGGCGTGGTGAGCTGGTTCGACAGCGGCAAAGGGTTCGGGTTCATCACCCCCGACCAGGGCGGAGCCGAGGTTTTCGTCGAGTACACCGAACTCGTCGGCGAGGGATTCCGGACCCTGCGGGCCGGTGAGCGGGTGGAGTTCGGGGTCAGGGAGACCCGGCGTGGGCCCGAAGCCCACCACGTGCGGACGCTCTAGTTCTGGCCGCTCGGCCAGAAGCGGCTGGCGCGCTGGCCGTGGACCGGGCGGGTGAGGTTGGGGTCCTCGGCCTCGGTGATGCCTACCTGCATGAGCAGGATCATGGTGACCATGCTGATACTCACGATCAGCGGGGTGAGCAGCTGCGATGCGGTGGCGCCCGAGGCATGGGCGACGTGGGCGCTGGTGTGCGCGCTCATCGAGAACATGCCGGTGTAGTGCATGCCGCACACGGCGACACCCATCAGCATGGCGGCGCCTATGGTGGCGAGCAGGCCGTGGATGTGCAGGGCGAACCACAGCGCGGCCGTCGCGGCGACCACCGCGATGACCATCGAGACGGCGACCACGACCGGGTCGTAGACGATCTCGATATCGGTCTTCATCGCGTACATGCCGGAATAGTGCATCGCGCCGACCCCGAGCCCGGTGATGGTGCCGCCGACCGGCAGCGCCGCGCTGTCCCAGCCGCGCCGCACCACGATCGATAAGCCGAGCCACACCACGGCCATCGCGATGGCGGCGCTGAACAACGTGATCGGGACGTTGTAGCGGATGGTGGCGCCGTGGACGGAGAAACCGAGCATGGCGATGAAATGCATGACCCAGATGCCGGTTCCGCCGAGCGCGATAGCCGCGGCGGTGAGCCAGCCGCCGTGGTTACCGGACGCGCGCGAGCGAACCATGCACCGTAGTGCCAGCATCGAACCGAGGAACGACATGAGATAGGCCAGTACCGGGGTGGTCCAGCCGTAGGTGAAATGGTTGATGTCCAGCACGTTCCACTCCTAGCGCGTTCTCCGCGAGGCGTCCGATGCCCGCATGTTCACGGAAAGTACGCTGGTAGTGAATTTGCCGTACTCGATTTCCGTAAATTTCTAGGGGCGCTGACGGCGGCCGTCCTCCGGGTTGCGCCGGGTTCCGCGATGGTTCTGGACGGTTGGTTCATAAGGTGGGATCGCGGCGCTCCGGCATCCCTCGGGCAACCATCTCGGCATACTCCGAGCATCCGGCAGTGGCTGTGTGACGGCACCAGACGCCGTCGGGCCGGGGTTGGGTTCCTCACAGTCGGCGAAGACGGGTGTGGCTGAATTCGTCGGATCATGGCATTGTTGATGGCGAGACCGGGACCGGACTATTAGGACCTGGCTCGTCTACAGGAAAGTTTGGAAATGGCTCAGGGCATTGTGAAGTGGTTCAACAGCGAGAAGGGCTTCGGCTTCATCGCGCAAGACGGCGGCGGGCCCGACGTCTTCGTGCACTACTCGGCTGTCAGCGGCTCGGGCTTCCGCTCCCTCGACGAGGGGCAGCGCGTGGAGTTCGAGATCGGTCAGGGCCAGAAGGGCCCGCAGGCGCAGGACGTTCGCGTCATCTAGCGTCCCTCGGGAGAATCGCCAAGCCTCGTGCCGGTACACCGGTACGGGGCTTTGCTGCGTTCGGGGCCGGTGACGGTTGTCGCGGTCGCGGCCACGCGATGTGGTTGCACCTCGTTTGCCGGTGCGGCCCGGTGTGCGCGACACACCCGACCCCGACCCGCCATGGACCCCATGCCGCCCGGAATCGGCGCCTAGGGTCCATAGGTGCGACGGAGGAGTTCCGGCGTTGCCTGGTCTTCACCCCGCGGCGAGTGCCTCGGCGCGGAAGAATTCGTCGGTGATCGCCCGCGCCGCGGTCAGGTCGCGCGGTTCCTTGGCCGAGAACACCGTGGCCGCCTGCTCGAACTCGGTCGTCACGAACTCCGCGATCGGTGTCGGCAGGGCACCGGTGCCCATCTCCCTGGTCCGCGACTTCAGCTCGGTCAACTCGGTCACCGCGTCGCGCAGCTCCGCGGACAGATCGCATTCGGCCAGCAGCGTCGGCAGATGCATCGGCGCCACCGCGGCGCCGGGATGCTCACCCAACCAGCGCAGCGCCATCGCGGGTCGCAGCGCGTAGAACACCTTCTTCAAGCCGCCGGTGCGCCTGTACAGCGCCCACTGCCGTGAGCCCAGGTGCAGATAGTGCCGCGCGACCCGGTCGCGATCGGCCACCGCCACCGCCACCTCGCGCAACCGGGCGCGGAACGCCTCGTCGCCGCGGTAGACGATGGGTGACATCAGCCACTCGATGAGCACGGCATTGCCCTGCACCAGCAGTCGCAGCGCCTTGGCCAGATCCCAGCCGTTCACATCGAGCAGGCCGACCAGCGGCGTCTCGATGACATCGCGGGTCCGCCACGGCGACAGGTAGGTCGACAGCCCGGCCACGTAGACGAACCGGCAGTCGTAGTCGGAATCGGGGGATGGGAAACCCCAAGCGCGGCTGCCGCTTTCGATGGCCAGCCGGATGGTGACACCGTGCTCGCCCGTCACCCGGTCGAGCTCGGCGTCGACGGCGGCCACCGCGGCCGGATCCATCGAGTCGGGGAGGGAACGCAATGACATGCGGTGATGTTAAGGGCGGTGGCGTCGAGGGTTCATCCGGTTTTCGGGCAGGGGGGTAAGGGCACCCGAACCCCGGCGACTATTCTTGGCGGCGGTAACTGCCGACCCCCTTTCTTCCCCAGGAGTACCCCACAGTGAGCCAAGCAGGCCGTCCTGTTGTTCTGATCGCCGACAAGCTCGCCCAGTCGACCGTCGACGCGCTCGGTGACGGTGTCGAGGTTCGCTGGGTCGACGGCCCCGACCGCCCGGCCCTGCTCGCCGCGGTCCCCGAGGCCGACGCGCTGCTCGTGCGTTCCGCCACCACCGTCGACGCCGAGGTGCTCGACGCGGGCAAGAAGCTGCAGATCGTCGCCCGTGCCGGCGTCGGCCTCGACAATGTCGACGTGCCCGCCGCCACCGAGCGCGGCGTGATGGTCGTCAACGCGCCGACCTCCAACATCCACACCGCCGCCGAGCACGCGGTCACCCTGCTGCTCTCCGCCGCCCGTCAGATCCCGGCCGCCGATGCGACCCTGCGTGAGAAGACCTGGCAGCGCAGCAAGTTCAACGGTGTCGAGATCCTCGGCAAGACCGTCGGCGTCATCGGCCTCGGCCGCATCGGCCAGCTGTTCGCGCAGCGCCTTGCCGCGTTCGAGACCAAGATCGTCGCCTACGACCCCTACACCTCGCCTGCGCGCGCCGCCCAGCTCGGCATCGAACTGCTGAGCCTGGACGAGGTGCTCGAACGGGCCGACTTCATCTCGATCCACCTGCCCAAGACCCCCGAGACCAAGGGCATGCTCAACGCCGAGGCGCTGGCCAAGACCAAGCCGGGCGTCATCATCGTCAACGCCGCCCGCGGTGGCCTGATCGACGAGCAGGCACTGGCCGACTCGATCAACTCCGGCCACGTGCGTGCCGCTGGCCTCGACGTGTTCGAGACCGAGCCGTGCACCGACAGCCCGCTGTTCGACCTGCCGCAGGTCGTGGTGACCCCGCACCTGGGTGCCTCCACCGCCGAGGCGCAGGACCGTGCGGGCACCGATGTCGCCAAGTCGGTGCTGCTGGCACTGGCAGGCGAGTTCGTGCCGGGCGCGGTGAACGTCACCGGCGGCGCCGTCAACGATGTCGTCGCCCCGTGGCTCGATGTCGTGCGCAAGCAGGGCGCGCTGCTCGGTGCCATCGCCAACGAGCTGCCGGTCAGCGTCGAGGTGCAGGTGCGCGGTGAGCTCGCCGCCCAGGACGTGGCCGTACTGGAGCTCTCGGCGCTGCGTGGGGTGTTCTCGGCACTGGTCGAGGACCAGGTCACCTTCGTCAACGCCCCGGCGCTGGCCAAGGACCGTGGCATCACCGCCACCGTCACCACCGCCACCGAGAGCCCCAACCACCGAAGCATGGTCGACCTGCGCGCCGTGTTCGGCGACGGCACCACCCTGAACGTGGCGGGCACGCTGACCGAGCCGAACCTGGTCGACAAGATCGTCAACATCAACGGCCGCAACTACGACATGCGCGCCGAGGGCCTGAACCTGGCCGTGCTGAACTACAGCGACAAGCCGGGCGCCCTGGGCAAGATCGGTACCAAGCTGGGCGAGGCCGAGATCGACATCCTGGCCGCGCAGCTGAGCCAGGACGTCGACTCCGAAGGCGCCACCGTGGTTCTGCGGGTCAACCGCGAGGTGCCCGCCGAGGTGCAGACCGCGATCGCCGAGGCGGTCGGTGCCGCCAAGGTCGTGCTGGTCGACCTGAGCTGAGTTGTGACGTCCCGCTCGCCGGGACATCGGCAGCTGCGCGCCGTCACCTCGCGGTGACGGCGCGCACCTGTATCCGTGGCGCGGCCCGCCCCCGCCCCGACTTCGAACGGAGCTTGTTCATGAAACTCGCAGTCATCGCCGGTGACGGCATCGGTCCCGAGGTCATCGCCGAGGCGCTCAAGGTGCTCGACGTGGTCGTTCCCGGCGTCGAGAAGACCGAATACGACCTCGGCGCCGCCCGCTACCACCGCACCGGCGAGATCCTGCCCGAATCGGTGCTGCCGGAGCTGAAGCAACACGACGCGATCCTGCTCGGCGCGATCGGCGACCCGTCGGTGCCCAGCGGTGTGCTCGAGCGCGGACTGCTGCTGAAGACCCGCTTCGCGCTGGACCATCACGTGAACCTGCGGCCCTCGCGGCTGTTCCCCGGCGTCACCAGCCCGCTGGCCGGCAACCCCGACATCGACTTCGTGGTCGTCCGTGAGGGCACCGAGGGCCCCTACACCGGAACCGGTGGCGCGATTCGCGTGGAGACCCCGCACGAGGTGGCCACCGAGGTGTCGACCAACACCCGCTTCGGCATCGAGCGCGTCGTGCGCTACGCCTTCGCCACCGCGCAGGCCCGCCGCAAGCACCTGACCCTGGTGCACAAGAACAACGTGCTCACCTTCGCCGGGTCGCTGTGGCAGCGCACCGTGACCGAGGTCGCCGCCGAGTTCCCCGAGGTGCAGACCGCCTACCAGCACATCGACGCCGCCACCATCCACATGGTGACCGACCCGGGCCGCTTCGACGTGATCGTCACCGACAACTTGTTCGGCGACATCATCACCGACCTCGCCGCCGCCGTCAGCGGTGGCATCGGCCTGGCCGCCTCCGGCAACATCGACGCCTCCGGCGTCAACCCGTCGATGTTCGAGCCGGTCCACGGCAGCGCCCCCGATATCGCGGGCCAGTCCAAGGCCGACCCGACGGCCGCCATCCTGTCGGTCTCGCTGCTGCTCAACCATCTCGGCAACACCGAGGGCGCCGCGCGCATCGAATCCGCCGTCGCCAAGGACCTGGCCTCGCGCACCGGCACCGCCTCCACCCTCGAGGTGGGCGACCGGATCGCCGCCATCGTCTGAGGACGCCGAAACTCGAGGGCCCGCCCCGGATCGCACCGGGGCGGGCCTTCGCTGTCCAGTCGGAGGCCTCGCGCGTCGATCAGCTGTCTGTGCGAGAGGTACCAAGAATCTTGGTACCTCGCTCTAGGATGACAACAGACCAGTGACACTGTCAGGCCAGTGGCGACGCGTCGTCCGGTACCGAACGGCCGCAGATCTGGAGGCGAGATGACCGTGGACCGCGCAGTCGGTGCTAGCGGTTTCGGCCCATACACTGTTCTCGATCTGCACGAACTTCCCGAAGACGGCAAAGGCTTCGAACTCGAGGACGAGTGGCTGATCGAGGTGGCTGCGGGGGCTCGGCACCACTGGATCGCCAGGCGTCTGAGCCGAGTTCTGCAGGAGGCCGTGCCCGATGACTCCCTGGTGGTGCTCGACGGAGGCGAGTGGGAAGTCAGCACGCCGAACGGAGTCCGCAAGCCCGACATCCTCGTCGTTCCGCGGGATGTCGCGCGAACGGTGATCATCGACGAAGTGCCGAAGCTGCTGCCGGGTCTCGATCTGCCGCTCGCCGTCGAAGTAGTTTCCTCGGGAACCGGTAGCGAGCGCACCGACCGGGTTCGGAAAGTCCGTGAGTACGCGGAGCTGGGTATCCCGGAATACTGGATCGTGGAGCATCGTGCCGACGTTCGCGTTCTCCGCCTCCGGCTCGATGCCGGATCCTATCGCGCGGATCCACCGGTGAGTGCGGGTGCGATCTTCACCGCCGAAGTCCCTGGCGTTGACGGCGCACGGGTGGAGTTCGACCCTGCCCAGCTGATCGAGTTCTGACCGGCGCCGCGGCGGATCAGCGAAATGCGGTGCGGTACCTTCATTTTCCGGTGGACCGTGGCACGAGTGGGACCGCTGCGGCAGCTGTGATCGCGGCGACTGCGAAAGCGGCCGGAAACCCGGTGGCCGCGATCAGGGCGCCGAAAACCGGTGGGACGGCCGCGATGGCCAGGTTCTGACCGGTGTTCTGAATACCGAGCCCGCGCCCGCTCCAGAACGGGCCCGCGATCTCGGCCACGGCGGTGAAGGCCAAGCCGTTGTCCGACACCGAGATCACCGAGGCGGCCACCATCAGCGGGACGGCTAGCCACCACCAGTCGGTCCACGCCGTCACCGTGAGCGCGGTCATCGCGATGACGGCGGCGATCGCCACCTGACGCAGCGGACCCAACCGGCTGCCGACTCGGTCCGACCAGGCGCCCGCCCCGATTCGCCCGGCGGCGCCGAGGAACTGGGTCACCGTCATCAGCGCGCCCGCCGCCGCCAGTGACCAGCCCAGGTCGCGGTGCAGCCACAGCAGTGCGAAGGTCCACAGGGTGGCCTGCGGGAACACCAGCAGAATCGAGACGATGTGGATGCGCCACAGGGTCGCGTTGCCCCGGTACGGGTTGGCGCGGTCGGCCGCCGCGGCCGGTGGACGTGGCGGATCGATGATGCCGATCAGGCAACCGACGGCGGCGACTCCCGCCATCAGCGCGGGAACCAGCAGGGCCGCGGGAATACCGTGCTGCCCGGCGACCCAGGGAATGCTGAGCGCGGCCAGCCCGACACCGAGCGGCTGGGCGGTCTGCCGGATGCCCATGGCGAGGCCACGACGGTCCGGCGGGAACCAGCCGACGATGACCCGGCCGCTGGCACCGTTGGAACTGGCCGCGCCGATCCCGCCGAGGAACAGCAACGCGCCGAACGCGAACGGATCGTCCACCAGGGCCGCCGCGACGCCGGCGACGAACATCAACGCCGTGCCCGCGACCAGGACCACCCGCTCGCCGATCCGGTCCACCACATAGCCCCAGGCGATCAGCGTGCACACCAGGCCGACGGTGGGCAGGGCCACCAGCGCGCCCGCCGCGACCAGCGAATCGCCGCGGGCGGTGAGCGCCGGCAGCAGGAACGGGGTGCCGTGGATGAAGATCGAGCTCGCCGTCTGGGCGAACACGCCGAGCGCGAGCATCAGCCAGCGCCTGCCGTCACCGATCCCGGTCGTCGCGGCCGTCGGCCGTACCTCAGTCACGTTCCCACCTCGCCGGATTGCACGATTGCATCTCAATATTTGAGATTGATGTCTCATAAACTGAACATTGAGATCACGGTACACCCGTGACGCCGGATTGTTCGCCCCCGATCAGGTGTCTGACAGGTCACACTGGGCGGCGTCGGCGCGGATGGCGAATCTCACACGCGGACACCGGCTTCGAATCACATCGGTGTGAGCCCGCCGGGCCCGCGGACCGCGCTTCCCTGCCGCGTTCGGGCAGGTGGGCGTGCCTCGATAGACTCCGGGCATGCGCTTAGGTCGAGTTGCCAGTCCCGATGGAGTCGCGTTCGTCAGCATCGACGGCGACGGAAGCGACGCCGTCGCCAAGGAGATCGCCGAACACCCGTTCGGCACCCCGACGTTCACCGGGCGGAGCTGGCCGCTGGCCGATGTGCGCCTGCTGGCGCCGATCCTGGCGAGCAAGGTGATCTGCATCGGCAAGAACTACGCCGCCCACGCGGCCGAGATGGGCGGCGAAGCGCCGGTCGACCCGGTGATCTTCATCAAGCCCAACACTTCGATCGTCGGTCCCAACGCGCCGATCATCCTGCCGCCCAGCTCTTCCCAGGTGGACTACGAGGGCGAACTGGCCGTGGTGATCGGCAGGCCGTGCAAGGACGTGCCCGCCGCCAAGGCCGCCGAGGTGATCCTCGGCTACACCGTCGCCAACGACGTCACCGCCCGCGACCAGCAGCGCCACGACGGGCAGTGGACCCGCGCCAAGGGTTACGACACCTTCTGCCCGCTCGGCCCGTGGATCGAAACCACGCTCGACCCAGCCGATCTGGAACTGGTCACCGAGGTCGACGGCGAGATCCGCCAGCGCAGCCGCACCTCGCTGTTCCTGCACGACATCCCGAAGATCATCGAGTGGGTGTCGGCCGTGATGACGCTGCTGCCCGGCGATGTGATCCTCACCGGCACACCTGAGGGCGTCGGCCCGCTCGGCGCCGGACAGAACGTCTCGGTCACCGTCGAGGGCATCGGCACCCTCACCAATCCCGTTGCCACCAAGCGCTGATACCGCGGAGAGAGAGTCATGACTGAAGTACGGGTCCGTTTCTGCCCGTCGCCGACCGGCACGCCGCACGTCGGCCTGATCCGCACGGCGCTGTTCAACTGGGCGTACGCGCGCCACCACGGCGGCACCTTCGTCTTCCGGATCGAAGACACCGACGCCGCACGCGATTCCGAGGATTCCTACCGCGCGATCCTGGACGCGTTGCGCTGGCTGGGACTGAACTGGGACGAGGGGCCCGAGGTCGGCGGACCGTACGAGCCGTACCGGCAGTCCCAGCGCCGCGATCAGCACCTCGAGATCGTGCGCAAGCTGGTCGAGGCGGGCGAGGCCTACGAGTCGTTCTCGACGCCGGACGAGGTGGAAGCCCGCCATCGCGCGGCGGGACGTGATCCGAAACTCGGCTACGACAATTTCGATCGCGACCTGACGGCCGAGCAGATCATGGCCTACAGGGCCGAGGGCAGGCCCGCGGTGATCCGGTTGCGGATGCCCGACGAAGATCTCAGCTGGAACGATCTCGTACGCGGAGAGACCACCTTCAAAGCGGGCACCGTGCCGGACTTCGCGCTTACCCGCGGTAATGGCGATCCGCTCTATACGCTGGTCAATCCGGTCGACGACGCATTGATGCGGATCACGCATGTTCTGCGCGGTGAGGATCTGCTCTCGTCGACGCCGCGGCAGCTCGCGTTGTATGCGGCGCTGCGGCGGATCGGGGTCGCCGAGTTCACACCGCAGTTCGGGCATCTGCCATTCGTGATGGGGCAGGGCAACAAGAAGCTGTCCAAGCGTGATCCCGAATCGAATCTGTTCGTCCACCGCGACCGTGGATTCATCCCTGAGGGTTTGCTGAATTACCTCGCGCTGCTCGGCTGGAGTATCGCCGAGGACCGCGATGTGTTCTCCATGGCGGAGATGGTCGCCGCGTTCGACATTTCCACGGTGAATTCGAATCCGGCCCGCTTCGACCAGAAGAAGGCCGACGCGATCAATGCCGAGCAGATTCGCTTGCTCGATCCGGGTGATTTCGGCCACCGGCTGCGTGAGTACCTCACCGGGCTGGGGCATATCGGTGCCGATATCGACGAGAAGACCTTCCTCGCCGCCGCCGACCTCGTGCAGACCCGCATCGTGGTGCTCGGCGACGCCTGGGACCTGCTGAAATTCCTGTTCGTCGCGCCCGCGGACTTCGCGATCGACCAGGCGGCCGGGTCCAAGAATCTGGGCGCCGACGCCGATCCGGTGCTCGACGCTGCCATCGCGGCGGTGGAGCCGCTGGCCGAGTGGACGACCCCCGCGCTGGAAGAGGCGCTGAAGCAGGCGCTGATCGACGATCTCGGGCTCAAGCCGCGCAAGGCCTTCGCGCCGGTGCGCGTCGCCGTGACGGGCTCGCACATCAGCCCGCCGCTGTACGAGTCGATGGAACTGCTCGGCCGCGAAGTGTCGCTGGAACGCCTGCGCGCCGCGCGCGGTTGGATGCCCGCGGCCGAATGAGCGCGTCCGGGGCGGTCCGCGGTGGGTCCGCGGCCGCCCCGGCAGGTGGGAAACAGCGAAAAATAGGCATCTGACCAGGCGATTTGTAGTTTACCCCACTGTGTTTGGTAATCTTCTCCTCGCCGCGGAACACGGCCTCGCAACACCGACAACCAGCCGGTGAGACGCAGGCCGGGCGTTTCCATCCTTGGGGTATGGTGTAATTGGCAACACAGCTGATTCTGGTTCAGCCATTCTAGGTTCGAGTCCTGGTACCCCAGCAAGATTTCGCTTCGGTGAAATCGTCCTGGTCCCGTCGTCTAGCGGCCTAGGACGCCGCCCTCTCAAGGCGGTAGCGCGGGTTCAAATCCCGTCGGGACTACAGTGCAGACCCCCGGTCGCTCGCGGCCGGGGGTCTTTCTCGTTCACAGCCGCTTGTGTAGCGCCTCGGCCGCCGCCACCAGATCGGCCGCCCAGCGTGCGCCTGGCCGTCTACCCATCCGATCGATCGGGCCCGACACCGACACCGCGGCCACCACCGCGCCCGCCGCGTCACGCACCGGCGCCGAGACGCTCGCCACGCCCTGGGCCCGCTCGGCGGCGCTCTGCGCCCAGCCTCGCTTGCGCACCTCGGCCAGCGCCCGATCGCCGAACACCGCGTCGGCCAGCACCGTGCGCTGCAGCTCCGGATCGGCCCACGCCATCAGGACCTTCGCCGCCGAGCCCGCGGTGAGCGGTAGCCGGGAACCGACCGGCACGGTGTCGCGCAGGCCGACCGGTGGCTCCAGGGCCGCCACGCACACCCGCGCGTTGCCGTCCCGGCAGTACAGCTGGACACTCTCGCCGGTGATCTCGCGCAGGCGGGGCAGAATGGCCCCTGCGGCTTCCACGAGTGGATCGCTGGCCCCCGCCGACAGTTCGCTGAGCGCAGGCCCCGGCCGCCACAGCCCGTTGCCGTCCCTGGCGAGCAGCCGGTGCGTCTCCAGCCCGACCGCGAGCCGGTGCGCCGTGGCGCGGGGCAGGCCGGTGCGGGTGCACAGGTCGTTGAGACCGCATGGCTCGTCCGCGACGGCGTAGAGCACCGCCACGGCTTTGTCGAGGACACCGATACCGCTATGCTGTCTCATAGAACGATACTAACTTCTCATATGTTGAGATACCAAGTATGTCCGTCGAAAGGTGATCAAGCAATGGCCGAGCGCGCTCGCACACTGGCCGAGAAGGTGTGGGACCAGCATGTCGTCGTCCCGGGCGGCGGCGACGGTTCCGCCCGCGAACCCGATCTGATCTACATCGATCTCCACCTCGTGCACGAGGTGACCAGCCCGCAGGCCTTCGACGGGCTCCGCGCGGCGGGCAGGCCGGTGCGCCGCCCCGACCTCACCATCGCCACCGAGGACCACAACGTCCCCACCGTCGACATCGACAAGCCCATCGCCGACCCGATCTCGCGCACCCAGGTGGAGACGCTGCGCCGCAACTGCGCCGAGTTCGGCGTGCGGCTGCATCCGATGGGCGATGCCGAGCAGGGCATCGTGCACGTGGTCGGTCCGCAGCTCGGGCTGACCCAGCCGGGGATGACGGTGGTGTGCGGCGACAGCCACACCTCCACCCACGGCGCGTTCGGCGCGCTGGCCATGGGCATCGGCACCAGCGAGGTCGAGCACGTGCTCGCCACCCAGACGCTGTCGCTGCGCCCGTTCAAGACGATGGCCATCACCGTCGACGGCGAACTGGCCCCTGGCGTGACGAGCAAGGACCTGATCCTGGCAGTGATCGCGCAGATCGGCACCGGCGGCGGCCAGGGCTATGTGCTGGAGTATCGCGGCGAGGCGATCCGCAAGTTGTCGATGGAAGCGCGGATGACCATCTGCAACATGTCCATCGAGGCGGGCGCGCGAGCGGGCATGATCGCGCCCGACGAGGTGACCTACGAATTCCTGAAAGGCCGTCCGCACGCACCGCAGGGTGCCGACTGGGATGCCGCCGTGGCCGCCTGGGACGCGCTGAAGACCGACGAGGGCGCCGTTTTCGACGCCGAGGTCCACATCGACGCGAACGCGCTCACCCCGTTCGTCACCTGGGGTACCAACCCCGGCCAGGGGCTGCCGCTCGGCGCGAACGTGCCTGATCCGGCCCAGATCACCGACGAGACCGAGCGAGAGGCCGCCGAGAAGGCGCTGCACTACATGGACTTGACGCCGGGAATGCCGCTGCGTGAGGTCACCGTCGACACCGTATTCGTCGGCTCCTGCACCAACGGGCGGATCGAGGATTTGCGCGCGGTCGCCGATGTTTTGAAGGGACGCCACGTCGCCGAGGGCGTGCGAATGCTGGTCGTACCCGGGTCGATGAAGGTGCGGGCACAGGCGGAAAAAGAAGGACTCGGCGAGATTTTCACCGCCGCGGGCGCGGAATGGCGCCAGGCCGGCTGCTCGATGTGCCTCGGCATGAATCCCGATCAGCTCTCGCCCGGCCAGCGCTGCGCCTCCACCTCGAACCGCAATTTCGAAGGTAGGCAGGGCAAGGGTGGCCGTACCCACCTGGTGTCCCCGCCGGTCGCGGCCGCCACCGCGGTCCGCGGCACCCTGTCCGCGCCCGCCGACCTGGCCTGACCAGCCCGCCACGATCGAAGGAGAATCGTTATGGAAGCCTTCACTGTTCACAAAGGCATCGGGGTACCGCTGCGCCGGTCCAATGTCGACACCGACCAGATCATCCCGGCGGTTTACCTGAAGCGGGTGACCCGTACCGGTTTCGAGGACGGGCTGTTCGCCGGGTGGCGGGCCGATCCCGACTTCATTCTGAACACCGAGCCGTACTCGCGCGGCAGCGTCCTGGTGGCCGGACCGGATTTCGGGACCGGGTCCTCCAGGGAGCACGCGGTGTGGGCGCTGTCGGACTACGGCTTTCGGGTCGTCATCTCCTCGCGTTTCGCCGACATCTTCCGCGGGAATGCGGGTAAGGGCGGCCTGTTGGCCGCGCAGATGTCACAGAACGATGTCGAAATGCTGTGGAAGCTGATCGAGGAACAGCCGGGTCTGGAATTGGTTGTCGACCTCGCGGCACGCACGGTGACGGCGGGAACCGTCGTGTTGCCGTTCGATATTGACGACTACACGCGGTGGCGTCTGCTGGAGGGTTTGGACGACATCGGGCTCACGCTGCGGCAGGCCGACACGATCGGCGAGTTCGAAAAGGCTAGGCCGTCTTGGAAACCCGTGACCCTGCCGGAGCCTATTTCGCAGGCGTAATCACCTCGGGCGATTGGCGGCGCATCCCCTGGGGGCGGTAGCTGGACGTGTGCTAAACCACATGAATTTTGGCGTGGCACATAGACTCTTGCTCAAACTGGGTTTACCGTGGTACCTAGTCGGTCCGACGACGGGCCATTAGTCTGCGGAGGATTCAATGAACAAGGCGGAACTGATCGACGTTCTGACCGAAAAGTTGGGTACGGACAGGCGCACGGCTACTGCGGCTGTCGAGAACGTGGTCGACACCATCGTTCGCGCCGTGCACAAAGGTCAAAGCGTCACGATCACCGGATTCGGTGTGTTCGAACAGCGCAAGCGTGCCCCCAGGGTTGCCCGCAACCCGCGCACCGGCGAAACCGTGAAGGTGAAGGCGACTTCGGTGCCTGCCTTCCGGCCGGGCGCTCAGTTCAAGGCGGTGATCGCGGGTAAGCAGAAGCTGGCCGCGACCGGCCCCGCCGTCAAGCGTGGCGTGAACGCGCCGGTGGCGGCGAAGAAGGCAGCGGCCAAGAAGACGGCGGCCAAGAAGACCGCCGCCAAGAAGGCCACGCCGTCGAAGGGTCCGGCCAAGACCACCGCCCGCAAGGCCGCCACCAAGGCGCCCGCCGCCAAGAAGACGACGACGGCGGCCGCGAAGAAGGCCACCGCCGCGAAGAAGACCACGGCGGCAAAGAAAGTGACCGCGGCCAAGAAGGCGCCTGCCAAGAAGACCACGGCGGTGGCCAAGAAGACCACGGCCGCCAAGAAGGCGCCGGCGAAGAAGACCACGGCCGCCAAGAAGGCCCCCGCGAAGAAGACCGCTGCGAAGAAGACAGCCACCCGTCGTGCTCGTTGATCCCGCCGCAGCGGGATCGGGTCGGGGAATGTGCACGTAACAGGCCGCATCACCCACCACTGGACCGAGAACGGCCCCGGGGAAACCGGGGCCGTTTCGGCTGTTTCGCCGCCTGCCGCGAGCGGTCAGCCGGTGACGAATCCCGTCGTGAGAGTCCGGTCCAAATGGTCGGCAGCGACTAATCGGTCGCCGGTGAAGGACAATGCCCAGACGCTGCCCTTGCGATTGCGGGCCGGGGGTACGCTCAGCCCGCCGCGCTCGGCGAGCCATTGCACGAGATCGGGAATCACCCCGCCCTGACTGCATACCACCGGAACGTCACGATCGGTCACCAGCGACAGGAATCGTTGTCGCGCAGCATCTTTCGCTGAATCGTAGCCTTTCTCGGAAAACATTGGCTCGCAATTGATCTCGACGTTCAGCGCATCGGCCAGTGGGGTCACGGTTTGGATACAGCGCAGCGGATCGGCCGAATGCACCTCGGATGCGCCGAACGCCAGCAGATTCGGTGTCAATGCCTGCGCCTGCTTGTACCCGGCGGGCTCGAGCGGACGCTGCTCGTCGGGGCCGTCGAACCGCGCGCGCTTGCCCGCCTTGGCGTGCCGCACCAGCAGCACGGTGCTGGTGCGGGCGGGCACCCGGGCGAACATCCGCACGACCTGCCGGTCCATCGGATACGACAGCTGGTCCATCACCTCGTCGAGCGGATACCAGCGCAACTGGTCGACCTCGGCGTTGACCGCGAACTCGCCGTCGCTCGCCTCGGCCGCCCAGTAGTAGACCCGTTTCAGCTGCCGGTGCCCCGGAATCGGATAGGTGATGTGCCCGAGAAACCGGCCCAGTGTGACCGGTAGCCCCGTCTCCTCGCCGACCTCGCGCACCGCGGCGACGATCGGTGTCTCGCCGGGGTCGAGTTTGCCCTTGGGCAGTGACCAGTCACCGTATTTCGGCCGGTGGACCACCGCGATCTCCGGTCCGGCGCCGCCCGCGCGCCACACCAGCGCGCCTGCGGCGTAGATATTGGCCCGGACTCGGGGGTCATGCATGGTGCGGGCGCCGTTGTTCACTGCTGATCGGGACGACGCAGCCGCATGAGGAACTGCTGGTGATCGCGAACCTGGCTGGCCTCGGCATCGGTCGGGCTGGCCTGCCAGGTGCCGTCGGGTAACAGTTCCCAGCACCGGGTCATCGGGTCCAACGCCGAATCGAACACCACCGAGAGCCGTTCGGCCAGGCGGGGGTCCTTCACCTGCACCATCACTTCGACCCGGCGGTCGAGATTGCGGTGCATCATGTCGGCGCTGCCGATCCAGGTCTGTGCCTGCGCGCCGAACTCGATCACCCTGGAATGTTCGAGGAACCGGCCGAGAATCGACCGCACCTCGATGTTCTCGCTCAGACCCGGCACGCCGGGGCGGAGGCCGCAGATGCCGCGTACCACGATCTGGACCGGCACCCCGGCCTGCGAGGCGCGGTAGAGCGCGTCGATGATCTGCTCGTCGACGATGGCGTTGGC
Organism: Nocardia rhizosphaerae; assembly: GCF_042650365.1. Taxonomy (NCBI): domain Bacteria; kingdom Bacillati; phylum Actinomycetota; class Actinomycetes; order Mycobacteriales; family Nocardiaceae; genus Nocardia; species Nocardia rhizosphaerae. The sequence continues at coordinate 321,370 of NZ_JBHSBA010000007.1, forward strand.
CTTGAGCCGCACCCTGGCGTCGTGACCCTGCTCGGCCAGTTCGATCTCGCGGTCGATCCGCTCGATGATGCCGTCGCGGACGCCGAGCGGCGCGACCATCAGATTGCGGTAGTCCTCCTTACGGGAGTACCCGGTGAGCGAATTGAACAGGTCGGTCAGATCGGCGCCGATCTCCGGTGCCGCGGTGAACAATCCGATGTCCTCGTACAGGCGCGCGGTCTTCGGGTTGTAATTGCCGGTGCCGATGTGGCAGTAGCGGCGGATGGTCGAGCCCTCGCGGCGCACCACCAGACAGGTCTTGCAGTGGGTCTTCAGCCCGATCAGGCCGTAGACCACGTGCACACCCGCCTGCTCCAGCGCGCGTGCCCATTTGATGTTGGCCTGTTCGTCGAAGCGGGCCTTGATCTCGACCAGCGCGACGACCTGCTTGCCCGCCTCGGCCGCCTCGATCAGCGCGTTGATGATCGGGGAGTCACCGGAGGTGCGGTACAACGTCTGCTTGATCGCCAGGACCTGCGGGTCGGCGGCGGCCTGTTCGATGAAGCGCTGCACGCTGGTGGAGAACGAGTCGTAGGGGTGGTGCACGAGCACATCGCCCTCGCGCAGCGCCGAGAAGACATTGCGCGGTGTCTCGCGTTCGCCGAAGGCCGCCGGGGTGGCCGGAACATACGGCGCGTCCTTGAGATCGGGCCGGTCGACACCGTAGACCTGCATCAGGCAGGACAGGTCGAGCAGACCTGGCACCTGGATCACATCGGCTGGATCCACCTCCAGCTCGCGCAGCAGCAGCTCGAGCATGTGCTCGGTCATGTCGTCGGAGACCTCGAGCCGCACCGGATTGCCGAACCGCCTGCGGGCCAGCTCGCGTTCCATCGCCTGGAGCAGGTCCTCGTCGCGGTCCTCGTCGACCTCGAAATCGGCGTTGCGGGTGATCCGGAACGAATGCGTCTCCAGCACGGTGAGACCGGGGAACAGCAGATCCAGGTGGGCGGCGATGAGATCTTCCATCGGCAGGAACGCCGCGATGGCCGACGGCGCCGCGGTGCGCCGCACCCGCACGAACCGGTCGACATTGTCGGGGACCTTCACGCGGGCGAAGTGCTCGCCGCCGGTATCGGCATCCTGCACCGTCACAGCCAGATTCAGGCTCAGGCCGGAGATATAGGGGAACGGGTGCGCCGGGTCGACGGCCAGCGGGGTGAGCACGGGGAAGACCTGGTCGGTGAAGTAGCCGGACAGGCGCGCCCGCTCGTCGTCGTCGAGGTCTGCCCAGCCGATGATGTTGATGCCCTCGGCGTCGAGCGCCGGCTCGACGTGGTCGAGGAACACCCGCGCGTGCCGCCCGGCCAGTTCCTGGGCGCGCGCGGTGATCAGCTCCAGCTGTTCCGACGGTGAGCGACCATCGGCGGACCGCACCGACAGGCCGGTTTCGGCACGGCGTTTGAGCCCGGCGACGCGGACCATGTAGAACTCGTCGAGGTTCGAGGCGAAGATCGCCAGGAATTTCGCGCGTTCGAGCAGCGGCAGGGACGCGTCCTCGGCGAGGGCGAGGACACGGGCGTTGAAGTCGAGCCAGCTCAGCTCGCGATTGAGGTAGCGATCCCGGGGCAATCGCCGGGCGGTGGTATCGGTGCCCACGCCGTTGGCGGCCGCGGGTGGCGGGGAAATCGGGGCCTGCTGCTTGATGGTTTCCGTATCGCTCACGGTGTCAATCATCCCCTACGATCCGGCCGGTCCGCAGTATGACCTCTCCGGTTTCGTACCTTTCGGTCCAGAGGTGGCGATCTGCTAGCACACCGTGCGAATCCGCGCACCGGTCCGTGCGGAGAAGCCGAACGTGCCAAGGATGTGGGCGGTGTGCGGGCCGACGCCGAGGGCACGGACGGCGTCGAGGTCCGCGGGCGTGTCGACATCGTGGCGCAGGCCCGGCCAATGCCCGGCGAGCGCGTGCGCGCCGTCGTCGCGGTGGGCGCGCGCGGAATCGGTGCCGAAGCGTGGCGCGAGGTCGGCGGACGTGTCGCGGACCAGTAGCGCGGCGGTCCCGGTACCGGTGTGGTCCACGATCACCGAGCGGACACCGTCGGGCGCGACCGTGAGCAGATCGGTGAGCTCGGCGGGCCGCAACGCGGGCAGGTCCGCCTGCAGGGCGAGCAGGTGCGCCGGACCGAAACGGTCGCGCACGGCTGCCGCGCCGGTGGTGAGTGCGGCGTTGAGCGGATCGGGCGCGCCCGCCGGTTCGTCGAGGACGTGCGCGCCGAGTTCGGCGGCCCGCGCCGCCACGGCCGGATCCGGGGTGACCACCGTCAGCGACAACACCTCGGGCACCGCGGTGGCCGCGGCGACGGTGTCGGCGAACATGGCCAGCACGAGCAGGCCACGCTGCTCGGGCGTCAGCAGACCCGCGAGTCTGCTCTTGGCCCGATCGATGTGCTTGACCGCCATCACGGCGTGCACGGTGTGCGGACGCATGCGTCCAATCCTTGCATGGCATATTGAGCAGATGACGAGGGCGGCGGTGATGGGCGCGGGGTCGTGGGGAACCGCGTTCGCGAAGGTGTTGGCGGAAGCGGGGACCGAGGTCACGATCTGGGCCAGACGCGACGAGGTGGCCGAGGCACTGAACCGCGAGCACCGTAATCCGTTCTATCTGCCCGGTGTGCAGTTGCCGCCGGTCCGGGCGACCGCCGATCACCGGGCCGCGCTCGACGGTGTCGATCTGGTGGTGCTCGCGGTGCCGTCGCAGTCGTTGCGCGCGAATCTGGAGCAGTGGAAGGGCGATATCGGACCGGACGCGACGCTGCTCAGCCTGGCCAAGGGCATCGAGACCGGCACACTGTTGCGGATGAGCCAGGTGATCGCCGAGGTCACCGGTGCCGAGGAGGGGCGGATCGCGGTGCTGTCCGGGCCGAACCTGGCCGGGGAGATCGTGGAACGGCAGCCGACGGCGACGGTGATCGCCTGTAGCGATTCCGAGCGGGCCCAGGTGGCACAGCGGGCATGTGCCACCGGCTATTTCCGGCCGTACACCAACACCGATGTGATCGGGTGCGAGATCGGCGGTGCGTGCAAGAACGTCATCGCGCTTGCCTGCGGCATCGCCTCGGGAATGGGTCTCGGCGACAACACCGTCGCCAGCCTGATCACCCGCGGTCTCGCCGAGGTGATGCGGCTCGGCGTCGCGCTCGGCGCCCAGCCGGTGACCCTGGCCGGGCTGGCCGGCGTCGGCGATCTCGTGGCAACCTGCACCTCACCGCTGTCGCGCAACCGGTCCTTCGGCGCGGTGCTCGGCGCCGGTGGATCCATGCAGGCCGCGCAGGAGGCGACCAACGGGCAGGTCGCCGAGGGTGTGAAGTCCTGCACATCGGTGCGGGCACTTGCCGCCGCGCATCAGGTGGAGATGCCGCTCACCGACGCCGTGCACCGGGTGTGCCACGAGGGACTTTCGGTGCGCGAGGCGGTCGACAGCCTGCTGGGCAGGCGGATCAAGCCCGAGTAGGGCGATCGCGCCACCGGCCGGTCAAACGGCTACGGTGACGGGCATGACGAACCGGATCAGGGTGGCCGTGGTGTTCGGCGGGCGCAGCAGCGAGCACGCCGTCTCGTGTGTGTCGGCGAGCAGTGTGCTGCGCAACCTCGATCCCGCCCGCTACGAGGTGGTGCCGATCGGGATCACCACCGCGGGTGGCTGGGTGCTCGCCGATGGCATCGGTGACCTCGCGCTCGGCCACGGCAGCCTGCCCGCGGTCGACGCGGCGGGCACCGCGCTCACCCTGGCCGCCGATCCGAGCCGCGCCGGTGCGCTGGTCGCGCTCGACGATCCGTCCGCCGCGCTCGGCCGGGTCGACGTGGTGTTCCCGATCCTGCACGGACCCTTCGGGGAGGACGGCACCCTGCAGGGCATGCTCGAGCTCGCCGGTGTGCCCTATGTCGGGGCCGGTGTGCTCGCCAGCGCCGCGGGTATGGACAAGGAATTCACCAAGAAACTGCTCGCCGCCGAGGGACTACCGGTCGGCGTGCAGGTCGTCTTGCGCCCTGGCACCGCCACGCTGACCGTGCCGGAGCGGGAGCGGATCGGGCTGCCCGCATTCGTGAAACCGGCCCGTGGTGGGTCATCGATCGGCATCACCAAGATCACCGACTGGGCCGAGCTGGACGCCGCCGTGGCCGCGGCGCGCGAACACGATCCCAAGGTGATCGTGGAAGCGGGCATCGTCGGCCGCGAAGTCGAGTGCGGTGTCCTGGAATTCGCCGACGGCCAGGTGCGGGCCAGCGTGGTGTCCGAGATCAGGATGCCCGACGCCGATGTGGCCGCGCCCGAGTTCTACGACTTCGCCACCAAATACCTCGACGACGTGTGCGAGTTCGATGTTCCCGCCAAGCTCGACGACGACGTCGCCGAGCAGATCAGGGAACTGTCGGTGCGCGCCTTCCGCGCCCTCGACTGCCAGGGGCTGGCACGGGTCGACTTCTTCGTCACCGCGGACGGCCCGGTGATCAACGAGATCAACACCATGCCCGGCTTCACGCCGATCTCGCAGTACCCGCGCATGTGGGAGGCGACCGGGATCGACTATCCCGCGCTGGTGTCGACGCTGATCGATACGGCGATCGCGCGCGGTACCGGCCTGCGCTGAGCGCGAGCCGCCGCGGGGTCTTCGGCGGCGAGGCGGCCGAGAACGAGCTGGATGCGGGTCTTGGTGGCGGTTCCCGTGATCACAGCTCGCCGGGGGTGGGTTCGCGAGAGGGCAGCGTCGCGGCGACGACGTCGGACACCGTCTGGATCGCCCCGGCGCCGGAGCCGTCGGGGATGGTGAGCGCGATATAGGTTTCGCGGTCGACGGCGAACCAGGTGCCGACCTTGCCCACCTCATCGCGAACCTGGAACCACTGCACGCCGTTGACTTCGGTCAGCGGCGACGCGCGGTTGAATTCGAGCGGCCGGTCGAGCCCGCACCGCAGTACCACCGGCTCGCCGCCGTCGGGATGCTGCCAGGCACGGGTGGCCGGCGGGGCGGGTTCGACCAGCGTGGATTTGGTGTAGTCGCCGAGATCGGCGGGCAGCGCGGGCAGCAGCGCCAGGCAGGCCGGGCCTTCGGCGGCAGGCGCAGGGACCGGACCGAGGGCGAGCGGTTCGCGTTCGACCGGGGCGCGCAGGGCGATGAAGGCGGCGACGAGGACGCCGACGATCAGGATCACCGGCAAGGCGACCGCGGTGGCGATCAGCGCGGGGGAGTAGGGGGTACTCGCGGCTTCGTCGGCTGGGGCGGGTGCGTCGGTCGCCTCGTCGATGTCGACGGCGGGGCCGGGTGTGCTCGGCGGCGCGGCACCGGCACCGGGTACGGCCGAGGACTCCTCGGCCGTCGTGTCTCCGTGCGCCGCGAGCGAGGACGGGTCCGCCGGTGGGGTGTCGTCCCGGTCGTTCGCCGCTGTCGGGTCCGACGAATCCGCCGCCATAACCGTGTGGTCCTCTCCGTTGTGTCCTCTTCGCCTCCGAAAGGGTACCGTCGGGGCGATTTCGTCGGTTGACAGCACAGTGGGAAGGGGCCGGTCATCAGCGAGGACAGCCGCCCGCGGACGGTGCGTGAGCTGGGTGAGTTCGCGCTGATCGACCTGATCAACGCGGGCAGGGAGCAGGCGGCGCAGGTGCTGCTCGGCCCCGGCGACGACGCCGCGCTGCTCGCCGCGCCCGACGGCAGGTTCGTGGTGAGCACCGACATGCTCGTCGAGGGCAGGCACTTCCGGCTGGACTGGTCGGCGCCCATCGAGATCGGTCGCAAGGCCATCGCGCAGAACGCCGCCGACATCGTCGCCATGGGTGCGCGGCCGTCCGGCTTCGTCGTCGCCCTCGGTTGCCCGGCCGACACCCCGGTCGCGGTCGTCACCGGTCTCGCCGACGGGCTGTGGGCCGAGGCGGGCCGGGCAGGCGGTTCCATCGTGGGCGGTGACCTCGTGCGCAGCGATCACCTGGTGATCTCGGTGACGGCCTTCGGCGACCTGGGTGGGCAGGCGGCGATCACCCGCGCGGGCGCGGGTATCGGTGACACGGTCGCGGTCGCGGGCGAGCTCGGGTGGTCAGCCGCCGGGCTGGCCGCGTTCACCGGCGGTGCCGACCTTTCCGCTCCGGCCTTCGCGCATGCGCTTGCGGCACACCGGGTTCCGCAACCGCCGTACGCCGCCGTGCTCGACATCGCCGGTGGTGCCGCGCCGACCGCGCTCACCGACGTCTCCGACGGACTGCTCGCCGATCTCGGGCATCTCGCCGCGGCCTCCGGCATCGCCATCGACGTGCACAGTGCCGCCCTTGCCGACCCGGAGCTGACCGCGCTGGCCCGGCTGCTCGATGCCGATGCCGCGCAGTGGATTCTGGCCGGCGGTGAGGACCACGCCTTCGCGGGAACCTGGCCCGCCGGTGCCGGGCTGCCCGCGGGGTGGCGGCCGATCGGGGTCGTCGGCGCAGGCAGCGGGGTCACCGTCGACGGTGCGGTGCCCGCCGGTGGCACCGGCTGGGAATCGTTCCGTGGGGCAGATAGCACATCCACCGGCCGGAACCGCTAGGTTGTGCGGTCATGGGTGCCAAACCACTGTCGGAGATCATCGATCCGGGCTGGGCCCGGGCACTGGAGCCGGTCGCCGAGCGCATCAGCGAGATGGGCGAATTCCTGCGAGCGGAGAACGCGGCCGGTCGCGGCTACCTGCCCGCGGGGGAGAACGTGCTGCGCGCGTTCGGGCGGCCGTTCGACGCGGTCCGCGTGCTGATCGTCGGCCAGGACCCCTACCCGACGCCGGGACATGCGATGGGTCTGAGTTTCTCGGTGGCGCCGGAGGTTTCGCCGGTGCCGCGCAGCCTGGCGAACATCTTCGCCGAGTACAGCAAGGACCTCGGGTTCGACACCCCGCGCTGCGGTGATCTGAGCCCCTGGTCGGATCAGGGTGTGTTGCTGCTGAACCGGGTCCTCACCGTGACACCTGGCACGCCCGCCTCGCATCGCGGCAAGGGCTGGGAAGCGGTCACCGAGCAGGCCATCCGCGCGCTGGTCGCCAGAGACGAGCCGCTGGTCGCCGTGCTGTGGGGCCGCGACGCCGGATCGCTGAAGCCAACGCTGGTCGAGGCCGAGATCCCCTATATCGAATCGGCGCACCCCTCCCCGCTGTCGGCCTCGCGCGGATTCTTCGGTTCGCGGCCCTTCTCCCGGGTCAACGAACTGCTCGACGAACTCGGCGCCGAGCCGGTCGACTGGCGGCTGCCCTGACCCGGGGCGTCGCCTCGCAAGAAGGAAAATGATGAAGGAGCACAACCCGATGCACATCACGACCGTTCGCGCCGCCGTCGCGACCGCCGCCGTCGCCGCCGCCCTGACCGCGGGCGCCGCCTCGGCCAACGCGGCCGGACTCGCGCTCGAGCCCTACGACGAGCAGGCCGCTCCGGTGGCTACCACCCAGGTCGGCGAGGAATGGACCTCCACCGGCACCTCCACCATCTCCTCCGGTGTGAACGCGAAGGTGACCTGCCTGCTGCAGAACACCTTCAGCGCCCTCGGCGCCCAGTGCTAGTTCGCGGCCGGCGCCGCGGGGTTTCGGCCTCGTAACCTCGCCGCCGACGGGCCGATACCGCGCCTGCGGCGTTGCGTCTCGCCCCTCGGCGACGAGGCGGCCGAAACCGTGGTCGATCAGTTGAGCCCGAGGTAAGCAGGCTTGCGCTTGCCGACGAAGGCATCCACGCCTTCCCTGCCGGTTGCGCCGTTCGCCGCGGCGGCGATGCTGTCGCGTTCGGCGTCGAGCTGCTGGTCCAGTGTCGCCGTCGGCGATTGGGCCAGCAGCTTTCTCATGGCCGCGTAGGTGGTGCGGGGACCGCTGACGAAGCCCTGCGCGACCCGCAGCGCCTCGGCGCGCACCTCGTCGTCGGCCACGGTGCGGCTCAGGATGCCGAGGCGCACGGCCTCCTCCGCGCCGAGGACGGCATCGGTGAGCAGGATCTCGGCGGCCCGGCTCTTACCGACGATGCGCGGCAGCAGCCACGACATGCCGCCGTCGGGGCTCAGTCCGATGCCGGGATAGGCCGGACGCATCTTGGTCGACGGGCCACCGATCGCGATATCGGCGGCGCACACCAGGCTCATGCCCGCTCCCGCGGCCCAGCCGTGCACCGAGGCGACCACCGGAACGGGGGCGGCGACCAGGGCGCGCACGAAGTCGTGCAGTTCCGACGCCAGCTGGTGCAGGTACGCGCCACGATCCTCGGCGGCGGCGAAGTGCATGACATTGCCGCCTGCGCAGAAGTTGGCGCCGGTGCCGGTGAGCAGGATGGCGCCGACCTCGGGATCGAGGGCTCGCAGGGCGTCGGTGCCCGCGTTGACCAGGTCGAAGTTCATCGAGGTGCCCGCGGCGGTGGTGGCGATCGGCAGCTGCAGCACGCCGTCGACGACCGTGACGGCGGTAACCGGTTCGGTGGTACTCATGGCGTCACCCTAGCGAGCGTCGCGCCGCCACCGCTGTTCGGGCAGCAGGGTGAACGGGTCGATCCGGCGGACGCCGGTGTCGGCGAACCCGTGTCTGCGGTAGAAGACATGCGCACGGGGATAGTCGCCGAATACCCACAGCGTGCACGGTGATCGGGGGACCGCGGCCTCGATCAAGGCATCGGCGACACCGGTGCCGTGCCAGGCGGCCCGCACGTACAGCGCTGCCAGTTCGGTGCCGGAGGCGGCGGCGAAGCCGATCAGCTCGGGACCGGCCAGCGCGATCGGCATCCGGTAGGTGCCCGCGGCACGACGGCGCTCCCAGGTGATCGCGGACCGGTCGAGGTCGAATCCGTCGAGGACGGGACCGGGGACGAGCGCGGCATAGGACTCGCGCCAGCTCGCGATGTGGCAGGCGGCGAGCTCGGTGACCCTGGCCGCTGTCAGCGGGGTGATCCGCCAGTCAGGCACAGGGGTACCCACCGACGACAAAACCCCGGACCACCCACGAGGGGCGCCGGGGCACTGTCGGCAGAATGTACGGGCTGAGAATCAGCCGCGGACGACCTTGCCCGCCTTCAGGCAGGAGGTGCACACGTTCATCCGGCGGGTGTTGCCAGGGGCAACCTGCGCACGCACGGTCTGGATGTTCGGGTTCCAGCGACGGTTGGTGCGCCGGTGCGAGTGCGAGACCGACTTCCCGAAACCGGGGCCCTTGGCGCAGACGTCGCAAACGGCAGCCATGTCGCGAGCTCCTTCATGTCATAAGCGGTCAGCGCGCACGGATGCCCGCTGAGCCGGAAACTGATGTCGTCAATGCCTTGCCGACTGACGTCGGCCAGCGCAGACCGGGTTCGGCCGCGCGAGGCAACCCTGCAAGGGTAGCTGGCCGGGCCGTGAACTTCCAAACCGGGTGTCCCGGCCGACACGCCGGGTTCGGCCCGGATGAGGGCCCGTCCGCGCTCAGCATACCGCTGTCGGCGGCTGCCGCTAACCTGGCGTGCGTGCCCGGCGGGCGGGCGTGGCAAACAGTGAGCGAGGTGGCGGTGACGCAGGTGCGGGAGGCGCTCGACGGCGCCGGGTTGCTGGCATGGGCCCGGACCTGCCGCACCGACCTGGAACATCGCCGCGCCGAGATCGACGCCCTCAATGTCTTCCCGATCGCCGACTCCGACACCGGAACGAACTTGCTCGCCACCATGCGGGCCGCCGTCGCCGCCGCCGACGTGGACGAGGCGGACCCGGCCGGGCAAGCGCGCGCGCCCTCGGCACATGCCGTCGCCGAGGCGCTGGCTCGTGGCGCGACGACGGGGGCGCGCGGGAACTCCGGGATCATCCTGTCGCAGGTGTTGCGGGGAATCGCCGAGGCGGTGACCAGAGGACCGCTCACCGGGGAGCGACTGCGCGCGGCGCTGCGGCGGGCGGCGGTGCTGGTGCGCAAGGGGTTGAGCACGCCGGTCGAGGGGACGATCCTGACGGTGCTCGACCGGGCGGCCGTCGCGGCCGCCGACGCCGCCGATGCCACCCTCGCCACGGTCGCGCGCTCGGCCGCCGACGGTGCCGCCCTCGCCCTGAACGAGACGCCGACCCAGCTCGGCGTCCTGCGCGCGGCAGGCGTGGTCGACGCGGGCGCGCGCGGACTGCTCGTCCTGCTCGACTGCCTGGTCGCCCAGGTCTGCGGGAACGCACCGATCCGGGGCAGCTATCTGCGCGGCTCCCATGGCACCGCGCCGGACACCGCACACCGCGACGATGCTCACCACGCCTCCGGCACCGAGATCGCGTCCAGGCACGAGGCGGTGTCAGGTAACGGTGTGGTCGATGTCCGCGACGAGCAGCGTGAGCAATCGCCCGACCCGCATTTCGAGGTCATGTACGTGATCGACGGGGCCGACGAGGGCGCGGCGGATGCGTTGCGGGACCGGCTCGGGGTGCTCGGCGATTCGGTGGTCGTGGTCGGCGACGGTGGCACGACCTGGTCGGCGCACGTGCACTGCCGCGACGCGGGGGCGGCGATCGAGGCGGGGCTCGCGATCGGGCGGCTCACCGGAATCCGGATCGAGAGCTTCGCGGTGACCGCGCCGCACGGCCATGCCGATGGTCATCCAGCGACCGGCTCCGCGCACACCGGAACTCCCGCCGCGCTCGGCCTGCGTATCCCGGACCACCCGGTGGCCGACGCCGTCCACCGGCACGGCGCGGCCGAGCACCACCGCGCCGACCGGGGCATCCTCTCCGTCGTCGACGGCGCCGCCGCGGCGTGCCTGTTCGAGGACGCGGGCGCGGTGGTCCTGCACGGTGACTCCCAGCTCGACACCGCCGCGCTGCTGGCGGCGATCCGAGCCATGCCGCACCGGGAAGTGCTGGTGCTGCCCAATGGCGCGCTGCCTGCGCAGGACCTGGTCGCCGCGGGTGTCGCCGCGCGTGACGGGTCGCGCGATGTGCTGCTGCTGCCGAGCGCGTCGATGGTACAGGGGCTGGCGGCGCTGGCGGTGCACGATCGGGGGCGGATCGCGGTCGACGACGCGTTCGCGATGTCGGAGGCGGCCGCGACCACCCGGTGGGGCGCGCTGCGGGCGGCGCGGGTTCGCGCGCTCACGATGGTCGGGATGTGTTCGCCCGGTGACGGTCTCGGCCTGGTCGGCAACGACGTCGTGGTCATCGACCCCGACGTGGTCGGCGCGGGCCGCATCCTGCTGGACCGGATGCTCGGTCTCGGTGGGGAACTGGTGACCCTGCTGATGGGCGCCGCCGCGGGACCGGAACTCGGCGCGATCCTCGCCGAGCACGTGACAGCCGGTTTCCCCGGTGTCGAGGTGGTGGTGTATTCCGGTGGGCAGCAAGCGGATCTGGTGCAGATAGGGGTCGAGTAGATGGCGACATTGCAGGACCGGCTCGATCACGTGCTCGGCGTGAAGGCCGCCGACCGGTTGACCGAGGCGTTCGACATGACGACGGTCGAGGACCTGCTGCGTCACTACCCGGTGCGCTACGCCACCCAGGGGCAGCCGCTCACCGAGGAGGAACCGGAGGAGAGCGCGCACATCACCGTCATCGGCCGGATCACCAAGACCGAACTGCGCCCGATGAAGAACCGCCGCGGCAACCTGCTGAAGGTGCAGCTCGACACCGGTGCCGCCCGCCCCGTCGAGGCCACCTTCTTCCATGGCGACAAGGTGCGATACCTGGTGAAAGAGGGTGCGCGGGCGATGATGTCGGGCACCGTGCACTGGTGGCGCCCGGATCGCTGGAACCTCTCGCACCCCGACTATCTGATCCTGCCCGACACGCCCGAGGCCGGTGTGGAGGAGCTCACCGCGGTGCGTGGCAGCGGCGCGCTGCGGGGACTGGCGCAGAGCGCGAAAGGCGCGGGCGGCGTCGACGCGTCGTTCTTCGAACGGGAGTTCGTTCCGGTCTACCCGGCCACGGCCAAGGTGCAGAGCTGGGATCTGCTGGCCTGCATCCGCCAGGTCCTCGACCAGCTCGACCCGATCGACGACCCGTTGCCCGCCGACCTGCGTGCCGAACGGCAGCTGGTACCGGTCTCCGACGCGCTGCGCCTGATCCACCTGCCCGAACACCGGATCGATATCGAGAAGGCGAGGGACCGGCTGCGTTTCGACGAGGCGCTGGCGCTGCAGCTGGTGCTGGCCGAACGGCGACACGAGGTGGAGGGCCGGACCGCACCGGCCTGCCCGCCGAGCGCGGGCGGTATCGCGGACGCCTTCGACGACCGGTTGCCGTTCGAACTCACCGAGGGGCAGCGGCAGGTGATCGACGAGATCGCCGCCGACCTGTCGCGCACCCGCCCGATGCACCGCCTGCTGCAGGGCGAGGTGGGATCGGGAAAGACCATCGTGGCGCTGCACGCCATGCTGCAGGTGGTCGATGCCGGACGGCAATGCGCGCTGCTCGCGCCGACCGAAGTCCTCGCCGCCCAGCACTATCGGTCGCTGCGGGGCATGCTCGGTGATCTCGGGACGGCGGGGGAGCTCGGCGCGGCCGAGCGGTCGACCAAGGTGGTGCTGCTCACCGGGTCGATGTCGGCGGCGGGTAAGAAGGCGGCGCTGCTGGACGCGGTGACCGGTGAGGCGGGCATCGTCATCGGTACCCACGCACTCATCCAGGACGCGGTCGAGTTCTTCGACCTCGGCCTGGTGATCGTCGACGAACAGCACCGGTTCGGTGTCGAGCAGCGAGATGCGTTGCGAGCGAAGGCGAAAGACGGCATCAGCCCGCACCTGCTGGTGATGACGGCGACGCCGATCCCGCGCACCATCGCCATGACGACCCTCGGCGATCTGGAGACCTCCACGCTCACCCAGCTGCCTCGTGGCCGCTCGCCGATCGTGTCGCGGGTGGTCGCGCGCAAGCTGCATCCGGGCTGGGTGGACCGGGCTTGGGAACGCATCATCGAGGAGGTCGGCCAGGGCAGGCAGGCGTACGTGGTGTGTTCGCGGATCGGCGAGGATCCCGACGCGCCACCGGCCAAGGGCAAGAAGGCGGCAGCGGAGAAGGAGGCGCCGAGCACCGCGGCCGCGGTCGAGCTGTACGAGACGCTGAGCACTGGACCGCTGGCCGGCGTGCGGGTGGGGCTGTTGCACGGGCGGCTGCCGTCCGACGAGAAGGACCACGTGATGCGCCAGTTCAACGACGGCGCCATCGACGTGCTGGTGTGCACCACGGTCGTCGAGGTCGGTGTCGACGTGCCGAACGCGACGGTCATGGTGATCGTCGACGCCGACCGGTTCGGCGTGAGCCAGCTGCATCAGCTGCGCGGCCGGATCGGGCGTGGCGAGCACGCCGGGTTGTGTCTGCTGATCACCGACGCCGCCCCCGGTGGGACGGCGATGGCCCGATTGGAGGCGGTCGCGGCGACCACCGACGGATTCGAGCTGTCGGTGCTGGACCTGCGGCAGCGCCGGGAGGGCGATGTGCTCGGCGCCGCCCAGTCGGGCACCGCGAAATCGCTGCGGCTGCTTTCGCTGCTCGACGACCTCGAGGTGATCACCGCCGCGCAGGAGCTGGCGCGCCGGGTGGTCGACGAGGATCCCGGATTGATGCGGCATCCGGGGCTGGCCGGCATGATGCGGGCCGCGGTCGACGGCGAACGCATCGAGTACCTCGCCAAGTCCTGACGCCGAACGTCACGAGCCGCGACCGCTGTCGCGGGGTGTCAGCGCGGCAGGCGCGGATACGGCAGGTCGGTGCTGGTGTGTTCGGCGATGGTGAGCGGCCGTCCGATCTGCGGGAAGGCCCGCTGTGGGCACGCGGCGCGCTCACACACCTTGCATCCGGCTCCGATCGGCACCGCCACCTGCGGGTCGTCGAGCTGCACGCCCTGGGAGTACACCAGCCGGTCGGCGTATTCGATATCGCAGCCGAGGCCGATGACGAAGTTCTTCGCCGCCGTCCCGAATCCCTGTGGCGTAGCCGGGGTGGTGCGGGCGATCCACAGGTAGCGGCGCCCGTCGGGCATCTCGGCGATCTGGGTGAGCGTGCGGCCGGGATGGGCGAATGCTTCGTGAGTCACCCACAGCGGGCAGCTGCCGCCGACCCGGGAGAAGTGGAACGCGGTGGCGGACTGGCGTTTCGAGATATTGCCCGCCCGGTCGGTGCGGACGAGAAAGAACGGCACGCCCCGCTGACCCTGCCGTTGCAGGGTGCTCAGCCGATGGCAGACGGTCTCGAAACCGACCTCGAAACGCAGCGCGAGCAGGTCGACGTCGTAGCGCAGTTCCTCGGCCGAGCGCAGGAACCGCCCGTACGGCAGGACCAGCGCGCCCGCGAAGTAGTTGGCGAGGCCGACCCTGGCAAGCGCCCGCGATTCCCCGGTGGGCACCCTGGATTCGGCCAGTACGGTGTCGATCTCGGTCCCGTAGAGCAGCAGGCCGAGCGTTCCCGCGATCTGGAAGGCGCGCTGGCCGGGCCGCAACCGCCGGGCCAGGGTGAGGGTGCGGGTGTCGGGGTCGTAGTGCCGTTTCGGGATGGCGGGGTCGGCGCCGTCGCCGCGCACCAGCACGGTGACCCCGGCGCGTTCCTCGGCGATCCTGGCCAGCTGCCGGTCCAGGGAGCCGATGCTCAGACCCGATTCCTCGAACAGCTGCTCGGCGGCGTGGTCGAGAGTGGCGATGTGATTGCGGTGGTCGTAGAAGAAGTCACGCACGTCCTCGTAGGGCATCGGGGTTCCCGGCTCGCCCGCCGAGGTGTCCACCCGCGACGACAGCAGATCGAGCTGATCGGTGGCCGCGCGCAGCCGCCGGTGCATGGCGATCACGATCCGTGCCACCTCGGGCAGCCGGGTCGCGAGCTCCTCGACCTCGGTGATCGGGGCGGTGTCGCCGCCGCCCGCGGCCTCGACAAGGACTTCGTGCAGGTCCGAGACCAGCCGGGCGTCGGAGTCGGCGGCGAAGAACTGGACGTCCAGGTCGAAGGTCGAATTCAGTTTCAGCAGAACGGGAATGGTGAGCGGGCGTTGGTCGCGCTCCAGCTGGTTGAGATAGCTGGGGGAAAGGTCGAGCGATTTGGCCAGCGCGGCCTGGGTCATCCGGCGTTCTTCCCGCAGCCGTCGCAGCCGGGCCCCCGCGTACATCTTGCGCACGAGGCAGATCCTAACGCTCCGCGTTCGCAATGTTCGCTCGAACCGTGGAATGAGTGGGCAGAAGTCCAGTCCTGCAAGGGTTTCTCGCTGCGACTACCCGTGCGTAACGTGCGAAGCGGCCCCGAGCGGTCCGTCCGCCCGGGGCCGGGGTTCAGCTCATCGCAGCGCGGCGGCCGCGGTGACCAGATTGCGCAGCGAGGCCTCGACCTCCACCGGTCCGCGGGTCTTGAGGCCGCAGTCGGGGTTCACCCAGAGCCGTTCGGCCGGAACCGCCTTCAGCGCCGCCGACAGTGCGGTGGTGATCTCCGCCACCGACGGGACACGCGGGGAGTGGATGTCGTACACGCCAGGGCCGACGCCGAGTGCGAAACCGGCCGCGTTCAGGTCGTCGAGCACCTCCATGTGCGAGCGGGCCGCCTCGATCGAGGTGACATCGGCGTCCAGCCCGGCGATCGCGGAGATCACCTCGCCGAATTCCGAGTAGCACAGATGGGTGTGCACCTGGGTGGTGTCGGCGACCCCCGCGGTGGCGAGGCGGAACGAATCGACCGACCACCGCAGGTAGGCGGGCTGCTCGGCGGCGCGCAGCGGCAGCAGCTCGCGCAGCGCAGGCTCGTCGACCTGGATCACCCTGGTGCCCTGGGCCTCCAGGTCGACCGTCTCGTCCCTGATGGCGAGGGCGACCTGGCGGGCCGAGTCGCCGAGCGGCTGATCGTCGCGCACGAACGACCAGGCCAGGATGGTGACCGGTCCGGTGAGCATGCCCTTGACCGGCTTGGTGGTCAGCGACTGGGCGTAGCCGATCCACGACAGCGTCATCGGTTCGGGGCGGGAGACGTCACCGAACAGGATCGGTGGGCGCACGCAACGGGTGCCGTAGGACTGCACCCAGCCGTTCTCGGTGGCGGCGAAACCGTCGAGGAGTTCGGCGAAGTACTGCACCATGTCGTTGCGTTCGGGCTCGCCGTGCACCAGCACATCCAGGCCGAGCTTCTCCTGCAGCGCGATCACGTCGGCGATCTCGGCGCGCATCCGGCGCACGTACTCGGCCTCGTCGATCTCGCCCTTGCGCAGTGCGGCGCGGGCCAGCCGGATGGCCGAGGTCTGCGGGTAGGAGCCGATGGTGGTGGTCGGCAGCACCGGCAGGTCGAGGTGTTCGCGCTGCATAGCGCGTCGTTGGTCGGCGGGTAGGCGGGTCAGCGACGTGTCGTCCAGCTCGGCGAGGCGGGCGCGGACCCGCGGGTTGTGCAGCCGCGGATCGTCGCGGCGGGATTCGGCCGCGGCGCGGGCCGCGGTCAGTTCGGCGGCGGCGGCGTCGGTGCCGTCGGTGAGCGCGGTCGCGAGTACCCGGATCTCGGCGACCTTCTCGGCGCCGAAGGCCAGCCAGGAGCGCAGCCGCTCGTCCAGCCCGGTCTCCGGGGTCAGCGAGTAGGGCACGTGCAGCAGCGAGCACGAGCTGCTCACCGCCACCGAGCCCGCGCTGCCGAGCAAGCTGCCGAGGGTGCCGAGCGCGGTGTCGAGATCGGTGCGCCAGATATTGCGGCCGTCGACCACACCGGCGACCAGCAGCTTGCGCGACAGCGCGGGCACGGCGGCCACCGCCGCGACGTCGGTGCCCGCGGTGAAGTCGAGGGCCACACCCTCGATCGCGGTGTCGGCCAGCGCCGCCAGCGCGGCATCGGTGTGCCCGAAGTAGGAGGCGACCAGGATCGCGGGCCGGTCCTGTGCGGCCGACAGGGCCGTGTAGGTGTCGCGGACCCGGTCGATCTCTGCTTCGGTGAGGTCGGTGACCAGCACCGGCTCATCGATCTGCACCCACTGCGCACCGGCGTTCGCCAGCTGGGCCAGCAGGTCCAGGTACAGCGGGAGCAGTTCGGGCAGCCGGTGCAGCGCCGCGCCGCCCGCGGACTTGGCCAGCTTCAGGAAAGTGAGCGGACCGATCACGACCGGACGGGCAGGCACGCCCAGTTCGATCGCCTCGGCCAGCTCCGCCAGCAGCTTCTCGGGGTGCAGGCCGAACTCGGTGGCCGCGTCGAGCTCGGGGACCAGGTAGTGGTAGTTGGTGTCGAACCACTTCGTCATCTCGAGCGGGGCGACGGTGTCGGTGCCGCGCGCGGCCGCGAAGTAGCGGTCCAGCGGGTCGGCGATCCCGGCGACCCGCGGCGGCAGCGCGCCGAACAGCACCGCCGTGTCGAGCATCTGGTCGTAGTAGGAGAACGTGCCGACGGGAACCGAGTCGAGTCCGGCGTCGCGCAGGTCGGCGAGCTGGGCGAGGCGCAGGTCGCGGGCGACGTGGTGCAGCTGCGCGGCGTCGACCCGGCCCGCCCAGTAGGACTCGGTAGCGCGCTTGAGTTCCCGGTTCGGGCCGATCCGGGGTAGACCGAGGACCGTTGCGGTGAACGGGGAGTGCGAAACAGTCACGGAGATTCTCCAGTGTCGTGCGGGGAGACCCTCACCCTTTTCCGGACGCGGGCGACACTCGGTAGACCTGTCGGGACACGACAGGTCGCACTGGGTGGTCGCGCGCCCGATCCACGAGGCGGTGGCCGCCGGATACGGCGTATCCGGCACAGTCGGCAGGTCTTCGGACTCGCGGGCACCGGTCGTGATCGACCGACCTACTGGCCGTCGCTTCCCGGGCATCGGGCCCAGTGCTGATGACGGCGGTCGTTCCTGCATACCGCTGCGGGACAGTCCCGGATTCCCACCGGGTTCCCTCTTCACCCGGCGCGGAGGCCTCCACGCTCGGGTTTCGACGCCGGCGCGGGAGGTCGGGGCTCCGACTCTTCCACCGCGCAGGCGAACCAGCTGCGCCGTCCAGCATACGGCCTCCCGTGCGACCGTCGCCACACTCCTGCTCGGCCCACGGCCGCGACCTGCGCGGACGGTGGCCTGATGTGACGGTTCGATGAACACGACATCGCAGGTCCGCGGCGTCCGAGGTGAAGATTGTGGCGAAGCGACCTGCGTGTTCACCGCCCGATCTAACGCCGGGTACCGTGTTCCAATGTTCTCGAAAGTCTTGGTCGCCAATCGTGGTGAGATCGCCATTCGCGCTTTCCGCGCGGCATACGAGCTAGGCATCGGAACGGTCGCGGTGTTTCCGCACGAGGACCGCAACTCCGTGCACCGGTTGAAGGCGGCCGAGTCCTATCAGATCGGCGAGGAGGGGCACCCGGTCCGGGCGTACCTGTCGATCGAGGCCATAGTCGAGGCCGCCAAGAGTGCTGGTGCCGACGCCATCTACCCCGGTTACGGGTTCCTGTCGGAGAATCCCGATCTGGCTGCCGCGTGTGAGCGGGAGGGCATCACCTTCATCGGTCCGTCGGCCTCGGTGTTGGAGATGGCGGGTAACAAGGCCACGGCGATCGCTGCTGCCAAGGCAGCCGGGCTGCCGGTGCTGAGGTCGAGTGAACCGAGTGCCGATATCGATGCGTTGCTGGCCGCGTCGCGGGAGTTCGAGTACCCGATCTTCGTCAAGGCGGTGGCCGGTGGCGGTGGCCGTGGGATGCGGCGGGTGGCCGCGCCCGAGCAGCTTCGTGAGTCGATCGAGGCGGCGTCGCGGGAGGCGGAGTCGGCGTTCGGTGATCCGACGGTGTTCCTCGAGCAGGCGGTGGTGAATCCGCGGCATATCGAGGTGCAGATCCTGGCTGATCAGCACGGCAACGTGATGCACCTGTTCGAGCGGGATTGTTCGTTGCAGCGGCGGCATCAGAAGGTGATCGAGCTGGCGCCCGCCCCGAATCTGGATCCCGCACTGCGGGAACGGATTTGTGCGGACGCGGTGGCTTTCGCTCGGCAGATCGGGTACATCAACGCGGGCACGGTGGAGTTCTTGCTGGATGAGCGCGGCAATCACGTGTTCATCGAGATGAACCCACGTATCCAGGTGGAACATACGGTGACCGAGGAGATCACCGATGTGGATCTGGTGCAGTCGCAGTTGCGGATCGCGGCGGGCGAGACCCTGGCCGAACTCGGGCTGAGCCAGGACACGGTGGCGATTCGTGGTGCGGCACTGCAGTGCCGGATCACGACCGAGGATCCGGCCAACGGCTTCCGGCCCGATACCGGCCGGATCACGGCGTATCGCACGCCGGGTGGTGCCGGTATCCGACTCGACGGCGGCGCCAACCTGGGCGCGGAGATCGGCGCTTACTTCGACTCGATGCTGGTCAAGCTCACCTGCCGGGGGCGGGACCTGCCCGCCGCGGCGGCGCGCGCCCGGCGTGCGCTGGCCGAGTTCCGCATCCGTGGCGTGACGACCAATATCCCGTTCCTGCTCGCGGTGCTCGACGACCCCGACTTCCAGGCGGGCCGGGTCACCACTTCGTTCATCGACGAGCGCCCCGAACTGCTCACCTCGCGCGGATCGGCCGACCGCGGCACCAAGATCCTGAGCTATCTGGCCGATGTGACGGTGAACAAGCCGCATGGTGACCGCCCGACCACCGTCTACCCCTACGACAAGCTGCCCGCGATCGATCTGTCGGTGCCGCCGCCGGCGGGGTCGCGGCAGCGGTTGCTGGCGTTGGGGCCCGAGGGTTTCGCGCGTGCCTTGCGTGAGCAGAAGGCGCTGGGTGTCACCGATACGACCTTCCGCGATGCGCACCAGTCGTTGCTGGCGACGCGGGTGCGGACGAATGGTTTGCTGGGTGTGGCCGGGCATGTGGCCCGGTTGACCCCGGAGCTGTTGTCGATCGAGGCCTGGGGCGGGGCGACCTATGACGTGGCGCTGCGGTTCCTGCACGAGGACCCGTGGGAACGGCTGGCAGCGCTGCGCGAGGCGGTGCCGAACATTTGTCTGCAGATGTTGTTGCGTGGCCGCAACACCGTCGGCTACACCCCGTATCCGGAGCAGGTCACGCGGGCGTTCGTGCAGGAGGCCACCGATACCGGGATCGACATTTTCCGGATCTTCGACGCGCTCAACAACGTCGACCAGATGCGCCCGGCGATCGCCGCAGTGCGTGAGACCGGGACCGCGGTCGCCGAGGTCGCGCTGTCCTACACCGGTGACTTGTGTAATCCGGACGAGCAGCTCTACACCCTGGACTACTACCTGAAGCTGGCCGAGCAGATCGTCGACGCCGGCGCGCATGTGCTGGCGATCAAGGACATGGCCGGGCTGTTGCGCGCTCCCGCGGCGGTGAAGCTGGTGACCGCGTTGCGGTCGAACTTCGACCTGCCGGTGCACGTGCACACTCACGACACCCCCGGCGGTCAGCTCGCCACCTACCTCGCCGCCTGGCAGGCCGGTGCCGATGCTGTCGATGGTGCGTCGGCGGCGATGGCGGGTACGACGTCGCAGCCGGCGTTGTCGGCGATCGTGGCCGCGGCCGCGCACACCGAACACGACACCGGCCTGAACCTGCAGAACGTATGCGACCTCGAGCCGTACTGGGAAGCCCTGCGAAAGGTGTATGCGCCGTTCGAGTCCGGGTTGCCTGCCCCGACCGGACGGGTCTACACCCACGAGATTCCGGGTGGCCAGCTGTCGAACCTGCGTCAGCAGGCCATCGCGCTCGGGCTGGGTGACCGGTTCGAGGAGGTCGAGGCCAAGTATGCGGCCGCCGACCGGCTGCTCGGTCGTCTGGTCAAGGTGACTCCGTCGTCGAAGGTGGTCGGTGACCTGGCTTTGGCGCTGGTGGGTAGCGGGGTCGATATCGAGGCGTTCGCTACTGATCCGGGGCGATATGACATCCCGGATTCGGTGATCGGGTTCCTGCGCGGTGAGCTCGGCACCCCGGCGGGTGGTTGGCCCGAACCGTTCCGCAGCAAGGCGTTGGCCGGCCGGAGCGAGCCGAAGCCGGAGACCCCGCTCACGGCGGCGGATCAGGCCGGGCTCGACGGCACTTCCCTGGAGCGTCGGGACACGTTGAACCGACTGTTGTTCCCCGGCCCGACCGCGGAGTTCGCCGCGCACCGCGAGAAGTACGGTGACACGACCGGGTTGTCGGAGAACCAGTTCTTCTACGGCCTGCGTCGTGGTGAGGAACATCGGGTGCAGCTGGAGAAGGGCGTCACCCTGCTCATCGGTTTGGAAGCGATCTCCGAACCCGACGAGAAGGGGATGCGCACGGTCATGTGCATCATGAACGGGCAACTGCGCCCGGTCGCGGTGCGTGACCGCTCCATCGCCTCCGAGGTCCCCGCCGCGGAGAAGGCCGACAAGAACAACCCCGGCCACATCGCGGCACCGTTCGCCGGCGTCGTCACCCTGGCGGTGTCCGAGGGCGACGAGATCCACGCGGGCGACACCATCGGCACCATCGAAGCCATGAAGATGGAAGCCGCCATCACCGCACCGCGCGGCGGGATCGTCGGCCGGATCGCGACCGCCAAGGTGCAGCAGGTCGAAGGCGGCGATCTGCTGGTGGAACTGGCTGCGCGCGAGTCGGAATGACCCGCATCGTCGCGGGCACCGCGGGCGGGCGGCGGCTGAAGGTGCCGCCCGCCGGGACCCGGCCCACCTCGGACCGGGTCCGCGAGGCCCTTTTCAGCGCCATCGACGCCCGCCTCGACCTCGACGGCGCCCGCGTCGCCGATCTGTACGCCGGTTCAGGCGCGCTCGGGCTGGAGGCACTGTCGCGCGGTGCCGCGCACGCGCTGCTGATCGAGTCCGACCGCACGGCCGCCGCGGTCGTGCGCGCCAACATCGCCGAACTCGGACTGCCGGGTGCCGATCTACGCCTCGGCAGCGTCGCCGCGGTGCTCGCGCAGCCCGCCCCCGCGGCCTACGACCTGGTCCTGTCGGACCCGCCCTACGACGTGAGCACCGACGACGTGGTCGCCGATCTCACGGCACTGGCGGCCAACGGCTGGCTGGCCCCCGACGCGCTGGTGATCGTGGAACGCTCCATCCGCTCACCCGAAATCATCTGGCCCGCAGGCTATGCGCCGCTGAAACCGCGCAAGTACGGGGAGACCAGAATCGAGCTCGCCGAATACGGTGCTAGCGTCTGAGCATGGCTGCAGCACTGTGCCCCGGCTCCTTCGACCCGGTCACCAACGGTCACCTCGACGTGTTCACCCGCGCGGCCGCGCAATTCGACGAGGTGATCATCACCGTCATGGTCAACCCCAAGAAGCAAGGCATGTTCACCGTCGACGAGCGGATGGAATTACTGCGCGAATCGGTCACCCACCTGCCCAATGTGCGGGTCGCGTCCTGGCAGGGCCTGCTGGTCGACTTCGCCAAGCAGGAGGGCGTCGGCGCCATCGTCAAGGGTCTGCGTGACGCTGGTGACTTCGGCTACGAACTGCAGATGGCCCAGATGAACCACAAACTGGCCGGCGTCGACACCTTCTTCATCGCCACCAACCCGTCCCTGAGCTTCCTGTCCAGCTCCCTGGTGAAAGAAGTCGCGGCCTACGGCGGCGACGTCAGCGACATGCTCCCGCCTGCCGTGCACAAGCGCCTGCTGGCCCGCCTGGCCGAACGGCGCGCCTAGAAAACCGCGCCTAGAAAACCCAGCCGCGCAAGGCCAGGAAGCGCATGCCGCCGACGGCGGCGGTGATGGCAAGCACGGCCAGCGCCTGCACGGTGTCACCGAGTCCTGGCGCCCACACTCCGAGGGCGGCCAGGCCCGCGGTGGTGATGCCGAGGCCGAGTAGCGCCAGCCCGCCGCCCTCCCACTGCGCGGTGAACCAGCCGACCCGGTCCGCGGCCTGGAAGGTGAGCTGGCGGTGGAGCTCGTTGGCGATCACCGTGCTCACCGCCGACCCGGCGACATTCGCGACCAGCGGACCGACGCCGTACATGGCGAAGAACAGCAGCACATAGGCGAGGTTGCTGAAGCCGCCGACCAGCGCGAATCGGATCAGCTGCGGGAGTGCGCGATCGCCGCGCAGGAAACGCAGGGTCCGGTCGAAGCGGCGTTTGCGCGCGGTGCGAACGGGGAACGGAGCGACCCAGGGTGTGACCATGCCCGGAAGGTGCGACACCGACATTCTCGGTGTTTCCAGAACGGTCATGGTCGACTCCGATCGCAATGAACGAGCGTCGAGGAGTACAACAGCAGAAAACGTGCAGTGCTTCCCGGCGGACGGCGTTGTCGTGCCTCCCGATGGTAACGGAAGTGGAGGGTCGCACTCCACTTGAAACCGATGCGATCTAGGACACTGTCGCGACACACCGCGCCGACATTCGGAACACACGCCACCGGCGGGCAGACTGGGCCACGACGGCAGTGGTCTCGCCGGGATTCAGCAGGAGGGTAGTGAGCATGTATCGCGTATTCGAAGCACTCGACGAACTGGTCGCCATCGTCGAAGAGGCACGCGGCATCCCGCCGACCCGCAGCTGTATCGTGCCGCGCGGCGACGTCCTGGAATTGCTCGACGACGTCCGCGACGCCCTGCCCGGCGAGCTCGACGACGCCCAGGACGTCCTCGATCATCGCGACAAGATCGTCGGTGACGCCCGCACCGGCGCCGAGGCCACCGTCACCGCGGCCGACGAACAGGCACGCACCACGGTCGAGAAGGCCCGCGCCGAGGCCGACCGCATCCTCGCCGACGCCAAGGCGCACGCCGACCGCATGGTCGCCGAGGCCACCGCACATGCCGACCGCCTCGTCTCGACCGCGCAGACCGAGGCCGAGCAGATCGTCGCCGACGGCAACGCCGAATACGAGGAACTCACCGGTCGCGCCCAGATCGACGCCGACCGGGCCATCCAGGCAGGTAAGGACTCCTACGAGCGCTCGGTCGCCGACGGTAAGGCCGAGCAGGCCCGCCTGGTCGCCCAGACCGAGGTCGTGCGGGCCGCGCACGCCGAGTCGGCCCGCCTGATCGACACCGCCCAGGCCGAGGCCGACCGGGTCCGTGCCGAATGCGACGACTACGTCGACGAGCGGATGGCCGATTTCGGCGGCAGGCTGGCCGAGATCGAGGAGACGCTCAACACCACCCGGCGCACCATCACCCGCGGCAGGCAGCAGATGCGCGGTGGTCCGGCGCCGGAATACCCCGAGTACGCCGCCGAGCACCGGCGCTGAGCGGTCGGCGCGTTTTGGGATCCGGCGGGGTCCTGCCGTACTGTTGAGTGGTTGCCCAAAATCCCCTCAGACGTAAGTGAGTCAGTGATGTCCGCCGCTTCCGGTTCGCCGTCGCGTTCGCACAAGGCCAATGGCCCGGTGTCGGACGCGGGTTTCGTGCTGGACGTCCGCAGTCTCGGCCGCAGGCCGGGCACCATGCGGGAAGTGCGGCGCACCGTCACCGAGCACGAGCGGCTGGGTCTCGACCTGATCGCCATCCCGGCCGACGCCGCGGTGGAACTCGACCTGCAACTGCAGGCGGTCTCGGAGGGCGTTCTGGTCACCGGCACGGTGTCCGGGCCGACGACCGGGGAGTGCTCGCGCTGCCTCGAACCGTTCGACGATCGGGTGGAGATTCGTCTCACGGAGCTGTTCGCGTATCCGGACAGCACCACCGAGCAGACGACCGAGGACGACGAGGTCTACCGCATGGCGGACGACCTCATCGACCTCGAGCCGGTGGTTCTCGACGTCATCGGGCTGGAGCTCCCGCTGCAGCCACTGTGCACCCCGGACTGTGCGGGCCTGTGCCCCGAGTGCGGTGTGCGGATGGCGATTGCGGGTCCTGATCATGGGCATGAGATACTGGATCCTCGCTGGGCCAAGTTGGCGGATTTCGCCGCCGAGGCGCCCGGCACCGGCGACCCCGCCGAGGGTTCCACCACCCCAGACCGATCCGCTCCCGCGGCAGCCGATGCCCGCGTGGATAGCGAAAACACAGAGGAGAAGTAGCCGTGGCTGTTCCCAAGCGCCGGATGTCCCGTTCCAACACCCGGTCGCGGCGCAGCCAGTGGAAGGCCGCCGCGCCGACCCTGGTCACCTGCCCGAACCGTGCCTGCGGTGAGAAGACCCTCCCGCACATCGCGTGCCCGTCCTGCGGCACCTACAAGGGCCGCCAGGTCACCGCTGCTGTCTGATTCGTGACAGCCAGCAAGGAAACCGCAGGTGCGGCCGATCACGCCGACCTGCTCACCGCCCTCGGTGTCGACGTACGACCGGAGCTGCTGCGCCTGGCGCTGACGCACCGGTCGTACGCGTACGAGAACGGCGGCTTACCGACCAACGAGCGCTTGGAGTTTCTCGGCGACTCGGTCCTCGGCCTCAGCATCACCGAGCGCCTGTACACCGAGCACCCGGAGAAGTCCGAGGGTGAGCTCGCGAAGCTGCGCGCCAGTGTGGTGAACATGCACGCGCTCGCCGAGGTGGCGCGTGGTCTCGGCGACGGCGGACTCGGCAAGCATCTGCTGCTCGGCAAGGGCGAAGAGCTCACCGGTGGCCGGGACAAGCCGAGCATCCTCGCCGACGGTATGGAGTCGTTGCTCGGTGCCGTGCACCTCGAGCACGGCATCGAGGTCGCGCGTGGCGTCGTGCTCCGCCTGTTCGCCGAACTGCTCGAGCGCGGCCCGAGGATGGGTGCTGGCCTCGACTGGAAGACCAGTCTGCAGGAGCTCACCGCCGAGCGCGGGCTCGGCGTGCCCAGCTATGAGATCACTTCCACCGGCCCGGACCACAACAAGGAGTTCACCGCGACCACGGTGATCGCCGGTCGGCCGTACGGGGAGGGTGTCGGCCGTTCCAAGAAGGAAGCCGAGCAGAAGGCCGCAGGCACCGCCTACAAGGCGCTCACCGACGAAACCGCCACCGACGCGTGACGACCGAGCCGCGTCAACGGACGGTCTGACCGTGCCCGAACTGCCCGAAGTCGAGGTGGTGCGGCGCGGCCTCGCCGACCATGCGGTCGGTCGCGTGATCGATGCCGTCCGGGTAACCCATCCGCGGGCCGTGCGCAGGCACGTCGCGGGCGGTGCCGACCTGGCCGCCCGGCTCACCGGGCGCAAGATCGAGGGCGCGCAGCGCCGTGGCAAATACCTGTGGCTCACTTTCGACGAGCCGGATACCGCGCTGGTCGTCCATCTCGGGATGAGCGGGCAGATGCTGGTGCAGCCCGCGGGCGCGCCGGTCGAGAAGCACGCACACATCCGGGCCGCGCTCGGTGACGGCAGCGAGTTGCGGTTCGTCGACCAGCGCACCTTCGGCGGGTGGGCGCTGGCCGATCTGGTCGAGGTCGACGGCACCGTGGTCCCCGACGCGGTCGCCCACATCGCCCGCGATCCACTCGATCCCCGCTTCGACCGCGAGACCGTGGTCGCGGCGATGCGCGCCAAGAACACCGAGATCAAGCGGGTCCTGCTGGACCAGACCGTGGTCTCCGGCATCGGCAACATCTACGCCGATGAGGCGCTGTGGCGGGCCGGGCTGCACGGCACCCGGATCGCCGCCGACCTCACCAGGCCGGTCGTGCGCACCCTGCTCGACGGAGTCAGCGCGGTGATGTCCGAGGCGCTTGCCGTCGGCGGCACCTCCTTCGACGCGCTGTATGTGAACGTCAACGGCGAGTCCGGGTACTTCTCCCGGTCGCTGGCCGCCTACGGGCGGGCCGACGAGCCTTGTGACCGGTGCGGCACGCTGTTGATCAGGGAACAGTTCATGAATCGTTCGTCGTTTTCGTGCCCGAAGTGTCAGCGGAAGCCGCGCCGCCGCTGATCAGGGCGCGCTAACGTTTGTGCTGACGGGTCGAACCGGACCGGGTCCGTGCAGGAGGACGTTATGCGCAAGCTGACATATTTCGTGGCATCGACGATCGACGGGTTCATCGCCGCCGAGGACGGCACCGTGGACTTCTTCCCGGTCGGTGGTGATCACGTGCCGGCGATCACCGCCCAGTACCCGGAGACACTGCCCACCAAGGTGCGGGAGGCGCGGGGGATCGCGGCGGGCAACATCTACTTCGACACCGTGATCATGGGCCGCAAGACCCACGACTTCGGGGTACGCACCGGCACCGCCAGCCCGTACGAGCATCTGCGCCAGTTCGTGGTGTCGACCACGATGCCGGAATCACCGGCCCCTGGGGTCGAGGTGATCGCCGACGATCCGGTGGCCACCGTGCGCGCGCTGAAACGCGAACCGGGGCTGGGGATCTGGCTGTGCGGCGGCGGTGAGCTGGCCCAGAGCCTGCTGCCCGAGATCGACCAGGTGTTCCTCAAACTGTTCCCCGTGGTCCTCGGCACCGGCAGGCCGCTGTTCGGCGGCGGCGCGAAACTGCCGACGCCGGAACGGTTCCGGGTGATCACCAGCCGGGTGTACGCCGACGGGGTCGCCTTCCTCAAGTACGGCAGGATCGCCTGACCCATGAGCGCGGCGTCGAGTCCGGGCCCGGTCGCGGCATTGCGCGAGATCGGGTTCTGGCTCGAACGGTCCCGCGCCGAAACCCATCGGGTGAAGGCGTACCGGCGGGCCGCCGATGTCGTCGCCGGGCTCACCGAGGCCGAACGTGCCGATCGCGCCCGCGAGCACAGCTGGCGCGAGCTGCCCGGCATCGGCCCCAAGACCGCCGCGGTGATCGAACAGGCCTGCGCGGGAGCGGTTCCCGACTATCTGGCCGAATTGCGCGGTGCCGCAACGCCCATCGGGCCCGCCGGTGACCCGCTGCGTGCCCGGCTGCGCGGCGATCTGCACACCCATTCGGACTGGTCCGACGGCGGCAGCCCGATCGCCGAGATGATGGGCGTCGCGGCGGCGCTCGGACACGAATACTGCGCGCTGACCGATCATTCGCCCCGGCTGAAGGTGGCCAACGGGCTGTCCGCCGATCGCCTGCTGCGCCAGCTCGACGTGATCGCGGGCCTCAACGAGGATCTCGCGCCGTTTCGTATTCTCACCGGCATCGAGGTCGACATCCTCGACGACGGCGCCCTCGATCAGCGCGCCGACCTGCTGGAGCGCCTGGATGTCGTGGTGGCCAGCGTGCATTCGCGCCTGCGCGACGACAGCGCCACCATGACCGAGCGCATGGTCTATGCCGTCGCGAACCCGAATGTCGACATCCTCGGCCACTGCACCGGCCGCCTCGTCGAGGGTAATCGCGGCACCCGCCCCGAATCGAGCTTCGACGCCGAACTAGTCTTCGAGGCCTGCCGCAAGTACGGCACGGCGGTGGAGATCAACAGCCGCCCCGAGCGCCGCGACCCGCCGAGCAGACTGATCGGCTTGGCCGTGGAAATGGGCTGCTATTTCAGCATCGACACCGACGCGCACGCGCCCGGCCAATTGGCCTGGCAGGGTTATGGCTGCGAACGCGCCGTGGTCAACGCGGTCCCCGCCGAACGGGTGATCAACACCTGGCCGGTCGACGACTTGCTCGCGTGGTGCGTGGCGACACCGGGGTGAAGACTCGCCGAACTCCGGGTGTCGGCCGCCACTTTGCCGGATTCGCCTGATAGACAGTCGGATACGGCATCGGGGTAGCAGGGGGAGTTGATGGGCGAGTTCCCGGTCGAGATCGTGTTGTCCGTGCTCGGCTTGATCGTCGCGATCGCCACCTTCCTGCGCGAGTACGTTTTCGTCGGCCGCAAACGGCTGGGCTATCGCGTGCAGATGAACACCCCGGCTCGCTCGTGGGTGTCGCGGGAGAACGGATCGGCCGCACCGGCGTCCGAGGCGGTAGCGTCGGCTGTCGGTGCCGCGTCGAACGCTGATCCCGCGCAGTCGAATACCGACTCCCCGGCGCAGTCTCAGGCAGCGGGGGAGCAGGCAGCGGGTGCTGCGGCGCCGGAGCCCGCCGACCGGACGACCTCGCTGATGCTGATCCGGATCGAGAACGATGGTTCGACCTCGATCGAGGACAGCGACTACCAATCGACCGAAGTACCGGTCCTCGCGTTCAGGGCGCACACCATCGAGTCGGTCGAGGTGACCGAGCGGGTCACCCGCGGCCAGGAATCGGTCGCGGTGTCCAGTGCGGCACTGCTCGGTGTGTCGCGGAGTGTCGGCCCCGGCGGGGTGGATCAGATTGTGCTGCCCGCGGTACCGCTGGATCGGGGGGAGCACTACAAACTGCTGGTGGTGCTCGTCGGTCCCAAGCCAGAACCCCTCGATGTCGATGGAAAGAAGGTCGTCAGCAAGGAGGGTTGGCTCAAAGGCGGCCGGTTCGAGGAGACCACCAGCCGCTCCCGGCGCGAACCCGCCCTGCTCGGCCTGAGCGTGCTGCTCGCCCTCGTCGTGATGGCGCAACTGCTGGCCGTCGTGCTGCGCGGCGATCCGCCGCCGCGCGACTGCGCCGCGAGCGGGCTGACCATCGTCGGGTCCACCGCCATGGCGCCGATGATCCGCGCGGCCGCGCAGGACTACGAGAAGACCTGCACCGGAGCGCGATTCGCGTACGACTTCACCGGTACCGAACCGGGATTGCGCACGCTGGCCGCGGCCGGTCCCACCCAGGGGGTCCTGGCGATCGGGGACGGTTCGACGGGAACCTCGTTCGCGATGCTCACCGAGATCCCGCTGGCCGTGTCCTCGTTCGCGGTGATCACCCATCCCGGTGTCGGGCTGAAAGATCTGTCGACGCAGCAGGTCCGGGATCTCTATCGCGGAAACATCAGGAACTGGAACCAGATCGGCGGACCGGACCTGCCGGTCGTCCTGATCGACCGCACCGCCGGATCCGGCACCCGGCGCGCACTCGAGTCGCAACTGCTCGAGGACAACCGCAAGGTGTTCCGCTACACCAGCTGTATCGGGATGGCGGCCGGTGGCGAGCAGTGCGAGGTCGACCTCACCGAGGAAGTGGCAACCTTCGTTGCCAAAATCGCGGGCGCGGTGGGGTATTTGGAGACCTCCGCCGTCGGCGCCGAGGTGGCCGCGGTGTCGATCGACGGGGTGCTGCCGACCCCCGACACTCTTCGCTCCGGCGATTACCGGTTCACCGGTGTCGAGTACGCCTACACACACGGACCGATCGCCGGTGATTCGCTGATCGCTCAGTTCCTGGACTACCTGATTCGGGGTAAGGCCAGGCTCACCATGATGGAGTTCGGCAACATCCCATGCGTCGATCCGGTCGAACCGAATTTCTGTACACCGTAGACCGGCTGTGACGGCGGAATCTCCTGTCCCCGCTGGCATTCGCCGACGCGAAATGCCAGCAACCCACTGGTTTACTCCGCGGTAGCGGGGTACTTTCCTCTATGGCCCCTCTGTTCAGGCGGGCGCCGAAGTGGCGCGCTCCACGCCTGACCAGGCCAACCAAGCCCCATGGACGGCGGTGCAGCTCTCGTCTCCACCCCCGCCGAGGCGGCCATCTCTTGTTCGCGCAAGTGTTGCGAGGTTGTGTCCCTGGAAGGAAGGTCATGAGTGCAGAAATGCCGGCAATGTCGCCGGTCGGGTTCTCCACGTCCGATCTCTACGCGATCGAGCACAACGGCGGCCCACTGCGGATCGCGATGGTTGTTCCACCGTATTTCGATGTCCCTCCCAAGGCGTATGGCGGCGTCGAGGCCGTTGTCGCCGATCTGGTCGATTCGCTGTGTGAGCGCGGCCATCACGTCACCCTGTTCGGTGCGGGCGAACCGGGTACCAAGGCGGATTTCGTCCCGCTGTGGGACCGGATCGTCCCGGAACGTCTCGGCGATCCGTTCCCCGAGGTGGTGCACGCGCTGCGGGTGCGCCGCGCGATCGAGCGGCTGGCCGAGACCGACGGTATCGACCTGGTCCACGATCACACCTTCGCGGGCCCGCTCAACGCGCCCGCCTACGCCGATCTTGGCCTGCCGACCGTGGTGACCGTGCACGGTCCCGTGCAGGACGACTGCTACCGGTACTACAAGGAGCTCGGCAAGGAATGCTCGCTCGTGGCGATCAGCGATCGGCAGCGTGAGCTCGCGCCGGATCTGTCGTGGGCGGGCCGCGTGCACAACGCCCTGCGCCCGGAAACGTGGCCGTACCTGGAGCGCAAGAAGGACTACGCGCTGTTCCTCGGTCGCTTCAGTGCCGACAAGGGAGCCCACCTTGCCCTCGACGCGGCGCACGCGGCCGGGATTCCGCTGATCCTGGCGGGCAAGTGCGCGGAGCCGCCGGAGAAGGCCTACTTCGAGGAGTACGTGCGACCGCGGATGACGGCCGACGATCACATGTTCGGGCTCGCCGACGCGACCGCGAAGCGTAAACTCTTGTCCGAAGCGCGGTGTCTGCTGTTCCCCATCCGCTGGGAGGAGCCGTTCGGCATGGTGATGATCGAGGCGATGGTGTGTGGCACACCGGTGGTCGCCCTGCGCGGGGGTGCGGTGAGCGAGGTCGTCGTCGACGGGGTCACCGGGCGGATCTGCGACGATCCGGCCGAGCTGCCCGCCGCCATCGCCGAGGTCGGCGCGTTCGACCCGGCGGCCTGCCGGGCCCACGTCGAGGCGAATTTCGGTGCCGAGACCCTCGGTGGCGGTTACGAGCGGGTGTACCGGCAACTGTTGGCCGACACCACGATCGGGTACGGCGACGCGTTCGCGATGCCGCTGCCGGTCGGGGCGGCGATCAGTGGGCGCGTATGACGGTGGACAACGCGTCGTCGCCGAGCCCGCTCAACGCGGGGGAACCCGCGGGGCTCGGCGGCAACGGGGGCAATGTCACCCTGGTCGAGGGCGGCACGTTCAGCCTGTCCGACCGGCTCGGCGACATGGAACCGAGCAAGCCACAGGGTCTGTTCTTCCGCGATGCCAGGGTGATCTCCCGCTGGGAACTGCTGATCGACGGGAAACGGCCGGAGCCGCTCTCGGTGCTCAGTCCCGAGGCGTTCGCGGCCAGGTTCGTGCTGCGCAGGCCGCCGCAACAGGGCCGGGCCGACAGCACCCTGCTCGTGGTGCGCGACCGGCTCGTCGCCGAGGGCATGCACGAGCTGATCACGCTGGAGAACATGAGCCGCGAGGCCACCGCGGTGGTGCTCGAGCTGCACGTCGACGCCGATTTCGTCGACCTGTTCTCGGTGAAGGAGGGCCGGATGGGCGGCCACCGCGCGGAGATGACCACTTCCGACGGTGAACTGCTGCTCCACGATCGCGCCGACCTCTCGCGCGGTCTCGCCCTCACCTCCACGGTCGAACCGATGGTGTTGCCGGGCACCATGATCTGGCGCGTCGTGGTTCCCGCCGGTGGCCGCTGGCAGACCGAGATCACTGCCCAGCCCGCAGGCGCGGCCCAGCGTCCACAGACCCAGGGCACCCCCGGTGAGCGCTACCGGGCCAGTGAGCCGGTGCGCAAGATCCAGGCGTGGCGGGCCACCGCCACCGACATCACCGCCGATTCGGGGCTGCTCAACCGGATCCTGCGCCGCACCGAGAGCGATCTCGGCGCACTGCAGATCCACACCGATTCGGGAACGGGCAGGCCGTTCGTCGCGGCGGGCGCGCCCTGGTTCATGACGCTGTTCGGGCGGGACTCCCTGCTCACGGCCTGGATGTCGCTGCCGCTGGAAACCGACCTGGCGCTTGGCACCCTGCAGCAGCTGGCCGAATTGCAGGGACAGACGGTGGATCCGCTGGTGGAGGAGGAGCCGGGCCGGATCATGCACGAGATGCGGCGCGGCCCCGCCGTCGGTCAGGTGCTCGGCGGGCAGATCTATTACGGAACCGTCGACGCCACCCCGCTGTTCGTGATGCTGCTCG
This sequence comes from Nocardia rhizosphaerae, assembly GCF_042650365.1. Classification (NCBI taxonomy): domain Bacteria; kingdom Bacillati; phylum Actinomycetota; class Actinomycetes; order Mycobacteriales; family Nocardiaceae; genus Nocardia; species Nocardia rhizosphaerae. The sequence continues at coordinate 353,957 of NZ_JBHSBA010000007.1, forward strand.
CCGAATGCCTGCGCTGGGGAGCCGAACCGGCCGCCATCGCGACCCTGCTGCCCGCGGCGGACGCGGCGATCGGCTGGATCACCGATTTCGGTGACCGCGACGACGACGGTTTCGTCGAGTACGTGCGCGCCACCGACCGCGGCCTGATCAACCAGGGCTGGAAGGACAGCTTCGACGGGATCAACGACGCGGCGGGTCATCTCGCGCAGGCGCCGATCGCGCTGTGCGAGGTGCAGGGCTACGTGTACGCGGCCTACCTGGCCAGGGCGGAGCTGGCCGACGCGTTCGACGATCCGGCGCTGGCCGCCCGGATGCGGGAGCGGGCTGCCGAGCTGCGCACCAAGTTCGCCGAACAGTTCTGGCTACCCCAATGCGGGTGGTACGCCGTGGCGCTCGACGGCAGCAAACGTCAGGTCGACGCGCTCACCAGCAACGCCGCGCACTGTCTCTGGTCCGGCATCGCTACCGACGAGCACGCCGAGATCCTGATCGGGAACCTGGCCAAGGCGGAGATGGATTCCGGTTTCGGTCTGCGCACCCTGGCCTCGAACATGGGCGCCTACAATCCGATGAGCTACCACTGCGGGTCGATCTGGCCGCACGACACGGCCATCGCGGTCGCGGGGCTCATGCGGTACCAGCATGTGCCGGGCGCGGTGGAGCTGGCGACCAAGCTGGCCGGTGGTCTGCTCGATGCCGCCGCCGCCTTCGACGGCCGATTGCCCGAGCTGTTCTGTGGGTTCCCGCGTGCGCGTTTCGCGGCGCCGGTGCCGTACCCCACCTCGTGTTCGCCGCAAGCGTGGGCGAGCGCGGCGCCGCTGCTGCTGGTGCGGTCGTTCCTCGGGCTCGATCCCGATGTCCCGGCCAAGACCCTGACGATTCGGCCGCGAGTGCCGGAGCGGTGGGGTTGCGTGCGGATGTCGGAGTTCCGGCTCGGCACGGCCACCGTGGGGCTCGAGGTGTGTGGGTCGGCGGTGACGGTGACGGGCCTGCCCGACGGGTGGGCCCTGATCACGGACGAGGCATAAACGCACGGGGCCGGATCCGCGTCACGCGGATCCGGCCCCGATCGTCGCGCTGTGGGTCAGCCGCGCATCGGGAACCGCTCGTCCAGTGCGAGATTGAGCTCGACGACGTTCACCCGCGGCGCACCGAGGACACCGAAGGTGCGCTGCTCGGTACGGTCGGCCAGCACCGCCCGGACCTGGGCTGTGGTGACGCCGCGTGCCCGTGCCACCCGCTCGACCTGGATGGCCGCGTACTCGGGGGAGATGTGCGGGTCGAGGCCGCTGCCACTCGCGGTGACCGCGTCGGCGGGAACGGCGGGTTCGGCCGGTGCGTCACCGCGGATCGGCACGATCCGGCCGATGGCGTAGTCCGCACCCTCCTTGGCGCATTCCACCGCGACACCGCGGAAGGTGGTGACGAACGGCTGGGCAGGGCACAGCTCGTTGACGCTGACCACCCGTTCCGGCTGCGCGACCTCGCCCTTGGCATCGCGTGGTCCGATCACCGAAAGCACTGCGCCCACACCGCCTTCGGTGCAGAACGGGCGAGAGCCGTCGACCCCCTCACGGTCGCCTACCTGCTTGGAACGCGCGCACACGGTGGTGAGCAGGCTGGTGCGCGCGGCGGTGTCGACGATGTCCTCCGGGCCGAGGTTGCTCGCCGAGGTGGACATCGGGTCGTAGCCGTCGCCCGCGGCCGATGGCCTGCTCTGGAAGTACTGCACCATGGCGGCGCCGTCGGAGTCGGTGAAGGACTGCCCGATCAAGCTGGAGCCCACCAGCTTTCCGTCGCGCTCGAGCAGCGAACCGTCGGCCTTGTCGTCCAGGCCGGGCAGCTGCGCCACGGCGAATACCGCGGCGGGATAGACGAATCCGGTGATCACGGTCAGCACCAGCAGCGCGCGCACGGCGGCCAGGTGCTGGCGGATCCACGTTGACATACGCATTTCTAGGCCATCCCGGGGAGGAGTCGGACGAGCAGGTCGATGATCTTGATGCCGACGAACGGCGCGATGATGCCGCCGAGGCCGTAGATCGCCAGATTGCGGCTCAGCAGCGTCGAGGCGTCGCTGGGCCGGTAGTTCACGCCGCGCAGGGCGAGCGGGATCAGCGCCACGATGACGATCGCGTTGAAGATCACCGCCGACAGGATCGCCGACTGCGGGCTGGCGAGCCGCATGATATCGAGCGCGTCCAAGCCGGGGAACAGGCCGACGAACAGCGCCGGAATGATCGCGAAGTACTTGGCGATGTCGTTGGCGATGGAGAACGTGGTGAGCGCGCCACGGGTGATCAGCAACTGTTTGCCGATCTCGACGATCTCGATCAGCTTGGTCGGGTCCGAGTCCAGATCGACCATGTTGCCCGCCTCTTTGGCGGCCGAGGTGCCGGTGTTCATCGCCACACCCACATCGGCCTGGGCCAGTGCGGGCGCGTCGTTGGTGCCGTCGCCGGTCATGGCGACCAGGCGGCCGCCGTCCTGTTCCTTCTTGATCAGGGCCAGCTTGTCCTCCGGGGTGGCCTCGGCGAGGAAGTCGTCCACGCCTGCCTCCTCGGCGATCGCCCTGGCGGTCAACGGGTTGTCGCCGGTGATCATCACCGTGCGGATGCCCATGCGGCGCATCTCGTCGAAGCGTTCCCGCATGCCGTCCTTGACCACATCTTTCAGGTGGATCACGCCGAGCAGCCGGGCCGTACCGTCGCTGACCTCACCGACCACCAGCGGCGTGCCGCCGGACGCGGAGATGCCGTCGACGATCTGCGCGGCCTGCGGTGGCACCGAACCGCCCTGGGCGCGCACCCATGCGGTGACCGCACCGGCTGCCCCTTTGCGCAGCTGGTGACCGTCGGCCAGGTCGACTCCCGACATGCGGGTCTGGGCGGTGAACTCCACCCAGGTCGCGCCCGGCAGCTCGCCCGCGGTGCGTTCGCGCTTGTTGAACACCTGCTTGGCGAACACGACGATGGAGCGTCCTTCCGGCGTCTCGTCGGACAGGCTCGACAGCTGCGCGGCGTCGGCGAGTTCGTCGTCGGGAACGCCTGGCATCGGGACGAATTCGCCGGCCTGCCGATTGCCGAGGGTGATCGTTCCGGTCTTGTCGAGCAGCAGTGTGTTCACATCGCCCGCGGCCTCGACCGCACGGCCCGACATGGCGAGCACATTGCGCTGCACGAGCCGGTCCATACCCGCGATGCCGATGGCCGACAGCAGCGCGCCGATGGTGGTCGGGATCAGGCACACCAGCAGCGACACCAGCACGATGCCGGTGATGCCGTTCACGTCGAGTGCCGCGGTGTCGGGCACTCCGGGATTGTTCGACTTGGCGAAGATCGTCAGCGGCTGCAGGGTGGTCACCGCGAAGACGAAGATGATGGTGAGCGCGGCCAGCAGGATGTTCAGCGCGATCTCGTTGGGTGTCTTCTGCCTGCTGGCGCCCTCGACCAGGGCGATCATCTTGTCGATGAAGCTGGCGCCCGGTTCCTGGGTGATCCGGACGACGATCCGGTCCGACAGCACGGTGGTACCGCCGGTGACGGCCGAGCGGTCGCCACCGGATTCCCGGATGACGGGTGCGGATTCGCCGGTGATGGCGGATTCGTCGACCGAGGCGATGCCCTCGACGACGTCACCGTCACCGGGGATCACCTGGCCCGCCTCGACCACGACGATGTCGCCGCGGCGCAGCTCCGAGGCGGCGATTCGTTGTTCGACGATCCGGCCGCCGGGCGTCGGGTCGGCCAGCTTGCGGGCGACGGTGTCGGTCTTGGCTTTGCGCAGGGTATCGGCCTGTGCTTTGCCGCGCCCCTCCGCCACGGCTTCGGCCAGATTGGCGAAGAGCACGGTGAGCCAGAGCCAGCCGACGATCGCCGAGGCGAAGAAGCTCGGATCGGCGATCGCCAGCACGGTCGACCACACGGCGCCGATCTCTACGATCAGCATGACCGGGTTCTTCCACAGCGTGCGCGGGTCGAGTTTGCGCAGGGCCGCCGGCAGCGAGCTGAGCAGCAGTTTCGGATCGAGCACGCCCGCGCGGACGCCCGTGCTCCGGTGCTCGGGCCGCGGTGTCGCGGGGGATTCGATGGTGGGAACGGTCATCAGGAGTGAATTCCTTCGGCGAGCGGCCCGAGCGCGAGCACGGGCAGGAAGGTGAGCGCGACCAGGATCACCGTCACGCCGACGACCATGCCGACGAACTGCGGCCGGTGCGTCGGCATGGTGCCGATCGACGCGGGAGTGGTGCCCTGCCTGGCCAGCGAGCCGGCCAGCGCGAGCACGAGGATGATCGGCAGGAACCGGCCGAACACCATGGCCAGGCCGAGCGCGGTGTTGAACCACTCGGTGTTGCCGGTGAGGCCGGCGAAGGCCGAACCGTTGTTGTTGGCGGCGGAAGTGAAGGCGTACAGCACTTCCGAGAGCCCGTGCGGGCCACCGTTGAGCATGCTGGCCCGCTGTCCCGGCATGGCCATCGCCAGCGCGGTGCCGACCAGCACGATCACCGGGCTCACCAGGAAGTAGCTCGCGGCCAGCTTGATCTCGCGCGGCGTGATCTTCTTGCCCAGGTACTCCGGGGTGCGCCCGACCATGAGACCCGCCACGAACACGGTGATCACGGCCAGGATCAGCATCCCGTAGAGACCGGAGCCGACGCCACCGGGAGCGACCTCGCCGAGCTGCATGTTCAACAGCAGCATCATCCCGCCGAGACTGGTGTAGGAATCGTGGAACGAGTCGACCGCGCCGGTCGAGGTGAGCGTGGTCGCCGCGCCGAAGGTGGCCGAATTCGCCACTCCGAAGCGGGTTTCCACGCCTTCCATCGATGCGCCGATCGCCGTCGGGACCGTGCCGTGGTGCTGCAACTGGAACAGGTTGGTCATGGTGATGCTGAACAGGGCGATCGTGCCCATCACCGCCACGATCGCGTAGCCCTGCCCGGTCGAGCCGACCATTCGGCCGAAGGTGCGCGGCAGCGAGAACGAGATCACCAGCAGCAGGAAGATCTCGAGGAAGTTCGTCCAGGTGGTCGGGTTCTCGAACGGATGCGCCGAGTTGACGTTGTAGAAGCCGCCACCATTGGTGCCGAGTTCCTTGATCACTTCCTGGCTCGCGACCGGTCCGCCCGGCAGTGTCTGGGCGGCGCCGCCGAGGGTCTGCGCGACCTGGTCGTGCACGTGGAAGTTCTGGACCACGCCACCGGCCACCAGCACGATCGCGAAGACGAACGCGATCGGCAGCAGGATGCGCAGGGTGCCGCGCACCAGGTCGACCCAGAAATTGCCGAGCTCGCCGGTGTGCCTGCGCGCGAACCCGCGCACCAGCGCCACCGCCACCGACATGCCGACCGCGGCCGACACGAAGTTCTGCACCGCCAGCCCGGCCATCTGCACGAGATGACCGTGCGTGGATTCCCCCGAGTAGTTCTGCCAGTTGGTGTTGGTGACGAAGCTGATCGCGGTGTTCCACGCCAGCGCCGGGGTCAGCTCGGTGCCGGGGTCGGCCAGGCTCAGCGGCAGCGCACCCTGCGCGAGCTGGAAGAAGAACAGGAACAGGATGCCGATCGCCGAGAACGCCAGCACGCTGCGGGCATACACGCCCCAGGTCTGCTCGACCTCGGGATTCGCGCCGATGGCCCGGTAGATCAGACGTTCGGCGCGGGCGTGTTCGGTGCGGTTGTAGACCCGGTACATGTAGTCGCCGAGCGGCACATGGACCAGGGCAAGGGTGATGACCAGGGCCGCAACGAAGGCGATCCCCGCGGTAGTCGTGTTCACTAGAACCTCTCCGGGAAGAGCAGCGCCGCAACCATGTACCCGGCGACTCCGATGGCCAGGACGAGACCGATCAGGTTCGCGGTCACAGCCTCTCCACCCCCCGCTGGAGTACGCCCAGCAGGGCGAAGACCGCCACGGTGAGCACCGTGAACACCACGAAAGACATTGTTCGAACCTCCTCGCGCTCCGCGGTGGAGCGCCTGAGCCGAGTAAAGGTCCCTTTCGGGCCGTGGCGTTGTTTCCTTACGACTCTTTAGCGTCCGAAGGCGTAGCCTTTGCGGATCATTGACGCGATCCGGCCGCTGCGCGGAAGGAAGCTGTCAAGGTCGGTGGCAACTCCGTCAACACGCCGTAAAGATCGAGGTCGAGCGTGGCATTCGGCGGTAGAAAGTGGTGCGCCGGTGCACGGACCTCGTGGCCGGGTCCCTTCACGGAAAGAGAGAACGTGGTGTCTGCAGTGACCATTGCGGTGCTGGTCGGCTTCGTCGGCACGCTGTTGCTGATCCGGGCGCTCGGCCGCTGGAACGTCGCGCCCGCACCGGTACCGGTGCTGCGCACCGTGACGGCACGCCCCACGGTCCAGGCGCGGCAGCACGCGATGATGGACAGGTGAAACGCGGTCGACTACGCATCTACCTCGGTGCGGCGCCGGGCGTCGGCAAGACCTACGCGATGCTCGGCGAAGCACACCGGCGGCTCGAACGCGGCCGCGATGTCGTTGCCGCCGTCGTGGAGACGCACGGGCGGGCCAAGACCGCCGCGCTGCTCGACGGTATCGAGCGGATCCCGCCGAAACCGGTGGCCTACCGGGGCACCGAGCTGCCAGAGCTCGACGTCGCGGCGGTGCTCGCCCGCAAGCCCGCCGTGGTCCTCGTCGACGAACTCGCGCACACCAATGCGCCGGGCAGCGTCAACGCCAAGCGCTGGCAAGACGTGGAACAACTGCTCGACGCCGGAATCGACGTGATCTCGACGGTGAACGTGCAGCACCTGGAGAGCCTCAACGACGTGGTCGAGCAGATCACCGGCATCGAGCAGCGCGAGACCGTGCCCGATGCGGTGGTGCGCGGCGCCGATCAGGTCGAACTGGTCGACCTGACCCCGGAAGCGCTGCGGCGCAGGCTCTCCCACGGCAATGTGTACGCCGCCGACAAGGTAGACGCGGCCCTGCGCAACTACTTCCGGCCGGGCAATCTGACCGCGCTGCGCGAACTCGCCCTGCTGTGGCTGGCCGACCAGGTGGACGCGGCGCTCGCGAAGTACCGGGCCGACCATCAGATCACCGACCTGTGGGAGACCCGCGAACGCGTCGTCGTCGCGATCACCGGCGGGCCGGAATCGGAGACCATCGTGCGCAGGGCCGGCCGGATCGCGGCCAAGTCCAGCGCCGACCTCGTCGTGGTGCACGTGGTGCGCGGGGACGGACTGGCCGGGGTGTCCACCGAGCGGATGGCTACGCTGCGTGGGCTCGCGGCCGGGCTCGGCGCCGCGCTGCATACCGTCACCGGTGACGATGTGCCCACCGCCCTGCTCGATTTCGCCCGCGAGGTCGATGCCACCCAGCTTGTGCTCGGTACCTCCCGGCGCTCGCGCTGGGCACGCATGCTCGACGAGGGGATCGGCGCCACCGTGGTGCAACGCTCCGGCAAGATCGACGTGCACATGGTGACCCACGAGCAAGCCCATCGCGGGCTGCGCACCCAGTGGCTGCGCCCGCGCAGGCCGGTGGTGTCCTGGCTGGCGGCGATCGTGGTTCCGGTTCTGGTCAGCGTGCTCTGCGGCTGGTTGCTCGACGACAGGCTGCAGCTCGGCGGACTCAGCGCGATCTTCGTCGTCGGTGTCGTCGCGGTGGCACTGTTCGGCGGCGTCGTTCCCGCCGGGCTCTCGGCGCTGCTGTCGGGGCTGCTGCTGAACTGGTTCTACACCGATCCGCGCTACAGCTTCACCGTCGCCGAACCGGACAACGCCGTCACGGTGGCCGTGCTGCTCATCGTCGCGGTGGCGGTCGCGGCGCTGGTGGATGTGGCGGCCAAGCGAACGCTTCAGGCGCGCAAGGCATCACGGGAAGCGGAACTGCTGACCATGTTCGCGCGGTCGGTACTGCACGGCGCCGACCTGCCGCGGCTGCTCGAGCAGGTGCGCGAGACCTACGGGCTGCGGGCGGTGAGTCTGCGCTGTGGCGAACGGGTGGTCGCCGAGGTCGGGCCTGCTGCTCCGGCCACCCCGGCCGCGGCCGAGACCGTCATCGAGGCGGGCGACGGCCGCGGCCACCTGCTGCTGGCGGGCCGGGCGATCAGTGCTGCGGACCGGCCGGTGCTCAACGCGGTGGCCAATCAGGCAGTGGGACTGGTACGTCAGGCCGAACTGGCCGAGGAAGCGAGCGCCGCTGCCGCGCTCCTCGAGGCCGACAGGTTGCGCCGGGCGCTGCTCTCGGCGGTCAGCCACGATCTGCGTACCCCGCTGGCCGGTGCCAAGGCCGCGGTGTCGAGCCTGCGCAGCGACGAGATCGAATTCTCCGCCGCCGACACCGCCGAACTACTGGAAGCCATCGAGGAATCGGTCGACCAGCTCACCGCGCTGGTCGGCAATCTGCTCGACTCCTCGCGCCTCGCCGTCGGCGTGGTCACCCCGCAGGCGCGGCAGGTGTACATGGACGAGGCCGTGCATCGCGCGCTGGTCAGCGTGGGGATGGGCACCCGTGGTCTGCGCCGGTCGGCGATGGACCGGGTGAAGGTGGAGGTCGGCGAGGTCGCCGTGCTCGCCGACAGCGGGCTGCTCGAGCGGGTACTGGCCAACCTGATCGACAACGCGCTGCGCCACTCCGGTCGCGACACGCCGGTACGGGTGACCGCCGAACACGACGGGGCCCGGGTCTCGATCGCCGTCGTCGACGTCGGCCCCGGTGTACCGGCAGGCACCGAGGAGCAGCTGTTCGAACCGTTCCAGCGGCTCGGCGACCGCGACAACACCACCGGCGTCGGGCTCGGCCTCTCGGTGGTCCGCGGTTTCGTGGAGGCGATGGGCGGCAGCGTGCACGCCGAACCGACACCGGGTGGAGGACTGACGATGCTCGTCGATCTGCCGACCGGAACACCCCAGAGGGCCGATCGCGCGGCAGGAGACGACAGTGCTGGACAATAGTGAGGACATGGCCGATCTCTCGGGCACCGGTGAGCCGGGCCGTACCCGCGACAGCACCACACATCCGCGACACGGCGGGGAGCCGACGGCCAGGAGCGCCGCCGACGCGGACGGCCCCGCCGAGACCAAGGTTAAGGTTCTGGTGGTCGACGACGAGCCGCAGATCGTGCGGGCCCTCCGGATCAACCTGTCCGTGCGCGGCTACGAAGTGATCACCGCGGGCAACGCCGCCGCCGCCCTGCGCGCCGCCGCAGAGAAGCATCCTGACGTGGTGATCCTCGATCTCGGTCTGCCCGATATGGACGGCATCGAGGTGCTCGCCGGCCTGCGCGGCTGGACCTCGGCGCCGGTGCTGGTGCTCTCGGCACGCACCGATTCCGCCGACAAGGTCGAGGCACTGGACGCGGGTGCCGACGACTACGTCACCAAACCGTTCGGGATGGACGAACTGCTGGCCCGGCTGCGTGCGGCCGTCCGGCGCGGCGCGACCGCGGTGGAGGCCGTGGACCCGGTGGTGGCGACCGACTCGTTCACCGTCGACCTGGTCGCCAAGAAGGTCACCAAACACGGCGAATCGGTGCATCTGACCCCCACCGAGTGGGGAATGCTCGAGATGCTGGTCCGGCACCGCGGGAAGCTGGTGGGGCGCAAAGAACTCCTGCGTGAGGTATGGGGCCCTTCCTACGCCACCGAAACCCACTACCTGCGGGTCTACCTCGCCCAGCTACGGCGCAAGCTCGAAGACGATCCCGCGCACCCCAAGCACCTGCTGACCGAAGCGGGCATGGGCTATCGCTTTCAGGAATGAAGGGTGCGCCCGATCACATCACCGGAATGCCGGAGTCGGCCCAGGTGTTGCCAGGCGTACCTCGTCCCCGATACGAATGGCAGGATCTCTCCCATGGCTGAGCAGAATGTGACCACCGAACTGTGGGTCGAGCGCACCGGAACGAGGGCCTACACCGGGCGCAGCTCGCGTGGCGCCGAGGTGCTGATCGGCTCGCAGGGTGTCGAAGGTGTGTTCACTCCCGGTGAGCTGCTGAAGATCGCGCTCGCCGCCTGCACCGGGCTCAGCTCCGATCTGCCGCTCTCGCGCCGCCTCGGCGACAGCTTCGACGCCACCATCCGGGTCTCCGGCGACGCCGACCGCGAGAACGAGCTGTATCCCCAGCTCGACGAGGTCATGGAGCTGGACCTGTCCGAGCTCGACGAACAAGCGCGTGAACGACTCCTGGTCACCGTGCAGCGCGCCGTCGACAAGGTGTGCACCGTGGGGCGCACCCTGAAGACGGGGACCAAGGTGACACTCGAGTTCGACATCGACGCATGAGTGGGCGGGTCAGGCGACAGCACCTCGTCGGCACCGACGGCCGACGGCTGGGCTGCACGGGATGAGCGCCGCGCCGGTCCGGTTGAGCGCCTGGGTGCACGGGATGGTGCAGGGTGTCGGTTTCCGCTGGTGGACGCGCTCGCGCGCACTGGAACTCGGGCTCATCGGGTACGCGCGTAATCACAGTGACGGGCGGGTACACGTGGTTGCGGAGGGGCCGCGAAGCGCGGGCGAGAAACTGCTCGACCTGCTACGGTCCGGCCATGCGCCTGGTCGGGTCGACCTGGTTGTGGAAAGCTGGGAGCCCGCGCGGGGCGACATGACGGGATTCGAGGAGCGCTAGTGGTGACTACGGGGGTCAGGGGGCGGCAGCGGTGAGCACGAACAACCCTGGTCCGCCCGACCAGCCGGGACCTGGCGGCCAATCGCCCTGGCAGCCACCCGACCCCGGTGCGGGCTGGCCGCCGATGCCGCAGCAACCACCGGAACCGCCGCAGCAACCACCGGGCCCGCCGCAGCCGCAGGGTCCGCGGCCGGGGCGGATGGCGCGGCAGGAACCCGGCGTCACCGAACCACGTCCGCCGACCGTGGCCGAGGCAAGGGCGCGGGACAAGGCCCGCAGGCAGGCCGCGCAGGCCCAGCGCGCGGCGGCGGAGGCCGCGGATGCCAAGCGGCGCACCAGGAACCGGGTGATGATGGGCGGCGTCGCCGTCGTCGGTGTCGCCGCGCTTGTCGGCGGCGGCTACCTGGCCTACCGTGCGCTCGCCGCGCCGGAACAGGTGACGGCCTCGTGCGTGCAGATCGACGAGAACGGCAACGAGGTCGTCGTCGACGACGATTACTGCGGCGATGGCAAGACCAACTTCCGCAGCGACGGCTACGGTGGTGGCGGCAGCTTGATCCTGCTCGGCTGGCCACAGTATCGGTATCACTACGGCGGCACGCCGACCATCGGCAAGCCGCCCGTCGGGGGGAGTTCGGTGAAACCGCGCAACGCGACCATCACCACCAAGAGCGGCACCACGATCCAGCGAGGCGGGCTCGGCAGCAAGTCGACCGGCGGGAGCGGGTCCTAGTGCGGCGGCTGGCGAGCACGCCGCGACCGGGCTGGCAGCAGATCATCGAGAGTCAGGGTCTGGTCTACGGCATTCCGGGGCGCGATGCCAGCGGACAGCCGCGGCCGTACTGGGACGAGTCGGTGCACTACGAGTTCACCATGGACGAGATCCTCGCCCTCGAAGCCGATGTGGAACTGCTGCAGTCGATGTGCCTGCACGCGGCCGAGCATGTGGTGCTCACCGAGCGGTACGCCGATTTCGGGCTGCCGGAATGGAGTTGGGGCCCGATCGCCGAATCCTGGCGGCGCGGCGACCCGTACGTGTACGGGCGTTTCGACCTGCGTTACGACGCCCGCCGCCCGGCCAAGCTGCTCGAGTACAACGCCGACACCCCCACCTCGCTGCTCGAGGCCGCGATCATTCAGTGGCATTGGCTGCAGCAGGTGTATCCCGATGGTGACCAATGGAATTCGCTGCACGAGAAACTGGTGGAACGCTGGGGGCAGTTGCGCGACGTGCTCCCTGGCAGCGAGCTGCACTTCACCTGGTCCGGGGCCGACGCCACCGGTGAGGACAACGTCACCACAGCCTATATGCAGGAGACGGCGGCCGAGGCGGGTTTCGACACCGTCGCGCTGCCGATCGAGGAGGTCGGCTTCGACATCGAGCTGAACCGGTTCGTCGATCTGGCCGAAGCGCCGATCGAATCGGTGTTCAAGCTGTACCCGTGGGAGTGGATTCTCGACGACGACTTCGGCAAGCGCGTTGTCGCCAGTATCCCGGCGACGGCGTGGGTCGAGCCGCTGTGGACCACTCTGCTCAGCAACAAGGCGATTCTGGCCATCCTGTGGGAGATGTACCCGGGGCACCCGAATCTGCTGCCCGCCTACCTGGACGCCCCCAACGAGCTCACCGAGTACATCCGCAAGCCCAAGCTCGGCCGCGAGGGCGCCAACATGACGATCGTCGGTCCCGGCATGGAGACCGCGACCGGCGGCGTGTACGGCGCCGAGGGCTTCGTCTACCAATTGCTCGATCCACTCCCGGAATTCGACGGCATGCGGCCCGTGCTCGGTGCCTGGGTCGTCGGTGACACCGCGGCAGGCCTCGGCATCCGCGAGACCGCCGGGCTGATCACCGACGACGGCGCAGCCTTCGTCCCCCATCGCATCGTCGACTGACACCTGACCAAACCGTTTCGAAAGGACCACCATGACCGCCCTCGCCCTGGAATCGGGTTATTGGAGTGCGCTCGGTGAAGGCGTCGGCGCCATCATCCTGTACTGCCTGATCGGCCTGGTGCTGATGCTCATCGGCTTCTTCGCGATCGACCTCACCACACCGGGCAGGCTGCGCGAGCTGGTCGTCGCAGGCAAGCCCAACGCCCTGATCGTGTCGGCGTCGGGCATGGTGAGTATGGCGTTCATCGTCGTGTTCGCGGTGCTGGCGACGGGTGGGGTGAACAAGCTGTCGGAGGGGCTGATCGCGGCGATCGTGTACGGCCTCGTCGGCATCGTGGCGCAGGTGATCTCGGTGCGGGTGCTCGAGAAGGTCACCGGCATCGACATCGGCCGCACCCTGCACGCCGACGCCTACACCCCCGAGGTGCTCGTGGTCGCCGCCGCGCACTTCGCGCTCGGTCTCGTGGTGGCTTTCGCGATCCTGTGACCCGCCACCGGGGTTGACATTACACAGTGGAGGGTGGACGCTGGAGTCAGCAGTTCGACGGTGGTCGGTGAACGAGAGGACGTCGGCATGGACATCACCCCTGGTACCCGCGCGTCCGACGCCGAGCGCGACGAGATCGTCGCCCAGCTGAGCACCCACCTGGCCGACGGGCGTCTCGACCTGGCCGAATACGACCAGCGCGTGGCCAAGGTCTACGCCACCACCACCCGCGACGAACTCGCCGTCGTGCTGTCGGACCTGCCGCAAACGACCAAGCCGCAGGCTGCCACGGCCCGCCGCAAGCCGCCGCGCATCCCCGTCTGGCAGCGCATCGAAGCGGGCAGCTGGCTGGGTGTCAGCATGATCGTGGTGGTGATCTGGGGTCTGATCTCGCTCACCGCGGGCGAACTCACCTACTTCTGGCCGATGTGGGTCATCGGGCCGTGGGGCGCGGTGCTGCTGTTCCGGGTGATCACCGGCTGGGAGGCCGAACCGGGTACCGAGACCCACCTGCGTCAGCTCCAGAAGCAGGCGAGGCACATCCAGCACATGGACCCGCACAACCCGCACCGCCCCCACTGAGCGGCTGCTCGACGGTTGCCGGGGTGCCGCGCTGCCCGGTCTGTGTGCCGTGTGCATCCGAACTACGTCGGCGAGGTCCGATAGTCTGACGCGAGCAGCTGGGTAACTCGTCGGGTACGGGCTCACCCGAAGCACAACATCTCGGTCGCCTACCTCGGTCTCCCTGCACCTGGGCCTGGCCGGAATCGCGGGGAAGCGGATGAGGGAGGCGGCGCGGCGTGCACCTGAAGAGCTTGACGTTGAAGGGGTTCAAATCCTTCGCGTCCGCGACCACGCTGCGCTTCGAACCCGGTATCACCTGCGTGGTCGGGCCCAACGGATCGGGCAAATCCAATGTCGTCGACGCCCTCACCTGGGTGATGGGCGAACAGGGCGCCAAGGCGCTGCGCGGCGGCAAGATGCAGGACGTCATCTTCGCCGGGACCAGCGGCCGGGCGCCGCTCGGGCGCGCCGAGGTCACCCTGACGATCGACAATTCCGACGGCGCGCTGCCGATCGACTACGCCGAGGTGTCCATCACCCGGCGGATGTTCCGTGACGGTGCAGGCGAATACGAGATCAACGGCAGCAGCTGCCGGCTGATGGACGTGCAGGAGCTGCTCTCGGACTCCGGGATCGGCCGCGAGATGCATGTCATCGTGGGTCAGGGGCAGCTCTCGGCGATTCTCGAATCGCGACCGGAGGACCGGCGCGCGTTCGTCGAGGAAGCCGCCGGGGTGCTCAAACATCGCAGGCGCAAGGAGAAGGCGGTCCGCAAGCTCGACGCGATGCAGGCCAACCTCGCCCGGCTCACCGACCTCACCACCGAGCTGCGCCGTCAGCTCAAGCCGCTGGGCCGCCAGGCCGAGGTGGCGCGACGCGCGCAGACCGTGCAGGCCGACCTGCGCGACGCCAGGCTCCGGCTGGCCGCCGACGATCTGGTCACCCGGCGCGGCGAGCTGGAATCCCAGCTCAGCAAGGAGGCCTACGCGCGCGAGCAGCAGATCAACGTCCAGTCCGAACTAGACGCGGCCAACGCCGCCCTCGCTCAGCAGGAGTTCCAGCTGTCGCGGCTGAGCCCGAGCGCCGAGGCCGCGGGGCAGACTTGGTTCCAGCTGTCGGCGCTGGCCGAGCGGGTCAACGCGACCATCAGGATCGCGCAGGACCGCGCCAGGCACCTGCACACCGAGGCGCCGGTCGGCGCCGGCCGCGACCCCGACCAGCTCGAGGCCGAGGCCGACCGCATCGAAGCCGAGGAAGCCGAACTGCGGTACGCGGTGGAGATGGCTGCCGAGACGCTGGACGCGGCCCGCGAGGCGCTCGCCGACCGCGAGCACGCCGCCAAGGCCGCCGAGCAGGCGCATCTGGCGGCGGTGCGGGCGATCGCCGACCGGCGCGAGGGGCTGGCCCGGCTCTCCGGCCAGGTCGAAACCCTGCGCACGCGGGCACAGTCGGTGGACGCCGAGATCGCGCGGCTGTCGGTGGCCATCGCCGATGCCAGGCATCGCGGCGAGGCGGCCCAGGCCGAATACGACACGGTGCAGGACGAGCTCGGTGAGCTGGACGCGGGGGAGAAGGGGCTCGACGCCCAGCACGAGCACGCGGTCGCCGCGCTCGAGCTGGCCGACGACCGCGTGCGTGAACTGCGCGAACAGGACAGGGAGGCGAGCAAACTGGTCGCCCGGCTCGGCGCCCGCATCGAAGCGCTCGGCATGAACCTGGCCCGCAAGGACGGCGCGGCCTGGTTGCTCGAACACGGGGTGAGCGGGCTCGGCGACCGGGTCTCGGCCCAGCTGCGGGTCGAGGCGGGGTTCGAGGCGGCCATGGCAGCGCTGCTCGGCCCACTGGCCGACGCGATCACCGCCGACACCTCCACCGCCGCCGACGCGGCCGTGCGAGAACTGCGGTCCGGCGACGGCGGCCGGGTGGCCTTCGTCTTCGCCACCGACGGCGTCGTCCCGGCCGAGCGCGGCCCCCTGCCCGCAGGCGCGCGCTGGCTCGCCGACGTGGTCGACGGTGCCGCGGCGGTGCGGCCCGCGCTGGCCGCGCTCACCGCGGGCGTGGTGGTCGTCGACGACCTGGCCACCGCCACCGAGCTCGTCGCGCTGCGCCCGGAACTGCGGGTGGTGACCCGCGAAGGCGATCTGGCCGGATCGGGCTGGATCGTCGGCGGGTCGGAGCGGATGCCGAGCCAGCTCGAGGTGCAGGCCGAGATCGACGCGGCCACCGCCGACCTGGCCGCCGCGCAGCGCCGCGCCGAGGAGCTGGAGGCGGCGCTGGCCGGCGCGCTGGCCGAGCAGGCCGACCGTAAGGAATCCGCCGATCACGCGCTGCTTGCGCTGCACGAATCCGATCAGGCGCTGCTGGCGATCTACGACCGGCTGGCCCGCGTCGGGCAGAGCGCCCGCACCGCGCAGACCGAGGGGGAGCGGCTGGCGGGTCAGCGGGCCGAAGCCGAGGCCGCGCGGGAGAAGGCGCTGGCCTCGCTGGCCGAGCTGGAGGACCGGCTGCGGCACGCGGAGAGCGAACACGACGGCGGCGACGCGGACTTCGGCGCCGCCGGGACCGAAACCGCGGGCCGGGAACGCGAGGAGGCCGCCGCCGCGCTCGCCGAGGCGAGGACCATGGAGGTCGAAGCGAGGCTGGCGGTGCGCACCGCCGAGGAACGCGCGGAATCGGTACGCGGCAAAGCGGATTCGCTGCGCCGCGCCGCGCGCGCCGAACGCGAGGCACGGGCGCGCGCGGAACGGGCGCAAGCCGCGCGCCGCCAGGCCGCCGCCGTGGCCGCCGCGGTCGCCGAATCCGGTACCAGGATCGCGCGCGAGCTCGAGCAGGTCGTCGCCGCCGCGGCAGCCCGCCGCGACGAGCTGGTCCGGCGGCGCGGGGAATGCGCGGCCGAGCTCGACCAGGTGAAGGAGCGCGCGCGGGCGCTGACCACCCAGCTGGCCCAGCTCACCGACGCCGTGCACCGCGACGAGGTGGCCAAGGCGCAGGCGGCGCTGCGCATCGAACAGCTGGAGACCACCATTTCCGAGCAGTTCGGCATCGCCCTCACCGATCTGGTGGCCGAGTACGGTCCCGATGTCGCGCTGCCGCCCTCGGCGCTGGAGATGCAGGAGTACGAGGCCGCCAAGGAGCGCGGCGAGCAGGTGAGCGCTCCGCAGCCGATGCCCTACGACCGGGCCTCCCAGGAGCGCCGGGCCAAGCGCGCGGAGAAGGACCTCACCACGCTCGGCAAGGTGAACCCGCTCGCGCTGGAGGAGTTCGCGGCGCTCGAGGAGCGCTACAACTTCCTCGCCACCCAGCTCGAGGACGTCAAGAACGCGCGTAAGGATCTGTTGGACGTGGTCGCCGAGGTCGACGCGCGGATCCTGCAGGTGTTCACCGAGGCCTACGCCGACGTGGAGCGCGAGTTCGTCGGTGTGTTCGCCAAGCTGTTCCCCGGCGGCGAGGGCAGGCTGGTGCTCACCGATCCCTCCGACATGCTCACCACCGGCATCGAGGTGGAGGCGCGGCCGCCGGGCAAGAAGGTGAAGCGGTTGTCGCTGCTCTCCGGTGGGGAGAAGTCGCTGACCGCGGTCGCGTTGCTGGTGAGCATCTTCCGTGCCCGTCCATCGCCGTTCTACGTGATGGACGAGGTCGAGGCGGCGCTGGACGACACCAACCTGCGCAGGCTGATCGGGCTGTTCGAGCAGCTGCGGGAGAAGAGCCAGCTGATCGTCATCACCCACCAGAAGCCGACCATGGAGATCGCCGACGCGCTCTACGGCGTGAGCATGCGCGGCGACGGCATCACCCAGGTGATCTCGCAGCGGCTGAACCGGGCCGAGGTGTCCGAGGCCGAACCGGTGGGCGCGTCGACCTGAGTTTCGTTCGTCACGATGATGAACGACAGCCCGTCGGCGAGGGAGAGCGTCGCTAGCGCCTACAGCAGATCGCTGACGTCGTCGGGCACGTCGACGGCGTACTTGCGCAGGATGTCCATGGAGATGACCTCCAGGGCGTTCTCGTGGGTGGCGGCCAGCACCACCGGTGCGGCGACGCCGTCCTCGTGCGCGTGCAGCCAGCGGACCGCGACCACGCACCAGCGGTCGCCCGGTTGCAGGCCGGGGAAGTTGTTCTCCGGTCGCGGGGTACTGAGGTCGTTGCCGATGGATGCCTGATGCTCCAGGAATTCCGCCGTCACGACGGTGCACACGGTGTGGCTGCCGAGATCCTCCGGACCGGTGCTGCAGCAGCCGTCCCGGTAGAAGCCCGTGAGAGGATCGGTGCCGCACTCTTCCAGCGGCCCCCCAAGCACGTTTCGATCGGTCACCTCGCCGATCCTATGGGGCGAGCGCCAGAAGTTCCGCAGGACAACGAATCTGTAGTGTTTCCCCGGCGTGCCGACCGGCCACGGATCGGCGGTCCGACCCGCCGCGACGACGCCGCCGACGTGCCGCGATCCGCCGCCCGAATAGACTCGGCCGGGTGAGTTCGCAAGCGTGGATCCTGATCGCCGCGATCGCCGCCGTCTTGGTGGTGGCGCTCGTCGCGGGTTTCGTCCTGTACAAGCGACGCCGGATTTCCCTGGCCCCGCCGGAACCGGACAAGGAGCTGACGGATCGCTCCGGTGGCTATACCGCCTCGGGTGGTTTCAGTTTCAGCCAGGGCGGTTCGGCGGACACGGTGGCGCGTCCCGAACCGGTCGAGCGCACCGATGACGAGGGCCAGCCGCACGTCGGTGACGACGCCGCCGTCCCACGCGACGCGCCCCGTCGCGGCATCACCGATGTCCCGCTGCCGGAGACCGATGTGCGGGCCGAACCCGTGGTGGTCCCCGACGACCTGAGCTCGCTCGACACGGGAGTCGCGCCGACCGAGACCGCGCCGACTGAGACCGCGCCGACTGAGACCGCGCCGACCGAGACCGCGCCGACCGAGACCGCGCCGACCGAGACCGCGCCGACTGAGACCGCGCCAGCCGACACCGCGCCGGCCGACACCGCGCCGGCCGACACCGAGCCGGCCGCCGACGTCGCCCCGACCGACTCCGCACCCGCTCTCACCGACACCGTCGCCACCGAGATCGAGCAGATCGATCCGACCACCGGCCGCCTCGAACGGCTGCGCGGCCGCCTGTCCCGATCCCAGAACGCGGTCGGCAAGAGCCTGCTCGGCCTCCTCGGCGGCGGCGACCTGGACGAGGAGTCGTGGGAGGAGATCGAGGACACCCTCGTCCTCGCCGATATCGGCACCGCGAGCACCGCCAAGATCGTCGAGCGGTTGCGCGAGGAGATGGCGACGCGCAGCGTGCGCACCCCGGAGCAGGCCCGCGCCACTCTGCGCGACGTCCTGATCGAGGCACTTCGCCCCGAACTCGACCGGTCCATTCACGCGCTGCCGCACGCCGCTCACCCGGCGATCCTGCTGGTCGTCGGCGTCAACGGCACCGGCAAGACCACCACCACCGGCAAACTGGCCCGCGTACTCGTCGCCGACGGGCGCCGCGTGCTGCTCGGCGCGGCCGACACCTTCCGCGCCGCCGCCGCCGATCAGCTGCAGACCTGGGGTGAGCGGGTCGGTGCCGAGACCGTGCGCGGCAAGGAAGGCGCCGATCCGGCCGCCGTCGCCTTCGACGCGGTCACCGCCGGTATCGACCGCGGTGTCGACGCCGTGCTCGTCGACACCGCGGGCAGGCTGCACACCAAAACCGGCCTGATGGACGAGCTGGGCAAGGTCAAGCGGGTGGTGGAGAAGAAGGCCGAGGTCGACGAGGTGCTGCTGGTCCTCGACTCGACCGTAGGCCAGAACGGGCTGATGCAGGCCAGGGTGTTCGCCGATGTCGTCGACATCACCGGGGTCGTTCTGACCAAGCTGGACGGCACCGCCAAGGGCGGCATCGTGTTCCAGGTGCAGCACGAACTCGGCGTTCCGGTGAAGCTGGTCGGCCTCGGTGAGGGCGCCGACGATCTGGCCCCGTTCGAACCCGGCGCGTTCGTCGACGCGCTGCTCGGCGGCGCGTAGCGGTAGATCCACTACGGTGCCCGCCCGATCCACCCCGATCGGGCGGGCACCGCCGTTTTCCACCCCCCAATCCCCAGGTCGGCGCGCACATCGACGTCGACCTCACGGTGAGCACAGACCTCGCGGTCTACGGTGTGAAACGCAGCGGAAACACAACCGCGCAATCCGTTCACGCAGGTGAAACACCTGGGCTCAACGGATGAAACACCGAGTGAGGAACCTTCTAGGCAGGCCTTCGTCGTACTCGGCGGGGCCCGAGATGAGGAGGACTTAAGGTGGTGGATCCCGTACTCCTGGCGGGCGCCGAGATCGGTGCACCCGACACAGGTGACACGGCCTGGGTGTTGACCAGCGCAGCTCTCGTGCTGCTGATGACACCCGGACTGGCGTTCTTCTACGGCGGCATGGTCCGTAGCAAGAACGTTCTGAACATGATCATGATGAGTGTCAGTGCCATGGGCCTGATCGGTGTCCTGTGGGCGCTGTACGGCTATTCGATGGCATTCGGCACCGACAAAGCGAGCCTGATCGGCGACCCGACCGAATTCTTCGGTCTGCGCACGATGTTCGACGGCTTCGCCGAGGACTCGGCCGGTGTGCCGTTGTCGGGCACCATCCCGGTGCTGGTGTTCGTCGCCTTCCAGGCGATGTTCGCGATTATCACGGTGGCCCTCATCTCGGGCGCGGTCGCCGACCGGATGAAGTTCAGCGCCTGGCTGATCTTCGCCGGCGTGTGGGCCACTGTCGTGTACTTCCCCGTGGCGCACTGGGTCTGGGGTGGCGGCTGGATCATGGAGAAGGTCGAGGCCATCGACTTCGCCGGTGGTACCGCGGTCCACATCAACTCCGGCGCGGCCGCGCTGGCGCTGGCGCTGGTGCTCGGTAAGCGCAAGGGCTGGCCGCAGACGCCGTTCCGTCCGCACAACCTTCCGTTCGTCATGCTGGGTGCCGGCCTGCTGTGGTTCGGATGGTTCGGTTTCAACGCCGGTTCGGCGCTCGGGGCCAACGGCACCGCCGCCGCCGCGTTCGTCACCACGCTGGTGGCCACCGCCGCCGCGATGCTCGCCTGGCTCGTGGTGGAGAAGTTCCGTGACGGCAAGCCCACCTCGCTCGGTGCCGCCTCTGGCATCGTCGCCGGTCTGGTCGCCATCACCCCGGCCTGTGCCTCGGTCAACGTGGTCGGCTCGCTGGTCATCGGTGTCGTCGCCGGTGCGGTCTGCGCCCTCGCGGTCGGCCTGAAGTTCAAGTTCGGCTACGACGACTCGCTCGACGTCGTCGGCATCCACCTCGTCGGTGGTGTGCTCGGCACGATCCTGATCGGCTTCGTCGGTGCCGCCGAGGCGCCCACCGGTGCCGCGGGTCTCTTCTACGGCGGCGGGTTCGACCTGCTGTGGCGGCAGGCCGTCGGTGCCTTCGCGGTCCTGGCGTACTCGCTGGTCATCGCGGCGATCATCGCCCTCGTGCTGAAGGCCACGATCGGGCTGCGGGCCAGTGCCGAAGAGGAATCTGCCGGCATGGACGAGTCCGAACACGCTGAGACGGCATACGATTTTGCTGCTGTGAGTGGCACGGCACGGGCTGCCGTCAAGGAGGCATGACGTAATGAAACTCATTACCGCTATCGTCAAACCGTTCACCCTGGAGGATGTCAAGACCGGACTCGAGCAGGCGGGCGTGTTCGGGATGACCGTCAGCGAGGTTCAGGGGTACGGCAGGCAGAAGGGCCACACCGAGGTCTACCGCGGCGCGGAGTACTCGGTGGACTTCGTCCCGAAGGTTCGGGTGGAGGTCGTGGTCGACGACGCGTCGGTCGAGAAGGTCGTCGAGGTGATCGTCGAGGCCTCGCGCACCGGCAAGATCGGTGACGGCAAGGTGTGGGTGACCCCCGTGGACACCATCATCCGCGTCCGCACCGGCGAACGCGGAACCGACGCACTGTAATTCGGTAACGCCGCCATCCGGCGGCGCACGATCGAGCGGCGGCCCCGCTCCCACCGGCAGGACCGGTCGGGGCGGGGCCGCCCGCATGAATGGCGGTGGGACTGTGACACGACAGAACGGCGGTATTCAGCACAATGGGGCGGCCGACCTGGTCAAGGCGAGAACGCAATTGCTCGAGGGGGCGGGCACCCGCAATCCGCGGCTCGATCCGGAAGGGCTGCGTTCGGCCCTGGTCGACCTGTTCGAACTCTGGCTGACCAGCAAGGGCAACGAACTCGGCATCACCCCCGACAGCGGACTCGCCGTCGTCGCGGTCGGCGGACTCGGTCGCCGCGAGATGCTCCCGTACTCCGATCTCGACCTGGTGCTGCTGCACGACGACGTCGACCCGGCGATCGTCTCGGAAGTGGCCGACCAGCTCTGGTACCCCCTGTGGGACGCCCACATCAAGCTCGATCACAGCGTGCGCACCGTGCCACAGGCCCTGCGGGTCGCCGCCGACGACCTGATCGCGGGCCTGGGCCTGCTCGAGGCCCGCCACATCGTCGGTGACGAGGACCTGACCAACCTGCTCATCGGCGGAGTCCGCCGGGAATGGCGCACCGGCATCCGGTCGCGTTTCGACGATCTGATCGCCCAGACCAAGGCCCGCTGGCAGCGCAGCGGCGAGATCGCCCACCGGGCCGAACCCGATCTGAAGAACGGCCGCGGGGGCCTGCGCGATATCCAGCTGCTCGACGCGCTCGCCGTCGCCCAGCTCACCGACGCCATGCCGGGCCTCGGCCCGGACGTTCCCGGTGGCGGCCTGAAACAAGCCCACCGCAGACTGCTCGACGTGCGCACCGAACTGCACCGCGTCGCGGGTCGCGCGCGTGATCAGCTGCGCGCGCAGGACGCCGACGAGATCGGTGCCGCGCTGCGGATCGGCGATCGGTTCGACCTGGCCCGTACCCTGACCGATTCGGCCCGCACGGTGAGCTATTCCACCGATGTCGGCCTGCGCACGGCCGCCAACGCACTGCCTCGGCGCGGCCTGGCGCGGCTGCGCCGGATGCCGGTGCGCCGACCGCTGGACGAGGGCGTCGTCGAACACTCGGGAGAGGTGGTGCTGGCCCGTGACGCCAGGCCGCAGCGCGATCCCGGCCTGATCCTGCGGGTGGCGGCGGCCTCGGCACAGACCGGATTGCCGATGGCGGCGACCACGCTCAACCGGCTCTCCGAGGACGCGCCCGAGCTGCGTGAGCCGTGGCCGAAGGACGCGCTCAACGATCTGCTCGTGCTGCTCGGCGCAGGCCGCGGCAGCATCGACGTGGTCGAGGCGCTGGACCGGACCGGGTTGTGGGGCAGGCTCTTTCCCGAATGGGGTGCCGTGCGCGACCTGCCGCCGCGCGACGCCATGCACACCTGGACCGTCGACCGGCACCTGATGGAGACGGTCACCTACGCCGCCGGGCTCAGTACCAGAGTCGCCCGGCCCGACCTGCTCGCGCTCGGCGCGCTGTTGCACGACATCGGCAAAGGCAGGACCGGCGATCACAGCATCGTCGGCGCCGAGCTCGCCCTGCATATCGGGCGCAGGCTCGGCCTGTGGCCCTCGGACGTGCGCACGCTCAGCGCGATCGTGCGCCATCACCTGCTGCTGCCCGACACCGCGACGCGCCGCGACCTCGCCGATCCCGAGACGGTGCAGTTCGTCGCCGACGCCCTCGGCGGCGATGTCGGCCTGCTCGAACTGCTGCACGCGCTGGCCGAGGCGGACTCCCTGGCCACCGGCCCCGGCGTGTGGGGTGACTGGAAGGCCTCGCTCATCGGCGACCTGGTCCGCCGCTGCAAGCTGGTGATGGCGGGGGAGCCGCTGCCGCACCCGGAGCCGATCGATCCGGTGCTGCTGGACAAGGCCGCGGCCGGCGGCGTGCACGTCACCCTGACGCCGGGGGACAGCAAGCACACCTTCGTCGTCACGGTCATCGCCCCCGACGAGCCGGGCCTGCTCTCGGACTCGGCCGGGGTACTGGCCCTGCACGCGCTGCGGGTCCTGTCCGCGGATGTGGGCGCCGCCGGGGAGTCGGCGGTGAACACGTTCGTGGTGACACCGAAGTTCGGCGATCCGCCGGACGCGGGCCTGCTGCGCCAGGAACTGATCCGCGCGACCTCCGGTGCCCTGAATCTGCCCGCGCTGCTCGCCAAACGCGAGACCGAGGCGGTGGGCGCCGGACCTGGCCGTTACGCGCTGGCCACCCCGCGGCTGATCTGGATTCCCGCGACCGCACCGGGGCAGGTGATCCTGGAACTGCGCGCGGAGGACCGGGTCGGCCTGCTCAGCAGGCTGGCCGGCGTCTTCGCCACCGCGGGCGCGAATGTGCGGTGGGCCAAGGCGGTGACGATGGGTTCGGCCGTGGTCGACGTCTTCTGCCTCGACCTCGGCGACGTCGACAGTCCGCAGCTGCGCGACCGCATCGCCGAGGCGGTCATGGACGTGGTTCCGCAACCGCCACCCCCGCCGCCACCCGGCGAGGACACCGAGGGCTGACACGCCAAGGACACGGTTTCACCACCGATTGCTATCAGGTTGCCCTGCAAACCGCCCGCGCTGCCTGATCAGTCGCGGCTGGACCTATAGCATTCGAGACGTCTGGCTGTCACCCGCTGTCGAGGGGAGCAGATCCGTGGCTATCGAAGTCGTGTCCGCATCGATGATGACCAGCGACGCGACCGCGCACATCGCGCGGTGCGTCGGCGGTGACCTGTGGGTGGTTTCGTGGCTGCCGGGACGCACACTCTCGGGAGCTCAAGCGCTGGCGGCGATGACCATCGCCTCCACCACCGCACACCACCGCGACAGCCCCGATGCCGAATGGGAACGCATCGAGGCGCTCGCGCGTGAGCTCGGCCTCACCGGGCGCGAAGCGGTGTACCTGGTCAACATCGAGAATCACGAGTTGCGCCGCACCGCGCCACCGCACGTGCGCCACCGGGAATAACACCCATTACCCTGGGAGGGCAATAGACGTCCCTTTCAGATCAGGAGCGCGATCGGTGTTCGAATCCCTGTCCGACCGGCTTACCGGTGCACTGCAGGATCTGCGCGGTAAGGGGCGGCTGTCACCGGCCGACATCGATGCCACCGCGCGCGAGATCCGCCTCGCCCTCCTCGAAGCCGACGTGGCGCTGCCGGTGGTGCGCGGCTTCATCGCCAACGTCAAGGAGCGCGCCAAGGGTGCCGAGGTCTCCGCGGCGCTGAATCCGGCGCAGCAGGTCGTCAAGATCGTCAACGAGGAACTCGTCGGGATCCTCGGCGGCGAGACCCGCAGACTCGCCCTCGCCAAGAATCCGCCGACGGTCATCATGCTGGCCGGTCTGCAGGGTGCCGGTAAGACCACCCTGGCGGGCAAGCTCGCCAAATGGCTCAAGGGCCAGGGCCATCAGCCGATCCTGGTCGCCTGTGACCTCCAGCGCCCCGGCGCGGTCACCCAGCTGCAGGTCGTCGGCGAGCGGGCCGAGGTCCCGGTGTTCGCCCCGCATCCAGGCACCTCCATCGGTGGTGGCGAGAACCCGCTCGGCATCTCGGCGGCCGACCCGGTGGCGGTGGCCAGGGCCGGTGTCGAAGAGGCCGAGGCCAAGCAGTACGACGTGGTGATCGTCGATACCGCGGGCCGCCTCGGCATCGACGCCGAGCTCATGCGTCAGGCCGCGGGCATCCGCGACGCCGTGCAGCCCGACGAGACGCTGTTCGTGCTCGACGCCATGATCGGACAGGACGCGGTGTCCACCGCGGAGGCGTTCCGTGACGGCGTCGGCTTCACCGGCGTGGTACTCACCAAGCTCGACGGTGACGCCCGCGGTGGTGCGGCGCTGTCGGTGCGCAACGTCACCGGCGCGCCGATCATGTTCGCTTCCACCGGCGAGAAGCTGGAGGACTTCGACGTCTTCCATCCCGACCGGATGGCCTCGCGCATCCTCGGCATGGGCGACGTGCTCACCCTGATCGAGCAGGCCGAGCAGGTCTACGACGCGCAGCAGGCCGAGGCCACTGCCCGCAAGATCGGCAGCGGCGAGCTCACCCTGGAAGACTTCCTCGACCAGATGCTGGCCATCCGCAAGATGGGCCCGATCGGCAACCTGCTCGGCATGCTGCCCGGTGCGGGCCAGATGAAGGACGCCCTCGCCCAGGTCGACGACAAGCAGCTCGACCGGGTGCAGGCCATCATCCGCGGCATGACCCCCGCCGAGCGTGACAACCCGAAGATCATCAACGCCTCCCGCCGCCTGCGCATCGCCAACGGCTCCGGCGTGCAGGTCTCCGAGGTCAACCAGCTGGTCGACCGCTTCTTCGAGGCCAAGAAGATGATGGCCATGATGGGCCGTCAGATGGGCCTGCCCGGCGCGCGCCGCGGCAACACCAAGAAGGGCAAGAAGGGCAAGAAGGGTGGCCGCGGGCCGACCCCGCCGAAGAACCGCGGCGGTTTCCCCGGCATGCCCGCCGGGATGCCAGGACTGCCGCCCGGCATGGATCTGTCGCAGATGCCGCCTGGGCTCGACCAGCTGCCGCCGGGCCTGGAGGGCATCGACCTGTCGAAATTCAAGTTCCCCAAGAATTGACAGCGAGGGCGGCCGATCCGTTCGGCCGCCCTTTCGGCGTGCTGGTCCCCGGCTCAGATCAGGCCGGGGATCAGTGCTTTCCGGTCGGCGGGGTAGTCGGCGAACTTCTCCCGGTACCAGCGGTGGGTCGCGAAGGCGCGCGGTACCAGATTGCCCGCGGTGATGAGGAAGATCGCCACGCCGGCCAGGGACCAGGTGAGCAGGGCGAAACCGGCCCAGGCGATCAGCTCGCCCAGATAGGCCGGGCTGCTGACGAACCGGAATCCGCCGCCGAACGGGATCCGGTACTCGGCCGCGCCGGGATCGTTCTTGTCGCGCAGGTTGCGCACGATCGCCTCCGAGCGCACCAGCAGCGCGAAACCGCCGAGGTACACGACCAGCCCGAGCAGGAACCGCGGGTCGGTGAACCAGTCGGTGCTGTACTGGTTCTTGTAGTCGTTGCTGAAGAACGCGCCGTTGAGATAGCCGTGCAGCGCCGTCACGAACACGCCAGCGGCGACCACCGACACATTGAACGTGCTCTTCTTCCCCGGCATCTGGCGGATCGACAGCGGGAAGAACCACCCGCGATTGCCGTAATGCAGGACCCAGATCGCCGCGAGCACCAGCGGCACCGGCTCGAACCGGTCCGGCCCGCTGAGATAGAACACCGCGAACACGACCGTTGCCGGCAGTTCCATCAACCACCAGCCGAGCCTCGGGTCGAGATTGAAGCCGACCGAGGTCGAGGCGAAGCGGCCGTACGGGCTCTGGGCGAACAATCCACCGATGATCACGAATGCGGCGAAGCCGAAGGCGATGGCCAAGACCGTGTCGTAGGTGGTGTTTCCGGTGTACCAGTCCATCGAGATCCTTTGTCCGACTGGGCGCTGGGCCAGATCCCCGGCGCAAAACTAGAACACGTTCTATCATGGATCGCGGGGCTGAAGCGCGAATTACGGAGGACTTGTATGCCGGTGGACCGGACCGCTGACGACCTGCTGGCCGCCGTGCGGGCCTCCCCGCGAGCGGTGGCCGCGCACGACAAGGACGCCTGGGTCGGCCTGTTCGTCGGCAACGCGGCGGTGCACGACCCGTACGGCTCGCGGGAACACATCGGCCGCGACGCCATCTCCCGCTTCTACAACGTCTTCATCGCGCCGAACTCGATCGTCTTCCAGGTCGACCGCGATCTGGTGACGGGCCGCACGGTCGTCCGTGATCTGCGCATCGCCACCACCATGTCGACCGGCGCCACCGTCACCGTGCCCATGCACCTGCGCTACGACCTCGTGGAATCCGGCGGAGCATGGAAGATCGCGCGCCTGGCCGCGCACTGGGAACTGGCGGTGATGATCCGCAGGCTGCTCGGAACCGGCGTGGCGGGGATGCTGGCGGGGGTGAAACTCGGACCGCAGCTGGTCGCCGAACTCGGTGTCGGCGGTGCCATGGGCATGATGCGGGCACTGCGCGGGGTCGGCCGACCGGGCAAGCGTGTCGTCGGCAGGCTGTTCGGCGCGGCTGCCCAGAGTGACGCGGACCGGATGGCGGCGCTGTTCGACGCCGGCGCGGCGCTCGAGCTACCCGCGGGGCAGCCGGTCGGTATCGCCGAGTTCGCCGCGCTGGCTCGCGGCATGCGGTGGGAGAAACTGATCGCGGCGGGCCGCACGGTCAGCGCGAGCGTGCGGATCGGTGCCGCCCGCGGGGTGGCGTTCGTCGACTTCGCGGCGACGTCGCCGCAGGTCGTGGCCGTGACGGTATTCCTCGACAGGCCCATCGCCGAGTAGCCGGAGCATCGGCCACGGCCCGGAGTTGTCCCGGTCGCATGTCCGGGACGGGCGGCGCGTTACCCCGGAAGTTCGCCATGATGCCCGCCGCATGTGCACGGTGGCGAGAGGTTTTCGGCCCGGGTCGAACGGTCGCCGGGTAAGGGGTCGGTAGTCGCGGCGAGTGTACGGGCGGCCGGGCCGGGCGGTAGGTTCGGATCGAAGGCCGACGTCTGGAGGTTCGTGTGCATCTGCGTGGTGTGGTTCTCCCCGGTGCCGAGGAACGCGACCTGTGGGTGGTCGACGGCACGGTCACCTTCGAGCCGGTGGCCGGGGCCGAAACCCTGTGCCGCGCAGGATGGATCGTGCCCGGCCTGGTCGACGCCCACTGCCACGTCGGTATCCGCTACGGCGGCGGTGACGAGACGCGCGACGGTGCGATCGAGCAGGCCGAGACCGAACGCGACGCCGGCGCGCTGTTGCTGCGTGACGCGGGCTCGCCGATCGACACGCACTTCATCGATGAGCACCCCGACCTGCCACGGATCATCCGCGCCGGCAGGCACATCGCCCGGCCGAAACGCTACATCCGCGAACTCGGCATCGAGCTCGACGACGAGCGCGAGCTGCCGGAGATCGTTGCCGAGCAGGCCCGCTTCGGTGACGGCTGGGTCAAGATCGTCGGCGACTGGATCGACCGCTCCGTCGGCGACCTGCGTCCGCTGTGGAGCGACGACATCCTGAAGCAGGCGATCGACGCCGCCCACGCCAACGGAGCCCGCGTCACCGCCCATGTCTTCGGTGAGGACGCCCTGCCCGGCCTGATCAACGCCGGCATCGACTGCCTCGAACACGGCACCGGCCTCGCCGACGACACCATCGAGCTCATGGTGGCAGGCGGCACCGCCCTCGTCCCCACCCTGATCAATATCGACACCTTCCCGAGCATCGCCGACGGCGCGGGCAAGTTCCCCGTCTACGCGGCCCACATGCGCGACCTGCACCGCCGGGTCCGCGACACCGTCGGCAAGGCACACGAGGCGGGCGTTCCGATCTACGCGGGCACCGACGCGGGTGGTGGCATCCGGCACGGCCGCATCGCCGACGAGATCGCCGCCCTCACCGGCGCAGGCCTGTCCCCGCACGACGCCCTCGGTGCCGCCTCCTGGAACGCGCGCACCTGGCTCGGCCGCGAATCCGTCAGCGAAGGCGCCCCCGCCGATTTCGTCGTCTACGCCGAGGACCCGAGATCGAACCCCGCCGCCCTCCTCGACCCACAGTGGGTGGTCTTGCGCGGCGCGGTGGTGAAGATCCCGAACCCGGTCACCGGCCACCGCTGAACCGAAGAGTCAAGCCGGACGCCACCGAATCGGTGCGTGCAACGGGCTGCTGGGGGTCCGACCGGCAGGTCGGCTGTGGTTTTGTGCAGGTCAACCCAGGCGCTCGCTACACTTGACAGTGCCCCGTGCCACAGGTACTCATGCCGTGGGAAATGCCGGAGCAGTTCGAGTGGCCATTGAATGGTGCACAGGGAGGTCGGACGGAATGACCGCGAGCGCCGAGGTTTCGATGATCCACCCGTTGGGCCCGAACACTGTTGAAGACTGGCTTGCCGCTGAGCAGCCGGACGATGGATCGCGACTCGAACTCATCTGGGGGTACCTGCACATGACGCCGCCGCCTGGTGGTCCGCATCAGTTCGTGACGTTCAGGCTGGCTGTGGTGCTGAATGAGGCGCTGCGCGTGGCCGCGCGCTCGGACCTCACGGTCTTGCCGGGTGTCGGTGTGCGAATCAGCACCCCGTTCCGGACGGGCGTCATCCCTGATATTTCGGTGGTGACCGGTGGCTTCGAACACACCAGTTTCAGCCCGGAGAACGTGGTCCTGGCCGTGGAGATCTGGTCTCCGGGCAACACCAGAGAAGAGCGCGACACGAAGATCGCCGCGTTTGCCTCGGCGCGGGTGCCCTACCTCTGGATCGTCGAGCTGCCAGTTGGTAGGCCGGTGAAGTTCGAAGGCTACACCTTGGGTGAGTCGGGATACCGCCAGGAGGTGTATGCCGCCGACGGAGAGACGGTGAAGGCACCGAGTCCGGTCCCCGTGCTGGTCGACACCGCGCAGTTGCGGTGACATAGCGCGGCGATAGCGGCAGGCGATTTCGGCGGGAACACACCGGTCTGGCACAATGGTCAACCGTCCTTGCAGGACAGTGTCAGCCCGTCTCCGGTTCCGTACCGCGCGGCGGTCACGCACTTCATGCGCGAAACCGGACTCGCAGACCATGCGGGTCGCCGAATCGCGCGGTGACCACACCTATCGAAAGAGGCAGATCAGCATGGCTGTTCGCATCAAGCTCACCCGCCTGGGCAAGATCCGCAACCCGCAGTACCGCGTCGTCATCGCGGACGCCCGCACCCGTCGTGACGGCCGGGCCATCGAGTCCATCGGCAAGTACCACCCGAAGGAAGAGCCCTCGCTCATCGAGATCGATTCCGAGCGCGTGCAGTACTGGCTGGGCGTCGGCGCGCAGCCGACCGAGTCGGTGCAGCGTCTGCTGGAGATCACCGGCGACTGGCAGAAGTTCAAGGGCCTGCCGGGCGCCGAGGGCACCCTCAAGGTGAAGGCCGCCAAGCCGTCCAAGCTGGACCTGTTCAACGCCGCGCTGGCCGCCGCCGACAACGAGCCGGTCGCCGAGGCCGTCACCCCCAAGAAGAAGGCCGCCAAGAAGGACGAGGCCGCCGCTGAGGAAGCCGCCACCGAGGCTGCCGAGTAATGACTGCCGTTGTTGCCGATGCCGTCGAACACCTGGTTCGCGGCATCGTCGCCAACCCCGATGACGTCCGCGTCGAGCTGATCACCGGCCGCCGCGGACGTACGGTCGAGGTGCACGTCCACCCTGAGGATCTGGGCAAGGTGATCGGTCGCGGTGGTCGTACCGCGACCGCGCTGCGCACCCTGGTCGCCGGTATCGGCGGCCGCGGTATCCGGGTCGACGTGGTCGACACCGACGCCTAGATGGAACTCGTCGTAGGTCGGGTCGCCAAGTCGCACGGCGTGCGCGGCGAACTCGTCGTCGAAGTGCGCACCGACGAACCGGAGCTCCGGTTCGCGCCGGGTGCCGTACTGCACGGTCGCCTGCCCAAGGCGAAGACGACCACCGACTACACCGTGAAGTCGGCCCGGGAACACTCGGGCCGGCTTCTGGTGTTCGTCGACGGCGTCGCCGATCGCACCGCGGCCGACGCGCTGCGCGGCATGCTGTTCGTGATCGACAGCGACTCGCTGCCGCCCTCGGACGACGACTCCTATTACGACCACGAGCTGGAGGGTCTGACCGTCCGGCTCGGCGACGGCACCGTCGTCGGAGAGGTCACCGAGGTACTGCACTCGGCCGCGGGCGAACTGCTGTCGGTGCGCGCCGCCGACGACGGCCGCGAAATCCTCATTCCCTTTGTCACCGCCATCGTGCCGACCGTGTCGATCGCCGACGGACTGGTGGTCATCGATCCGCCCGAGGGCCTGCTCGATCCGGAGTAATTCGTGCAACTCGATGTCGTCACGATCTTCCCGGAGTATCTGGAGCCGCTGCGGACCGCGCTGCTCGGCAAGGCCGTGGACAAGGGCCTGATCTCGATCGCCGTGCACGATCTGCGGGACTGGACCAGCGACGTGCACAAGTCGGTCGACGATTCGCCCTACGGCGGCGGTCCCGGCATGGTCATGAAGCCCACCGTCTGGGGCGACGCGCTCGACGAGGTGTGCCCCGACGACGCGCTGCTCGTCGTCCCGACCCCGGCGGGTGTGCCGTTCACCCAGGCCACCGCCCAGCGCTGGTCCACCGAGCGGCATCTCGTCTTCGCCTGCGGCCGCTACGAGGGCATCGACCAGCGGGTCTTCGACGACGCCGCCCGCCGGGTCCGCGTCGAAGAGGTGAGCATCGGCGACTACGTGCTCATCGGCGGCGAGGCGGCCGTGCTGGTGATGACCGAGGCCGTGGTGCGCCTGATTCCGGGCGTACTCGGCAATCAGCAATCCCATCAGGAGGATTCGTTCTCCGACGGGCTGCTGGAGGGCCCGAGCTATACTCGCCCGGTTTCCTGGCGTGGTCTGGACGTGCCACCGATCCTGCTGTCCGGTGACCACGCGAAGGTGGCCGCCTGGCGCCACGAGCAGGCGCTGGAACGGACCCGCGCGCGGCGCCCGGATCTGCTGCCGGAGCGATAGCCGCTACGACGTCGTGGTCCGCGCGGTGATGCAGAACGGGTGCCCGGCCGGGTCGAGCAGCACCCGCCAGCGCGGATCCTGCTGCACTGGAGCGAGTTTCGCGCCGATCGCCAGGGCGTGCTGCTCGCACAGCGCCAGATCGGTGTCGGCGGCCAATTCCAGCTGCACGGTGGCGCTGCCCGGCCACTGCGGCGGATAGTAGTTCTCGACGCGTTGCGCGGCGACGGTCAGCCCGGACGGGATGCGGATGCCCACGCTGTGCGCGTCGTTCCACAGCACCCGGCCGCCGAGCAGCCCGAGATAGAAGCGGGCGAGGGTTTCTGGGTCGTCACAGTCGAGCGAGACACCGGCCAAGTGGAAAGGCTCCGTCATCGGACCGACGGTACCGGTCCCGGCGCCCGGCGAGACTGGTTTGTCCCAAAGGCAATCGGGTAACCAAAGGGGTTGTTCGCTGTGCCGATGTACAGGACGGGGATTGCTCGTTCCATGCGGAAAGTGTTCCGTGGCCTCGCGGTTCGCCGCGTGTCCGCGGTGACGATCCAAGTGCCCAGCACAGCGCCTGTGCGCCTGCGGAATTCGGCGGTCGAACAACGGGCGTGCTCGCGGCACGGGAGGAACCAGACATTCCGGATGGAACTTCACGCGAGGCGCACCACGCCGGATCGGCGAGTACCGGCGTGACAGATCTCACGGCAGCAGGCGATGTCGACGCGCCAATGCCACCGCCTCGTGCCTGGTCCGCGCGTCCAGTTTGCTCATCGCCTGCCGCAGGTAGCTCTTCACCGTCTCCTGACCCAGCGACAGCCGCGCCGCGGTCTCCTGATTCGTGCACCCGAGCGCGACCTGGGCGAGCACATCGAGCTCGCGCGGTGACAGCCTCGGCGCCGAGTCTGCGGATTCACCGGTGAGGACTCCGGTCAGCCGCGCGCACACCCCGGCGAGCCGGTCGCGCAGCGCCGTGTCGCCGGTAGCGGTCGCCGCGGCGCGCAGCTCGGCATGGATCTCGCGCAACTCCTCGGTGGTGGCCGTGGCCGTCGCCGGTGCGGGCGCGGCGAGTTCGAGCATTCTGACCCGCCGGTCCACCTCGTCGCGCACCGCGATCTCGGCGGCCAGCCGCCTGCTCGCCTGCACGATCACCTCGGCCGTCCGATCGCCGAGCGGGCCGACCGCGCGAGTGGCCGCGTAGATGACCGCGCGGGCCCGGTCGGCGACCACGACGGGCACCGCGACCACCGACCGCAGCCCCTCGGTGGTGACCGGTCCGTCGTAGTGGTGGGTGATGGTCGACGCGCCGCGGTAGTCGGCCACCGCCGCGGGGCGGCGCAAGTCGATCACCTGCCCGCCGAGCCCGGAGGCGCGCAGCACCGACAGGCCGCGCAGCCCGGTGGTGACGGTGCCGAAGAACTGGGTGAGCAGCAGTGTGTCGGCCTCCACCGGGCCGCCGAACACCACCGGAACCTGCGCGAGGCGGGCCACCCGGCGGATCTCGGCGCGCAGGGCGTCGTCGTCGCGGGGACGCAGCAGAGCAGTGGCCATCATGGGTCACCCCTTTTCGGGGGTAGTAGCGATCGTGAGCTGTGCCACATTCTAAGGGAGCCCCTGGCCGACCGGTCCGGGTGTGGAGGAGAACCGCGATGAGTACCGACCTGGACGCGCGCGTGCGCGATCTGCTCGACCAATACGACGGAGCAACGGCCTGTGCGGCCGAGCTGCTGTGTGATCGGCATCCGGCCGAGCGCATCGCGTTCACGGTCGTGGAGTCCGATCTGCGCGCGTATGACCTGACCTACGGCGAGCTGCGCGAGCGCTCGGCCCGGTTCGCGGCCGCGCTGGCCGAGCTCGGTGTCGGCCCCGGTGACCGGGTGGCGACGCTCATGGCCAAGTCGGCCGATCTGGTGGTCGCCCTGCTCGGCATCTGGCGCCGCGGTGCGGTGCACGTGCCGTTGTTCACCGCCTTCGCCCCGCCTGCCATCGGCTTCCGGCTCACCGCGAGCCGGGCGAAGGTGGTCGTCGTCGACGCCGACCAGGCCGCGAAACTGGCCACGGGCACCGACATTCCCGCCGACCGGGACCGCCGGATCATCGTTGTCGGCGGGGGCGAGTCCGCCGACGCGCTCGACTTCGACACGCTGCTCACCGCGCACGCGGCGGACGACCCGCGCGCAGCCCCGGTCGCGGTCGGAGGTGACGGCCTGCTGGTCCAGCTGTTCACCAGCGGCACCACCGGAACACCCAAGGGCGTCCCGATCCCGGTGCGCGCGCTCGCCTCGTTCCACGCCTATCAGGAGTTCGCGCTGGACGTGCGGCCCGACGACGTCTACTGGAACGCCGCTGATCCTGGCTGGGCCTACGGGCTCTACTACGCGATCCTGGCGCCGCTGGCCTCGGGAGTGCGCAGCCTGCTGCTGCACGCGGGTTTCTCCGCGCCGCGCACCGTCGAGGTGCTGCGCCGGTTCGGTGTCACCAATTTCGCCGCCGCGCCGACGGTCTACCGTGCGCTGCGCGCCGGGGAGGTGCCAGCGGGGATCACGCTGCGGCGGGCGTCGTCGGCGGGCGAGCCGCTCACCCCCGATGTGGTGGCCTGGTCCGAGCAGGCGCTCGGGGTCGCGGTGCGTGACCACTACGGCCAGACCGAACACGGCATGGTCATCTGCCACGCCTGGCACCCCGACCTCGACCGGCAGGCCCCGCTCGGCTCGATGGGTGCCCAGCTGCCCGGCTGGACCTGCGCGGTCCTTTCCCCGGACGCCGATGTCGAGGCCGCGCCGGGCGAGGTCGGCCGCGTCGCCATCGACACCGACCACAGTCCGCTGCTGTGGTTCCTCGGCTATCTGGACGCGCCCGAACGCACCGCGAGCCGCTTCACCGCCGACGGGCGCTGGTACCTCACCGGCGATGTCGGCGCCCGCGATGCCGACGGCTTCTTCCACTTCAGCTCGCGCGACGACGACGTGATCATCATGGCCGGGTACCGGATCGGCCCGTTCGAGGTCGAGAGCGTGCTGGTGCTGCACGAGCAGGTCGTCGAGGCCGCCGTCGTCGGGATGCCCGACGAACTGCGTGGCGAGGTGCTGGAGGCGTTCGTGGTGCTGCGCGACGGCGGCACCGGCGGTGACGCGCTGACCGCCGAACTCCAGCAGCTGGTCAAGGACAAATTCGCCGCGCACGCCTACCCGCGCCGGGTGCATTTCGTGCCGAGCCTGCCCAAGACCCCGAGTGGCAAAGTGCAGCGTTTCGTGCTGCGCGGCAAGGAGACCCGCTGATGCCCGAATCCAGTTACGCCTGCGGCCTCGCCGACACCCCGCTGCGCGGTGACACCATCGGCGCCGACCTCGACCGCACCGTCGCGGCGTTTCCCGACCGGGACGCGGTGATCGACCGCCCATCCGGGCGCCGCTGGACCTACCGTGAACTCGGTGCCGTCGTCGACGCCGTCGCGACCGGCCTGGCGCAGCTCGGCGTCGAGGCGGGCGATCGGGTCGGGATCTGGGCGCCCAACTGCGCCGAATGGCTCTTCGTCCAGTACGCGACCGCCAAACTGGGCGCGATCCTGGTCAATATCAACCCCGCCTACCGCACCAGTGAACTCGCCTATGTGCTCGGGCAGGCCGGGGTGCGGTTGCTGATCGCGGCACCGGAGTTCAAATCCTCGAACTACGTGGCGATGATCGACGAGGTGCGGCCGGAGTGTCCCGCGCTCGAACAGGTGCTGATCCTCGGCAGCGAGCCGTGGCAGCGGGTGGCGGCCACCGAACCGGACGC
The DNA here is from genome assembly GCF_042650365.1 of Nocardia rhizosphaerae. Lineage (NCBI taxonomy): Bacteria > Bacillati > Actinomycetota > Actinomycetes > Mycobacteriales > Nocardiaceae > Nocardia > Nocardia rhizosphaerae. The sequence continues at coordinate 389,769 of NZ_JBHSBA010000007.1, forward strand.
AGCGCGGCTGGCCGCCGTCGGCGCGACCCTGTCGGCCGACGACCCGATCAACATCCAATACACCTCGGGTACCACCGGATTCCCGAAAGGCGCCACGCTCAGCCACCACAACATCCTCAACAACGGCTTCTTCGTGGGCGAGCTGTGCGGCTACACCGAGGCCGACCGGATCTGTGTGCCGGTGCCGTACTACCACTGCTTCGGCATGGTGATGGGCAATCTCGCGGCGACCTCGCACGGCGCGGCCGTGGTGATCCCGGCACCCTCGTTCGATCCGGCCGCGACCCTGGCCGCCGTCGCCGCCGAACGCTGTACCTCGCTCTACGGGGTGCCCACCATGTTCATCGCCATGCTGGCCGAGCTCGACGCCGGGGCAAGCGTCGACCTGTCGAGCCTGCGCACCGGCATCATGGCGGGCTCGCCGTGCCCGGTGGAGGTGATGAAGCGGGTCATCGATCAGCTCGGCATGACCGAGGTGTCGATCTGCTATGGCATGACCGAGACCTCGCCCGTGTCCACCCAGACCCGCAGCGACGACAGCATCGAGCGCCGCACCGCCACCGTCGGCCGGGTCGGCCCGCACCTGGAGGTGAAGATCGTCGACCCGGCGACCGGCGCGACGCTGCCGCGCGGCCAGGCGGGCGAACTGTGCACCCGCGGCTATTCGGTGATGCTCGGCTACTGGGACCAGCCGGACAAGACGGCCGAGGCGATCGATGCCGCTTGCTGGATGCACACCGGCGACATCGGCGTGATGGACGACGACGGCTATCTCTCGGTCACCGGCCGGATCAAGGACATGGTCATCCGGGGTGGCGAGAACATCTATCCACGGGAGATCGAGGAGTTCCTCTACACCCACCCCGATATCGTCGACGCACAGGTGATCGGCGTCCCCGACGCGAAATACGGTGAGGAACTGATGGTCTGGCTGCGTCTGCGCGAGGGCGCCGCCGTGCTCGACGCCGCCGCCGTGCGTGACTTCTGCACCGGCAGGCTGGCGCACTACAAGATTCCGCGCTACGTCCACGTCGTCGACGAATTCCCGATGACCGTCACCGGGAAGGTACGCAAAGCCGAGATGCGCGAACTCGCCGAGGGCCTGCTGGGTTGACCTGGGAGTCCGCCGGGTGTCGGGCAGGAGCTGTAGTCTCTGCGGTCGTGACGACAGCTCCCGAGACCGACACACCGACCATCCTCGCCAGCGTGGGCAGGCGGATCGCCGACGAATTGGGGGTGCGCGAGACCCAGGTCCGTGCCGCCGTCGAACTGCTCGACGGCGGCTCGACCGTGCCGTTCATCGCGCGCTACCGCAAGGAGGTCACCGGCGGCCTCGACGACGCCCAGCTCCGTCAGCTCGACGAACGTCTCGGGTACCTGCGTGAACTCGACGAGCGGCGTGGCGCGATCATCGAATCCATCCGGGGCCAGGGCAAACTCGATCCGGCGCTGCATCAGCAGATCATGCTCGCCGAGACCAAGGCCCGGCTCGAGGACATCTACCTGCCGTACAAGCCCAAGCGCCGCACCAAGGCCCAGATCGCCCGCGAGGCCGGGCACGAACCGGTCGCCGACGCCCTGCTGAACGAGCCGACCACCGATCCCGCTTCCTACAGCGCCGAACAGCTCGACGGTGCCCGCGCGATCCTGGTCGAGCGCTTCGCCGAGGACGCCGACCTGGTCGGTGAACTGCGTGAGCTGATGTGGAACCGAGGCCAGGTGACCTCGACCGTGCGCGCGGGCAAGGAGGAGGCCGGGGCCAAATTCGCCGACTACTTCGAGTTCAGCGAGCCGTTCCGCAAATTGCCTTCGCATCGGATCCTCGCGCTGCTGCGCGGTGAGAAGGAAGAGGTGCTCACCCTGCACCTCGAACCCGACACCGAGGAGCCCGCGCCCGGCGAACGGTCGATCTACGAGGGCCGCATCGCGGTGGCGTTCGGCATCGCCGATCAGGGCCGCCCAGCCGACTCCTGGCTGCTCGACACCGTGCGCTGGGCCTGGCGAACCAAGCTCCAGGTGAGCCTCGGCATCGATACCAGGATGCGGCTGCGGCAGGCGGCCGAGAAGGACGCCGTCGACGTCTTCGCCGCGAACCTGCGTGATCTGCTGCTCGCCGCGCCCGCGGGCACCCGCGCCACCATGGGTCTCGACCCCGGCTACCGCACCGGCGTCAAGGTCGCCGTCGTCGACGCCACCGGCAAGGTCGTCGCGACCGAGGTGATCTACCCGCACAAGCCGCAGGGGCAGACCGAGAAGTCGCTGGCCGTGCTCGGCGCGCTGGTGGCCAGGTTCGGCGTCGAGCTCATCGCCATCGGCAACGGCACCGCCTCCCGCGAAACCGATGCGCTCGCCGCCGAACTCATCGCGCGCATCCCCGAGCACAAGCCGACCAAGATCGTGGTGTCGGAGGCGGGGGCGTCGGTGTACTCGGCGTCGGCCTACGCCTCGGCGGAACTGCCCGATATGGATGTCTCGCTGCGTGGCGCGGTCTCCATCGCCCGCCGCCTGCAGGACCCGCTGGCCGAGCTGGTGAAGATCGACCCCAAGTCGATCGGCGTCGGCCAGTACCAGCACGACGTATCCGAGACCCTGCTCGCCCGCTCGCTCGGCGCGGTGGTCGAGGACGCGGTGAACGCCGTCGGCGTCGACGTGAACACCGCGTCGGTGCCGCTGCTGTCCCGCGTGTCCGGCGTGTCCGGTTCGGTGGCGGAAAGCATTGTGGCGCACCGCGACCAGCACGGCCCGTTCCGCAGCCGCACCGCGCTGCTCGATGTGCCGCGCCTCGGCCCCAAGGCCTTCGAGCAGTGCGCGGGGTTCCTGCGCATCCGCGGTGGCGACGACCCGCTCGACACCTCCGCGGTGCACCCGGAGGCCTATCCGGTGGTGCGGCGCATCCTCGAGCACACCGGTAGGCCGGTGGCCGAGGTGCTCGGCGACACCGGCGCCTTGCGCGCACTGCGGCCCGCCGATTTCACCGACGAGAAGTTCGGTGTCCCCACCGTCACCGACATCATCACCGAGCTGGAGAAGCCGGGCCGCGATCCACGCCCGGAGTTCAAGACCGCGGAGTTCGCCGCCGGGGTGGAGAAGGTCGCCGACCTGAAGCCGGGCATGGTGCTCGAAGGGGTGGTCACCAATGTGGCCGCGTTCGGCGCTTTCGTCGACGTGGGCGTGCACCAGGACGGGCTCGTGCACGTCTCGGCCATGTCGCACAGCTTCGTCAAGGATCCGCGCGAGGTGGTCAAATCCGGTGACGTGGTGAAGGTGAAGGTGCTCGAGGTCGACGTCGCCCGTCAGCGGATCGGGCTGAGTCTGCGGCTCGACGACGAGCCGGGCAAGCCCGCACAGGGGGACAATCGAGGAGGCGGCGCGGCGCGCGGCCAGAGCCGGGGTCAGGGACGTCCGCAGGGCGGCCGTGGCCAAGGCGGGAAGGGACAGGCGCAGGGGCGCGGTGGCAACCAGCGCAAGCCCGCGTCCGCACCGACCGGATCGATGGCCGACGCATTGCGCCGGGCAGGATTCGGCGGCAAGTAACTCCGACCAGCAGGCGGGCGGCATGCGACGGTGGCTCGAAGACGATGTGATCGCGCACGGCCGCCTGCCCCTGCTGTGCTTCCTGCTCGGGTTCATCCTCGGGTTCGTGGTCATCCGGATCAGCGTGCGGCTGATCCGGGCGAACGTGCGGTGGTGGCCGGGCAACATCAAGGCAGGCGACACCCACATCCACCACATGGTGTTCGGCGTCGTCACGGTGTTGCTGTCGGGGATCGGGCTGATCGCCACCGCCGAGGACTCCACCCAGGTCACCTCCAGCGTGCTCGCCGCCGTATTCGGCGTCGGCGCCGCGCTGGTGCTCGACGAGTTCGCGCTGATCTTCTACCTGCGCGACGTCTACTGGGAGGAACAGGGCCGCACCTCGGTCGACGCGGTCTTCGTCGCGCTCGCGGTCACCGGTCTGCTGCTGCTCGGGGTGCAGCCCGCGACCTTCCTCGACTACGACGACTTCCGCGAATCGCGCGGGATCGGGGTGCGCCTCGCCCTGCTCGCCACGCTGGTGCTGAACCTGCTGCTCGCCGCGGTGGTGATCGCCAAGGGCAAGATCTGGACCGGGCTGTTCGGCATGTTCTTCACACCGCTGCTGCTGATCGGCGCCATCCGGTTGAGCCGTCCCGGCGCGCCGTGGGCCCGCTGGCGCTACGGCGACCGGCCGCGGACCATGGCACGGGCGCTGGCCCGCGAACGCCGGTACCGGCGGCCGGTAATCCGCGCCAAGATCTTCATCCAGGATCTGATCGCGGGCAAACCCGACGTGCAGCACGCCAAGTCGGCCGCCGAGGCCGAGTTGCGGCGCAGGGTGGTCGCGGCGCCGCCCGCCCCACCACCACATCCGCACCTGCCGCATCTGCGGCGGATCGAACCACCGGTGGACGAGCACGTCGATTCGTGACCGAGACCGCCCGATTTCAGCCGTGGCTTGCTGGTCTGGCACAATGAACCGGTTGCCTTGGACGAGTCGTGTCCGAGCGCACTCCTGTTCTGAGCATGAACCGGTCGAGCGCGCGAGCGCCGCCAGGTTCCTCTGTTCGCGCACTGAACCCGTAAAGGTGGAAAATGAACACCCTCGATTTCGTCGACGAGAAGTCGCTGCGTAGCGATGTCCCCGAGTTCCGTCCCGGCGACACCCTGAACGTGCACGTGAAGGTCATCGAAGGCTCGAAGGAGCGCATCCAGGTCTTCAAGGGCGTCGTCATCCGGCGTCAGGGCGGCGGCATCGGCGAGACCTTCACCGTCCGCAAGGTGTCCTTCGGCGTCGGTGTCGAGCGCACCTTCCCGGTGCACAGCCCCAACATCGACCACATCGACGTCGTGACCCGCGGTGACGTGCGTCGCGCCAAGCTGTACTACCTGCGCGATCTGCGCGGTAAGGCCGCCAAGATCAAGGAAAAACGCTGATCTCGCGGTAGCTGATTCCAGCACAGAGTTTTCCGGTGGCCCGGCGCTCCGACTTCGGTCGGGGCGCCGGGCTACTCTGTTCGGCGTGGCAGACGAAAGTGGGTCGGTGTCGGTGTCCGATTCGGGCGACGAAGGTGGGCGGCGCAGACGCGCGCGCGGCGCGAAGAGTGCGAAGAAGCAGCGCCCGTTCTGGCAGGAGCTGCCGATACTGATCGTGATCGCCGCGGTGATCGCCGCGCTGATGGTCACCTTCGTCGGGCGGCCGTACGTGATCCCCTCGCAGTCGATGGAGAACACGCTGCTGATCGGCGACCGCATCTACGTCGAGAAGATCAGCTACTACGGTTCCGACCCAGGGCCCGGCGATGTCGTGGTCTTCGTCGGTCCGCCGTCGTGGAACGGGCACTACAAGTCGATCCGCTCCGACAACACCGTCATCCGCGGTGTGCAGAACTTCCTCTCCTACTTCGGGCTGGTCCCGCCGGACGAGAACGACTTGGTCAAACGGGTCATCGCGGTGGGTGGCCAGACCGTGCAGTGCTGCGATCCGCAGGGCAGGGTGATGGTCGACGGCAAGCCGCTCGACGAGCCCTACATCAAGAAGGACTACCCGTGGTTCACCGACCGGCCCAATGCGGTCTACCCGGCGGGTCGGGTGTTCGGCCCGGTGCAGGTGCCCGAGGGGCATCTGTGGGTGATGGGCGACAACCGCAACGAGTCGGCCGATTCCCGCGCCCACGTCAGCGACGATCTACAGGGCACGGTGCCCGAGGACAATGTGCGCGGTAAGACCGTGTTCAAGATCTGGCCGCCCGGCCGGATGGGGCCGGTCAAGAGCGAGAACGCGCAGGACAACTGAAACGACGAGACGCGGGGACAATCGAACTGTGGGGCAGGATCGGACCAGCTGGCCGCCGCGGGTGGTGATGCGCAGAGCCGGGGGACTACGCACCCTGGAGGCGGCACTCAACCGCGGTGGCCTCGGCCCGGTGGCGGGCGTCGACGAGGCGGGGCGTGGCCCGTGTGCCGGCCCGCTGGTGATCGCGGCCTGTCTGCTCGCGCCCAAGGCCTACGACAAACTGGCCGGGCTCGACGACTCCAAGAAACTCACCGAAGCGGCAAGGGAGGAGCTGTTCCCGGTGGTCCAGCGACTCGCGCTGGCGTGGAGCGTTGTGGTGGTGCCCGCCTGGGAGATCGATTCCATCGGGATCCACGTCGCCAATATCGAGGGCATGCGCCGGGCAGTGGCCGGGCTCGGCCGCACCCCCGGCTACATCCTGACCGACGGTTTCAAGGTGCCGGGGCTGCCTGCCCCCTCGCTGCCGGTGATCGGCGGTGACGGTGCCGCGGCCTGCATCGCCGCGGCCAGCATCCTGGCGAAGGTCACCAGGGACCGGATGATGGTCGAGCTCGACGAGCAGCTGCCCGGATACGGGTTCGCCGCGCACAAGGGCTACAACACACCCGAGCACACCGCGGCGTTGCGCGAGCTCGGACCGAGCACCGAACATCGCCGTTCCTGGCGCAATGTGCGTGAGCTGGAAGCGCCCGGCGGTAGCCGGGTGGCTACCGGCGCGGCGCATGCGCGATGATGTCACCTATGAACGCGGCGCTGCGAGAAGGAGGACGTCCCACCCGATGAGTGCTGAGGACCTCGAGAAGTACGAAACCGAGATGGAACTGTCGCTGTACCGCGAGTACAAGGACATCGTCGGCCAGTTCTCGTACGTGGTGGAGACCGAACGTCGCTTCTACCTGGCCAATTCTGTCGAATTGCGGCCGCAGAACGCCGACGGTGAGGTCTACTTCGAAGTGCGGATGAGCGATGCGTGGGTGTGGGACATGTACCGCCCGGCGCGCTTCGTCAAGCACGTGCGGGTGATCACGTTCAAGGATGTGAACATCGAGGAACTGGAGAAGCCGGACCTGCGGCTGCCGGAGTGATGCCGCACCGCCCGCCGGTGGTTGTCCACAGGCGGGCGGTTGTCCACAGGTTTGTTGTTCGCCCAGGTCGGAGCCGGGGCGCCGATGCCGCGGCGCGGCACGCTGGCAGCCATGGCAGACAAGCAGGCGCTCGGCGCATACGGGGAGCAACTGGCCGCGCAGTTTCTGCGTGAGTCCGGGATGGAGATCGTCGCCCGCAATTGGCGGTGCCGCTACGGCGAACTGGACCTGATCGTCCAGGACCCGTCGGTCACGGCGTTCGTCGAGGTCAAGACCCGGTCGGGGTTGGGGTACGGGTCTCCCGCCGAGGCGGTCACCTTCACCAAACAGCAACGCATCCGGCGGTTGGCGCTGCTGTGGCTGACCGAGCAGGACGGGCCGTGGCGGCGGATCAGGTTCGATGTGGTGTCGGTCCTGGTCGCCCGCGGGCACCGCCCGGTCATCGACCATCTGGCCGCGGCGTTCTGATGGCGCTCGGACGGGCGTTGTCGGTGGCGGTGACCGGGGTCGACGGTCAGCTGGTGGAGATCGAAGCCGATATCGGTCAGGGTCTGCCATCGGTGAATCTGGTCGGCCTGCCCGACACCGCGCTGCAGGAATCACGCAATCGGGTCAGGTCCGCGGTCGCCAACACGGGGGAGAAGTGGCCGGATGGCAGGGTGATCCTCGCCCTGTCCCCGGCCACGCTGCCAAAAGTGGGCAGTGTCTACGATCTGGCGCTCGCGGTGGCGGTACTCGACGCCTCCGGCGCGGTGCCCGGCGAGCGGTTGGCCAAGACCGTGCTGCTGGGCGAGCTGGCGCTCGACGGGCGGGTACGGCGGGTGCGCGGGGTGCTCCCCGCGGTGATCGCCGCCCGCGCGGCGGGCGTGCCGACCGTGGTGGTGCCTGCGGACGCGGTGGCCGAGGCCGGACTGGTCGAGGGGATCGAAGTGCTCGGCGCCGTCAGCCTGCGGGCCGTCGTTGCCTGGTTGCGTGGCGAGGGCACCCTGCTCGAACCGGACGGGTCGCTGCCCGGCGCGCACGCGTCGTGCGGTGATCTCAGCGATGTCGTCGGCCAGGACGAGGCCCGCTGGGCGCTGGAGGTGGCCGCGGCCGGCGGGCACCACCTGCTGCTGACCGGTCCACCCGGGATCGGCAAAACCATGCTGGCGCAACGTCTTCCCGGCCTGCTGCCGCCGTTGACGGAGGCGGAGTCGCTCGAGGTCACCGCGATCCATTCGATGGCAGGCTCGCTGTCGGCCGAACAGCCGTTGCTCACCCTCGCTCCGTTCGTCGCGCCGCATCATTCGACCTCGGTCACCGCGATGATCGGCGGAGGTTCCGGGATGGCGCGACCGGGCGCGGTGAGCCGGGCCCACCGGGGCGTGCTGTTCCTCGACGAATGTGCCGAGATCGGCACGAAAGTGCTGGAGGCGCTGCGTACCCCGCTCGAGGAGGGTGAGGTGCGCATCGCCCGGCGCGACGGTGTCGCGCGCTACCCGGCCCGGTTCCAGCTCGTACTCGCCGCCAATCCCTGTCCGTGCGCTCCAGCCCGCGATGTGGACTGCATCTGCGCGCCACTGGCCCGGCGCCGCTACCTCGGCAAGCTGTCCGGGCCGCTGCTGGACCGCATCGACATCTGGGTGCGGATGCACGGCCAGGCGGGCGCCACCTTCAGCGATACCGAGGCCGAGACCAGCGCCACCGTGGCGGCCAGGGTGGCGCAGGCCCGCGCGCTGGCCGCGCAGCGCTGGAGCGCCGACGGCTGGGCGACCAATGCCGATGTCCCTGGACATGTACTGCGGCAACGGTTCCGGCTGCCCGGCGAGTCGATCGCACCGATCGATACCGCGCTGCGGCTCGGCCGGATGTCGGCGCGCGGTGCCGACCGGGCGATCCGGGTGGCCTGGACGGTGTGCGATCTGCGTGGCGGCGAGGTGCCGAGCGTGCAGGATGTGCTGTCGGCCTTGAACTTCCGGCAGCGGAGCGCCCAGTGACCGGCCTGGTCGATCTCGATGGCGACGCCGACGCCCGCAGGCTCGCGTGGGTGTATCTGTCGCGTGTGGTGCAGGGACCGTGTGCTCCGTTGTCGGCGTTGATCGCCTCGGTCGGGGTGTGCGAGGCGGCGCGGGCCGTCCGCGAACACGAACTGCCCGAACCGCTGCGCGGCCCGACCGCCGCGCGCCGCGCGGTCGACTCGGCCGCAGCCGATCTGGCGGCGATCGCCCGGCTCGGTGGGCGGGTCATCACGCCGGACGACCCGGAATGGCCGGCCTGGCGCATGCTCGGCCTGAACCAGCTCGACACCGACCGTGACCGCGAGGCAGCGGTACCGCTGGTGCTGTGGGCGCGTGGGCCGCTGTCACTGGCGAGCGCCTCCGAACGTGCTGTCGCCGTGGTGGGTTCGCGCTGCAGCACCGGCTACGGGGTGCAGGTGGCCGGTGAGATCGCCTGCGAGCTGGCGGGTCGGGGTTGGACGATCGTCTCCGGCGCCGCGTTCGGCATCGACGCGGCCGCGCACCGGGCGGCGTTGGCCGTCGGCGGCCGCACCGTCGCGGTGCTCGCCTGCGGCGTCGACCGCCCGTACCCCGCCCAGCACGACCGGCTGCTCGCGGCCATCGCCGAGACCGGGCTGGTTGTCAGCGAGTACCCGCCGGGCACCCCCGCGCAGAAGCACCGGTTCCTCGCCCGCAACCGGTTGATCGCCACCCTCGGTGACGGTGTCCTCGTCGTCGAGGCGGGCCTGCGCAGCGGGGCACGCAACACCGTGAAATGGGCCCGCCGCCTCGGCAGGCCCGCCATGGCGGTGCCGGGTCCCGTCGGCTCCGCGTCCTCGGCGGGATGTCACCGCATGATCCGCGAGGGCGAAGCCCTGCTCGTCACCGGAGCCGAAGACATCGTCGACGAAGCAGGGCCCCTGCGCCTGCCCGTCGCCGACGACACCACCGACCCGGCCGCCCACCTCCGCGGCGCCGAGGCCGACATCTACGCGACACTGCCGGCCGTCGGCTCCCGGCTACCCCGCGACCTCGCCCAGCAATCCGGCCTCGACCTACCCACGGTCCGCGCCGTCCTGGTCGGCCTGGAACTCTCCGGACTGGTCGGCTGTGACTCCGACGGTTGGTTTCGCACGCGAGGCAGGCGGCCGGGGTGAGCGACGCCGGTCATCGGGGTGCAGGAGCCGCGCCGCTGCGGCGGGTTCATCGGCCGTGCGGTGCGACGCAGCGGGAATCACCGTCTCCTCGCTGAGGGACCGATGGCGTGGCGGGTTGCGCGAGGTGGGTATTGAGGTGACGGTGGGAAGATGGACGTGTTGCCCGAGGACCTGACCGCGCTGATCGCCGAGTTCGGGCGGCATCTGCGGTTGGGGCGGAATCGGTCGGCGCATACGGTGCGGGCCTATCTCGGAGACGTGCGGTCCTTGCTCGAGCACCTGTACGCGCGGTCGGCGGATTCGGCGATCCGGGAGGTGGATCTGTCACTACTGCGGTCCTGGTTGGCCGAACTCGCGGCGCAGGGTGCCGCGCGGACCACCCTGTCGCGACGAGCCTCGGCCGCACGGACATTCACCGCTTGGCTCACCGAGACCGGTCGGCTGACAGTGGATCCCGGGCTCCGGCTGCAGGCTCCGAAAGCGCACCGGGTGCTGCCCGCCGTGCTAGCGCGGGGTCAAGCGGCGCAGGCCATGGATGCCGCGGAATCCGGTGCTGCCCAACAGGATCCGATGGCGCTGCGGGATCGGCTGATTGTCGAACTGCTGTACGCCACCGGGATCAGGGTCAGCGAACTGTGCGGTCTCGACGTCGACGACATCGACCGGGAACGGCGGCTCGTCCGGGTGCTCGGCAAAGGCAACAAGGAGCGGTCGGTACCGTTCGGCGGTCCCGCGGACGTCGCGCTCGACGCCTGGCTCCGAGCGGGCAGACCCGCCCTCGTCAACGACCGGTCGGGACGGGCCCTGCTGCTCGGGCAGCGCGGCCGCAGGCTCGACCAGCGTCAGGCCAGAACCGTCGTGCACGAGACCGTCGCCGCCATCCCCGGTGCCCCCGCCATGGGCCCGCACGGCCTGCGTCACACCGCCGCCACCCACCTGCTCGAGGGTGGCGCCGACCTGCGCGTCGTCCAGGAACTCCTCGGCCACGCGAGCATGGCCACCACCCAGCTCTACACCCACGTCTCGGTCGAACGATTGAAACGAGTCCACGACCAGGCCCACCCACGCGCATAGCCCGCGTGCGGGCCGAGCGCCGCTCGCAGCGATGCACCTCCAGACGTCACCGCCCGCCAGCACTGAACACCCGGCCCCACACCACGGCCCCGCCCGCTTCCCGGCCGGCACCGTCGAGTGACCCGCATCGACGGCACCGCGGCGAGGGCAGTCGCTCCGCATCCCGGCGCAACCTGTACGGGTTCGGCGCGTTGCGGTAGCGGGATCGGGTGGGGCGGCAAGATGGGTGGTGGAGGTGGTGGTGATGGCATTGCCCGAGGTCGGGGGTGAATCGGAGGACGGGGAAGGGGAGGTGGACTATCGGTTCACGCTGGCGAACGAGCGGACCTTCCTGGCGTGGATACGGACCGCGCTCGGCCTGCTCGCCGGAGGCGTCGCGGTGCACACGCTGGTACAGCCGTTGCGGCTGGCCGGGTTCGGTGGACTGATTGCGCTGTGCTGCCTGATCATGGCGCTGGCGGTGGCTCTCGGCGCGCTGCGGCACTGGCGACGTGTCGACGTCGCCATGCGTGTGGGCCGCCCCCTGCCCGGCACGATCCTGGTTCCCGTGCTCTCCGCCGGAGTGGCGATCGTCGCCGCGCTGGCCTGTCTGGCGGTGTTGCTGTCGTGACGGCGCCGACCCTCGCCGCGGAACGCACCGCGCTGGCCTGGCGGCGGACCGCGCTCGGCGCGGCGGCGTGTGCGCTGCTGTTCGTCCATGCGGTCACCCTCGACGACTGGCCCACCCTGGCCCTTCCTCTCACCGCCGCCGCGATCGCGTTACTGCTGAGCGTGATCGGCTGGGCCCGTGGCCGGGCGCTGCACCACGGGCGGGTGAGCACCGGGCGCGTCCTTGTCCCGCTCACCACATGCGCTGTGGTCGCCGTCGCGGCGATCGCCATCGGCACACTGCTGATCGATCGGTTGTCGACCTGACCGGGCGCCGTCGGGCGCCGGCCGATGGCACGCGATGCGACCGCCGTCGCTCATGGTCCGCGATATCCGTCTCGCAACCGGTCGCGACGTCGGGCGCGGACTGTCGGGACCGCGACGCGAGCGGATTGCCGGGCGGCGTGCCACGCAATTCGCTCGACTCCGGCGAACCCCCGGAATATCGTCGGCGGCCATGAACCATGGGATGCCGGACGAGCAGGAGACTCCCGTGCGCGAGCGGCTGCGCGCGGCGCTGAAGCCGGCGCTGAAGTCACGGGATCGCAGCGCGGTGTCGGCGCTGCGGACAGTGCTGGGGGCGATCGACAACGCCGAGGCGGTCGACGCGAGTGACACGCGGGCCGGCGCGCTGGAAGACAGCGCACTCGGTCTCGGGGCAGCCGAGGTGAGCCGCCGCGACCTCACCGAAGACGACATCCTCGCGATCGTGCGCCGCGAGATCGACGAAAGGCACACCGCCGCTGCCGAATACGACCGGCTCGGCGCCACGGACCGCCGCGACCGGTTGATCGCCGAGGCCGCGGCACTGTCGGCGGTGCTCTGACCTCGGCACCGCGGCGGGCCGTTCTTCTCCGGCTGGTGGGCGACCAGCGTTGTCACCGCGCGGAGGCACGATCAGCGCTCAGTTGCTGGTCGGCAGCGTGTTCAGATAGCGGTGGGCGATCCAGCGCTGGACTCCGTGGACAAGCGGTCCACCGAGGCGCGTGTACCAGGCTCCGGGGCGGGAAAAGGCGGTGACCAGGCCGTGGACGGAGTCGTCGGTCGGGTCGTATTCGACGGCGAACAGTTCCTCGCCGATCTCGGGATGGCCGGGCAGGGTGCCGTAGGCGAAACCGCGGCGATCGGGCTCGTGCAGGACATAGACGACGCGACAGGGCGCGCTGATGCCGATCGAGCCGATCCCGAGCCGGACCGTCAGCTCGGTACCCGCCTCGGCGGTCTCGGTGTCGGCGTGCTCGAAGATGCCGACGCCCTTTTGCATTCCGAAGGCGAAGATGTGCTCGGCGGCTTGCTCGAACAGATCGCGGCCGTGCCCGATCCCCCGGCGATGCCGCAACCGCTGGTATCCGGCGGGAAAGGTCGTGCGGGTGGCGCCCACGTCGGGATAGGTGAACGCTGTTCGTTTCTCGGCCACCTCCCGATTGTCGTCCCGTGGGAGAGGCGGGTGCCAGCCGCCCGCCCGAGTGTTTCGTCACCTCACGCCGTCATCGGCAGCAATCGCACCGGCACCTCGTGCAGCAGGCCGAGCGGATCGACGTACTCGCGTCTGCTGTGCGCGCCTGCCTCGCGGCGCGCACCCCAATGCAGACACGCCGCGGCCGGACACCCCTCGTGCCCGGCCGACAACGTCCCGATCGGCGTGCCCCTGCGCACCCGCGTACCCACTGCCACCTGAGCGCGCACGGGTTCGTAGGTCGTCCGCAGCCCGCCGGCGTGCTCGATCGACACCACCGGCTTGCCCGCCACCATCCCGGCGAACACCACGATCCCGGCACCGGCGGCGAGCACCGTCTGTCCCACGCTCCCGGCCAGATCCACTCCGCGGTGCCCGGGCAGCCAATTCCGTTCCGGCTTGTCGAAGTACCGTTCCACCGCAGGCCGCGGCCGCAACGGCCATCCGAATTCACCGCCGCGGCTCCCGGCCGCCTGCACGTCACCGACGAGCGACAGCACCAACCCCATGCAGGCCACCCCACACCGGGCCGCCATCCGGGCCCGGTTGCCGGTCCGGCCGCGCCGGAGCATCGAGTCGCGCCGATACGTCGAGCGTGCCCCTCGCCCGGATCGGCGCCGATGACCGGGAGCCGACGCTGCACGTGCGCCTCGTCGACCGTGGCAAGCCGGATCAGCACCCGCTCGGCGAGGCCGAAGTGCCGCAGATCCATTACCCGCTCGATGCTCGCCGTTGCGCCTCATGTCAGCGATGTGGCCGCGGTGCCTGCACCCGCTGCTGGGCGAGCAGCGCGCCGACCAGGTCACGCAGGGCGGCGGGGAGCGCCGTCGCCGAACCGCCTGCCCTTTCACCACGCAGCACGATCTCGACCTCGACCGGTCCGGACCGGTCCGCGGCCACGTGGGGAGCCGATGTCAGGTCGTGGACCGTGATGCGGACGGGCACCGGCGCGGGCGATGGTGTCATCGGACCGGCGGCATCGTGCCGTTCCGGGGGCGGCGCGGGGACAGTGGGCGTCTGCCCACCGGAACAGACCGGCGCGATGGCAGCGCCGCCGCCGTGGTCGGCGCCGACCGGTGCGGCCATGACACCGGCCGCGCACAGCAGCGGAATCGTGACGATCAGGGCTCGGGAGAAGATGTTCATGCCCCCACTTTCGGCGGTGTATTCCGTCTTCGGGGGCCGCGTTTCGCGATTGTGGACAACATCGGCCTATGTGGATATCGCGCACTTCACCGCCGGAACGGGCCTGCGTCGCGAGGGGCGATTTCGGCGACGGCCCAGGTCCGCGTAGACTGATCACGCGGTTTGTGCTCAGCCATCTGCGCACGGCATGAACCGACTTCGCGCGCCACCCGTGCTCGTCCATCCGGTCGTCGCTCGCAACGCAGACGTCCTCAGGGCAGATCAGCGCGAGTTCTCCAGCGGATGAACGATGAAATCGTCGGCTGGTCCCGGTTCTTGTGATCGGGTCCGGCGGTTTCGGTGGCGCCAGGGCAGTCGATCGCCGATCGGCTGCGGCAACCGGCAACGAAAGAGAGATACGGGAGCTATGGCTGTCGTAACCATGAAGCAGCTGCTCGACAGCGGCGCGCACTTCGGGCACCAGACCCGGCGGTGGAACCCGAAGATGAAGCGGTTCATCTTCACCGACCGCAACGGCATCTACATCATCGACCTGCAGCAGACGCTGACCTACATCGACAAGGCCTACGAGTTCGTCAAGGAGACGGTCGCCCACGGTGGCACCGTGCTCTTCGTCGGTACCAAGAAGCAGGCACAGGAGTCGATCGCGGCCGAGGCGACTCGCGTCGGGATGCCCTACGTCAACCAGCGCTGGCTGGGTGGCATGCTCACCAACTTCTCGACCGTCCACAAGCGCCTGCAGCGCCTGAAGGAGCTCGAGGCCATGGAGCAGACCGGTGGCTTCGAGGGTCGCACCAAGAAGGAAATCCTCATGCTCACGCGTGAGATGACCAAGCTGGACCGCACCCTCGGCGGTATCCGCGACATGGCCAAGGTGCCCTCGGCCATCTGGGTCGTCGACACCAACAAGGAGCACATCGCCGTCGGCGAGGCCCGCAAGCTGAACATCCCGGTCATCGCGATCCTGGACACCAACTGCGATCCCGACCTGGTCGACTACCCGATCCCGGGTAACGACGACGCGATCCGTTCCGCCGCTCTGCTCACCAAGGTCGTCGCCTCCGCGGTGGCCGAGGGCGTGCAGGCCCGCGCGGGCCAGGCTTCCGGCGACGCGAAGCCCGAGGCCGGCGCAGGCGAGCCGCTCGCCGAGTGGGAGCAGGAGCTGCTGGCTCAGGCGACCCCGGCTGCCGAGGCCGCCACCGAGACGCCGGCCGAGGCCGCTGCCGAGGTCAAGGCCGACCCGGCGCAGCACACCCCGGCCGACTTCTGAGCTGATCAGTAGTCGACTGTTCACCTTGCCGGCCCATCTGAATTCAGATGCGGTCGGCAAGGTGGCGTAATACCCAGAACACCACAGCAGGGCCTACGGCCGAGGTCGTTATTCTTCCCCGTTCTCGGCCGCCTCGATCTGGACTGACCGGAGGGTGCGACGAAGGAGTACCCGTAGGGAGGGAAGATCGAGGCCGAAAGGCCGAGAACCCGCGGCGCCCGCGCCGCCAGAAACACAGGAGGCTCGCCCCCGATGGCGAACTACACCGCTGCTGACGTGAAGCGGCTCCGCGAGCTCACCGGCTCCGGCATGATGGATTGCAAGAACGCGCTGGCCGAGTCCGACGGCGATTTCGACAAGGCCGTCGAGGTGCTGCGCATCAAGGGCGCCAAGGATGTCGGCAAGCGTGCCGAGCGCGCCACCGCCGAGGGTCTGGTCATCGCCAAGGACGGCGTGATGGTCGAGATCAACTCCGAGACCGACTTCGTCGCCAAGAACGCGGAGTTCCAGGAGCTGGCCGACGCCATCGTCACCGCGGCCGCCGCCGCCAAGCCCGCCGACCTGGAGGCGCTCAAGGCGCTGAAGCTGGCCGACACCACCGTCGACGAGGCCGTGCAGGCACTGGCCGCCAAGATCGGTGAGAAGCTGGAACTGCGTCGCGTCGTCGCCTTCGACGGCCCGGTCGCCACCTACCTGCACAAGCGTGCCTCCGACCTGCCGCCCGCCGTCGGCGTGCTGGTCGAGTACGAGGGTGAAGGCGACGCCGCCGCTGAGGCCGCGCGCGCCGCAGGCATGCAGGTCGCCGCACTCAAGGCCAAGTACCTGACCCGCGACGAGGTGCCCGCCGACATCGTCGAGAACGAGCGCCGCATCGCCGAGCAGACCGCGCGCGAAGAAGGCAAGCCCGAGGCCGCGCTGCCGAAGATCACCGAGGGTCGCGTCAACGGCTTCTTCAAGGACGTCGTGCTGCTGGAGCAGTCCGCCGTCACCGACTCGAAGAAGACCGTCAAGGCCCTCCTGGAAGAGGCCGGTGTCACCGTGAAGCGCTTCGCGCGCTTCGAGGTCGGCCAGGCCTGATCCGCCGGTTCGAGAGCCCCTCGGGAGCAGCGCACGGCTGCACCCGAGGGGCTCTCGCCGATTCGTAGCGGCAGCCGGGGGGTCTTGTACGGTGGCAGAATCCGGATAGGGCAGGATAGATGCCGCTTCGCCTAGTTGTGCGGCCGCTTGCCGTGCCCGCGTTCGACCGACCTCGCCGAAGGAGACGACCACCCATGACCGACCCGGGTTACGACCGCCCTGGATACCGCCGGGTGCTGCTCAAACTGGGTGGGGAGATGTTCGGCGGAGGTGGTGTCGGCCTCGACCCCGACGTCGTGCAGACCGTGGCCGAGCAGATCGCCGAGATCGTCGAGACCGGCGTGCAGGTGGCCGTGGTGATCGGCGGCGGCAACTTCTTCCGCGGCGCCGAGCTGGAGGAGCGCGGCATGGAACGCGCCCGCTCGGACTACATGGGCATGCTCGGCACCGTGATGAACAGCCTTGCGCTGCAGGACTTCCTGCAGCAGCAGGGGGTGGACACCCGCGTGCAGACCGCCATCACGATGGGCCAGGTCGCCGAGCCGTACCTGCCGCTGCGCGCCAAGCGGCACCTGGAGAAGGGCCGCGTCGTGATCTTCGGCGCGGGCATGGGCATGCCCTACTTCTCCACCGACACCACCGCAGCCCAGCGCGCGCTCGAGATCGGCGCCGATGTGGTGCTGATGGCGAAGGCTGTCGACGGGGTGTTCGACGCCGACCCGCGGGTGGACGAGAACGCGAACATGTACACCGAGATCACGCACAAGGAAGTGATCGAAAAGGGGCTGAAGGTGGCCGATGCCACCGCGTTCAGTCTCTGCATGGACAACCAGATGCCGATTCTGGTGTTCAATTTGCTGACCAAGGGCAATATTGCCCGGGCAGTCGCCGGTGAGCACATCGGCACCCTGGTTCGGTCCTGATCCCGCTCCCGCGACAGGACGACGATGACGACGCTGTGGAGGAACCGGTCGTGATTGATGAAGCGCTCTTCGATGCCGAAGAGAAGATGGAGAAAGCCGTCTCGGTGGCGAAGGACGACCTGGGCACCATCCGGACCGGCCGCGCCAACCCCGGCATGTTCTCGCGCGTGGTGGTCGACTACTACGGCTCGCCGACCCCGATCACGCAGATGTCGAGTATCACCGTGCCCGAGCCGCGCATGGTCGTGATCAAGCCTTACGAGCAGAGCCAGCTCGGCCCGATCGAGAACGCGATCCGTAACTCCGATCTGGGCGTGAACCCCACCAACAACGGTGACATCCTGCGCATCACCGTGCCGCAGCTCACCGAGGAACGTCGCCGCGAGATGGTCAAGATGGCCAAGAGCAAGGGCGAGGATGCCAAGGTCTCGATCCGTAACGTCCGCCGCAAGGCGATGGACGAGCTGGGCCGGATCCAGAAGGATGGCGAGGCGGGTGAGGACGAGGTCGGGCGTGCCGAGAAGGAGCTCGACAAGACCACCGCCAAATACGTGGGCCAGATCGACGAGCTGGTCAAGCACAAGGAAGCCGAACTGCTCGAGGTCTGAGGCAGATCGCACGAGTCCCGCTCGGGCGGGGGATGAACGGAACGAACGAGTTGAGCGACGGGACAATCGTGGCCGAAGACGCCGCCGCCACCGGAGCGGCACCGGAGCCGATGCCGGATCGGGTCGAGCAGACCGACGCGGCGACGCCGACCCCGCATGTCGAGGTGCCTGCCGAACCGCAGGCACCCGCCTCGCGCGCGGGCCGGAATCTGCCCGCCGCGCTGGCGGTCGGTCTCGGTCTCGGTCTGTCGCTCATCGCGATCCTGCTGTTCGTCCCCAAAGTATTCATCGGCGTCGCCGGTGCCGCTGTCGGCGTCGCTACCTGGGAGGTCGCCAAGCGGCTGCGCGAGGCCGATGTGCTGGTGCCGCGGATCCCGCTGCTGCTCGGCGGGCAGGCGGTGTTCTGGCTGGGCTGGCCGTGGGGCGCCAAGGGCGTGGTCGGCGCCTTCGCGGCGACCGCGCTGGTCTGTATGGTCTGGCGCCTGTTCGACCACGGCCTGAACACCGCGCCGAAGAACTTCCTGCGCGACACCGCGATCGCGCTGTTCACGCTCACCTGGATCCCGCTGCTCGCCTCGTTCGCGACGTTGCTGCTGCTCGAACCCGACGGCAACCTGCGGGTGCTGACGTTCATGATCCTGGTCGTCTGCTCCGACGTCGGCGGCTATGTGGCCGGTGTGTTGTTCGGCAGGCACCCCATGGTGCCCGCGATCAGCCCGAAGAAGTCGTGGGAGGGGTTCTGCGGTTCGCTGGTGTTCAGCGTGATCGGCGGCCTGCTCACCGTCACCCTGCTGCTCGAGGCGAATTCGATGATCGGTGTCGTCCTCGGCATCGGTCTGGTGGTGGTGGCGACCTGCGGTGATCTGATCGAGTCCCAGATCAAGCGCGAACTCGGCATCAAGGACATGGGCACCATGCTGCCCGGCCACGGCGGCATCATGGACCGCTTGGACTCGATGCTGCCGTCGGCCTTCGTGTCGTGGCTGGTGCTCAGCGCGCTGCTGTAGGTCAGGGTTTCTTCGCGGCGTGCCGTAGCTGCAGGATGCGCACACCGCCGACCAGCCCCATCACCAGCGCGCCCGCGATCACCGAAAGCAGCACCGTGATGCCGAGCGGCAGCGAGAAATCCCAGAACAACAGGTTGACGTTGGCCTGGTCGAGATTCTGGATGATGAAGATCAGCAGGACGATACCGATGACGGCCGCAGCGAGCAGCCCGATCCAGGTGTAACCGGTCCGCGAACCATGGACGCCCTTCGGGGTGGTCCGTTTGGCGGGAACCTGCTCACCGCGCCGATGCTTGGGCGCGGGCGGCTCGGGAGCGGGCGGTACCGGTTCGTGTTCGGCGGAGGCGCCGGATTCGGCATTGGTGGACATGGTTCGATCATGGCCGACAGCTATCACGGGTGCACGCATCTTCTCGATAACAGCGTTCGGCGTGGCGGCCCGGCCATCGACGGCCCGGCATCGTTTGGGACAATGGTGGAATTATGGCCACCTCCCTGCCCCTTGTGTTCGATGCCCCGCGTCGCGGTATGCCGCCGCGCCACCTCGCCGATCTCGACGCGGACGAGCGCAAGGCCGCGGTGCAGGACCTCGGCCTGCCCAAGTTCCGGGCCGACCAGTTGGCCCGCCAGTACTACGGCAGGCTGCAGGCCGATCCGGAACAGATGACCGATCTGCCCGCCGATGTGCGCGCGAAGGTCGGCGAGACGCTGTTCCCGCCGTTGCTGTCGGTGGTCCGCCATCTCGCCTGCGACGAGGGCGACACCCGCAAGACCCTGTGGCGCGCGCACGACGGCACTCTGCTGGAGAGCGTGCTCATGCGCTACCCCGACCGCAACACCCTGTGTATCTCCAGTCAGGCCGGATGCGGCATGGCCTGCCCGTTCTGTGCGACCGGGCAGGCGGGGCTCAACCGCAATCTGTCGACCGCCGAGATCGTCGACCAGGTGCGGGCCGCCGCGGCGGCGCTGCGCGACGGTGAGGTGCACGGCGGTCCGGGCCGGCTTTCCAATATCGTGTTCATGGGCATGGGTGAGCCGCTGGCCAATTACAAGCGAGTGGTGAACGCGGTGCGTCGGATCACCTCGCCCGCGCCTGATGGGCTCGGGATCTCCCAGCGGTCGGTGACGGTGTCGACGGTCGGCCTCGCACCCGCGATCCGCAAGCTGGCCGACGAGGACATGTCGGTGCGGCTGGCGGTGTCGCTGCACACGCCTGATGACGAGCTGCGTGACACGCTGGTGCCGGTGAATAATCGGTGGTCGATCGCCGAGGTGCTCGATGCCGCGCGGTATTACGCGGACAAGTCGGGTCGGCGGGTGTCGATCGAGTATGCGTTGATTCGTGATGTCAACGATCAGCCGTGGCGGGCGGACATGCTGGGCAAGAAGTTGCACAAGGCGTTGGGCCCGTTGGTGCACGTGAACCTGATCCCGCTCAACCCGACCCCGGGCAGCGAGTGGGACGCCAGCCCCAAGCCGGTCGAGCGCGAGTTCGTGCGTCGGGTGATCGCCCAAGGTGTGTCGTGCACGGTGCGTGACACGCGTGGGCAGGAGATCGCCGCTGCGTGTGGGCAATTGGCAGCCGAGGGCTGATCGAGTTCTGGCACGGATTTCGGTCGCTCGGGGGCGGAACCGGCATCTTCTTCTCCGACGAGAACACCTGCCGGGGGCCGCTGGGAGTGATGACCGACTTCGCCGGTCCGATCGACCTCTTTCGCCTGACCACGGTCAGGCTGCCGACGACCAGTTGACACACGGCGGTGACGGCCCGATGCCGCCGGTGGGCTCGGTGCCCAGGCGACGACGCACCTATTCGATGCGGACGGGCTGGGTGAAGTCGTCGTAGGGGAGGGGGCCGTCGACGAAGGCGTTGATCGTCATCGAGGTGAGGGTGATGTCGCCGCCGTGGTTGTCGAGGAAGGCGATGTCGGAGGCGTCGCGGCCGGTGGCGATGCGGACGAGGCTGGGGCGCGGGGCGAGGCAGGTGGGGTCGAGGGTGTGCCACATGCCGTCGACGTAGGCTTCGGCGACGGCGTGGAAATCCATCGGGACGCAGCCGGGGGCGTAGACCGCGGCGACCCTGGCGGGGACGCCGACCGCGCGGAGCAGCGCGACCACGAGGTGGGAGAAGTCGCGGCAGACCCCGGTGCCCGACAGCAGGGTTTCCACCGCGCCGTCGATCGGCGCGCTGCTGCCCGCGACGTAGGAGATCCGTCGGCCCACCCATGCCGCGACGCGCGCCGGCATGCCGGGGTCGACGATGCCGTACCCGAATTCGGCGGCCGCGTAGCCGAGCAGCTTGTCCGATTCGGCGTAGCGGCTCGGTCGCCGGTACAGCGCGATCTCGTAGTCGGTGGCCGGTTCGGGGATCGCGGTGCCGAGCACGGTCGCCTGGTAGTCCACCCTGAGGGTGCCCGCGGGGGCGTCGAGCACGTGCAGCCGGGTGTGGTGCGGGCCGATGACTTCGCGCGGGGTGAGGTGGACGCCGTCGAGCACACAGGTCATGGATTCGGTCAGGTCGATGCCGGGTTGCCTGGCGACGGCGATCTGCCATTGCAGGACCGTGTCGGCATGGACCGTGATCTCCATGGCGGCGGAGACGTCACGTTTCACGCCTCCAGCGTGACAGGCGAAGGAGCCTACGGCGACCCGAACACGCCCAGCGCGGTGCTCCGGTGTGCGCGGCCCACGTTGCCGCCGAGGTGTTACCCGTGTGGGACCACAACGATGCGGGCATCCGAGATCGTTGACTATGGCGCGCGAAACAGCCTCTGTCACAGTTACTCTCGAGCTCGAAGCGGGCAATGCCTCGCTGATGATGCTCGGCAAGATGCTCGGCCCCACCGGAATCCCGCCCTTCGAGGTGAAACGCCGCTACGATGCGGCGACCGCGGACCAACGGGGCGACATCGTGCCCGCGGTCATCACGATCGACGCCCGCAAACGGTGGACCATGCGGCTCAAGACGCCGCCGACGGCCTCGCTGATCAAGAAGGTGCTCGGCACCGCGGGCTCGCCGCAGCCAGGGCACAAGCGGGTCGGCTCGATCTCCCGGGAACAGTTGCGCCGCATCGCGATCCGCAAGCTCCCCGATCTCAACACGACCGATGTGGCGGCGGCGATGCGGATCGTCGCGGGGACCGCGCGGTCGATGGGTGTGCGCGTCGAGGACTGAACCCGCCGCCCGAACCGCCGGCACCGAGGCGCACACGGTGGGGAGGGCGCTAAGTTGGTGTCGGCCGTTCGGCACCTGGCGTGCCGACGGCCGGACCGACAGTGCGGAACAGCGGGGGATACATGCTTGCGACGGGTGAGGTCTTCGCCGGGTACGCGATCGAGCGGCAGTTGGGTCAGGGCGGGATGGGGTCGGTGTATCTGGCCAGGCATCCCCGGCTGCCGCGGCGGACCGCGTTGAAGCTGCTGAACGCGGAGTTGTTCGCCGACAACGAGATCCGGGCCAGATTCGAGCGCGAAGCCGATCTCGCCGCGCGGCTGGAACATCCGAATATCGTCACGGTGTACGACCGCGGGGTCGAGGACGGGCGGCTGTGGATCAGTATGCAGTACGTCGACGGTGTCGACGCCGCGGCGATCGACCCGCCGGTGTCCGCGGAGCGCGCGCTGCACATCATCGATGGCACCGCCGCCGCGCTCGATCACGCGCACCGCAACGGCGTGCTGCACCGTGATGTGAAGCCCGCCAATATCCTGCTCGCCGAATGGGACGGCGGCGAGCGGGTCCTGCTGACCGACTTCGGCATCGCCCGCCCGCGCGAGGACACCCAGAACCTGACCCAGACCGGCACTTTCACCGCTACCCTCGCCTTCGCCTCGCCCGAGCAGCTCACCGGTGCGCCACTGGATCATCGCGCCGACCAGTATTCGCTGGCGTGCACGCTGTACTCCCTGCTGACCGGGATCGCGCCGTTCGAGGCGACGAACCCGGTGCTGGTGATCCAGGGGCACCTGCAGCAGCCGCCGCCCTCGCTGCGCGCGCACCGCCCCGAGCTGCCGCCCGCCGTCGACGCGGTGCTGGCGCGAGCGTTGGCCAAACGGCCCACCGACCGCTTCAATTCGTGCGCCGAGTTCGCCGCCGCGGTTCGGCACGCGCTGTACGGAACCGGTTCCCGACCCACCGCTTTCTCGGGAAGTGGTCCGCACTCGCTGCCGACCGGTCCCGCACCCCGGCGTGAGCCTTATGTTTATGCCCCGGCGGCGCAGCAGCGGGCTCCGCACCCGCATCCGGCGGCTGTGCGCCCGGCAAACGATGTCGTCGCTGCGGCGCCTGCCCGGACGGGACGCCCCGGGCGGCGCCGGGCTCCCGCGGTTCTGTGCACGGTCGCCGCCGTCGTTCTCGGGGTCGGGTATTGGGGTTGGCAGGACGAGAGCACCTTCGTCTCGGAGTTGCTGAACCGTTCGCGGGCGCACCGCGACATCGCCGCGATGTCGTCGGCCTTTCCCCAACTGCTGCCGCCGGGCGAGCTCGATGGGCTCAGCTACGACAACCCGTTCATCGAAGGCACCGGCCACGGCGGTCGCACCTGTTCGGCATACGTCAACACCATTACCCGCAACCAGCTGATGTGGGAGCGGACATTCGAGGCGGCCGCTGCCACGTGGTCCTGCCGGGCCGCCGACATCGACGAGACCCATGTCGCGTTGTACGCGTTCCCCACCGCCGAGTCCGCCGCGGCGGCCGTCGCCGACTTCGCCGACAAGACCCGCAACGTGGGCCGTGGCGAGTCCGGCACCCGCCGCGACGACCACCGGATCGACGGCGCCGAGCAGGTCGGCCTGGTCGTGGTCTCCACGTTCAGCGATCCGGCGCGCGAACGATGGGTACTGGTGACCTCCCGGTCCTCGCACTCGGGGCAGGACTATCCGGCGTTGCTGAAAGACCTCGTCGCGCTTCCGATGAGCTGATCGTGGCACCGGGGCTTCGGCCGACGTCGGTCCCGGCACGATCGCCGTTTTGGTAGGGTCCAGCGCGTCGGACGACGAGCGAGATTCGGGGGTCAGAGTGGTTTCTGACGGGACGGTGTTCGCCGGATACACGATCGACCGGCAGTTGGGCCGCGGCGGCATGGGGTCGGTGTATCTGGCCAGGCATCCACGGTTGCCGCGCTGGACCGCGCTGAAACTGCTGAATCAGGAGCTGTACGCCGACGCCGAGATCAGGGCGAGATTCGAGCGGGAAGCCGATCTGGTCGCCCAGCTCGACCACCCGAACATCGTGACGGTGTTCGATCGCGGGGTCGAGGACGACCAGCTGTGGATCTCCATGCAATACATAGACGGGGTGGACGCCTCCACCCTCGACCACCGGACGCTGCCGCCGGATCGCGCGGTGCAGATCATCGGCGAGACCGCCGCGGCACTCGACTACGCGCACCGGGCCGGGGTGCTGCACCGTGATGTGAAGCCGGCGAACATCCTGCTGGCGCGCTCCAACAGTCAGGAGCGGGTCTATCTCACCGATTTCGGCATCGCCCGCCTGCGCGACGACTCGGGGCATCTGACCGAGACCGGTTCGTTCACCGCCACCCTCGCCTATGCCGCGCCCGAACAGCTCACCGGCGCCGCGCTCGATCACCGGGCCGACCAGTACTCACTGGCCTGCACGCTGTTCGTGCTGCTCACCGGCACCGCGCCGTACGAGGCGCCGAGCCCGGCCGCCGTGATCACCGGACACCTGCAGGCGCCGCCGCCGCCGATCAGCCCGCGGCGCGGTGGACTGCCGCCGGTGCTGGACGCGGTGATGGCGCGGGCGCTGGCCAAACGGCCGGCGGACCGGTTCACCTCCTGCGAGGAATTCGTCGACGCGGTCCGGCGGGCCATGCGCACCGGAACCACCGGTGCCAGGCCCGTCGCCCGGCCGCCCTCGGGGCCGCACGCTCAGCCGTTCGTCGGGATGAGCCCGATGCGCCCGGTCAGTGCCCCGAGCACGCCGGTCGCCCCGCGCCCGATGCCAGGCGTCGCGCCGCAGGCGATGCCACCGCGACCGGGGCCGCCGCCGTCGATGCCGCAGCGACCGGTCGCCCCCGCGGCCTGGCAGGTGCCGGGGCCGCGCCCGCCGGTTCCGCAACAGCCTGCCCCTTCGGGCGGCGGCTGGGGTTCGGTGCTCGTCACGTTGGCGATCGTTCTGGTGGTGGTCGTCCTGGTGATCGGTCTGCTCTGGGTGATCACGACCCTGTGAGCGGTGCGTCGGGGCGGGCGGCGGGTGCCATATTCTTGGCGGAATGAGCGACTTCGACGTCACCGCCGCCGACACCATCGACCTCGCCCGGTTGCGTCGTTTCGTCGCCGTCGCCGAGGAGTTGCACTTCGCGCGCGCCGCGAAGGGGCTGCGGATCTCCCGGCAGGCCCTCAGCGCCACTGTGATCGAGCTGGAGCAGGAACTCGGCACCAGGGTTTTCGTGCCCGGCGCCTCGCCGACCCAGCTCACCGAGGACGGTGCCGCGCTGCTCGTCCACGCCAGGGCGCTGATCAGCGCGCACGAACAGGCCGAGCGCGAGCGCATCCCCGAGGCGCCCGCGAGCCTGCGGGTGGGGTTCGTCCCCGGGGTGACCGTCACGAAATGGGCGCGGGTCTGGGACGAACGGCTGCCGGATCATCCACTGGAGGTCGTCGGGATCGCCCAGGCCGAGCAGGTGGCCGCGCTCCGCGACGGGCGGGTCGACCTGTGCTTCGTCCGGCTGCCGATCGAGCGGGACGGCATGCACACCATCGCACTGTGGCAGGAGACCCCGGTGGCCGTCGTGCAGAAGGACGACGCACTGTCACTGCTCGAGACGGTCACGCCCGCCGACCTGGCCGGTGAACGACTACAGGACAGCACCGATCTCGACCTGGCGGCCGAAACGCTCGCCCTGGTGGCGGCGGTCGGCGGTGTGAGTGTGGTCCCGCAGTCGATCGCCCGGCTGCATCATCGCCGCGACCTGGTGTATCGCCCGATCGCCGACACCCCGTTCACCGAGATCGCGCTGGCCTGGCCCACCGGAACGCACAGCGAACTGGTCGAGGAATTCGTCGGCATCGTGCGCGGCCGCTCGGCCAACTCCTCGCGCGGCACCGCGGTGGCCGAACCGGCGCGCCGGGCCACGGGGACACCGGCACGCAAACAGCGGAGCCGCACCGGGCAGGCGCGCAAGCCGGCCGCCAAGCAGCAGAGCGGGCAGGGCCGTGGACGCAAGAACGTCAGGCGGGGGCGCTGACCTACCCGGCAGACGAAAACGCCTGCGGCGCACGCGCAGTGCGACCGCAGGCGGGAACGTCGGTGCCGCGGACTATCGGGGGATCCGCCGGGTGAGCGAGTCGACGACCATGATCGTGGCCAGCAGGCCGGCCAGGCAGATGAGGTAGATGTCCTCCACGTGGCCGCTGTGGTTGCCGATCGTCATGCCGAGCAGGGCGATGACGACGAACCAGCCCGCGAACAGGAAGGTCTTGCGCGACTCGCCGCTCCAGCCCCACGCGGCCGAGGGCACCTCGGCGGGGTCGACGCTGGTGGCGACGGCGCGCTCGGTGCTGGCTTTTTCGAGGTCCGTGGCGGCCACGATCGCTCCTTAGGGCTCGAGTTCTGGTTGGGCGAGTAGGCATATCGTGGCATACGACCGTTCGTCGTAGCCAGCAGCCCTGCCACAATGGGCCCGTGTCCCACCCAGCAACGCGTGCCGCACACGGCCGTTCCATGTCCACCGACCGGGTGAAGGTGCTGCTCCTGGGCAGTACCGGGTCGATCGGCACCCAGGCGCTCGAGGTGATCGCCGCCAACCCCGACCGGTTCGAGGTGGTCGGGCTCGCCGCGCGCGGCGGCAACCCGGCCCTGCTCGCCGAACAGATGGCCGCCACCGGCACCCGCAATGTCGCCGTGGCCGATCCGGCCACGGCGCAGGCGCTCGACCTCGAACTCGGCGGCCCGGCCGCGGCCACCGAAATCGTGCGCCGCACCGAGGCCGACGTCGTGCTCAACGCCCTGGTCGGCTCGCTCGGGCTGGAACCGACCCTCGCCACCCTCGAACAGGGCACCCGGCTGGCGCTGGCCAACAAGGAATCGCTGGTCGCCGGTGGTTCCCTGGTGACACGTGCCGCCGTGCCCGGACAGATCGTGCCGGTGGATTCCGAACACTCGGCGCTGGCGCAGTGCCTGCGCGGCGGTCGCGCCGATGAGGTCGACCGGCTGATCCTCACCGCCTCCGGCGGGCCGTTCCGCGGCTGGACCACCGCGATGCTCGAATCGGTGAACCCCGCCGAGGCCAAGACCCATCCCACCTGGTCGATGGGTCCGATGAACACGCTGAACTCGGCCTCGCTGGTGAACAAGGGCCTCGAACTCATCGAGACCCACCTGCTCTTCGGCGTGCCCTACGACCGCATCGACGTCACCGTGCACCCGCAGTCGATCGTGCACTCGATGGTCACCTTCACCGACGGCTCCACCCTGGCCCAGGCCAGCCCGCCGGACATGAAGCTGCCCATCGCGCTGGCGCTGGGCTGGCCCGACCGCATCGCGGGCGCGGCCGCCGCCTGCGATTTCGGCACCGCCGCCACGTGGACCTTCGAACCGGTCGACGACAAGGTCTTCCCCGCGGTGCGGCTGGCCCGCCAGGCAGGCGAGGCAGGCGGCAGTGTGACCGCCGTCTACAACGCCGCCAACGAGGTCGCCGTGCAGGCCTTCCTCGACGGCACGATCACCTTCCCCGGGATCGTGCGCACCGTCACCAGGGCGGTCGAGGCCGCCGATCGCTGGCGCGCCGAACCCGATACCCTGGACGACGTCCTCGCGGCCGATCGCTGGGCACGGGAGTACGCGGCAGGAATCATCACGTCCTGACCGAGCACCTGCGCTACGCCCGGACACACCGACCGAACCGAACACCACGTGTTCGGCGGCGAGGTCACGAGGCCGAAAACCCGCGGCGCCAGCCGCCGAAAGGAAGAGCCTGATGGTATTCGCGCTGGGGTTCGCGCTGTTCGCCCTCGGTATCACGATCTCGATCGCGCTGCACGAGTGCGGGCACATGTGGACGGCGCAGGCCACCGGCATGAAGGTGCGCCGGTACTTCATCGGCTTCGGGCCGAAGGTGTTCTCCTTCCGCCGCGGCGAGACCGAGTACGGCCTCAAGGCGCTGCCGCTGGGTGGGTTCTGCGATATCGCGGGCATGACGGCGCTCGACGAGCTCGAGCCCGAGGACGTCGACCGGGCCATGTACCGCCAGGCCACCTGGAAGCGGATGCTGGTGATGTCCGGCGGCATCGCGATGAACTTCCTGCTCGGCTTCATCCTGCTGGTCGTGCTCGCGGTCGGCTGGGGCCTGCCGCAGCTGGAACAACCGCCTGCCACCGCGCTCGGCAACATGGGCTGTGTCGCGCAGGAGACGCCGGAGGGGAAGCTGGCGCCGTGTACCGGCGACGGTCCGGCACAGCGGGCCGGGCTGCAGCGCGGTGACGTGGTGAAGCAGGTCAACGGCGTCGAGGTCACCACCTGGGCGCAGTTCCAGGCCCAGACGCAGCAGCAGACCGGCACCTTCACCTACACCATCGAGCGGGCAGGCGAGACGAGCACCGTGACGGTCACGCCCGAACGGGTGCTGCGCTCGACCAAGGACGGTCCGCTGCGCGAGGTGAGCGCGGTCGGCGTCGGCCCCGACTACGCCGAACCGAAGCAGTACGGCCCGATCGCCGCGATCCCGGCGACGGTGTCGTTCACCGGTGACTTCTTCGTCGAGACGGTGAAGTCGCTGGCCAAGATGCCGCAGAAGGTGTCGGCGCTGTGGGAGGCCGTCACCGGCGGCGAGCGCGACCCGGAGACCCCGGTGAGCGTGTACGGCGCCAGCCGCATCGGCGGCGAGACCGCGGAGCGCGGCCTGTGGGGCATGTTCATCCTGGTGCTGGCGAGCCTGAACTTCTTCCTCGGCGCCTTCAATCTGCTGCCGCTGCTGCCGCTGGACGGCGGGCATATGGCGGTGGTCCTCTACGAGAAGGCCAGGGACACGATCCGCGGGTTGTTCGGCAAAGCCCCTGCCGGTCCGGTCGACTATCTGAAGTTGCTTCCCGTGACCTATGTGGCTGTGGTGATCGGCGGTGCGTTCATGCTGCTGACCCTGGCCGCCGACATCGTCAACCCGATCCGCCTGCCCTGAGCCGTCCCCGGCCCGCTGTCGCGCACCTCACCGGGCGGCGGGTCACCGGGCGCGACTAAGCTCGGACCCGAAACGACCGGTCATTCCGCGACCCGTACACGAAAGAAGGCAGCCGACCGTGACCAGCACCATCGGATTGGGGATGCCCGCCGCTCCCGCTGCTGTGCTCGCTCCCCGGCGCAAGACCCGCCAGCTGAAGGTGGGCAGTGTCGGTGTCGGTAGCGACTCGCCGATCTCGGTGCAGTCGATGACCACCACCAAGACCCACGACGTGAACGCGACGCTGCAGCAGATCGCCGAGCTCACCGCCTCGGGCTGCGACATCGTCCGGGTGGCCTGCCCGCGCCAGGAAGACGCCGACGCGCTCGCCACCATCGCCAGGAAGTCGCAGATCCCGGTGATCGCCGACATCCACTTCCAGCCCCGCTACATCTTCGCCGCGATCGACGCGGGCTGCGCCGCGGTGCGGGTGAACCCCGGCAACATCAAGGAATTCGACGGTCGCGTCGGCGAGGTCGCCAAAGCCGCGGGTGCCGCTGGTATCCCGATCCGCATCGGCGTCAACGCCGGTTCGCTGGACAAGCGGATGATGGAGAAGTATGGCAAGGCCACCCCGGAAGCGCTGGTCGAATCCGCGCTGTGGGAGGCGAGCCTGTTCGAGGAGCACGGCTTCGGTGACATCAAGATCTCGGTCAAGCACAACGACCCGGTGATCATGGTGGAGGCCTACCGCCAGCTGGCCGCGCAGTGCGACTACCCGCTG
Organism: Nocardia rhizosphaerae; assembly: GCF_042650365.1. Lineage (NCBI taxonomy): Bacteria > Bacillati > Actinomycetota > Actinomycetes > Mycobacteriales > Nocardiaceae > Nocardia > Nocardia rhizosphaerae. Next base: position 419,913 of record NZ_JBHSBA010000007.1, read on the forward strand.
CACCTCGGGGTCACCGAGGCCGGTCCGGCGTTCCAGGGCACGATCAAGTCGGCGGTGGCGTTCGGCGCCCTGCTCAGCGAGGGGATCGGCGACACCATCCGGGTCTCGCTGTCGGCCCCGCCCGCCGAGGAGGTGAAGGTCGGCGGCCAGATCCTGCAGTCGCTGAACCTGCGTCCGCGCAAGCTCGAGATCGTCTCCTGCCCGTCGTGTGGTCGCGCCCAGGTGGATGTCTACACCCTGGCCGACGCCGTCGCGGCGGGCTTGGACGGCCTGGAGGTGCCGCTGCGGGTGGCCGTGATGGGCTGCGTGGTGAACGGGCCGGGCGAGGCCCGCGAGGCCGATCTCGGGGTGGCCTCCGGCAACGGCAAGGGGCAGATCTTCGTCAAGGGTGAGGTCATCAAGACCGTGCCGGAGGCGCAGATCGTGGAGACCCTGATCGAGGAGGCGATGCGGATCGCCGAGGAGATGGACGACCAGCCGGGCGAGGCGCCCGTGGTCACGGTCGGCTGACCATACCTCTGGATTCGGCGGTCTCCGTACCGCGTCGCGCGCTTTCGTGGCAGGCTGGTGCCGTGCGGAGTCTGCTGGAGCCGACGCGACGGTCCAAGACCACCCCCGCGCGCCCGGTGGCCGTGCGCGACCTGGGCGAGGTGCTCCGCGTCCTCGATGCCGACCCGGTCGCCTCGTGCATGATCGCGGCCAGGGTGCAGGAGTACGGGCTCGACGCCCGCTCCGGGCTCGGTGAACTGTGGAGCAGCGGCCGCCCGGCCGACTCGCTGTGCTTCTCCGGCGCGAACCTGGTGCCGTTGCGCGGCGACCAGCAGGCCATGCGGGCCTTCGCGGATCGTGCGGTGCGCTGGCCGCGGGTGTGCTCCTCGGTGGTCGGCCGTCGGGAATTCACCCTGCCACTGTGGGAGATGCTCGAACCCAAGTGGGGACCGGCCAGGGACCTGCGTGCCGAGCAGCCGCTGCTCGCGCTGGCCGCGCCCGCGCTGGCCCGCCCGGACAAGGCGGTGCGCCGGGTCAGGCCCGACGAGATCGACCGCTATCTCACCGCCGCGATCGCCATGTTCATCGAGGAGGTCGGGGTCGACCCGCGCGCCGGTGACGGCGGCCGCGGGTACCGGCGCCGGATCCACAGCCTGATCGAATCCGGCAGAGCTTGGGCACGTTTCGAGGACGGCGTGGTGGTGTACAAGGCCGAGATCGGCGCGCTGTCGCGGCGCACCGGCCAGATCCAGGGCGTCTGGGTGCATCCGGACTTCCGCGGCGCAGGTGTCGGCACGGCGGGCACCGCCACCGTCGCGAATGCCGTTGTGGCGACGGGACGTACGGCCAGTCTGTACGTCAACGACTTCAACCGGATCGCCCGGCGGGCCTACAGCCGGGTGGGTTTCCGGCAGATCGCGACCTTCGCGACGATCCTCGTCGACTGAATCCGGGCGTTACGGCGCCGTCATCCGGGGTTTGCCGGGCGGTCGCCGTTACCATCGGTGCCGATGAGGACACCGATGGTAACCACGTTCGCGGTGGCCGCCCTCATGGTGGCGGCGACCGCCTGCTCGTCGGGTCAGCAGGGGCCCGTTCCCGCCGCCGAGGCTTTCGCCGAGGCTTTCGCCGATCGCGACCTCGCCGCGGCCGCCGGACTGACCACCGCGCCCGAACAGGCCACCGCCGCACTGGAATCGACCTGGCAGGCGTTGCAGGCGGAGAACCTGGAGATCCGCACCGGCGACGCCAGGGTCGACGGCGACACCGCGACGGTCGACTACACCTACCACTGGACGCTGCCCAAGGGCCGTCAGTGGTCCTACACCGGCGAACTGCAGATGGGCCGCAGCGGTGGGCGCTGGCTGGTGCGCTGGACCTCCTCCGACATCCATCCGCGCCTCGGCGACACCCAGACCATGGAGTTGCGTACCTCGCCCGCCCCGCGGGCCAGGGTGAACGAGTCGGCGGGCAGCGATGTGCTGGTGCCGGGCACAGTGTCGCGGGTGCTGTTCGACGTGTCGAAGGCACCGGAGCCGGACCGAGTGGCGGGCGCGCTGGCCGCCGGGTTGAGCCGGATCGATCCGGTCGCCTACACCCCGCAGTCGATCCTGCGCGCGGCCCGCACGGCAGGCGGACCGTATTCGGTGATCCTGCTCACCGAATACGAGGCCGCGACCATCGGGCCCGAACTCATCGGACTGCCCGGTGTCACCCTGACCCAGGAGTGGGACATGGTGCCGACCGACCGCAAGTTCGCGCCCGACCTGCTCACCCAGGTGCGCAAGACGGTGATCGCCGAGGTCGACGGCAAGGCGGGCTGGAGCGTGGTCACCCGCAACGCCAACGGCGCGGATCTCGGTGTGCTGCACGAGGTTGCGGCCCAGCCCGCGCCGTCGTTCGCGCTGAGCATCGACCGGTTCGTGCAGAACTCCGCCCAGCACGCGGTGGACCTGCGCACCGAACAGACGATGATGGTGGTGATCCGCCCGTCGACGGGCGCGATCCTGGCCGTGGCGCAGAACAAAGCCGCCGATCGCGACGGTCCGGTCGCGACCAGCGGCCAGTACCCACCCGGCTCGATCTTCAAGACGGTGACCGCGTCCGCGGCGATGGCCGCCGGCATCGCGACACCGGACACGGTGCTGGCGTGCCCGAGCCGCACCACCATCGGCGAGCGCACGATTCCCAACTACAACCTGTTCACTGTCGGCGAGGTGCCGATGGCGACCGCCTACGAACGCTCCTGCAACACCACGTTCGCGCGCCTGGCCAGCCGGCTCGAGCCGACCGCGCTCACCGAGGCCGCCGCCCGGCTGGGCATCGGCCAGGACTACCGCGTGGAGGGATTGCCGACGCTGTCGGGGTCGGTGCCGCCCGCCGACGACATCGTGCAGCGCGCCGAGGACGGGATCGGGCAGGGCCGGGTGGTGACCAGCCCGTTCGGAATGGCGGTGATGGCGGCGACGGTGGCGAACGGGTCGGTACCGGTGCCATACCTGATCGCGGGCAGGCCGACCGAGATCACCGGTGACCGGCCCGCGATCGATCCCGAGGTGATCGACGGGCTGCGGGAGATGATGCGCATGGTGGTCACCGGCGGTACGGCCGAGCGGATCCGGGATCAGGGCGAGGTGTACGGCAAGACCGGTGAAGCCGAGGTCGATGGCGGGTCGCACTCCTGGTTCGTCGGCTACCGCGGCGACGTGGCGTTCGCGACACTGCTGGTCAAGGGCGGGAGCTCGGACAACGCCGTCGCCGTCACCAGGGACATGTTCGCCGCGCTGCCGCCCGGCTACTGAACCGCTGCCCAGACCACCGCGAGGGAACCGGTGCCGGAATGGTCGGTGGCCGTGCGATGCACGACCTCGTGACTGACGACGGGCTCTGGCGCGGCATTGGTACTCGCGCGGTCGAGCAGGTCGATGGCGGCCGCACCACCGACGATCATGCCTGCGGTGGTCAGGATCAGAGTGGAACGCCTCATGGTTCGTCTCCCTCGTTCAGGGCTTCGACGTGCTTTCCCGGGCAGCCTTTCGATGCGTCGGAATAATGTGTTCTCGGGTGAACCGTAGAACTGTGAGCGCGCCCGTGATAGTCGACAACAGCAAGCGTCACGCAATTGTTGCGTTATGTGCGGGCGTGTTCGAACACAACCGGTACCGCGCCGTGATGAAACGGTGAATGATCGGTATCGATGTGGCGAAGTCGCAGCTCAGCGGATAAATGATGGCATTCGGTCGCGGTTACGCGCGTTGCAGAGTCGCGGCCAGATGGTGTTGCAGGGATTCGCCGACGGCGGCCATGCGCAGCGTGTAGTCGATGGTGTCGCCGGTCACGTGGAAAGAACGGCCGAGTGCGGTCACCGGTTTCGCCGATCCGGTCAGCCCGATATTCGTGGAATTCAATTCGAGGCGGATACCGTCGACGGTTTCGGTGATCGTGCCCTCGCAGATCTCGGTGATCCCGGTGGGATGGGCGAGGACCAGCTCCACCCGGCCGGGGGCCGGACAGCGCAGGTAACCGGTCTCGGCGTGCAGCGGCCTGCCGTCGTCGGCGGCCCGCGTCCGCTGCCGGTAGGTGAGAAACGGCCTGCCCAGATGACCGAAGGCGATTTCCTCGGTGTAGTCGAACGGCGCGATGGTCGGGTACTCGCCGTGCCCGCGGCCGCGCCAGCTGCCGAGCAGCGGGGCGAGGGCGGCGATGTCGGGATGCGGGGCGACGGGAGCACTGGATTCGACCACGGGCGACAGCCTAGACCTACCCCCGCGGCACCGGTCACGCCACGCCGACGCCGCGGTCAGGCTAAGGTCAGCGTCGCCTGAAACGCATTCCGGCGCAGGTCGAAAGGAAAGATGGAACGTGAACGGACAGGTGCGGGGTACCCGCGGGGTACGGTCCGGGCTGATGCGCGGTGTGATTCTCGGCGCGGTACTCGTGCTCGGTACGGCGTGCTCGGGGGACGGCTCCGGCGGTGACGAGGTCGCCGCCGTCGACGGCAATCGATACAGCCAGACGAACCTGGCGGCGAACCGGGATTCCTATCACGCCCAGTTCACCTTCCCCGACCTGGTCGGCGTTCGTGGACTGGCGGACCGGCCCGGCGGCCATTTCTGGGTCGGCGCAGGCCCGAAGGCGTTCCAGTTCTACGGTGACGTGCACACCTCCGACGACCCCAAGCTGCGGAAGCTGGCGCAGGATCAGCTCAAGCTGGTAGGGGTGCCTGCGGGGGAGGTCACCGGCGTGGTGTTCAACCCGGCCCCGCTCAACTCCGATGTGTTCGCCGTGCGCGACCAGTGGGTGGACCTGGACGGTCTGCCGATCCCGCTCGGGGGTTCGTCGCGGTTCATCCTCGCCACCGAGACCGGTAAGCTCGCGGCCTGGACCGAGCAGGCGCCCGACGGTGCGGTCATCCGGCGTGACGGCGGCGCGAACCAGGTCTTCGACGGCTCGTCCCATGGCATGGCGTTCACCGGGATCGCGCTCGCGCCCGCCGGGGACAAGCTGCTCGCCGCAGACTTCGGCAGCGATCCGCAGCTGCGCACCTTCGACAAGTTCTGGCAGCCGGTGGCCACCTCCGGGTTCGCCAACCCGTTCGCCACCGGCGAGCTGATCGACCCGTCGACGCCGGAGAAGGGCAAGAAGGTCGTGCCTGGCGATCCGGCGCCGTACAACGTCACCACGCTCGGCAACCGGGTGTTCGTCACCTACGCGATCACCACACCGGACGACAAGGATCCCGAGAAGTTCGACAAGGGCGCCGCCGCCGCGCTCGACGCCGAGGCAGACGGGGCCGCAGCGGGCACCCCCGATCGCGGCAAGGTCGCCGAGTTCGACGCCACTGGCAAACTGGTGCGCATCATCGACGACGGCGGCAGGCTCAACGCGCCGTGGGGCGTGGCGATCGCGCCGTCGAATTTCGGTGCGCTGTCGGGCAAGCTGCTGATCGGCAACTCCGCCGGGCTCGGCCGGGTGCTCGCCTACGACGACACCACCGGCACCTTCGTCGACTATCTGCGTGACGCCGAGTCGGAACCGATCGAGATCCCCGGCCTGTCAGCGCTGCGATTCGGCAACGGTGACAGCCTCGGTGACGCCAACGCGCTCTACTTCACCGCGGCGCCGGACGACGCGGAAGACGGACTGTTCGGCAGCCTGCGCGTGCAGTGAGCCCGAAAAGGGGCGAATTCCTCCCGTCCGGCAGCGCGATGGGGGACAGTGGTGGCGGGATGATTGCCCGGTGCGCGCGACCCGTGCGGCGGAGGCGTCGTTCCGCCGCACGCGATGGCGCCCGCACCGGGGCGTCGTGCCCGATCGGGAGGTTGACCGGATGCAGATTTCGCACGATGACGTCGCCACTACCGTCGGCGCGCAGCATTCGGCGCGTACGAGCCTGCTCCCCGGTCGCGACGCGTTGCTCGCGGCGATTCGTGGTTTGCCACACGATGACCACCCCCTGCTCGACGCGGCGGGCGAGCTGGCCACCCTGCATCAACTGCGTGAGCGCACTCCGCTGAGCGAGGTGGCCACGCTCGACCGTCGCAGAGGTCAGCTCATGCGCGCGATCGACCGGTGGGCCATCCTGGCCGCGCCGGTGCCCTTCGCCGCCGCCGACGAGCACTGCGAAACGCTCGGCGGGCTCGTCGACCGGATCGCGGGCCACAGCGTCGCGGCGTTCGTCTCGCTGGCCGGTGCCCCCGATTCGGTCTATTACGACGAGTGGGTGCGGCTGGAGGATCTCGCGCGTACCTACCAGCGCCTCGTCGACGAGCTGTGGGCCGGTGTGCGCACGCTGCCCGCGCACGGCCACTGAGTGCCCCCGAAACTGTTGTCTCCGATCATGTTTCGTACGACGTATCATGTGGTGTGAGCACTGACGACGACCTCGACGGCGTGAGCTGCGCCTGGTCGCCCGCGCGGCCGGACGCCTGCGCGGCCGCGCCGGATGCCCACGTCGGTGATCCGGCAGTTCCTGCCACTGGTTCCGGTGGTGTCGTGTCGGGTGGAGGGGCTGGGTGGTCGGCGGTGCTGCCGATCCGGCCCATCGGCGGCCAGGTCGACCGCGCACCGCTGTTCTGCCTGCCCGGCGAGGCGGGCGCGGCGTGGAGCTTCGCAGGGCTCCTCGGACACCTCGACCCGCACACGCCGGTCTACGGCCTGCAAACTCCGATGGACGGCCCGCTCCCCGGCACTGTCGCCGAATCCGCGCTCCGCGGTGTCGCCGAGATCCGCCGCACGGCGCCGCACGGTCCTTATCGGCTGCTCGGCTGGTCGGCGGGCGGTTTCGTCGCGCACGAGATCGCGGTGCGGTTGCGGGCAGCGGGGGAGCGGGTCGAGGTGATCGTCCTCGGCGCCGACCCGGCCGGACGTGCCGCGATGGTGGGCCCGGGGTCCGCGGGAGAACTGGTGACCAGGTTCGGTGCGGTGTACGGCATCGAGGACGACCTCGTCGACCGCACCGCCGAGCAGGCCGCGGCGGCCGTGCGCGCGGCGATGGCCGGAACCGTCGAGGTGACCGGCGCCGAACTGGATCGGCTCACCGCCGCGGCCGCCGCCGCTGTGCTCACGACGGTAGATCATCGTCCGTCCCCGCTCTCCGGCGACCTGATCGTCGGGATCGCGGGTCGCGACCGTGACGGCACGCCACGCCCTGATCCGGATATGGTGCTGCGCAATTGGCGGCCCTACGTCGACGGCACGGTCTCCGGCGTCGTCTTCGACGCGGCACCCGACGAACTCGTCGACCCCGCGTCGATGCCGGTGATCGCCGACCTCCTCACCACCACCGCTACGGCCGCACCGGCGCGAACCACCTGCTGAGTCCGCAGCCGGCCGCGTCGCCCGCCGCCCTGCTGGATCGACTCGACGGTCGCCGCCGCGCCGCAGGAGTCCGGCCGTGTGGTGCCGTCGGCCGAGTGATCGAGGCGGCGCTACCCGGTGGACTCGGCGCGGGTCGCGATCTCGTCGCGTGCCTTCTGGATCAGCACCGCGGAGTCGCGTGGGCTCAGCGCCATCGCCCGTAGCTGGTCGAATATGACGCCGAATCGGCGGATCTCGGAGTGGCCTTCGACCAGGTCGTGCGCGGACATACTCTCGACGTACACCAGTTCCGGGTCGACCGGATTGCGGAAATCGAGCAGCGTGAACGAGCCTGCCATGCCGGGGTGAGCACCCGCGTCGAACGGCAGTACCTGCAGAATCACGTTCTTGCGCTTGGTCTCCTCCAGCAGCCGGTCGAGCTGGCCGACCATGGTGGCTGGTCCGCCGACGACCCTCCGTATCGCCGCCTCGTCCATCACCACCCAGAGTTCGAGCGGGTCGTCCTTGGTCAGGTTGACGGCGCGATCCATCCTCGCCTGCGCCCTGCTCTCCATCACCGCGGCGTCGAGCCGTGGCATCGAGGTGTCGATGACCGCGGCGGCGTAGTCGAAGGTCTGCAGCAGGCCGGGCACCGTCGATGTCTGGTACTGGCGGGCCGACAGTGCTTCCGCCTCGAAGTTGATGTAGGTGGCGTACACCTCGGAGACGGCGCCCTCGTACGCGTGTGACATACCCGGTTTGAGTGCGTCGGTGAGCAGCGCGAGCGCTTCTTCCCGCATTTTGTCGCTGACCTGATACAAGTCGAGCATTGCGCCGAGAGTGCGGCGCTGTGGGCGGGCCTGAGCCATTTCGATCCGGTACAGCGTCGTGACGTTGATTCCGGTTCGTGCGCTGACGTCTTCCTTGCTCAGCCCAGCGGTTTCGCGCAACTCGCGGAGCATCGCGGCCAGCCTGCGCAGCCTGACCGTCAGTGTCGTGCGCTTGCCTGCCATGGTTCCCCTTCGCCTCTGGCGCGCTTCGTGATTCGCATTATTGCGCTGTCCGGCCGCGATGTCACGCGAACGCCCTGGATCGCCAGGATGTAACCGCAGGTTCTGTCAGGGTGGCTTTACCGCAGGAGTGACAACGCAATCTTGCGTTTCGCCCTGCGGGCGAGCATGATCCAGTTAGCCTGGTTGCGAGCAATCCGAACAGAAGACCGGGATAACCGAATCGAGAGCCAATCATGTTGGTACACAAATCTTGGGTGTCGGGTGAATTCGGGGCGAAGCGATGAGCGCGCCGGTGATGGGGGTACTTCCCACGGCGCCGCAATTGTTGTGCGCCTTCCAGGGCAGACGTTTTCAAGATCGGGAACTGTTGCGCTCGGCGCATGCGCTCGCCGAGCTGCACGAGCGGCGGGCACAGGTGCGTGACGCCGCGCTGATCGCCGAAATCGACTGCCGTCGCAGCGAACTCGTCGACGACATCAACGACTGGATCGTGCAGGAGATCCCGCTGCATCGCACCGGTGCCTCGCTGCACACCGAGAGCCTCGGTGCCGTCGTCGACCGCATGGCGCGCAGCTGGGTCGATGCCAATCAGGCCATCGATCTCGACGGTGTGCGCAGCGACAGCACGCACAAGCACTGGTATCACCTCGCCGAACTGGTCGACGGCTACACCGACCTGGTCACCGATGTGGCGGGCGGACGGCGGCGGCTGCCGGAGCAGTAGCCGATCACGTGCGCTCTGTTGACAGGATCGCCTCGAAGGCGATCCTGTCACCCCGGTACAGCGAGCGCACTCGTTCTATCGGTGCGCCGTCGGCGTCGACGCTCCTGCGGTGCAGCAGCAGCATCGGCAGTGCGGTCGTGCACTCGAGCAGGCCCGCCTCCCTCGGTGCGGCAAGCACGGTCTCGATCCGTTCCCGCGCACTGGCGAAGGTGATGCCGGTGGCGCGGATCGCGGCGTACAGCGAGGTGGTCGGGTCGTAGGCGCCGCGCAGTTCGCCGAAGCGGTGCAGCGGAAGGAACGTGCTCTCCAGTCCGATGCGCTCACCGTCGGCGAGCAGCACACGCTCGAGATGCATGACCGGCGTGCCGGGGGCCAGCGCCAGATCGGTGGCCGTCTCGGCGTCGGCGGCGACATCGGACCAGGTGACGACGATGCGGCCGGGTGTGCGGCCGAGGCTGAGCGCTCCCTCGGTATAGGAGCTAAGCGACAGCGGCTGGGTGAGCTTGGGCCGTGAGACCACCGTGCCCCGCCCTTTACGGCGAATCCGGCCCTCCACCAGCAGTTCTCGCAGCGCCTGCCGGACTGTTTCGCGCGCGACGCCGAAGCGGGCGGCCAGCTCGCGCTCGGACGGCACCGGATCGCCTTCGCCGAGCTCGGCCAGTATGGCGTCGATCTCGGTGCGAACGCGAAAGACCTTGGGAACGCGGGTCGTCGTGGGCGGTGCATCCATGTCCGCCAGCGTACCCGAATTGGTCTATACCAAACGTTAACCCAGTGTTCGCCCGCGGCACACCCATCGGTCTAGACCATTCGTCAGTATCAATGCCATGCGAATGGTCATCATCGGTGGCGGGATTCTCGGCACCGCACACGCGTGGACGGCGATCGCCCGCGGTCACGAGGTCGTCCAGCTCGAACGGGAGCGGGAGGCGCGCGGGGCGACGGTCCGCAACTTCGGTCTCGTCTGGGTGTCCGGCCGGGCGGCGGGGGAACTGGACCTCACGCTGCGCTCGCGCGAGCTGTGGGAGGAGATCGGCGGCCGGGTCGCCGGCGTCGGATTCCGGCCTGCGGGCTCGATCACGCTGGTCCGTACTCCCGCCGAACTCGCGGTCGCCGAAGCGGCAGCGGCGGGCACGACCGCGCGGCAGCGTGGCTTCACCCTGCTCGACCCGGAGCGGGTGCGCGCGCTGAACCCGGCGTTGCGCGGCAAGTACCTCGCCGGGCTGCACTGCTCGACCGACGCTGCGGTGGAATCGCGCCAGGCGCTGCCCGCGCTGCGGGCGCACATGGCCGCGAGCGGCCGCTACACCTTCCACGATGGCACCGAGGCACGCTCGGTTCTCGACACCGGATCCGGCGTTGTCGTCACCGACGACACCGGCCGACGGCACGCGGCCGACCTGCTTGTGCACTGCCCAGGCGCCGCCCACTCGGGGCTCACCCGCGAACTGGCCGGTGACCTGCCGGTGCGCCGGGTGCGCCTGCAGATGATGCAGACCGCCCCGCTGGGTGAACCACTCACCACCGCGATCGCCGACGCCGACAGCTTCCGCTACTACCCCGGCTTCGCCGGTCCGCAGCTGGACGCGCTGACCGCCGAGCAGTCCCAGGCCGCGACCGCCGCCGAGCACAAGATGCAGCTGCTGTGTGTGCAGCGCCTGGACGGCGGACTGACCATCGGCGACACCCACGAATACACCGAGCCGTTCGCCTTCGATGTCGACGAAGCGCCTTACGAGCACCTCACCGAGGTGACCGAGGAACTGCTCGGCCGCGCGCTGCCCCGGATCGTGCGCCGCTGGGCAGGCGTCTACAGCCAGAGCGTCGATCCCGACGCCATCGTCACTCGGGTGCAGGCCGATACCAATGTCTGGGTCGTCACCGGCCCTGGCGGTCGCGGCATGACCCTCGGACCCGCGATCGGCGAGCAAACCGCCGATCAGCTCGGACTGTGAGGAAAACCATGCCGGACAACCGCATTCAGCTCGCCGTGCTCGATATGGCAGGCACCACCGTCGCCGACGGCGGCCTGGTGCTGCGCGCCTTCGAACAGGCCGCCACCGCGGCCGGGATCGAGACCGAGGGCAGGCGCCGCGACCAGGCCCGCCGCTACGTGGTCGACACCATGGGCCAGTCCAAGATCGAGGTGTTCCGCGCGCTGCTGCGCGACGAGGACGCGGCACAGGCCGCCAATACCGCGTTCGAGCAGGCCTACGACACGCTCGTCGACGAGGCCGACATCGCGTCCGTACCCGGTGCCGTCGAGGCCATCACGGCGCTGCGCGATGCGGGCGTGCGAGTCGCGCTGACCACCGGATTCAGCCGCGGCACCAAGGACAAGCTGCTCGCCGCGCTCGGCTGGGCCGATCTGGTCGACCTCACACTCGCGCCCGCCGAGGCCGGACGCGGGCGCCCCTACCCGGACATGGTGCTCACCGCCGCTCTGCGCCTCGGCGTCGACGCGGTCGATCGCATCGCCGTGCTCGGCGACACCACCAGTGATATCGCCACCGGTCTCGCCGCCGGCGCCGGCATCGTCGCGGGCACGCTCACCGGCGCGCACACCGAGGCGCAGTTGCGCGCGGCGGGCGCCACCCACGTCGTCGCCTCGGTCGCCGGCTTCCCTGCCGTGGTGCTCGCCTCCTGATCCCACCGCTGCGGCAACCGCCGTCGCGTCGTCCTCCGATCCACCCGTCCCTGCGATTCACCCCTCGACAACGAGACGAAAGTTGCTGTAATCGTGCGTACTTCCTTCACCGCGCGCCGCCTGTCCAGGGCCGCGCTGCTGCTGGCCGGCGTCACCGCTGTCGCGTTCACCGCGGCCTGCGGCGGCACCGGCGCCGAATCCGCGGACGGCAAGACCGTCACCGTGTACTCCGCCGACGGGGTCGGTGGCTGGTACGCCAACCGGTTCGCCGAGTTCACCGAGCAGACCGGCATCGCGGTCAACCTGGTCGAAGCCGGGTCGGGTGAGGTGGTGAACCGTGTCGACAAGGAACAGTCCAACCCGCAGGCCGACATCGTGGTCACCCTGCCGCCGTTCATCCAGAAGGCCAAGCAACAGGGTCTGCTGCAGCCGAGCGGCATCGACACCACCGCCTTCCCGGACGCCGACAAGGACGTCGACGGCACCTTCGTCACGATGGCGGGCAACTTCCTGTGTTTCATCGCCAACCCCGCTGTCGACGCCTCGGCGCTGACCTGGGACGACCTGCTGAGGCCGGAGTACAAGGGCAAGCTGCAGTACTCCACCCCCGGCCAGGCCGGTGACGGTACCGCCGTGCTGGTGCTGCTGCAGCAGCTGCGCGGCAAGCAGGGTGCCCTCGACTACCTGAAGGCGTTGCAGGCCAACAATGTCGGCCCGTCCTCGTCGACCGGCAAGCTGCAGGCCAAGGTCGACAAAGGTGAGCTGCTGATCGCCAACGGTGACGTGCAGATGAACCTGACCACGGTCAAGGAGAAGGGCTCGACGTTCACCGTCTTCTTCCCGGCCGCCGACGGCAAGCGGTCCACCGTGTCGGTGCCGTACATGATGGGCCTGGCCAAGGGCGCTCCGCACAAGGACGACGCGACCGCGCTGATGGAGTTCCTGCTCGCACCCGATGCGCAGCGCAAGCTCGGCCCCGAGGCGTTCGCGGTGTCGTCGCGCACCGATGTCGACGCACCCGCCGACGGCGGCCCCGCGGCCACCATCGACGGCGTGGAGATCGTCGGGGTCGACTGGGACAAGGTACTCGCCGATCTGGACGCCGATCTGGCGGCGTACCAGCAGGCCACCGGCAGCTGAGGCCGGCGGAGCCGAGGGGAGCCGACGATGTCCGACGGTGAACTGCACATGACGAAGTCCGCGACCGCCGCCCCTATCGGGACGGCCGATGAACCCGCGATCGTGTTCGACCGGGTCGGCGTCAGGTACGGCAGGGGCCGCAAGGCCGCGGTCGCACTGACCGATTTCACCCTGCGCGTCGCCGTCGGCGAGACCGTCGCGCTCCTCGGCCCGAGTGGGTCGGGCAAGTCGACCGCGCTCAAGGCGCTGGCCGGCTTCGTCCGGCCCACCTCGGGATCGGTCCGCCTCGCCGGCCGAGATGTCACCGAGCTGTCCCCCGCCAAGCGGGGGATCGGTGTCGTCGTCCAGTCCTACGCGCTGTTCCCGCACATGAGTGTGCACAGCAATGTCGCGTTCGGGCTGAAATCACATCGGGTACCGCGGGCCGAGATCGGCGCGCGGGTGGTCGAGGCGCTGGAGATGGTCGGCATGGCCGGATATGCCGCGCGGCTGCCCCGCGAGCTGTCCGGTGGTCAGCAGCAGCGGGTGGCGATCGCGCGAGCGCTGGCGATCCGGCCCAAGGTCCTGCTGCTCGACGAGCCGCTGGCCGCGCTCGACGCGCAGCTGCGCCAGTCGATGCTCGGCGAACTGCAGCAGCTGCGACAGGCGTTGCCGGACACGGCGATGCTGTATGTCACCCATGATCAGGCCGAGGCACTGGCCCTGGCCGACCGGATCGCCGTCATGCGCGATGCCAGGCTGGTCGACATCGACACCGCCGAGAACCTGTGGCAGCGCCCGCCCACCGATTTCACCGCCGCCTTCCTCGGCGGCGCGAATCTGGTGCCGTGCACGGTGAATCACATCACCGGCACCGCCGCGCTGGTGACCGCGGGCACCCGGACGCTGCGCGCGGAGGCGCCCCGCCCCGGAGTGGGGCGTGCCGCATGGACCCCCGACGATCCCGCCCTGCTCTGCGTCCGCCCGCACACCGTGGCCGTCGGCGCGGTGGGGGAGCGCGACGCCATGCGGGCCACCGTGTCCAGCGTGGTCTGGCGTGGTGCGTCGACTCGTGTCGTTCTCACGGTCGACGGCCTGCCGGACGAACTGGCCGCCGACGTGCCAGGGCACTTCGACGCCGAGGTCGGCCGCGTCGTCGGGGTGAGGTTGCCGGATTCCGCGGGCGTGCTCATTCCCGACACCGTCGGGCAGGCGGCGCCGAGCGGGGAGTCGTCATGAGTCACTGTGCGGGACAGTCGAATAGCGGCTTCCCCGGTTCGACCGGATCCCGGACCGCCTGCGGCGCGCCCAGATATCGAGTGCGCGCGCGGCGCGGGCTGGTCCGGCATCGCCCGGATCTCGTCGGGGTGCGGGTAGCAGGCACCGAGGGTGTCGGTGCCGCATTCGTGGCGTCTGAGGGCGGCGGGTTCGTCTCGGGGCTGCGCAACCAGGCGTCGGGCGCCTGCCGTCGAACGGCCTTGGGGGTGCGGGCATGACCGTGGCGACCGCCCCACATCGCGACCCCGGATACAGTGCGACACAACGCTCCTGGCTACCGATCCTGTGGACGCTGCCACCGGTCCTGGTGGTGCTCGGGATCGCCGGGTACCCGATCGTGCGGGTACTCACCGAGTCGACCCGGACCCCCACCGGCCGCGGCACCGCGGTCTGGTCGGAGGTGCTCGGCTCCGCGGTGTTCCGGGATGCGTTGTGGCGCACCGTATCGATCGCGGTCTGCTCCACGCTGGGCTGCCTGGTCCTCGGCACGTTCCTGGCGGTTGTGCTCGCGTTCGTGCCGTTTCCCGGATCCGGGGTGGTCGGCAGGCTGATCGACACGATCCTGACCCTGCCCTCGTTCCTGATCACCCTCGCCTTCACCTTCCTCTACGGCACGGCGGGCGCGATCAACGCCCTCATCGCCGAACTCACCGGCGTTACCACCCCGGTGATCGACTTCCTCACCACCCCGCTGGGCGTGATCCTGGCCGAGATCACCTACTTCACCCCGTTCGTGGTGCGTCCGCTGCTCGCCGCCTTCGCGCAGTTGTCACGCGAACAGCTCGACGTGGCAGCGAGTCTCGGTGCCTCGCCGTGGCGGGTGCTGCGGCAGGTGGTGCTTCCGGAAGCCTGGCCCGCGCTCGCGGCGGGCGGCAGCCTGGTGCTGTTGCTGACCCTCAACGAGTTCGGCATCGTGCTGTTCACCGGCGCCAAGGGCGTGATCACGCTGCCCGCGCTGATCTACACCCGCGGCATCGTCACCTTCGACCTGCCCGGTGCCGCCGTGCTCGCCACCGTGCAGGTGCTGCTCTCCCTCACCCTGTACCTGACCTACCGGTTCGTCTTCTCCCGGTTCGCCCGGACCCGCTCCACGAAGGACTGATCATGCTGCTGTGGACCGCCCGGGGCAAAGCCCTGGCACTCGGAGTGTTCGCGCTGGTGGTGACGGTGGTGTTCGTCGCACCGATCGCCACCGTGGTCGCCGCCGCGCTGGCAGGCAGCTGGACCGGTCCGCTGCCCTCGGATCTCGGGTTCACCAATCTGGGCAACGCGCTCGCCGGTGAGCAGGCGGCCAGCCTTTCGGTGAGCCTGCAGACCGCGCTGCTGGCCGGTGGGGTGTCGCTGGTCCTCGGCACCTGGGCGGCACTGGCCGCCAGGGAAGCGCCCACCTGGCTGCGCAAGAGCACCGACGCGGCCTTCCACCTGCCGGTCGCGGTGCCATCGGTGGCTGTCGGGCTCGGCGTGCTGATCGCGTTCAACGAACGGCCGCTGCTGCTCGGCGGCACCGAGTGGATCGTGATCCTGGCCCACGCCGTGCTCGTTCTCGCCTACACCTTCAGCGCGGTCTCGGCGGCCCTCGACCGGCTCGACCCCGCTTACCGGCAGGCCGCCGAGTCGCTCGGCGCGGACCCGGTGCGGGTGCTGTGTCAGATCACGCTGCCGCTGCTGCTGCCCGCCCTCGGCGCCGCAGCCGGTTTGGCCGTCGCCCTGTCGATGGGTGAGCTCGGCGCGACCATCATGGTCTATCCGGCCACCTGGAAGACCTTGCCGGTGAGCATCTTCGCCCAGACCGACCGGGGTGAGGTGTTCGACGCAGCGGCCGGGACGACGGTGCTGGTGGCGGTGACCTTGGTGGTGCTGATGGTGCTCGGCCGGATCAGGGGTCGCGCGGCCCTGCGCTGAATCGCTGGTCGGGCGTGGTCGTCAGCGTTTCGGGAGCAGAGACACCGGCCCGGCTCCCGGACCGTCGATCGGGCGCAGGTCCCGGCCGAGTACCGGTTCACCGCAATGCGAGCACACCGGTTCGACGGTGGCGACGTGCCCGCAGCCGCGATGCACGGCCACGACCGGTGCGCCGTTGGGCGCGGCCCAGTCGTCGCCCCATTGCCGCATCGCGGTCACGACCGTCCACAGTGCGCGCCCTTTCGCGGTGAGCAGATAGTCGTAGCGGACCGGGTTGTCCTGATAGGGCTCTCTGGTCATGATCTCGTGCTCGACCAGGCCGTCGAGGCGCTGGGTGAGCACATTGCGCGCGATGCCGAGCCGGTCGCGGAACTCGTCGAAGCGGGTCACACCGAACAGGGCGTCCCGCACGATCAGCAGCGTCCACCACTCGCCGACCACCTCCAGACATTGGGCGAGGGAGCAGTTCATGTCCTCGAAGCTCGTGCGGCGCATCCCTCGAGTCTAGTTGGTTGCATGAAAGAACTCACCCGGCTAGCGTGAGTTGCATGATGAAACTCACTAGCTCGCTCGGTGCGGAATTCGCCCTGACCGCCACCGAAGCCGGGCATTGGCATGCCGTCGTCGACGATTCCTGGCGAGGCTGGACCGGCCCCCACGGCGGCGCGCTCGCCGGCCTCCTGATCGAGACCGCGCGGCAGGCGCGCACCCGAGACCAGCCCGTGCGCGCCGCCGACATCCGTTTCCTCGGCAGACCGGCGACCGGCGCGTTCACGCTGCACGCCACCGAGCACATCGTCGGTCGCGGCACGACCGTCCTCGACGTGGTGGCGCATCAGCACGGCGCACCGGTCGCCGCGGCCTCGGTCACCCTGGGCGCACCGGGCGAGACCGCGATCGCCGCGCACTCCGCCCGGCCCGCTCCCGTCGTCGCGGCCCCACAGGACTGCGCGCTGTTCCAGCTCCCACCCCAGATCGTCCCGGTCGGCGCGCATTTCGTGATCCGGCCCGCCGCGGGCCCGCTCCCGCTCAGCGGTGCCGACGAGGCGATGATGTGCGCCTGGATCGCCCTCGACCCCGCGCTGCCCCTGGAGCCACCGAGTCTGGCCGTCCTCGCCGACGCGCTACCGCCCGGCCTGTTCCCGCTGCTCACCGCGCCGGTCGCGGTGCCGACCGTCGCGCTGTCGCTGCACTTCCACGCCGACAGCACGCGACTCGACGGGCTGCCCGTGCTGGTCCGCGCCGCCGCGGTGAGCGTGGGCGAGGGCTGGGCGGTGGACGACACCGAGATCTGGGACAGCGACGGCGTCCTGCTCGTCACGGCCCGCCAAACCCGCCGTGTTCTCGGCTGACCGGAAGGACCCGCGCATGACATCCACCGCTACCGTGCGAAGCGCCGATCACCGGGTGGTCCTCGGTGTCGTCTCCGTCGGCGTCCTGCTGTCGAGCCTGGACCTGTTCATCGTCAATGTCGCCATGCCCGCGATGTCCGCCGATCTCGGCGCCGGACTCACCGGTCTGTCCTGGGTGCTCAACCTGTACGCGATCGTCTTCGCCGCGCTCCTCGTCCCGGCGGGCCGGCTCGGCGACCGCAACGGCAATCGCGAGATCTTCCTGATCGGTCTCGCCGTGTTCATCCTTGGTTCGGCGCTGTGCGCACTGGCCTGGGATGTCACCTCACTCGTCGGGTTCCGTGTCGTCCAGGCGATCGGCTGCGCGCTGCTGACCCCGTCGTCGCTGGCGTTGGTGCTGGCCGCGACGCCACCGCAGCGGCGCGCGGGCGCGGTCCGGCTGTGGGTCGCGGTCGGCGGTCTCGGCGCCGCCCTCGGACCGGTGATCGGCGGCCTGCTCGTCGAACTCGATTGGCGCTGGGTGTTCCTGGTGAATGTGCCGATCGGGCTGATCGCCCTCGCGATCGGTGCGCGCACGCTCCCACGAACGACCGCCGATCGCGGCCCGCTACCGGACCTGCTCGGCGCGGTCGCGCTGATCGGCGCGGTCGGCGCGATCATCCTGGCCGTGGTCCAGGGGCCGGAGTGGGGCTGGCGCTCGACGGGCGTGCTCGCGGCTTTCGCGACGTCGGTCGTGCTCGGCATCGTCTTCGTCGCGTCCTCGGCCCGCCACCACAGCCCAGTCGTTGACCCGGCACTGCTGCGAACCCCGAATTTCACTCTGGCGGGCGCCAATTCGCTCGTGTTCCAGATCGCGTTCGCCGGCATGCTGCTCTCGGTGACGCTGTGGGCGCAGAACGTGTGGGGATGGTCTGCCCTGCGCACGGGGCTCGCGATCGCGCCGGGACCGCTGGTGGTCCCCGTCGTGGCGATCCTCGCGGGCCGTCTCATCGCCCGATTCGGCGCCGGACCGGTGACCGCCGCAGGCGGACTGGCCTTCGGTGGCGGCTTGCTGTGGTGGGCGCGGTCGGCCGAGCTCACCCCGGACTACGCGTCCGGCCTGCTCGGCGGGATGCTGCTGACCGGCCTCGGTGTCGGTCTCACCCTGCCGACCGTATTCGCGGCAGGCACGGGAACCCTGCCCCCGCAGCGCTTCGCGACCGGGTCGGCGGTGCTGAGCATGACCCGCCAGCTCGGCCTGGCCATCGGCGTCGCCCTGCTCGTCGCCGTACTCGGCACCCCCGAAACCCCCGCGGCCACCCTCGACGCGTTCCAGCGCGCCTGGTACGTGACCGCCGCCGTCGCCGTGCTGGCCGGCCTGCTCGGCCTCGGCATCCGTCCCACCCCGACCCCGGCCGCCGCGGCACCGGAGGTCACCGAGCAGCCGACACCACGTTTGTGACACTTGGCCGGTGATTCGCCCGGCTCCGTGCCGAGAGGTTCGGCGGTCGGGATGAATCGTGTGGGCCGGCGGCGGTCCGTAGTGGGCGCCGCCGGTCTGTACTGCCGACCCTGGAAAGCGTTGCCGGTCAGCTTCTCGCCCAATCGGTTCCCGCGAATGCCTCAGCACGCGCGTCGCCTTGGCCTCGGCTTCCTCGGCGGGAGGATCAGGTCGCCAGTCCGACACGTTCGCAGAGGCCCCGAACCGCGGCCGCAGTCCCGGTCGGCGGCCCGGCGACGACGATCCTCCGGACCGCTCGGAGCCTGGAGACGGACTGCGTGCGATCGAGGGTGCTGCGAGGGAGTGTCAGGATCGGGCGCGATGTCGGAGGGTGGGCCTAGGCTGAACGTGTGTCGGTACTGCCTTTGATCTTCACCGCGGGCTGGGCCAGCGGGATCAACGCGTATGCGGTGGTGTTTCTGCTCGGGGTGTTCGGGCGGATCGGGTGGGCCGAGGATGTGCCGCCGGGGTTGGAGCGCACCGATGTGCTGGTGGCGGCGGGGGCGCTGTTCCTGATCGAGGCGGTGGCGGACAAGGTTCCGTATCTGGACTCGTTCTGGGATGCGGTGCATACGGTGGTGCGGCCAGCGTCGGGGGCGGTGGTGTCGGCGTTGATCGCGGGGCAGGACGACTCGCTGCCGACGTTGTTCGCGGCGGCGGTGGGCGGGACCACGGCGCTGGCGAGTCATATCGTCAAGGCGGGCACCAGGATGGCGATCAACACCTCGCCCGAGCCTGCCAGCAATATCGTGGTGAGCACCGTCGAGGATCTCGGCGTCGGTGCGGTGCTCACCTTGGCGGTGTTCTTCCCGGTGCTGGCCGCGGTGATCGCGGGTGTGCTGCTGGTGGTGGGGCTGTGGGTGGTGTACCTGTGCGCCAGCCGGATTCGGCGGTACCTGCGCCGCAGGCGCGAACGCCGGGAAGCGCGCGGGGCCGCCGTCCTCGGATAGCCGCTCGGCGACGTCGCGACCTGATCGGCGATACCGCGAGCGCCCAGCGGCGCTGTGATCCGGCCCGGCGATACCGCGAGCGCCCGGCGATGCCGCGAACCGGCCTGGCGGTGCCGTGAACTGGCTCGGTGATGCCGCGAGCGCCCGCCGCACCGGCTAAACGCGTAGCGCGGCCGAAGCTCTCAGCGCAACTGCGGTGCCACCTTCGTGCCCAGCAGATCGATGCTGTGCAGGACCTGTTCCGGTGGGAGGGTGCCCACGCTGGTGTGCAGCATGAAACGGTCGAGGCCGAGGGTGTCGCGGACCGTGGCGATCTTGTCGGCCACGTAGTCGGGGGTGCCGACGAACAGCGAACCGCTCTGCGAGCGCAACGCGTCGAACTGCTGACGGGTCATCGGGCCCCAGCCGCGTTCCCGGCCGATGGTCGACATGGCCAGCGCGTACGGCTCGTAGAAGTCGGCGACGGCCTGCGCGTCGGAGTCGGCGACGTAGCCGTGCGCGTGCACAGCCACCGGCTGCTTCTCGTGGCCGCCTTCGGCGAGCGCCCGGTGGTACAGCTCCACCAGCGGCGCGAACCTGGCGGGCTGACCACCGATGATCGCGATCGCCAGGGGCAGGCCGAGCAGTCCGGCCCGGATCACCGA
Source organism: Nocardia rhizosphaerae (assembly GCF_042650365.1). Classification (NCBI taxonomy): domain Bacteria; kingdom Bacillati; phylum Actinomycetota; class Actinomycetes; order Mycobacteriales; family Nocardiaceae; genus Nocardia; species Nocardia rhizosphaerae. Next base: position 440,309 of record NZ_JBHSBA010000007.1, read on the forward strand.
CTCGGGGCTGCCGCCCACCGCGATCCACACCGGCAGCGGCCGGTCGTCGGTGCGCGGGTACACCGTCGTCTCCCGCAGCGGGGCACGGAACCGGCCCGACCAGGTCACCGGCTCCGCCTCACGCAGGCGAAGCAGCAGGGCCAGCTTCTCCTCGAACAAGGCGTCGTAGTCGGACAGGTCGTAGCCGAACAGCGGGAACGACTCGGTGAACGAGCCGCGCCCGGCCATCAGCTCGGCGCGGCCGTTCGACAGGCCGTCCAGTGTCGCGAAGTCCTGGTACACCCGCACCGGATCGTCGGAACTGAGAACGGTGACGGCGCTGGTCAGCTGGATGCGCTCGGTCCGTGCCGCGGCGGCCGCCAGCACCACCGCCGGGGACGAGGCCGCGAAGTCTTTGCGGTGGTGTTCGCCCACGCCGTAGACATCGAGCCCGGCCGCCTCGGTCGCCACCGCCTCGTCCACCACCTGCCGCAGGCGCTGCGCGGCGGTCGGCGCGGGTCGATCACCGGCGGGATACAGCTCGGCGAAGGTGGTCAGGCCCAGTTCCATGAGTGCTCCTCGCGGTCGGGATGGTTCGGTCTCCGTTTAAACGGACCATGGTCCGAAGAGATTCCCCGATGGTGCGGTGGTGCCCGGTGGTGCGACGATCATGGCCTCCGTCGGATGCTGGTCGCACGATAGAATGCCCTGTTGCCGTGCGTTCAGCTGCCCGGCCTGCTCGCCCAGCTCGAGACGATGTCCCGAGCCCGGTGTGCGGGTGGGAGGCTGGTGGCGACAACGCGCACCGGTGCGGGAGGAAGAGGCCGAGCATGACCACGATGGACGACCCCGGCGACGACCTGCGGGTGACACCGCCCAAGACGTGGGCGGCAGGGGTCCCCGGTGTGGCCCACGCGCTCGAGTACGCCCTGGCACAGACCTCGCCCGCCCGCACCGCGCGCACCCTGCTGAACATCAATCAGACCAACGGGTTCGACTGCCCCGGCTGCGCGTGGCCGGAGCCGAAGCACCGGCACAAGAACGAGTACTGCGAGAACGGCGCCAAGCACATCGCCGACGAAGCGACCACCCGGCGCGTCACCGCGGACTTCTTCGCCGAGCACAGCGTGGCCGAGCTCGACGGCAAGTCCGACTACTGGCTCAACCAGCAGGGCAGGCTCACCGAGCCGATGGTGAAGCGGCCCGGCGCCACCCACTACGAGCCGATCGGCTGGGACGCGGCCTTCGACCTGATGGCCACGGAATTGCGGGGCCTGGCCTCGCCCGACGAAGCACTGTTCTACACCTCGGGCCGGGTGAGCAACGAGGCCGCGTTTCTGCTGCAACTGTTCGCGCGGGCCTTCGGCACCAACAACCTGCCCGACTGCTCCAACATGTGTCACGAGTCCAGCGGGTCGGCGCTGACCCAGACCATCGGGGTCGGCAAGGGCACGGTCTCGCTCGACGACATCCATCAGGCCGACCTGATCTTCGTCGTCGGCCAGAACCCGGGCACCAACCATCCGCGCATGCTGACGGCGCTGGAACAGACCAAACGCAACGGCGGCGCGATCATCGCGGTCAACCCGCTGCCGGAGGCCGGGCTCATCCGGTTCAAGAACCCGCAGGTCCCGCGCGGGGTGATCGGGCGCGGCACCGAGATCGCCGATCAGTTCCTGCAGATCCGGCCCGGCGGTGACCTCGCCCTGTTCCGGATGCTGAACCGGCTGCTGCTCGACGCCGAGGACGCGGCGCCGGGCACCGTGCTCGACCACGCCTTCATCCGCGAAAACACCAGCGGTTTCACCGAATTCGCCGCGCACGCCCGTGGTATCAGCTGGGCCGAGGCGCTGCGCGTCACCGGGCTCACCCGCGCCGAGATAGAGCAGGCGCACCGTCGCGTGCTCGGCGCGAAGAAGATCATCGTGTGCTGGGCGATGGGCCTGACCCAGCACCGGCACGGCGTGCCGACCATCCGCGAGATCGTCGACTTCCTGCTGCTGCGCGGCAATCTCGGCAGGCCAGGTGCCGGGGTGTGCCCGGTGCGCGGGCACAGCAATGTGCAGGGCGACCGGACCATGGGCATCTGGGAGCGGATGCCGCAGTGGTTCCTCGACGCGCTCGGCACCGAGTTCGGGTTCACCCCGCCCAGCCACCACGGCCTCGACTCCGTCGGCGCCATCCGGGCCATGCGCGACGGACAGGCCACGGTGTTCTTCGGTGTCGCGGGCAATTTCGCGCGGGCGACCCCCGACAGCGAGGTCACCGAGGCCGCGCTGCGCCGCTGCTCGCTCACCGTGCAGATCTCCACGAAGCTCAACCGCTCGCACACGGTGTGCGGGCAGACCGCGCTGATCCTGCCGACGCTCGGCCGCAGTGATCGCGATGTGCAGGCGTCGGGGGAGCAGTTCGTCACCGTCGAGGACTCGATGAGCGAAGTCCACGCCTCACGCGGGCGCCTCGATCCGGCCTCGCCGCGGCTGCTCAGCGAGGTCGCCATCATCTCCCGGCTGGCCAGGCGCACCCTCGGCGCCGACCCGGCGATCCCGTGGGCCGACTTCGAAGCCGACTACGGCACCATCCGTGACCGCATCTCCCGGGTGGTGCCCGGCTTCGAGAACTTCACCGAACGGGTGTCGGAGCCAGGCGGGTTGCGGCTGGTCAACCCGGTCAACACCGGCGTCTACCGGACCGCGAGCGGAAAAGCCGAGTTCACCTGCAACGAGCTGACCGCGCCCGAGGTGCCGCCGGGGCATCTGCTGTTGCAGTCGCTGCGCTCACACGACCAGTGGAACACCATCCCGTACGCGAACGACGACCGCTACCGCGGCATCCACCACGCGCGCCGGGTGGTCATGGTCAACCCGGACGATCTGGCCGAGCTGGGTCTGGCCGACCGCGACACCGTCGACCTGGTCAGCGTCTGGCACGACGGCGTCGAGCGGCGCGCGGAGAGTTTCGTCGTGGTGGCCTATCCGGCCAGTCGCGGGTCGGCCGCCGCGTACTACCCGGAAACCAATGTGCTCGTGCCGCTGGACAGCGTCGCCGAGATCAGCAACACACCGACCTCGAAGGGCATCGTCGTCCGGCTCGAGCGCGTCGCACCACCGACCTGACCGGCGGCCCGTCGACCAGCTACTGCGGTGGGCACGGCCATGGATACACTCGCTGACATGTCCGTGCGCACCCGTCAGCCACTCGTTCCCGGCACCCCGACGCCGATCCGGGACGTCCCGCGTTCCATCGAGCGTCCCGAGTACGCGTGGAAGAAGACCGCGGTGGAGGGCAACGAGCCGTGGGTGCAGACCGCCGAGACCATCGAGAAGATGCGAATCGCGAGCAAGATCGCCGCGCAGGCGCTCGACGAGGCAGGCAAGGCGGTGGCGCCCGGCGTCACCACCGACGAACTCGACCGGATCGCGCACGAGTACATGTGCGACCACGGCGCCTACCCGTCGACCCTCGGCTACAAGGGCTTCCCCAAGTCGTGCTGCACCTCGCTCAACGAGGTCATCTGCCACGGCATCCCCGACTCCACCGTGATCTCCGACGGCGACATCGTCAATATCGACGTCACCGCCTACATCCACGGCGTGCACGGCGACACGAACCGCACCTTCCTCGCCGGTGAAGTCGACGAGGAAGTCCGTCTGCTCGTCGAGCGCACCGAAGAGGCCACCAACCGGGCGATCAAGGCGGTCAAGCCGGGGCGCGCGCTGAACGTGATCGGCCGGGTCATCGAGGCCTACGCCAACCGCTTCGGCTACGGCGTCGTCCGCGACTTCACCGGTCACGGCGTCGGCCCCACCTTCCACAACGGACTGGTGGTGCTGCACTACGACCAGCCGAACATCGAGACCGTCATCGAGCCCGGCATGACCTTCACCATCGAGCCGATGATCAACCTCGGCGGCATCGACTACGACATCTGGGACGACGGCTGGACCGTGGTCACCAAAGACCGCTCGTGGACAGCGCAGTTCGAACACACCCTGGTCGTCACCGACACGGGTGCGGAAGTCCTGACGTTGCCGTGAGCCGGGGCAGGTCGAAGCTCACGTCGTCGGGTTGTCACCGAGGTCCAGACGTGTGTTCCGTCGATCTCGGTCCGTGCGAGTCGATTCCGGCATGAGCGCCGGTCTGCGTGGGGCGCTGCTGATCGCGGGGACGACCTCCGATGCGGGGAAAAGCGTTGTGGTGGCCGGCATCTGCCGGATGCTCGCGCGGCGCGGCGTGCGGGTGGCACCGTTCAAGGCGCAGAACATGTCCAACAATTCCGTGGTCACCCTCGACGGCGGGGAGATCGGGCGGGCGCAGGCGCTGCAGGCGCGGGCGTGTGGGCTTGATCCGAGCGTGCGGTTCAACCCGGTGCTGCTCAAGCCGGGCAGCGATCGCCGATCCCAGCTGGTGGTGCGGGGCACGGCGATCGGAACGGTCGGCGCGCGTGACTACTTCACTCGCAGGCAGCAGTTGCGCGAGCTCGTCGCGGCCGAACTCGCCTCGCTGCGGTCCGAATTCGATGTGGTGATCTGTGAGGGCGCCGGCTCGCCCGCCGAAATCAATCTCAGGGCAACGGATCTGGCGAACATGGGGCTGGCGCGGGCGGCCGATCTGCCGGTTCTCGTTGTCGGCGATATCGATCGCGGGGGAGTGCTCGCCCATCTGTTCGGTACCGTCGCGGTACTGGAACCCGAGGATCAGCAGCTCATCGCGGGTTTCCTCGTCAACAAATTCCGCGGTGACGTCGCGCTGCTGCGACCAGGTCTCGACCAGCTGACCGCGCTCACCGGCCGCCCGACCCTCGGCGTCCTGCCGTTCGCCGAGGAGCTGTGGCTCGACGCCGAGGACTCCCTCGGCACCGTCGCGGGCACCCCGGTGGGCCGCCCCGGCCCGCCGCACGGCACCGAATGGCTCACCGTCGCGGCCATCCGGCTACCGCGCATCTCCAACTCCACCGATATCGAAGCACTGGCCTGCGAACCAGGCGTCGCCGTCCGCTGGGCCGACGGCCCGGACCAGGTGGCCACCGCCGACCTGGTCGTGCTGCCCGGGTCCAAGTCCACCCTCGCCGATCTGGCATGGCTGCGCGCCACGGGGCTCGGCGAAGCGCTGCGCGCCCGCGCTGCGGCGGGCCGCCCGATCCTCGGCATCTGCGGTGGTTATCAGATGCTGGGCAGACGGATCGTCGACGGTGTCGAACACCGGTCACCGGTCGCCTCCGCCACGGTCCCCGCCGACGACGGGCGGCCGACCGAGTCGGATGCCGACGATGACCGGCCGCGGGCAATGGTGCGGGCAGACGAGGGAGACGACCGGGGCGCGGCGATGCGTGGCGACGGCGCACCGAGCACGAACTCGCCATGGGTCGTGCCCGGCCTCGGTTTGCTCGACCTGGAGATCGAATTCGCCGAGCCGAAGGTCGCCAGGCAAGTCACCGGGTCGGCGGGGCCGATCCCGGTGGGCGGCTACGAAATTCATCACGGCCGGGTGCGGCACAGCGGGGATTCCGCCTGGCTGACCGTCGCCGGAAACCCCGAGGGCAGTGTCCGCGAGTCGATCTGGGGGACGCACGTGCACGGGCTCCTCGAATCCGACGAGTTCCGCCGCACCTGGCTCACCGAGGTCGCCGCCCGCGCCGGTCGCGCCGGTTTCCGGCCGGCCGAGGACACCTCGGTGGCCACGATCCGCACCGCCCAGCTCGACCTGCTGGCCGACCTGATCGAAAAGCACGTCGACCTCGCCGCTCTCGACATGCTGATCGCGGGCGGCGCGCCCACCGGCCTCCCGGTCGTCCGCACCGCCGCGGCTCCCCACGCGACCGAGGCCGGTCCGCGCGGTGGACCTCAGCGCGTGGTGTGAACGTTCGAGCAGAGCTGGCCTCGGCCGTCGTCGCCTTCGTCACGTACCCGCAGGACCCGCGGGGGCCGGGTCGTCGTGCTCGACCTCGTCGATCCGCCGCTGGCACCTACCGAGGCCCTCTGGCTGCCGCACAACGTCTCGCCGCTCCGCTGACCACACAGTGGCCCACCGGCGTCCCGGACGGCCGGCGCGGCGACTGAGATGCCCGCCACTGCGGCGCCGTCGTCCGGCGTGTGTGGACACTCGCGGCGCACACGCCGGACGCCTCCCTTGTGACAGGTTCGGCAATTCGGTGGCCGACCGCTGGGAAACCGCAGGACAGCGGCGGAAACCGACCGGCCGAAGGGTTCGGAACACCCTGCCGTGTTCAGGCAGGACGTGTACCGTACTCCGGCATGAAATCTCGGCGGATCACGGTCGGTGACCGAGCTTGGACGGTACGGGTCGACGGCCCCAAGTCACGGCACAATGTGCTGTTGCTGCCCGGCGCGGACGACCCCGCGGACGTGTTCGATCAGGTGTGCGCGCGGCTGCACGAATCCGACCTGCAGACGGTCGTCCCGGAGTCGATCGAGGCGCTGGATCCGGCCGCGATCCACACCATGCTGGACGAGCTCGAACTGCCCTACGTCAATGTCGCGGGCCGTGGTGCCGGTGCGGCGCTGGCCTGGCGGTTGTGCGCGGGCCGTTTCGGCAGGTTCATGAGCCTGGTCGTGGCCGATCACGGCCATCCCGCCGTGCCCGATGCCGAAGGAAACGCGCCCGATCCGGCCTGCCCGCCGCTGGAGCTGCCGGTCACGATGCTCGTCACCAAGAGCCTGCCGCGGGCCACCGCCGATGCGTCGGGCCGCTTCGTCTACGGCGAATTCCGGGTGGTCCCGCTCGAAGTCGACAACATCGCCACCGAGGGCGCCCACGAGCTGGCCACCGAGATCGTGCTCCGCACCAGCCTCTGGTAGCCGACCGCGATCCGGGCCGACTACGGCTTGTGGTAGGTCGCCAGCCAGTCGAGCCAGTTGTCGGTTTCGGCGAAAGCGTTGGCGCGCACCGATTCCGAAGACAGGAACACGTCGTGGCGGGCGCCGTCGATCGGGACGATCGTGGTGCGCTCGCCCAGACAGCCGGCCCAGCGCTGGATCTGCTTGACATCGAGAACGGCGTCGGCCACGTCGACCGCGGGACTGTGCTCGCGGGCGAACCTGGTCAGCCGGGAGCGCAGGATCAGCGCGGGCACGCCGATCGCCAGCCCCTGGTGCAGACGGGCCTGCCCCTGCCGGATGGCGCGCAGCCAGCCCAGCCGCACCGGCTCACCGGCGAGCGGCTTCCAGTCCAGGTTGTAGTCCCATTCGCCGGCCTTGGTGTGGTGCAGGCTGTCGCCGTACGCGGTGCTCACACCCATCCCGGGGATCTGCGCGAAGGCCCGCAGCCTGCCGACGGCATTGATGATCGGGGTGCCGACCGTGCGGTAATAGGACGGACCTTGCAGATCGAACCAGGGGCTGTTGAGCACCACCCCGACGACACCGGCCCGCGCGCTGCCGCCCGCGGCTTCCAGCCGGTCCAGCCACAGCGACGCCACGAGGCCACCGGTGGAGTGCGCGACGACCAGCACGTCGGTGCCGGTCTCGGCGCGCGCGATCCGCAGCGCCTCGTTCAGTTCGGCGTCGTAGAGCGCCAGATCGCTGACATAGTGCGCGCTCTGCCCCGCCCGCCGTGAACGCCCACATTTGCGCAGGTCGAGGGCGTAGAAACGGTGGCCGCGGGCCGCGAAGTGCTCGGCCAGGTGCTCCTGGAAGAAGTAGTCGGTGAACCCGTGCAGGTACAGCACGGTCGGTTCGGTGGCCGGTGCGGCGGCCTCGGGCAGATAGCGCACCAGCGTGGCCACCACCTCGCCCTCGCCGTCCGGGTCGGGGCCGAGCGGCAGCGTCCGCTGCTGATAGTCGGTCCCGAGGACATCGGATTGCCACTGCTCATCGGTCCGCGCGGTGGGGGCGGCGGGATCGAGTGAGGTTTCGTTCGTCACACCGGTCAATCTATCGCGCGGTCAGCGCGACGTGCAGTGTTGGTTTAGATCACATTCGGCAGGTCGGTCTTAGTGCGCGAGATAGCTGAGGTGCACAATTGGGTTCAGGTGAACGACGGGTAACCTACCCCCGGCGATTCACCGCGAGTCGCACCAACACCCGAGCGCCCGCGCAAGCGACCTACCCCGCCAGGTGGGTGGCTGAGAAGGACAAGGAAGTCGATCTACCCGTGCCGAACGCTGCGAAGACTGAAAAGACCGATGTAGTTCTCATCGGCGCAGGCATCATGAGTGCCACGCTGGGCGCGCTGCTGCGGCAGCTGCAGCCGGAGTGGTCGATCTCGGTGTTCGAGCGGCTCGACGCTGCCGCCGCCGAGAGCAGCGACCCGTGGAACAACGCGGGCACCGGGCACTCGGCGCTGTGCGAACTGAACTACAGCCCGCAGAATGCCGACGGGTCGGTGGACATCGGCAAGGCCGTCGACATCAACGAGCGTTTCCAGGTCTCGCGGCAGTTCTGGGCCTCCGCGGTCGATAGCGGCGTGCTCGGCGACCCGTCCGGTTTCATCAACCCCATCCCGCACGTGAGTTTCGTGCACGGCGCCGACAACGTCGAGTACCTGCGCAAGCGCTACGAGGCGCTGGCGCCGCACCCGCTGTTCCGCGGCATGGAATACATCGACAGCCCCGACGAGTTCAGCGCACGGCTGCCGCTGATGGCCAAGGGTCGCGACTTCTCCGACCCGATCGCGCTGAACTGGACCGACGGCGGCACCGACATCGACTTCGGGGCGCTCACCAAGCAGCTGCTGGCCTACATCGGCTACTCCGGTGGCGAGATCGCCTTCGGCACCGAGGTCCGTGACCTCACCAAGCAGGCCGACGGTTCGTGGAACGTCACCGTCCGCAATTTGCGCACCTTCCGGTCGCGCACCATCAACGCCAAGTTCGTCTTCGTCGGCGCGGGCGGTGGGGCACTGCCGCTGCTGCAGAAGTCGGGTATCAAGGAGGCCAAGGGCTTCGGCGGATTCCCGATCTCCGGCCAGTTCCTGCGCTGCACCAACCCCGCGCTGATCGACCGGCACGAGGCCAAGGTGTACGGCAAGGCCGCGGTCGGCGCGCCGCCGATGTCGGTGCCGCACCTGGATACGCGCGTCATCAACGGCACCCAGGGGCTGCTGTTCGGGCCCTACGCGGGCTGGACCCCGAAGTTCCTCAAGGACGGCTCCAATGCCGACCTGTTCAAGTCGATCAAGCCGAACAACATCGGTTCGCTGGTCGGCGTCGGCCTCACCGAGATGGGCCTGACCAAGTACCTGATCAGCGAGCTGCTCAAGTCGGAGACCGGCAAGGTGGGTGTGCTCGAGGAGTTCATGCCGCGCGCGCAGGGCCGCGACTGGGAGCTGATCACCGCAGGCCAGCGTGTGCAGGTGATCCGCAAGAAGGGCGCGGGCGGCGTGCTCGAGTTCGGCACCGCGGTGATCTCCGCCGAGGACGGCTCCATCGCCGGTCTGCTCGGCGCCTCCCCTGGCGCGTCGACCTGTGTCACCGCCATGCTCGACGTCATGCAGCGCTGCTTCCCGCGCGAATACGCCGAATGGACCCCGCAGCTGAAGCAGCTGATCCCCTCGCTCGGGAGCAAGCTGTCGGAGAACCAGGCCCTGTTCCAGGAAGTCTGGGACTGGACCAGCAAGTCGCTCAAGCTGGACAGGGTGGCCGCCCCGGCGCAGGAGGACGTCGCGCACTACGCGCAGGTGTGATAGCAAGACGCGATGATGTCGACGGTCGCTCTGAAACGGGCATGGGCGGCGGATCTGGACGCCGCCACCCTGTACCAGCTGTTGAAACTTCGCGTCGACGTGTTCGTCGTCGAGCAGGAATGCGCCTATCCCGAGCTGGACGGGCGTGACCTGCTGCCGGACACCCGGCACCTGTGGCTCGACGACGGCGGCGCGGTCGTCGCCACCTTGCGGTTACTCGAGCAGCGGGTCGACGACGTGACGACCTTCCGGATCGGCCGGGTGTGCGCGGCGAAGACCGCCCGCGGTCGCGGCTACAGCGCCCGGCTGATCCGGGCGGCGCTGGCCGAGACCGGCGCTGCCACGGTTCGGCTCGACGCCCAGTCCCATCTGGTCGACATGTACGCGAAGTTCGGCTTCGTCGCCGACGGGCCGGAGTTCCTCGACGACGGGATTGCGCACGTGCCGATGCGGCGCGGGTGACTCGGCGGGGTTGACCCTCGGGGCCGTGCAGGGCGGTCACTTTCGCGCCGATCGGTCGCGATCAGTACCGATTCAGCTGTTGGTGTTGGTCCAGCGCGGCCCAGCCGGGGACGCTGTGCCGGTCGAGCGAACCACCGCCCGGCGATCACCGGTGCCCGGACCCCGCATACAGTGGGGATGTGCCTGGTATTGCTGATGTCGTCGCTGGTCCGCACACCGCCGCTCGGTCGGCGGGGGAGGCGGGTTTCCCGTTCTCGGCGGTCGTCGGACAGGAACGGCTGCAGCTGGCGTTGATCTTGTCGGCGGTGCACCCCGGCATCGGGGGCGTACTGGTACGTGGCGAGAAGGGCACCGCCAAATCGACCGTCGTGCGCGCGCTGGCGCAGTTGCTGCCGCCGGTGGTCGACGAGAGCGGTGCCAGGCCTGCGCGACTGGTCGAGCTCCCGGTCGGCGCCACCGAGGACCGCGTGGTCGGCTCGCTCGACCTCGAGCGTGTGCTGCGCGACGGCGAGCAAGCGTTCCGGCCCGGCCTGCTGGCCGCGGCCCACCACGGTGTGCTCTACGTGGACGAGGTGAACCTGCTGCACGACCACCTCGTCGATGTGCTGCTCGACGCGGCCGCCATGGGGCGGGTACATGTCGAGCGCGACGGCGTCTCGCACACCCACCCGGCGCGATTCGTGCTGGTCGGCACGATGAATCCGGAGGAAGGCGAACTGCGGCCGCAGCTGCTCGACCGGTTCGGTCTCACCGTCGACGTGGCCGCTTCCCGCGATGTCGACGTGCGGATGGCGGTGGTGCGCAGACGCCTGGACTACGAGGCCGACCCGGCCGGGTTCGCCGCCCGTTACGCCGACGCGGATCGCGGTGTCGCCGAACGGATCCTGACCGCCCGCGACCGCCTGCCCGAGGTCGCGCTCGACGACGGTGAACTGCGCCGGATCGCGGCGCTGTGCGCGGCGTTCGATGTCGACGGTATGCGTGCCGATCTGGTCGTCGCCAGAACCGCCGTCGCGCATGCGGCCTGGCAGGGACGCGACCGGGTCGGCGAGGACGATGTGCGGGTGGCGGCCGAACTGGCCCTGCCGCATCGTCGGCGGCGTGACCCGTTCGACGAGCCGGGGATCAGCTCCGAGCAGCTCGACGATGCCATGCGGCAGGCCGCCGACGAGGTCGAGAAGGGTTCGGCGGCCGACGAATTCGACGAGGGAGCGGGCGGCGCCCAGCCCGGCGACGAGGCGGGCGGTCGCGACCGGCGAGGTGGCGGCGGTTCGCCCACCGAGCCCGAATGCGGCCCGGCCGACGACGGTTCAGCGGGCGGCGTCGCCGGCGACAGCCCCGATGACCCGGCGTCCGATGATGGATCCGGCGACGGTGGACCAGACGGCGGCCAGGACGGTCCCGACGACGGTGGCCCGGACGATGGTGGCCCGGACGGTGGCGGGCCCGGTGGTGTTCGCCCGAATGGCGGCGGTACGCGTCCGATGGCGGAAAGCGTCTCCGGCACACCGGCTTCGGCGACCAGGCCCGCACCGCGCTGGGAGGTTCCCGGGATCGGTGAAGGCGCGCCGGGCCGTCGCTCCCGCGCGCAGACCCGTACCGGCCGCACGGTGCGCCCCGATACCGACACCGCCACCGGCCTGCATCTGCTCGGCACCGTCTTCGCCGCCGCCCCACGGCAATTCGAGCGCGGCAGGCTCAGCGGGCCACTGGCTTTGACCACCGAGGACCTGCGTGGGGCGTATCGCGAAGGGCGCGAAGGGAATCTGGTCGTCTTCGTGGTCGACACGTCGGGGTCGATGGCCGCTCGTGACCGGCTCACCGCCGTCACCGGCGCGATCGTCACGCTGCTGCGCGACGCCTACCAGCGCCGCGACAAGGTGGCGGTGATCGGCGTGCGCGGCGCCGAGGCCGAGCTCGTGCTGCCCCCCACTTCCTCGGTCGACATCGCGGTCCGCCGCCTGGCCGGCCTGCGCACCGGCGGCAAGACACCGCTGGCGGCCGGGCTGCTGAAGGCCCGCGAGGTGATCGCCCGCGAACACGTGCGCGACCCACGTCGCCGCCCGATGCTGGTGCTGCTCACCGACGGCCGCGCCACCGGCGGTATCGACCCGCTGCCGCGCGCTCGCACCGCCGCCCGCCTGCTGGCAGGCGAGGGACACACCGCCATGGTCATCGACTGCGAACGCGGCATGATCCGCCTCGGCCTCGCCGCGGAACTCTCCCGCGACCTGCGCGCCCGCTACCTGCGCCTGGACGAGCTCACCGGTGACTCGGTGGCGGACGCGGTGCGTGGCGGAGCTCCGATCGGCCGTGCGGCCTGATCGTGCTGCGGCGCAGTGCGATCCTCGGGCCGCCCGGCAGCCTGCGCAGTGGAGAGCGTTCCGGTGCCGTCGACACGGTGCGTGCTCCGACCAGTGGTGGCCGGGCGGGATGCTGTCGCGCAGTAGGGGCCACGTGTGGACGGTGCAGGCCTTGTCCCCGGCGACGTGCTCCAGCGCGGGTTGCGGGCATCACGGTGGACGCTCAGCGGTCGTGCGGATCGCGGGTTGCCACTGTTCCGCACCCCGCGGGCGGGCGAGCTGCTGACGTCCGGCGCCGGGTCGTCCGGCCCGGCGTCACGCAAACGCCGCGGCCTCGGGTCCGGGGCAGGAGCGCTTCGGTCGGCAAGCTCGGGGAGGGCCGTCGTCCGCGTTGGCCAAGGCACGGCGATCGACCGGGAGCGCACACTGATAGAACAGAGGTGGACTCGGCCGAGGCGGGCCGGGACACCGAGCAGAGGAGATGGTCGTGCCCAAGGGTGTTCCCGAGGTTGTGCCGGAGGACGGGCTGACCACCAGGCAGCGGCGTAATCAGCCCGTGCTCGCCGTGCACACCGGGCCGGGCAAGGGCAAATCCACCGCGGCGTTCGGGATGGCGTTGCGTGCCTGGAATCAGGGCTTCGACGTGGCGGTGTTCCAGTTCGTGAAGAGCGCCAAGTGGAAGGTGGGCGAGGAGGCCGCGTTCCGCACGCTCGGAACCCTGCACGAGCAGACCGGCGCCGGCGGCGCGGTCGAGTGGCACAAGATGGGGGAGGGCTGGTCCTGGACCCGCAAGCACGGGACCGAGGAAGACCACGCCGCCGCCGCGCTCGCGGGCTGGCAGGAGATCGCCCGCCGACTCGCCGCCGAACAGCATCGCTTCTACGTGCTCGACGAATTCACCTACCCGCTGAAATGGGGTTGGGTCGACGTGGACGAGGTCGTCGAGACCCTCGCCAGCCGCCCCGGCAACCAGCACGTGGTGATCACCGGGCGGGATGCACCGCAGGCCCTGATCGACGCGGCCGACCTGGTCACCGAGATGACGAAGGTGAAGCACCCGATGGACGCGGGCCGCAAAGGCCAGCGCGGTATCGAATGGTGACAGCGGTCCGCGCGCAACCGGCCGCCGCCTCGGTGCGGTGCGCGCCCGTGGTTCGCCGCGCGGGTCGAGCGACGGTCACCGCGACCCGGACGAGAGCGCGACGATGAGTGTGCCCGCGGTGGTGATCGCGGCGCCCGCGTCGGGGAGCGGGAAGACGACGCTTGCGACCGGGCTGATCGGGGCGCTGCGCCGGGTCGGGCATCAGGTCGCGCCGTTCAAAGTGGGGCCCGACTACATCGACCCCGGATATCACGGGCTCGCCGCCGGCAGGCCGGGCCGCAACCTCGACCCCGTGCTGGTGGGGGAGAACCGGGTGGTTCCGCTGTACCGGCACGGGGCCGCCGGCTGCGATATCGCCGTCGTCGAAGGCGTGATGGGCCTGTTCGACGGGCGGATCGACGAGAACAGGGCCGATGCCGTCGCCGAAGGGTCCACCGCGCAGGTCGCGAGCCTGCTCGGTGCGCCCGTGATCCTGGTGGTCGACGCGCGCGGTCACTCGCAGAGCCTGGCCGCGCTGCTGCACGGGTTCGCCACCTACGACTCCGGCGTCCGGCTCGGCGGGGTGATCCTGAATCGGGTCGGCAGCGAACGGCACGAACAGGTCCTGCGTGCCGCTTGCGACCGGGTCGGCCTGCCGGTGCTCGGCGCCCTGCCACGCCTGGCCGAACTGGAGGTCCCCTCCCGGCATCTCGGCCTCATTCCCGCCGTCGAACACGGCAGTGCCGCCACCACCGCCGTCGCTGCCATGACCGATCTCGTCGCCGCCCACATCGACCTGCGCGCGGTCGTCGCGCTCGCCACCGAATCGACCGCGGGGCCTGCTTGGGACCCGGTCGCCGAACTCGCGGCCGCCGGATCCGACCGGATGTCATCGACGTCGCGCACGCCCGACATCGGCGGCCGAGCGCGAGTCGGCGCCGGATCCAGCGGGCCGTCAACGGCTTTGCCCGCGCGCGGCGACGGTGATCGAATGCCGACCAGTGGCGGTACCGGAGTCGACCCGGCCGAATTCCACGACCGTGTGGGGCCGATCATCGCTATGGCGGGTGGTCCCGCCTTCACCTTCGGGTACGCCGAGCATCGTGAACTGCTCACCGCGGCAGGGGCACGGGTGGTGGTGTTCGATCCCTTGACCGACGAATTACCCTCGGGGACAGCGGGTGTGGTGCTTCCCGGCGGATTCCCGGAGGAACACGCGGCGCAACTGTCGGCCAATGTGGCCCTACGCTCGGCCATCGCCGAAGGCGCGCGGCGCGGCCTGCCGATCCACGCCGAATGCGCGGGCCTGCTGTACCTGACCCGCACCCTCGACGGCCACCCGATGGCGGGCGTCATCGACGCGGACGCCGAGTTCGGCCCCCGCCTCACCCTCGGCTACCGCGATGCCGTCGCCCTGCACGATTCGTCCCTCTGGCGGGCGGGCACCCGCGTCCGCGGCCACGAATTCCACCGCACCCGCCTCGTCCGCACCGCCGACGCACCCGCGGCCTGGGGGTGGCGGATCACCGAATCCACCACCGAGGGCGCGGTACTCGGGCAGGTCCACGCCTCGTACCTGCACACCCACCCGGCGGGTAACCCCGAGGCGATCGCTCGATTCGTCACCGCCGCGGCGGGATTCCAGCAGGCATGACCGCGCGTCGCGCACCAGGCGGTTCGCCACCCAGCCGCTGCCGGATCAGTCGGCGAGGAGAGTGCGCCGGGCAGCGGCTCGAGCCAGCGGCGACCGGCCTATGGTGGGTGCCGGTTCGGGCGGCTGCGGCCGACCGGCGAGGCAGGCGGTCGACGCCGGACATTCGAATCGGCCGACGGGCCCGGACCTTCGGGATCGCCTCGATCGCCGCAGCCGTCGGCCTTCGGGTGGGCGGCAGAGCTTCGCAGGCCGCACGCGGATCACAGCGGTGATGGGCATGCCTGATCCGACGGTCGAAGGCACCTGCCCGGATACCGGTCCGATGCCGGAGCGGGTGGTGATCGGGATCGGTGTGCGGCCGGATGTCCCGGCGTGCCGGATCGTGGCTGCGGTTCGGGCGTCGGCAGGGGACAGGGTCGTCGTGTGTCTGGCAACGCTGGACCGGCGCGCCACCGATCCGGGTATCCGTGCCGCGGCGACGGAACTCGGCGTCCCGGTGCGCGGATATCCGGCTGTGGAACTCGCCCGGGTCGAGGTCGACTACTCCTCGGATCGCACCGCCGCGGCGGTGGGTACGCCGAGCGTCGCCGAGGCGGCCGCGCGCCGGGCCGGTGCCGACGAGTGGGGAGCGGGTGACATCCGCTGTGCGCGAACAGTAATCGACGGGGTCGTGGTTGCCCTCGTGCGGCGGCGCTGGGCGGGTCAGGGAGCCTGAGGTGGCGGCCCAGGAAATAAATCACTGGGCAGGATCGGCGGCGCATCGTAATGTCTTCTCCAGCAGTCGCAGTGCGGACCGGATCTGATCGGTTATCACTCCAGATGAGGATGTCGCGGGTTCGAATCCCGCCCGCCGCCGTGTGCGGTGGCGGTAGCTCAGTTCGGTAGAGCGCCTATCGGTCGGGACACACACGCCCGCACCGCGACTGCCACGCAGACGAGCAGGACGGACCGGACTCGGTCGGTTATCTGGCATACGGGTTCGACTCCCGAGCGGAGAGAAATCTCCGTTCTCCCGGCCGTCACCACACGTCCGTCCGCTCGTCGCACACACATGTCCCGATGGGTCTCGGGACCGGATCAGCTACGCCGATACGAGTATCGGAGGGGGAAACCATGAACATTCTGTCGCGCTTCGCGCACCGTGTTACGCCGCAGACCAGGTCCGCCGATTCCCGGCAGGTCGAGAACAACGCCGGTGGCTTCGTCTTCGAGATCACCCCGCAGGCCCGGATCCGGCGCTTCCTCACCCTCGGCACCGAGGGCGGCACCCACTACGTGCGCGCGGATGCACTCACCGCCGAGAACGCCGAATTCGTCGTCGCCTACGCCGTCGCGCACACCGCCGAACTGGTGCGTGAGGTCGTCGAGATCTCCACCACGGGGCGGGCGCCGCGGGCGAACCCGGCGCTGTTCGCGCTGGCCGCGGCCGCCTCGGTCGGCGATGTCGACGGCCGCCGCGCCGCGCTGGCCGCGCTGCCGCTGGTCGCGCGCACGGGTACCCACCTCTTCCTGTTCGCCGGCTACGCCGAACAGTTCCGTGGCTGGGGTCGCGGCCTGTCGCGCGCGGTCGCCCGCTGGTACCTGGACAAGCCGGTCGCCGACCTGGCCTACCAGGTGGTGAAGTACCGGCAGCGGGAAGGCTGGTCACACCGCGACCTGCTGCGCCTGTCGCACCCGGCGAGCGCGGAGGACGAGCGGCGCAGGCTGTTCGACTGGATCTGCGGCCGGAGCCCCGACCTCGACGGTCTCGCCCTGGTCGAGGGCTTTCAGCGGGCGGCGACCGCGCCTGCCGATCAGGTGCCGGGGCTGGTGCGCGAGTACCGGCTCAGCTGGGACATGCTGCCCGACGCGGCGCTGAACGCGGCGCCGGTATGGGAAGCGCTGCTGGACAACGGCATTCCGCAGACCGCGCTGCTGCGTCAGCTGCCACGGCTGACCAGGCTCGGCCTGCTCGATCCGCTGGGTCCGCGCACCGCCGACATCTGCGCACAGCTCACCGATCCGGCGAGGCTGCGCAAGGCTCGGGTGCACCCGGTGGCGGTACTCATCGCACTGCGCACCTACGCGTCCGGGCAGTCGGCCAGGGGAGCCGGAACGTGGACGCCGTCGGCGCCGGTCGTCGACGCGCTCGACGCCGCGTTCTACGCCGCGTTCGAGACCGTCCAGCCGACCGGTCTGCGCCACCTGCTCGCGCTCGACGTGTCCGGCTCGATGACCAGCCCCATCGCGGGCCTGCCGATCTCGGCACGGGCGGCCTCGGCCGCGCTGGCGCTGGTCTGTGCGCGCACCGAGCCGCGGCACCAGATCGTCGGTTTCACCGATACGCACCGGTGGCGAGGCTCATCGGGGTTGTCGGAATTGTCGATCTCCCCGCGGCAGCGGCTCGACGACGCGGTACGGGCGGTGTCGAACCTGCCGTTCGGCGGAACCGACTGTGCGCTGCCGATCCTGCACGCGCTCGACAAGGGGATCGAGGTCGACGTCTTCTCCGTATACACCGACAACGAGACCTGGGCCGGAAAGGTGCACCCGCACCAGGCGCTGGCCCGGTACCGGCGCGAGGTGAACCCGCGCGCCAAGCTGGTGGTCGTCGGGATGACCGCGACTCGGTTCAGCATCGCCGACCCCACCGACGCGGGCATGCTCGACGTGGTGGGCTTCGACGCCGGGGTTCCCTCGCTGCTGGCCGACTTCGCGACGGCGGCCTAGCCGCGCAGGCGAGCGGGCCGTCACCACGGTCCGCTCGCCCCGGGGCATCGGCCGCCGCGACCTTGTTGTCGCGGCGGCCGGTCGCGGGGTCAGGGCGCGACCGCGGACCAGTCGGCGAAACCGGTGGGGTCGTGACGGCCCATCGAGGCGTGTTCGAACAGGCCCCAGCCCTCGGCGTCGCCGCAGCGGGCGTAGCCGATGTGGTCGATCACCCCGTAGGGGGTGCGCGCGACGATCGCGGGGTCGGTGAGGTCGTAGGAGCTCGACAGCGACCAGTCCCGGCCCATCCAGCGGCCGTGGGTCCAGTCCGGGTCGGGGCCGTAACCGCAGCCGACGTGCAGGGCGATGCCGGGGCGCGATTCCACCGTCACCTCCAGCGGCTCGCCGTCGGGGGTGGTCATGTCGAGACGTACCGAGACCGGATGCCGGGTGCCCGATTCGTACACGAAATGCATTCGTGGCCAGCCCAACTGCTCCTTGCGGCCGTCGTGCCAGATCCGCACCGCGTTGTTGAGGGTGCGGGTGCCGTCGGGGTCCTCCTGCACGATCACCACGATCGCGAACTCCTCGAATCGCAGCGGCGCGTACAGCCACCAGAAGCCGCCTGCCCCCTCGGCTGCCGCGCGTCCGGGCGGCTCGGGTTCGCCGGAGGGCCGGATCCCCCACGACCGGTCCCGGCTGCCGGTCCACGACCCCGGATCCACGGTGTAGTCGATGCCGTCGACGGCGAGGGTGCCCGCCCACGAACCCAGCTGCGCGAACCGGGAGGCCTCGATGATCGGCCTGGTCCCCGACAGGATCAGGTGCGGCTGCTCCTGCACCGCCGGATGCGCGCCGGTCCAGGTGAGGTCGAACCCGAGATCGGGGTGTTCACACACCACCCGCAGCCGCCGCAGCGGCTCGATCACCTCGATCCGGTAGCCGCCGACCGCCGTGGTGAGATCCCGTGCGCCGAGCGCGTCGGAGAACCGCACGGCCCGCTGCGTGCTGCCGTGACGCACGGTGGCGAAGGCGTCGACGACGCCGAGGTTCGGGTACACCCCGAACCCGGTGATCAGCATGGTGTCACCGGCCGGGTCGAAGGCGTTGAAGTAGTAGCGGTCGTAGAAGTTTCGGTCGCTGGTGGCCACCCTGGCCAGGGACAGCGGGGTCTGATGGACCGGGTACTCGTCCAGCGGGACGGGCATGATCGCGTTCATGGGGTCTGCTCCTCAGTCCCACTCGTAGGTGCCGTCGAGCAAGGCCTCGAGGCTGCGGCGATGCATCACGTAGTCGTCGGGATCGTCGGGCACGGTGTCCTCCCCGAAATGGATCATCCGGCATTTGATCCTGGCCATCACGATCGCGTGCCGCAGCGCCGCGTACACGATGTGGAAGTCCAGGTCGCGGACCGGGTGTCCGGTGAGCTCTTCGTATTTCGCGACCACGGCGTCGCGGCGCAGGAAATCGGGCAGTCCCGGCTGGTCGAAGCGGGTGGCGATGTCCTGGAAGAAGCGGTGGATGAAGATGATCCAGCCCAGGTCGAGTTCGCGCGGGCCGAGGGTGGCCATCTCCCAGTCGAGCACCGCAGCCGGGGTGAACCCGTCGAACAGGATGTTGCCGGGTCGCGCGTCACCCCAGTTCAGCACCTCGGGGCCGGCGGCGGCGGGCCAGTGCGCTTCGAGCCAGTCGAAGCTGCGCTCGATCAGCGGTACCCGCACGCCGTGGTCGGTCAGCGCCCACGCGTACCAGTGCCGCTGGGCCTGGAAGTGTCTGCGCAGCGCCGAACCGTCGCCGTCGAGCGAGGGAAACCGCCGGGCCGGGTCGTCGATGGCGTGCACCTGGGCGATCACCTCGACGGTCGCGTCGGCGATCCGGGCACGCTCGGCGGGGGTGGCGTCGAACAGCCAGCCGAAGAACACGTACGGCGGGTTGTCCGCGGGCGCGCGGCCCTCGACCCGCTCCATCACGAGAAATGGCGAGCCGAGCACGGATTCGTCGGTCTCGAGCCAGCGCAACGGCGGGACCGCGACCGTAGAGGCCGCGGCGACGCCGGACATCACCTCGTATTGCATCGGCAGGTCGTAGGACTCGAACACCGGGAAGGAGCTGTCCTCCGGCGCCATCCGCAGCACGAATGCGCCGCCGCCGTCCGCCCACCTGGCGTCGAACAGGACGGTGGTGCTCGACATCCCGCCCGTCGACGGCTTGCTGAGCTCGCCGACGGTCACCTCGGCACCGACCTTCCCGGTCAGCCACCGGGACAACTGCTCGGACAGCTCGTCCAGATCGCGGTCGCTGACGGTGAGCGACACCTGCGCGGCCGGGTCCTGATCTTCCGACATCTGTGCGGTACCCCAATCGACAAAATGTAACGTGTGTCACTTCTGGGTACCGGACGGCCGACCGGAACGTAAGGGTGGCATCGGTGAGCGAGATTCGGGGTTGACATCGCCGAAGATCAGGGTTTTCCCGGACGCGGTGCAGCCGGGAAACCGATTAGCTTGGCTAGCAATCGAACTCGACGAGGAGGCGTGGGTGGCCACAGCGACCGTAGAACGGACCGACGACGATCGTGCGGACCCCGCACCACCGGCACCCTGGCACCCGCTCACCCGGCTCGCGTTCCGGTTCACCGTTGCCTACCTCGGGCTGTTCTGCCTGTGGATGGCGCAGATCACCTTCGTGTTCACGGGAGTACTCGCCCCGCTGCTGCCGCCGGAGGCGGTCGCCTGGCAGATCGGCGCGCTCGGACCGGTGAGCGGCTGGGTCGGCACGCACATCCTCGGGGTGGACGCAGAACTGCGGATGAACGGCAGTGGCGACCAGGCCGCGATCTGGATCCAGTGCGGGCTGGTGCTGACACTGGCGATCGCCGTGACAGTGATCTGGTCGGTGCTCGACCGGCGCCGTCGCGCCTACCCGCGCGCCGCGAGCTGGTTCCTCACCGCGCTGCGGCTGTGTGTGGGCGGCCAGCTGCTGTTCTACGGCTTCGTCAAGCTGATCCCCACCCAGATGCCGGAACCCGCGCTCACCACCCTGCTCACCCAGGTCGGTGATCTGAGCCCGATGGCGATGCTGTGGAACCAGGTCGGCTCCGCGCCCGCCTACGAGATGGCACTCGGCCTGGCCGAGGTGCTCGCCGGGCTGCTGCTGTTCTGGCCGCGTACAGCGACCCTCGGCGCCATGCTCGGGGTGATCAGCATGGCCCAGGTGTTCCTGCTCAACCTCACCTTCGGGGTGCCGGTGAAGATGCTGTCCGGTCATCTCCTGCTGATGAGTCTGGTGCTGCTCGTCCCGCAAGCGCGCCGGCTGCTGAACTTCCTCGTCCTGGAACGAACGGCGGAACCGGCCAGGCAGCCTGCGCTGTTCGCCTCGGCGCGCGCGAATCGGCGGGCGGCGATGGTGCAGGTCGGGCTCGGCCTGTGGATCGCCGCCGGATGTGTCCTCATCGCCGTGCAGAACTGGCGTGACTACGGCGGCGGTGTCGCGAAGCCCGAGCTGTACGGGATCTGGGAGGTCACCGAGTACACCGTGGACGGTGACCCACTGCCGCCGTTGCGCACCGACGAGGTGCGCTGGCAACGTTTGATCATCGACACCGGGTCTGCCGCGTACCAGCGGATGGACGACACGCTCGTCCCGGTCGCCGCCGACACCGATCCGGCCGCGCCCACCCTGTCGCTCACCGTGCCCGGCGGCGAACCCGAGGCGGCGCCGGCACCCTACGCCGTACTCGTGGTCGAACGTCCGGCGCCGGACCGGCTGGTCCTGCGCGGCGAGGTCGACGGCACGGCCACCACGGTCACCATGACCCGAACCGATCTGGACGGTTTCGCGTTGCGCGGCACCGGGTTCCGGTGGGTGCAGAACACCCCGTACCTCGGCTGAGCCGGGCGGGCGCACCCGGCCGATGGCTGCACCCGGTCGGGTGCGCCCACGTCCGCCCGCCGGTTCGGATCCCGCCGACGAGCGCGACGGTCGCGCCACCACGCGGTGACGGCGGCCCTGTGCGGCGCGGGACGGACCACGAACTAGGCTGATCCACTGTGCCGAACACGTCTGACACCGCAGCGAACCAGCCCGCAGGGGACCCGAACTACCTGGTCGGGCTCGATCTGCGCGGACGGAAAGTGGTTGTGGTCGGCGGCGGCACCGTCGCCCAGCGCAGGTTGGGGCTGCTGGTGGCCTCCGGTGCCGAGGTCCACGTGATCAGCCGTGCGGTCACCCCCGCCGTGGAAGGCATGGCCACCGCCGGGCAGCTGAGCGTCGAGCTGCGTGCCTACGCCGAGGGTGACCTCGACGGTGCCTGGTATGCCATGGCCTGCACCGACGAACCGGAGACCAACGCGGCGGTGGTCGCCGAGGCCACGGCGCGGCGGATCTTCTGCGTGCGCGCCGACATCGCCCGCGACGGCACCGCCGTCACCCCCGCGACCGCCCGCTACGACGGGCTCACCCTCGGCGTGCTTGCGGGCGGCGCGCACCGGCGCTCGGCCGCGGTGCGCAACGGGCTGCTCGAGGCGCTGCAGTCCGGCGTGGTGACCGACGACTCGGAGCCGGTGACCCCCGGCGTCGCCCTGGTCGGCGGGGGACCGGGTGATCCTGACCTGATCACCGTGCGCGGCCGCAGGCTGCTCGCCCGCGCCGACCTGGTGGTGGCCGACCGGCTGGCCCCACCGGAACTGCTCGCCGAACTCGGCCCGCACGTGGAGGTCATCGACGCTGCCAAGATCCCGTACGGGCGGTCGATGGCACAGGAGGCGATCAACCTCGCACTCGTCGAGGGCGCCAAGGCGGGCAAGTTCGTGGTCCGGCTCAAGGGCGGCGACCCGTATGTGTTCGGGCGCGGCTACGAGGAACTGGAGGCGTGCGCGGCGGCGGGTATCCCGGTGACGGTGGTGCCCGGCGTCACCAGCCCGATCTCGGTGCCGGGCGCGGCGGGGATCCCGGTGACCCACCGCGGGGTCACCCACGAGTTCGTTGTCGTGAGCGGGCACGTCGCGCCCGACCATCCGGATTCGCTCGTCGACTGGTCGGCGCTGGCGAAACTGCGCGGCACCCTCGTGCTGATGATGGCGGTGGAGCGGATCGACAAGTTCGCCGCCGCGCTGCTGGCGGGCGGTCGCCCCGTCGACACCCCGGCGGCCGTGGTCCAGGAGGGCACCCTGCGTACCCAGCGGGTCGTGCGGGCCGACCTCGGTACCATCGCGGCGAAGGTCAGGTCCGAGGGCATCCGGCCGCCGGCGATCATCGTCATCGGCCCGACGGCGGGCTTCGGGACGGCCTAGCTTCGCGGGCCGCGCGCCGGTGCGTTGCCGCCATGCCAATTACACTGCCTCGTTGTGCTCGATAAACCCGCTGCGACGATGCAGTACCCGGTGACGAAACGGGCCTTCGGCCTCGCCATCCTCGTGCTCAGCGGCCTGCAGCTCATGGTCGTGCTCGACGGCACCGTCGTGATCTTCGCGCTGCCGCGGCTGCAGGAGGAGATGGGGCTGTCCAGTTCGGGCAGTGCCTGGACGGTGACCTCCTACGGTCTGACCTTCGCCGGGCTGATGCTGCTCGGCGGCAGGCTCGGTGACGCGTTCGGCCGCAAACGCATGCTCATCTACGGTGTCGGCCTGTTCACCGCGGCCTCGCTGGCCTGCGGCCTCGCCACCGGTGAGGCGATGCTGCTGATCGCGCGTGCCTTCCAGGGCGCCGGTGCGGCGATCGCGGCACCGACTGCCTTCGCACTGGTGGCCACCACCTTCGCGCCGGGACCGGCGCGCAATCAGGCGATCGCGATCGTCGGCTCGATGGTGGGCATCGGCTCGGTCGGTGGACTGGTGGTCGGCGGCGCGCTCACCGAGTTCTCCTGGCGGTGGATCTTCCTGATCAATGTGCCGATCGGCGCGCTGATCGTGCTCGGGGCCGTCTACAAGCTGACCGACACCGTCCACCAGCGCACCCCGCTCGACATCAAGGGCGCCGTGCTGGGCACCGTGGCTTGCGCGACCATCGTGTTCGGCGCGACCGAGGGCCCGGCCATGGGCTGGACCAGCCCGGTGATCCTCGGCTCGCTGATCGGCGGTCTCGTGCTGCTGGTGGTCTTCGTGCTGGCCGAGCGCCGCGAAAGCGATCCGCTGCTGCCGTGGTCGCTGTTCGATCGCCGCGACCGGGTGGCCACCTTCGCGCTGATCTTCCTGGCGGGCGCGGTGCTCGGCGCGATGACCTTCTTCGTCGCCCAGTTGCTGCAGAACGTCCTCGGCTACAGCCCGCTGCAGGCCGGTGTGGCCTCGATCCCGTTCACCATCGGCATCGGGGTCGGAGGCGCGGTGGCCTCCAAGGCCGCCCTGGTGATCGCGCCGCGCTGGCTGCTGTCGGGGGCGGCCATGGTGCTGGCGGCCGGGCTGCTGTTCGGGTCGACGCTGGACCGGCACGTGCAGTACCTGCCGACCCTGCTCGCGCTGCTGCTGGTGATCGGTGTCGGTGTCGGCGTGGCGATGGTGCTCGCCCCGCTGTGTGTGCTGGTCGGGGTGCCGCCGTCGAACATCGGACCGCTGTCGGCGGTCGGCCAGATGTTCATGAACCTGGCGACTCCGATCGCGATCGGTCTGCTCAGCCCGATCGCGGCGTCGCGCACCCTCTCCCTCGGCGGCCGCGACGGGGTGGCCGCCCGGATGACCGACGCCGAGATCGAGGCGCTCAACAGCGGATACACGCTGGTACTGCTGGTGTGTTCGGGTCTGGCGGTGCTGGCCGCCCTGGTTGCGCTGACCCTGCGCTACACCCCGCAGCAGCTGGTGCAAGCCCAGCACGCGCAGGAAGAAGCGCAGCAGGCCTGAACGGTCAGCCGGGGCCGTGGTCGCCCGTGGTGCCGGAGTCGAGCAACAGCAACCGCGCGGCCTCGGTCCGCGACGACGCCCCCAGCTTGCGGTAGACCCGGAACAGGTGATTGGCCACGGTCTTCGGGCTCACCCGCAGGTGCGTGGCGATCTGCTGATTGGACAGACCGCGGGCGACCTCGCCGAGTACCCGCAGTTCGGCGGCGGTCAGCTTCGTCGAGATCGACCGGGCATCGGTGGGCCCGCCGTCGAGCGCGACGAGCCGCGCCGCCCATGCGGCGGCGTGCAACCGGTCGAAGGCTTGCCCGGCGTGGCGGGCCGCGACGGACCGATCCGGCGGTCGCAGGGCGGCGCGCTGCAGCTGGGCGCGGGCCAGATCGAACAGATCCGCGTCGGGATCGTAGATCGCGACCGCTTCGTCGAGCAGGGCCAGCGCGGCGGCCGGATCGTCGTCGGCGCGAAAGATCGCTTCGGCGCGCCGGGCCGACGCCCTTGTCCACCTGCTGGCTCCCGGTGCGGCGGCCACGGTGCGCAGATAGTCGAGCACCGACCGCACCGCAGGCCGGTCGCCCACCGCGACACCGGCTTCGATCAGGTCGGGATGCCAGCGTGCCAGTTGCGGTGACAGCGCACCGCCGGTCTGCTCGAACGTCCAGCATTCGGTCAGCAGCTCGACGGCGTCGGCGTTGCGGCCCGCGGTGAGTGCGGCGTGCCCGGCGTTGGCCAGCAGGAAATAGCGGGCGCCCCAGGTGGATTGGCTGGTACAGATGCCGAACCCGAGCTCGAGATCGGCGGCCGCGGCCGCGTCGTCGCCGCGGATGGCGGCGGCCCTGGCGCGCAGGGCCAGCCAGAACGGGGCGAACGCGCGCTGACCGGTGGCGAGGCTGAGCGCGATCGCCTCGTCCAGACACGGTGTCGCCCGATCGAAACGGCAGCAGCGGATGTAGGTTTCGCCGAGCGCGCCGTAGATCATGGCCAGCGAGGCCCGCGCACCGTCGCCCTTGGCCCGCCCGCTGAGCTCGGTCAGTACCGACACCGCGGTGTCGTAGCGTTCGGCGATCGACAGCGCCCGGCCCAGATGCAGCCCCGCGGTGGGGTCGTGGGCGACGACGACCGCCGGATCGAGGTCGTCGAGCAGCTCGGTGACCAGTGCGCCCGCCCTGGCCTCGTCGCGCGCGCTGATGGCGTGGGCGGCGATCACCCGCGCCGCCTGCCAGCCCGGTGACCGAGCCGCGCAGTGCGCCAGCGCGGCGTCGGCGTGCTCGATGATCTGGCCGACCAGGCCGAGCATCCCGAGCGGGATGGTCATTCTGGCGTGCACGTCACCCAGCTCGGCGGGGTCGGCGACCGGGAGGCATTCGAGGAGCCGCTGCCAGCCGGCCGCGGGATCACCGTCGAGCGATTCCAGCGTCGCCAGCACCATCGACGCGTGGGTGTGCAGCGGCGCGGCGGCCGGGTCGGCCAGCACTTCGGCGAGCCTGCTGCGCGCCGCCGCCGCCTCGCCCGCGGCGCCGAGCATCTCCGCGGCCGCTAGGCGCAGGCGCGCGCGTCGCGGGTCGTCGCCGGTCAGGTCGATCGCGCGGTCGAGCAGCCGGGCGGCGGTCTCGGTGCCGCCACGGCCACGCAGCAGCCGCGCGGCGGTGACCAGTTCGTCGGCCAGCGCCTCGTCGGGGCCGAGGGCGCCCGCGGCCCGATGCGCCAGCCGCACCTGGGCGGGAAGCTCGGCCACCGCAGCGAGCTCCAGGTTCAGTGCGCGTCGTTGCCGCGCCGACAGGGTGGACGTGGCGGCATGGCGCAGCAGCGGATGGGCGAACACCAGGCGGCCGCCTGCCAGCTCGGCCAGGCCGGCGTCCTCCAGCTCGGCCAGCACTCCCGCCGGGTCGGCGGGGCGCAGCGCGGTGAGCACCGCCCAGCGGGCGTCACCGGCGACCGCGGCCAGCGCGAGCAGATCGCGGGCCGCGCCGCTGCGCCGCGCGAGCTGACCGGTGAACACCCGGTGCAGGTCACCGGCGAGCGGAATGTCGTCCGGGAGCAGTCGCGCCCCGCGCAGCTGCTCGGCGCTCAGCGCGGCGGGCAGGTGGGTGAGCGCGAGCGGATTGCCCGCGGCCGTCTCGAGCAGCCGTCGCGCGATCGGGTCCGCGATCGGATCCCGGCTCGCCGCGTGCAGCAGCCGCAGCGAGCTGGCCTCGTCCAGACCGGTCAGCTGGTGGACGTCGAAACCCTCGGCGAAAGCCACGGTGGCAGGTACCGGCCGACCGGTGACGACGACGAGCACCGAACTCCAGCTCGCCCGCCGCAGCAGCAGGTTGAGGGCGGTCCGGCTGGCCGGGTCGGCGTCGTGGATGTCGTCGATGAGCACGGCGACCGGTTCGGTGATCTCGGCAAGCGCGGCATGCAGGAGTTCGGCGGCGCGCAGCGGATCGATCTCGGCCGCCACCGCCGCGGCGTGGCCACCGAGTGTGGCGGCGACGTCGGCCGCCGCCGACATCGGGCCGCCGAGGTCGCCGGCATGGCAGGTCACCAGCCGTGCGCGTGCCCCGATCCGGCCCGCGAGCCAGCCGAGCATGCTCGATTTGCCGATGCCGGCCTCGCCCAGCAGCACCACGACCCCACCGGCGCCCGCGCAGGTCCGCCGCCAGGCGCCCGACAGCGCGGCGGTGAGGTCGGCGCGCCCGACGATCCCAGCCATGGTGTTGGCAGGCTAGCGCACCGCTGACCCGTCGACGCCCTGAAGCGGGTCGATCACCGGTCGACGAGTTGCCAGCTGCTCTCCCCGTCAGGGCGCGCGGTCATCTCGACGGTCGCCGTGCCGCCGTTGTTGTCGAGCGCGGTGCAGGTGAAGGTGCTGCCCACCGCGACGACCTTCAGGCCCTGACCGCAGTCCACCGTCACCGGGAAACCCACCTGGGCGGAGACGTCGGTGGACAGACCGCTCGCGGTTTCGGGGAGGTCGAACAACAGGTCGAGAGTGGAGAACCGCACTCCGCCCTCGTCGTCGTCGACGACGACTTCGACCCGCACGGTGCTGCCGTCCACGTCGGCGGTGCACAGGAAGGTGTCGCCGGCCTTGGGATCGTCGGCCAGTCGCGGGCAGGTCACCGAATCGACCGTGCGGTCGATCCCGGCGTAGGCGGTGTCGAGCTCGGTGGCGATGTCGCGCTCCAGCGCCGCGTAGTCCGGGCCACCGATGGAGATCGAGGCGTTGCAGCCGAACAGGGCGAGGGCCATCGGGACGGTAGCGAGGCCGAGCAGGCGGGTCATCCGTGATGCGCGCGAAACAGACACAGTCGAAACCCTACGGAGCGCTCGCCGTCTCGCCTATGGGCAGAAATACCCATGTCCGGGACCACCGGACGTACGCGGCACGCGAAAGTGGTTGTCGGACCTGGCCGTTGCGCAGACACTGGGGACCATGCCGTTATCGTCACAGGACCTGCTGGATCGCTGGATCGCCCTCGCCGGACCAGGGGCCGCCCAGCTCGGGGCGGGGATCATCGCCCGCTACGCCGAACCGCATCGGCACTATCACACCGTCGAGCACCTGCGGGCGATGTTCACGGCCATCGACGAGCTGGCGGCGGAGGCGGCCGATATCGACGCGGTCCGCTATGCCGCCTTCTTCCACGACGCGATCTACGCCGTCGATCGGGCCGACAACGAGGAGCGCAGCGCCGACCTGGCCCGTGATGTGCTCGAATCCCTGGACGCGGCACCGGAACTCGTCGACGAGGTGGTGCGGCTGGTGCTGCTGACCCGCGGCCACGATACCGAGGCAGGCGATGCCAACGGCGCCGTGCTCTGCGATGCCGATCTGGTCGTGCTCGCCGGTGACCCGGCGACCTACGCCGCCTACGCGGCGGCCGTGCGCACGGAGTACGGCCATGTCCCCGACGACCTGTTCCGCGCGGGTCGCGCCGCGGTGTTACGCGCCCTGGCGAATCAACCGGTGCTGTACCGTACCCCGGCCGCCCGCTCCCGCTACGAGCAGCGGGCGCGCGCCAACCTGAGCGCGGAGCTGGCCGCCCTCACCGAGCCGGGGGCCGCTGACGTGGGGCAACCTTGACATGCAAGCAACAGCTTGCCTATTGTGGGTGCGGAACGACGGAGGTACCCCCGTGGCCGACATCTTCACCGCGCTCGCGGATTCGACCCGTCGCGCGGTGCTCGACGAACTCGCCGCGCGCGACGGGCAGACACTGTTCGAGCTCTGCGGCAAGCTCGCCACCAAGCATGGGATCAGTTCGTCACGGCAGGCGATCACCCAGCACCTGGGGATGCTCGAAGCCGTGGGATTGGTGACCACCCGTCGCGCAGGCCGATACAAGTTCCATCACGCCGACTTCACACCGCTGCGGGCGGTCTCGACGCGATGGCCGATACCTCAGGAGGAACCGTGATCCGCATCGGTGTGACCAGTGTGTTCGTCGACGACCAGGACAAGGCCGAGAGGTTCTACACCGACGTACTCGGATTCCAGGTCAAGGACCGCGTTTCGCTCGGCGAGTACGACTGGCTCACGCTGGTCTCGCCGGCCGACGTCGACGGTACCCAACTGCTGCTCGAACCCGACCAGAACCCGATCGCGCAGAACTACAAGACCGCCCTCACCGCCGACGGCATCCCGTGCATGATCTTCACCGTCGACGACCTCGACGCCGAATACCGCCGCCTGCTCGACCGCGGCGTCCTGTTCACCCAGCCGCCCCAGCCGATGGGCGCGGTCTCCACCGCCGTCCTCGACGACACCTGCGGCAATCTCATTCAGCTCATGGGCGCACCGGCCACGGCGTAGGGCCCTGGGCAGGGCCATCGTCGATCCGCGCGACGGCCGCGTCAGGTGATGACGAGAAGTTCGGTGGGCGAGGCGATCTCGACGCGCAGACCGGCCTTGGTAGCCACGCGGGCGACACCGCGGATATCGGTCGGCTCCGCGCGGGTGAGTACCAGCGCGCGGGCCAGCAGGCCCTTGTGATGCTTGTTGAAATGGCTCACCACGGTGCGGGAACCGTCGGGGTGCTCGGTGAGCACATTGGCGGTGATCGCGTCGGGCACCCGGCCGAGCTGCTGATAGGTGCCCGACCGCAGGTCGACCACGAGCTCGCCGCCCGCCTCGGCGTAGAGGGCATCGGGCAGGACCTCGCGCCACAGCGCCGACAGCGTCGGCAGCCCGGGCAGCTTGGTGCCGCCCGAGAGCCGGTAGGCCGGGATCGGATCACCCGCGCGCACCGCGCCGAACAGGGCCGAGCCGATGCCGAGGCGTGCGTGCGCCTTGGCCCGCTGCGCCTTCGTGAAGGACTGCGCGTCCAGCGCGTCGTAGAGCACGCCCGTGTAGCGCTCCAGCGCGGGTCGCGTCGCCGACGTGCGCAGGCTCGCGTTGCGGGCGACCTCGGCGTCGGCGCTCTTGCCGAGACCGAGCACCCGCGCCGAGCGGGCCGGGTCGGCGGCCAGCTGCACCACCTCGGTGATCAGCTTGTCGCGCACCGCGCCCAGCTGTGGCATCGCCAGGTCGGCGAGGTCGAGCGGCGCGCCCGATCCGCCGTCGGACTTGGTTTCGGAGGGAGGTAGCAGCACCAGCACGAGCGTCAACGGTAATCGCCGCCGCGCCGGTGCGGCGGTACCGCCCCACCGCGCCGTGCCGCTCGGTGGGCGCGAACGGCACGCACCGTCGCCGAGCCCGCGAGGCTCAGCGCACCGCCTCGAGGAACTTGGCGGTACGTTCGTTGGTCGGCGCCTCGAAGATCTGCTCCGGCGGCCCCTGCTCGATGATCCGGCCCTTGTCGAACATCATGATCCGGTCCGACACCTCACGCGCGAACCGCATCTCGTGGGTGACGATCAGCATGGTGATATCGGTGGTCTCGGCGATGGTGCGCAGCACGTCGAGCACGTCGCCGACCAGCTCCGGGTCCAGCGCCGAGGTGACCTCGTCGAGCAGCATCACCTTCGGATCCATCGCACAGCAGCGCGCGATCGCCACCCGCTGCTGCTGCCCACCCGAGAGCTGCGAGGGATGCGCGTCCGCCTTGTCGGCCAGGCCGACCACGTCGAGCAGGTGCATGGCCCGCTCGCGCGCCTTGTCCTTGGATCGGCCGAGCACGTGGATCGGTGCCTCGGTGATGTTCTCCAGCACGGTCATGTTCGGGAACAGGTTGAACTGCTGGAACACCATGCCGATCTTGGTGCGCACCGCCCGCAGGTGTTTCTCCTTGGCGGGGACCAGCTTTCCGTCGCGCTCTGTGTGCGTGAGTGGCTCTCCGTCGACCCAGATCACGCCGTCGGTGATCGTCTCCAGCGTCATCAGCAGACGCAGGATGGTGGTCTTGCCCGAGCCCGACGGCCCGATCAGGGTGACCTTCTCCCCGCGCCCGACGCTGAAGTCGAGATTGTCGAGCACGACGAGGTCGCCGAAGCGCTTGACCACCTGATCGAATCGGATCATCTCATCAGTAGTAGGCAAGTCGCTTCTCCAGTCTTCTGATCAGTACGGAGGTCGGGTAGCTGGCGACCAGGAAGAAGATGCCCGCCATCGTGATCGCCTCCAGGTAGGCGAAGTTGCGCGCGCCGAACTGCTGCGCTGCGGTCACCAGTTCCACGACCGAGATGGCGAACAGGAACGGGGTGTCCTTGAACATCGAGACCGCGTTGGTGCCGAGCGCGGGCAGACTCGCCCGGATCGCCTGCGGCAGCACCACCGCGCGCCAGGTGCGCGTCGGCGGCAGCGACAGCGCGCGCGCCGCCTCCCACTGGCCCTTCGGCACCGCCTCGATCCCGGCCCGGTACACCTCGGCCAGATAGCTCGAATAGTGGATACCCAGCACGACGATGCCGATCTGCAGCGCCGAGAACTGGGTCAGCAGGGTGTAGGCGAACAACAGCTGCACCACCAGCGGGGTGAGCCGGACGAACTCGCTCACCGCGTGCACCGGGCCTGCGATCCAGCGCGGCATCGTCTGCCGGATGATGGCGATCACCAGGCCGAGCACCGCGGCCAGCGCGAATCCGAGCAGCGTGGCCAGCAGGGTGATCTGGAACCCGTCCCACAGCACCGGCAGTGCCTCGCGGGCACGTTCCCAACTCCAGTCGGCCATTATCCACCCACCTTCGCGTGCGCGTCGTCAGGTGCCAGGCTGAGGACTTCCTTGAGCGTGACCCCGCGGCCGAGCTTGGCCTTGGCGCGGTTCTCCAGCAGGTTCATCCCGAGGGTGAGCAGGTAGGCGAGCACGAAGTAGATCAGCAGGCCGATGCCGAAGGAGAACAGGGTGTCACCGGTGGTCTTGCGCAGGTTGCCGATCTCGTAGGTCAGATCGTGCAGCGTGATGTAGGAAGCCAGGGCGGTGCCTTTGAGCAGGTGGACGAGCAGATTGGTGAGCGAGGGCAGCATCAGCGCCCAGGCCTGCGGGAACAGCACCCGCCGCAGCCGCTGCCACGGGCTGAAGCTCAGCGCGACCGCGGCCTCGAACTGGGCCCGCGGGACCGAGTTGAGCGCGCCGCGCACTACTTCGGCGCCGTAGGCACCGTAGTTGAGGCCGAGCGCGAGGATGCCGCAGAACACCGGGTCGAGCTTGTAGCCGAGCAGCGGCAGCACATAGAACAGCCAGAAGATCTGCACCAGCAGCGAGGTGCCGCGGAAGAACTCGATCAGCACCCTTGCGGTGCCGCGGACCGCCAGATTGCGCACCCGGACCGTGGTGCCGAGCAGCACCGCGAGGACGAACGCGAGCAGCGCGCCGCCGATGGTCAGTTCCAGCGTCACGACGATGCCCTCCCCCAGAGCGGGAAGGGCATCGCGCACCGCGTCGAAGTTGCTCATTCGCGAATCAGATCTCGCCCTTGCACAGCTTCTCCGTCGTGTACTCCGGGTCGGGCAGTTCCGCCTCGGTGAAGCCGAAGTCGCCGACGATCGACAGGTACTTGTCCTTGTCGGAGGTGATCTTGGCCAGCTCGGCGTTGTAGGCGGCGAGCAGGTCGGGATCGCTGGTGCGGAACACGGTGCCGCCCGCGCCGATCTGCGGCTTGCCGTCGATGACGGCAACGAACGACGGCGTCACGTCGACCGGCGCGTCCGGGTTGTGGTTCTTGAGCCAGTTCAGCGAGATCCCGGTGAGGGCGAACACGTCGGCGCGACCGGAGGTCACCGCATCCATGCCGTCCTGCGGGGTGCCGACGAGGGTGGCATCGATTCCGAGTGACGTCGCGTAATCGGACTCGATGGCGCCGGTCATCGCGGTCATCCTGGCGCCGCTGTCCTTGATCGATTGCATGTCCGACAAATTCAGCGGATTGCCCGACTGCACCATCAGCGCGGTGGTGTACATGAATTCCGGCTCGCTGAACGAGGCCTGTTCGCAGCGCTTGGGCAGAATTGACATCCCCGCGCTGACGGCGTCGAATCGGTTGGCCTGCAGGCCGGGGATCAGCGCGCCGAACTCGGTCTGCACCCCGTCGACGGTCTCGATGCCGAGATTCTTGAAGATCTCCCGGTGTAGGGCCACGGTCGCGCCGGTGAGCTGGCCGTTGTCCTGGAACGAGTACGGCGCCTCACCCGCGAAACCCACGGTGATGGTGCCCTTGTCCTGGAGGCTCTGGAGCAGTTCACCGCTCGCGGTGGTCTCGGTCTTCGAGCAGCCGGCCAGTGCCGCGGCCACCAGCGCAGCGCCTGCGAACACCGCTGTACAGCGCTTTGTCAGGAATTTTCCGTCAGCCAATGTGGAGCCTCTCGCAAGGGTAGTGACTAAGGTGCAGGTCAGCTACCGTTTTTAGGTTGTAGGCAGATTATTCTTGCACAGCGAAATCTAGCCCCGTCAAATTCGGCGCGCACTTCGGCGTTATCGACTTGTTATCGGC
The DNA here is from genome assembly GCF_042650365.1 of Nocardia rhizosphaerae. Taxonomy (NCBI): domain Bacteria; kingdom Bacillati; phylum Actinomycetota; class Actinomycetes; order Mycobacteriales; family Nocardiaceae; genus Nocardia; species Nocardia rhizosphaerae. Next base: position 473,792 of record NZ_JBHSBA010000007.1, read on the forward strand.
AGATTAGCTTCGAATATATTGGGTAACCTGTATATCTTTTCCGTTCCGCTACCGGTCGGCTCCGGGGTCGGGAGCGGTGCGTGGCGGCCGAGGGGGTAATCGGCTGTCGCCCCGCGTGGACCAGGGACTACCCTGTGGATCCGTGATCACCCGCCTCTCCCGACTGTTCCTGCGCACCCTGCGAGACGATCCCGCCGACGCCGAGGTGCCGAGCCACAAACTTCTCGTCCGCGCCGGCTATGTCCGCCGTGTCGCGCCGGGCGTGTACTCGTGGCTGCCGCTGGGCCTGCGCACACTGCGTCGCATCGAGGACGTGGTGCGCCAGGAGATGGACGCCACCGGCGCCCAGGAGATCTCGCTGCCCGCCCTGCTGCCGCGCGAGCCCTACGAGACCACCAACCGCTGGACCGAATACGGCGACGCCCTGTTCCGCCTGCAGGACCGCAAGGGCGGTGACTACCTGCTCGGCCCGACCCACGAGGAACTGTTCGCGCTCACTGTCAAGGGTGAGTACAGCTCCTACAAGGACCTGCCGGTCACGCTGTACCAGATCCAGGCGAAATACCGCGACGAGGAGCGGCCGCGTGCCGGCATCCTGCGCGGCCGGGAGTTCGTGATGAAGGACTCGTACTCCTTCGATCTCGACGACGCAGGCCTGGCCACCAGCTACGCCACCCATCGCGCCGCCTACCAGCGCATCTTCGATCGGCTCGGCGTCGACTACGTGATCGTGGCCGCCACCTCCGGCGCCATGGGCGGCAGCGCGTCCGAGGAGTTCCTGGCCGAGAGCCCCGTGGGTGAGGACACCTACGTGCGCTGCGCCGAATCCGGCTACGCCGCCAATGTCGAGGCCGTCGTGACGCCGGCGCCCGCGCCGCTGCCCATCGAGGGACAGCCCGCCGCGGTCGAATACGACACCCCGAACACCCCGACCATCGCGACCCTGGTCGACTGGGCCAACGAGGCGAAGGTGCTCGACCGCACCGTGACCGCCGCCGACACGCTCAAGAACGTGATGGTCAAGCTGCGCCACCCCGACGGCAAGACCGAACTGCTCGGCATCGGCATCCCCGGTGACCGCGAGGTCGACGACAAGCGCCTCGAGGCCGCCGTCGAGCCTGCCGAGGTGGAACTGCTCACCGACGCCGACTTCGCCGCCAACCCCTTCCTGGTGAAGGGCTACATCGGTCCGAAGTCGCTGCAGGCCAACGGGGTCCGCTATCTGGTCGACCCGCGCGTCGTCGACGGCACCGCCTGGATCACCGGTGCCGATGTGGCGGGCAGGCATGTCGTCGGCCTGGTCGTCGGCCGGGACTTCACCCCCGACGGCACCATCGAGGCCGCCGAGGTGCGCGACGGCGATCCCTCGCCCGACGGTGCGGGCTCGCTGGTGGCCGCGCGCGGCATCGAGATCGGGCACATCTTCCAGCTCGGCCGCAAGTACACCGACGCGTTCGATGTCGACGTGCTCGGCGAGAACGGCAAGCCGGTGCGGCTCACCATGGGCTCCTACGGTATCGGTGTCTCGCGCCTGGTCGCGGTGATCGCCGAGCAGCAGCACGACGACAAGGGCCTGCGCTGGCCCGCCGAGATCGCCCCGTTCGACGTGCACGTGGTGATCGCGAACAAGGACGCCGCCGCGCGCGAGGGCGCCGAACAGGTCGTGGCCGGGCTGGACGAGCAGGGTCTCGAGGTCCTGTTCGACGACCGCACCGCCTCGCCCGGCGTGAAGTTCAAGGACGCCGAACTGCTCGGCATGCCGTGGATCCTGGTGATCGGCCGCGGCTGGGCCGCCGGCTTGGTGGAACTGCGCAACCGGATGACCGGCGAAGCCGAGGAGATCCCGGCCGCCGACGCGGTCGCGGCGGTCACCGCCAAGATCCGGGGCTGAGCCACGGTCGAACGCGCCGTTCTCCGGGGCGGCGCGTTCGGTCGCGTCCTGCGAACCTACGCCTACGTAAGAGAAACATGCAGGTCCGAGGCTCGAGCGGCGGCGTGTCGGTCGGACGGCGCTGCTAAGTTACCGGCATGACAAGTTCGCCGAGCCTGCTGTTCAATCCCGCCACCTACGACCCTCAGCACTTCGATGCCGAGACCCGGCGGTTGCTGCGAGCCACGATCGAGTGGTTCGAATCCAAGGGCAAGGCGCAGCTGCTGGCCGAGGACCGCGACGCGGTCTGGACCGAGGAGTTCCTCGACTTCGTCGCGAAGGAGAAGCTCTTCGCGACCTTCCTGACTCCGGCCGCCTATGCCGACGGCGACCCGAACAAGCGCTGGGACGCGGCCCGCAACGCCGCCCTGGCCGAGATCTTCGGCTTCTACGGCCTCGCCTACTGGTACGCCGAGCAGGTCACCATTCTCGGGCTCGGCCCGATCTGGCAGAGCGACAACGAGATCGCCAAGCGCAAGGCGGCCGCCGAACTCGATGCCGGTCAGGTCATGGCGTTCGCGCTGTCCGAGCGCGACCACGGCGCCGACATCTACAACACCGACCTGATCCTCACCCCGACCGAGCCGGGCAGCGCCGATGCCGAGGCCGGAATCCTGTTCCGCGCCAACGGCGAGAAGTACTACATCGGCAACGGCAATGTGGCCTCGATGGTGTCGGTGTTCTCCCGCCGCGCCGATGTCGACGGCGCCGAGGGCTACGTCTGGTTCGCCGCCGACAGCCGCCACGACGACTACCACCTGATCGAGAGCGTCATCCACGGGCAGATGTATGTCAGCCACTTCCGGCTGGAGAACTACCCGGTGACCGCCGCCGACGTGCTGCACGAAGGCCCGGAGGCCTTCTCGGCCGCGCTCAACACCGTCAATGTGGGCAAGTTCAACCTCTGCCACGGCGGCATCGGCATGGTGGAGCACTCGTTCTTCGAGGCCATCACCCACGCCAACAACCGCATCCTCTACGGCAACCCGGTCACCGACTTCGGTCACGTGCGTGGCAATTTCGTCGAGGCCTACGCCCGGCTGATCGCGATGAAGCTGTTCAGCGACCGCGCCGTCGACTACTTCCGCAGCGCCTCGCTCGAAGACCGCCGCTACCTGCTGTTCAACCCGATGACCAAGTCCAAGGTCACCTCCGAGGGTGAGGTCGCGATGACCCTGCTGCTGGATGTGCTGGCCGCCAAGGGCTTCGAGAAGGCCACCTACTTCGCGCAGGCCTCGCGCTACATCAACCACCTGCCCCGGCTCGAGGGCACGGTGCACGTGAACGTGGGCCAGATCCTGAAGTTCATGCCGAACTACCTGCTCAACCCGAAGGAATACCCGGCCATCGGCACCGACCTGGCGCCGGGCGACCAGGAGTTCTTCTGGAAGCAGGGCCCGGCGCGCGGCGCGGGCAAGGTGCAGTTCGCCGACTGGACCCCGGCCTACGAGGCGGCCGCGAACATCCCGAATGTCGGCCGCTACTACGAGCAGGCGCAGGCGCTGCGCACCCTGTTGCTCACCGCGGCCCCCGACCAGGACCAGCAGAAGGACCTGGACTTCATGCTGACCATCGGCCACCTGTTCTCGACGGTGGTCTACGGCCAGCTGATCCTCGAACAGGCCGAACTCACCGGCCTGGATCGCGATGTCGTCGACCAGATCTTCGACTTCCAGATCCGTGACTTCAACACCCAGGCCACCGCCCTACTCGGCAAGCCGTCGGTCACCGCGGCGCAGCGGGAATGGGCGATCGGCGCGCTGCGCAGCCCGGTCGCCGACGCCGAGCGATTCGACCGGGTGTGGCAGCAGGTAGCGGCCTACGACGGGGCCTACGCGATGCGTCCCTGACAGCCGTGGTGGCCACCGCATCGTCCTCGGTGCGGTAGCCACCAGCGGCCGCGTCGGTACCCGTCGGCCCGGCGGCGATCCGAGCCGCTCCGCCCGGCGGCGACGGGCGCGATCGGCCGGGTGCCGTCGGTGAGCCGGTCTCGTTCCGGGACGAGACCGGGCGCCTGCGCCGCGCCCGGCGGGCGGATCGGGTTCGGCGGTCTCGCGCGCGCTCAGGCCGAGGCGCGACCGGGGAAGGTCGTGGTGACCGGGTTCGTGCCGAGGATGGCCTGCCAGTGGGCTCGGCGCAGCGCGGCCTCGGTCAGCGCGTCGATCGCGGCCGACCGGACGGCCTCCTCGGTGGCCCGTTCGACCACGCCGTACCAGGCTGCGGCACAATCGGATTCGACGACGACTGCCAGATTCGCCGCCGGGATCGGGTCGTCGACCGGGAACGGTGGGGTGTAGGCCGGGGCGGGGGCCTCGGGTTCGGTGCCGCCGGTCTCGAACAGCTCGATGGTGGCGTCGCGCCGGGCGCGGTGTGCCGCGCTGAACTCGGCGACCAGGCGCGCTCGGTCGGCATTGGCGTAGGCCGCGATGACGCCGTAGGAGTACACGGCGGCGTATTCGCTGTCGAGCGCGGCCTGCAGGGCCTGACGTTGGTCGGTCATGTCAGCAGGACTCCCGCCTGGGTGGCGCAGCAGGCGCTGATCGAGGCCAGCAGCCCTGCGCGGTAACCGGATTGGGTGCGCGCGGTCGCCGCGGCGGACTGTTGCGAGTGGATCAGCTGGTCGCGCAGCTGGGTCAGGGTGAGTGGCTGGGTGGGCGTCTCGGCCACCGCCGCGGGTACCGATCGCCCGTCGGGGGCGGGAACCATGACCTCGCCGGTCCGGTGTACCGGCGTCGTACCGTCGCCGTAGACGCCGATCACCCGATCGATCTCGGTGCGCAAAGCATCGGCGTGCGCACCGCGCTCGGCGGCGATGGTGGTGAGCGCGTCCTGGTACTGCGGTGCCAGGGCGATCGCCGCCTGGGCGGCCGCGGCATCGGCCCTGGCCAGAATCTCATGGGCGGCAAGCGGATCCGGCGCGTGCACGGTGTCGTCTTCGGCGCAGGCGGCCAGCGCGGACACCACCGGGATCGCGACGGCGCCGGTGCCGAAGGCCCGGAGCACCGCGCGCCGCCGCCAGCCGGGCCGCTGCGCCACATCGGCCGGATCCCGATCCGCCCGAGCCGTCGCCGGAGGTGCCGCCGGGAGCTGCGCGGTCGTCTCGGCGGTCCCGGCGGCCGAAGCCGAGCGCAGCGGTCCGGCGAATGCCGGGGGAGTGGAAGCGGGTTCGGTGTGCTGCTGGACGATCGGTCGGGCCGGCGCACTCGTCAGCGGGCGGGAACCGTGCCGGTCGGAGCGCATGCCGGAAGGTCGCCCGGCGCTCGGCGGGGCGGTATGGCGGAAGGGCACACGCACCATCGTGCCAGATCCGTGGCGGGGACCCGACCGGTGCGGCGACACGACGGGCACGCCGACCCGGACCGGTGCACAACGCCCGGTGGCTGGTCCTTTACACTCTCGGAGCGCGTTACGCTAGACCCCCGGCGTAGAAATTTCCGATCGCGTCACAACTGAACCAGGAGCCGCCCATATGCCGATGCCGACCGAGGAAAGGGTGAGCCAGCTCGTCGCTGAGCTCGTCGCACGCCGGGGATTCGACCTCGAGGGCGTCGCGATCGCGGCCGCGGGCAAAGACGAGCTCGCACCGGTTCGGTTGCAGGTCACCGTCGACAGCGACGGCCCGGCCGATCTGGACGCCATCGCCGAGCTCAGCCGCGAGATGTCCGCGCTGCTCGACGAGGCCGCCGATTCCGGCGAGGCCGCCTACTTGCTCGAGGTGACCACACCGGGAATCGAGCGGCCGTTGACCGAGCCGCGGCACTGGCGCCGCGCCCAGGGCCGCAAGGTGAAGATCACGCTGCGCGACGGCGCGGAACCGGTCGAGGGCAAGGCGCGCTTCGATGCCCGTGCCGGTGCCGTCGGCGGTGACGGCACGGTGGCGGTGGTGCTCGGTGGCAAACGGGCGCCGCACCGGGTGCACGTTCCACTCGCCGATATCGCCACCGCCGTGGTTCAGGTGGAATTCACTGCGCCGGGCGCCGCCGAACTCGAACTCGCAGGCGGGATCGCCACGGGCAGGCCAGTACCGGGCGACGTGCCCACCGACCTCGACGCTGCAGGTCAGCACAGTGACACTCCCACCGAAGGGGTTGCGGAATGAATATTGAAATCGAAGCCTTGCGGGCGATCGTCGCCGACAAGGGCATCTCGATCGAGACCGTGATCTCGGCGATCGAGTCGGCACTGCTCACCGCCTACCGGCACACCGAGGGCCATCAGCCCAACGCGCGCATCGACATCAACCAGAAGACCGGCGTGGTCCGGGTGATGGCGCGTGAGCTCGACGCCGACGGCAACCTCGTCTCCGAATGGGACGACACCCCTGAGGGTTTCGGCCGGATCGCGGCGACCACCGCGAGGCAGGTCGTGCTGCAGCGGCTGCGCGACGCCGAGAACGAGAAGTCCTTCGGCGAGTTCGCCACCCACGAGGGCGACATCGTCGGCGGTGTGGTGCAGCGCGACGCCAGGGCCAACGCCCGCGGCATCGTCGTGGTGCGGATCGGCAGCGAGGCCAACGGTGCCGAGGGTCTGATCCCGCCCGCCGAGCAGGTGCCCGGCGAGACCTACGAGCACGGCGACCGGATCAAGTGCTACGTCTACGGTGTCTCCCGTGGTCCGCGCGGTCCACAGATCCAGCTCTCGCGTACCCACCCGAATCTGGTGCGCAGGCTGTTCTCGCTGGAGGTACCCGAGATCGCCGACGGGTCGGTGGAGATCGTCGCGGTGGCACGCGAGTCAGGGCATCGGTCCAAGATCGCGGTGCGCTCCACGGTGCCAGGTGTCAACGCCAAGGGCGCGTGCATCGGTCCGATGGGCCAGCGGGTGCGCAATGTGATGAGCGAGCTGGCCGGCGAGAAGATAGATATCATCGACTACGCCGACGACCCGGCGACGTTCGTCGGCAACGCGCTCTCGCCGTCGAAAGTGGTGTCGGTCACTGTGGTCGATCCCGACGCGAAAGCGGCCAGGGTGATCGTGCCCGATTTCCAGTTGTCGCTGGCGATCGGCAAGGAGGGCCAGAACGCCCGCCTCGCCGCCCGGCTGACCGGCTGGCGCATCGATATCCGCAGCGACGCCGCCCCGGACCAGGGCGGCACCGTCCGGCCGGAGGCGCACCGTAGTTGACGAAAACACGGGAATCCCTACCCCCGGATGACATGTTCGTAACTTCCAGAGGGGAGGGGTTCGTCGTTATGGCCGGGTCACCGGTAGAGTGGGGGAAGGACCGGCCCGCGCAATCCGTTCGAACCTGTATCGGATGCCGTCAGCGCGAGCCGTCCGCCGAACTGTTGCGGATCGTGGCGCGGCATCGGGAGTCCGGTTCACCCGGGTTCGCGGTCGTTCCCGACCCGCGGCGCAGACTTCCCGGACGGGGTGCCTGGCTGCACCCCGTTTCAGCTTGTCTGCGTTCCGCAGAGCGGCGCCGAGCATTCGGCAGAGCCCTACGAGTGTCCGGAAATCTGGATATCTCAGCCCTGGAGCAGTACCTCGAGAACAGGCACGAGCACTCATGAGCACACCGTGAAGCACCAACGATGAACGTCCATCGGAGATAACCCGAGGTCGTGCGGGCCCGCCTAGCCAGGCGGTGTTACTGCTCGACCTCTCAGTGAGGAGAGCAGTGGCAGGCAAGGCCCGCGTGCACGAGTTGGCCAAAGAACTCGGTGTCACGAGCAAGGAACTACTCGCGAAGCTCAAGGAGCAAGGCGAGTTCGTGAAGTCGGCGTCCTCGACGGTGGAAGCACCCGTCGCCCGTCGTCTGCGCGAATCACTCGCGTCGAAGTCCGCCCCGGCGACCGACGCGAAGCCGGCGGCCCGTCCGGGTCCGTCGCCGGCGGCACGCGCCGCCAAGCCGAGCCCCGGTGGCCCGCGCCCCGGTCCGCGTCCGACCCCGGCAGCCGCCGCGGCCGCTGCCCCTGCGGCACCGGCCACCCCGGCGCCCGCCGAATCGGCTCCGGCCGAGGCCAAGCCCGCACCGGCCGCCCGGCCCGCCCCTGCCGCCAAGCAGCAGGCGCCGGGTAAGCCGGGTACCCCCGGCCCGCGTCCCGCCCCAGGCGGTCCGCGTCCGGGGCAGCCGCGTCCGGGTCAGCCCGCGCCGGGTGCGCAGGCACCGCGTCCGGCCGGTCCAGGTCCCAAGCCGGGCCCGAAGCCCCCGCGCGTCGGCAACAACCCGTTCAGTTCCGCGCCCGATCGGGAGCGTCCGGCCCCGCGTCCCGCCCCGCAGGGTGGTGGCCCGCGTCCGACGCCGGGTCAGGGTGGTCCCCGTCCCGGTCAGGGCGGTCCCCGTCCGACGCCGGGTCAGGGTGGTCCCCGTCCCGGTCAGGGTCAGGGTGGTCCGCGGCCCGCCGCGGCGCAGGGCGGTGCCCCGCGTCCGGGTGGTCCCCGCCCGTCTCCGGGTTCGATGCCCCCGCGCCCGAACCCCGGTGCCATGCCGCAGCGCTCCGCGCGTCCGGGTCCGGCGGCCGGTGGCCGTCCGGGTCGCCCCGGCGGCGCGCCCGGTGGTGGTCGTCCCGGTGGCGGCGGCGGTGGCGGCTACCGCGGTGGCGGTGGCGGTGCCCCCGGCGCAGGCCAGGGTGCCGGTGCTCCCGCCGGCGGCGGTTTCCGTGGTCGTCCCGGTGGCGGCGGTGGTCGTCCCGGTGGTCCCGGTGGCCGTGGTGGCGCCGCAGGCGCGTTCGGCCGTCCCGGTGGCGCTCCGCGTCGTGGCCGCAAGTCGAAGCGGGCGAAGCGCGCCGAATACGAGAACATGCAGGCGCCCGCCGTCGGCGGCGTGCGGCTGCCGCGCGGCAACGGCGAGATCATCCGGCTCGCCCGCGGTGCCTCGCTGTCCGACTTCGCCGAGAAGATCGACGCGAACCCGGCCGCTCTCGTGCAGGCGCTGTTCAACCTCGGCGAGATGGTCACCGCGACCCAGTCGGTGAACGACGAGACCCTCGAGCTGCTCGGCAGCGAGATGAACTACGTCGTGCACGTGGTCAGCCCCGAGGACGAGGACCGCGAGCTGCTGGAATCGTTCGACCTCACCTATGGCGAGGACGAGGGCGGCGAGGAAGACCTCGAGCAGCGTCCGCCGGTGGTGACCGTGATGGGTCACGTCGATCACGGTAAGACCCGACTGCTGGACACGATCCGCAAGGCCAACGTCGCCGAGGGCGAGGCCGGTGGCATCACCCAGCACATCGGTGCCTACCAGGTGCTGACCAACCTCAACGACGAAGAGCGCCTGATCACCTTCATCGACACCCCCGGTCACGAGGCGTTCACCGCCATGCGTGCCCGCGGTGCGAAGGCCACCGACATCGCGATCCTCGTGGTCGCGGCCGACGACGGCGTCATGCCGCAGACGGTGGAGGCGATCAACCACGCGCAGGCGGCCGATGTGCCGATCGTGGTGGCGGTCAACAAGATCGACAAGGAAGGCGCGAACCCGGAGAAGATCCGGCAGCAGCTGACCGAGTACAACCTGGTGGCCGAGGAATACGGCGGCGACACCATGTTCGTCGACATCTCCGCCAAGCAGGGCCGCAATATCGATGCGCTGCTGGAAGCGGTGCTGCTGACCGCCGACGCCTCGCTCGACCTGCGGGCCAACCCCGACATGGACGCCCAGGGTGTCGCCATCGAGGCGCACCTCGACCGCGGCCGTGGCCCGGTGGCCACCGTGCTCATCCAGCGCGGCACGCTGCGCGTCGGCGACTCGATCGTGGCGGGCGACGCCTACGGTCGCGTGCGCCGGATGATCGACGAGCACGGCGAGGACGTCCTGGCGGCGCTGCCGTCGCGGCCCGTCCAGGTCGTCGGTTTCACCTCGGTGCCCGGCGCCGGTGACAACCTGCTCGTCGTCGACGAGGACCGGATCGCGCGCCAGATCGCCGACCGCCGCAATGCGCGCAAGCGCAACGCGCTGGCCGCGCGCAGCCGCAAGCGGATCAGCCTGGAAGATCTGGATGCCGCCCTGAAGGAGACTTCGGAGCTGAACCTGATCCTCAAGGGCGACAACTCCGGTACCGTCGAGGCCCTCGAAGAGGCCCTGCTCGGCATCGAGATCGACGACGAGGTGCGCCTGCGCGTCATCGACCGCGGTGTCGGTGGCGTCACCGAGACCAACGTCAACCTGGCGTCGGCCTCGAACGCGATCATCATCGGCTTCAACGTCCGCGCGGAGGGCAAGGCCACCGAGCTGGCCAACCGCGAGGGCGTCGACATCCGGTACTACTCGGTGATCTACCAGGCCATCGACGAGATCGAGAAGGCCCTCAAGGGCATGCTCAAGCCGATCTACGAAGAGGTCGAGCTGGGCCGGGCGGAGATCCGCGCGATCTTCCGCTCGTCGAAGGTCGGCAATATCGCCGGTTGCATGGTGCAGTCGGGTTCGGTCAAGCGCAACGCCAAGGCGCGCCTGATCCGCGACGGCAGGGTGATCGCCGAGACGATGACCATCTCCTCGCTCAAGCGGGAGAAGGACGACGCCACCGAGGTCCGCGAAGGTTACGAGTGCGGTATGACCGTGACCTACAACGACATCAAGGAAGGCGACATCATCGAGGCGTACGAGTTGCGCGAGAAGCCGCGCGACTGATATCGCACACCGTTCCACACGCCGCATCCGAGCTTCGGGTGCGGCGTGTGGTCATGACTGCGCCTCACGCGGGGCGAACCCATCTATCAGGAGGTGAGCACCGCTGTACATCGGTGCGCTCGAATTCGATCTGCTGCTCGGCGACGTGCACTCGCTGAAGGAGAAGCGGTCGGTGATCCGGCCGATCCTGGCCGAGCTGCAGAAACGCTTCGCCGTGAACGCCGCCGAGGCAGGCGATCAGGACCTGCACCGCCGGGCACTGCTCGGTGTCGCCATGGTCAGTGCGGAAACGGGACACCTCAACGAGGTGCTCGACAAGTGTGAGCGGCACGTCGCCGCCCGTCCGGAGATAGAGTTGCTGGCAGTACGCCGCCGGATCTTCGGACCCGAAGACTAGGGAGGTAAGGCCATGGTGGATCAAGCCAGGGCACGCCGGCTCGCCAAGCGGATCTCCTCGATCGTGGCCACCGCGATCGAATACGAGATCAAGGACCCGCGGCTGCGGTTCGTCACCGTCACCGATGCCAAGGTGACCGGCGATCTGCGTGAGGCCACGGTGTTCTACACGGTGCGCGGCGAGACTCTCGACACCGAACCCGATTACGCCGAGGCAGCCGCCGGGCTGGCCGCGGCCAAGGGTGTCCTGCGCTCCAAGGTGGGTGCCGGAACCGGGGTGAAGTTCACCCCGATCCTGTCGTTCACCCTGGACACGGTGCCAGACGCCGCCAAGGAGATGGAGGAGCTGCTGGCCAGGGCCAGAGCGATCGACGACGAGGTCGCCAAGGTCGCGGCCAACGCCACCCATGCCGGTGACGCCGACCCGTACAAGTCCGATCGCGACGACGACGGCGACGAGTAGTCCGGGATGGACGGGCAGCGCCCGGAAACGGAAGTTCGGGTGGCTACGCGGCGAGCTCGGGACATGACCAGCGTCCGGGACGCCACCGCGCTGGACGCCGCCGTCACCGCGCTGGCGGCGGCGCGTTCGGTGACGGTGTTGTGTCACGTGCAGCCGGACGCCGACACCATCGGGTCAGGGCTGGCGCTGGCGCTGGCGCTGGCCCGCGAGAAGGTGCCGGTGGCCGTGTCGTTCGCCGAACCCGCCGAGCTGCCCGCCTCGTTGCGCAGCCTGCCGGGCATCGAGCACTTGGTGGCGCCCGCGCAGGTGCCGCGAGAGGTCGATCTGCTGATCGTCGTCGATTGCGGTGCGCGCAGCAGGCTCGGCGCGCTCGCCGACCGGCTGCCCGGGGCGTCGAGCACATTGGTGATCGATCATCACCGGGCCAACGACGGCTTCGGCACCGTCGATCTGATCGACGAGTCCGCCGCCTCCACCACCGAACTGGTGACCCGGCTGCTCGACGCGTGGGGTGTGCCGATCGACGCCGAGATCGCGCACTGCCTGTTCGCGGGCCTGGTGACCGATACCGGCTCGTTCCGCTGGGCCAGGCCGGGTTCGCACGCGCTGGCCGAGCGGCTGCTCGCCACCGGGATCGACGGCACCGAGATCACCCGCGTGCTGCTCGACACCCATCCGTACGCCTGGCTGCCGATGCTGGCGAAGGTGCTGGCCACCGCGGTCGTCATACCCGCCGCCGGTGGAGTGGGCCTGGTGTACGCGCTGGTGCGCGCCGCCGACACCACCGCGGTCGGACCGGAGGAGGTGGAGAGCGTGATCGACGTCATCCGCACCACGTCGGAAGCCGGGATCGCCGCGGTCTTCAAGGAATCGCGCGGCCAGCACGATCGCTGGACGGTGTCGCTGCGCTCCCGCGATTGCACCCCCGGCGCTGCCGACGGGGTGGACGTGGCGGCGGTCGCCGCCGGATTCGGTGGTGGCGGGCACCGTTTCGCCGCCGGGTACACCACCTTCGGCACCGCGGCAGAGGTCGTCGCGGCGCTCGTCGCGGCACTGGACTGAGCTGACCGCCCACTCGCGCCGGTGTGCCGGGCCGGGCCGGCCGCATACGACGTCGCCCGGACACCGGACCACCCCCGCCGTGACAGGTGCCTCGGCGGCCGTCGACCGATGCCGCTGTGCTCGAGCCTCCGACGAGCCTCCGAGGGTGTGCGCCGTCGCCGCGGGGTCGGCCCGACCTTGCGTGGCGCGGCGGGATCGGCACCGGGCGTGCGATGTCGGTGGCGTGTGCGACGATCAGCACTCGCCGGGCGCCTGCCCGTGGCGCGCATCGACGAGGGGGAGGTGACCGGTGACAACCGCGATGGACACGGCGGGGCAGGTGGGTCCGCGGCGGATTCTCGGGATCGCCGTGCCGACGCTCGGCGTGCTGGTGGCCGAGCCGCTGTATCTACTGTTCGACATGGCGATCGTGGGCAGGCTCGGGGCGCTGGCCCTGGCCGGTCTCGCGGTGGGTGGCGTCATCGTGGGGACGGTGAGCACCCAGCTCACGTTCCTGTCCTACGGCACGACGGCGCGGGCGGCGCGCAGGCACGGGGCGGGGGATCGCGCCGGGGCGGTCGAGGAGGGGGTACAGGCGAGCTGGGTGGGGCTGGCGATCGGTCTGCTGATCCTGGTGGTGGCCCAGGTGCTGGCCGGGCCGGTGTGCGCGGCGATCGCCGGGGGCGGTGACATCGCCGACGAGGCACTGACCTGGGTGCGGATCGCGCTGTTCGGGGTGCCGCTGATCCTGCTGTCGATGGCGGGCAACGGCTGGCTGCGCGGGGTGCAGGAGGTGCGCAGTCCGCTGCTGTACGTGGTCGCGGGGCTGGTGCTGTCGGCGGTGCTGTGTCCGGTGCTGGTGTACGGGTGGTTCGGGGCGCCCCGACTCGAACTCGCCGGCTCCGCGGTGGCCAATGTGGTGGGCCAGCTCGTCTCCGGTGGGCTGTTCGGGTACGCGCTGTTGCGCGAGCGGGTGTCGCTGCGTCCCCGGTTCGACGTGATGCGGGCACAGCTGGTGCTCGGCCGCGATCTGATCGTGCGCAGTCTGTCGTTCCAGATCTGCTTCGTGTCCGCGGCCGCGGTGGCCGCCCGCTTCGGCGCCGCCTCCGTCGCCGCCCACCAGCTGGTCCTGCAGCTGTGGAACTTCCTCGCCTTGACGCTGGACTCGCTGGCCATCGCCGCGCAGACGCTGGTCGGTGCCGCGCTCGGGGCGGGAAACGCCCGCGGGGCCACCGGCATCGCCCGCCGGGTCACCGGCTGGTCGGTGATCTTCGCGCTGCTGCTCGCCGCGTGCTTCGCCCTCGGCGCCGGGGTGATCCCGCTGCTGTTCACCGACGACCCGCAGGTGCTCGACCGCACCCACGTCGTCTGGTGGTTCTTCGTCGCCATGATTCCGGTGGCCGGTGCGGTCTTCGCCCTCGACGGGGTGCTGCTCGGCGCGGGCGACGCCGCGTTCCTGCGCACCGCCACCCTGGCGGCGGCGCTCACCGGGTTCCTGCCGCTGATCTGGCTGTCGCTGATCTTCGACTGGGGAGTGGCGGGGATCTGGTCGGGGCTGGTGGTCTTCATGCTGCTGCGCCTGCTGGCCGTGGTGGCACGGGCCCGGTCGGGACGGTGGGCGAAGGTCGGTGCCGACCTGCCACGCGGTCTCGCGTAGTGGGCGCGGCAGGCGCGCGGGAACTCTTCGCGAAGTACCGCGGAACACGGCGGGTTTGGTTGCTGTTGGCGGAACAGTGGTGTTTCGGACCACCGGATCGCCTACCGTCGAAGCCAGGATGTCGAACCGTGATGGAGGCGAACGATCCGTGCGCGAGGTGAGCTGTCGGAGTGGCCGGGTGCTGGCGGCCGTGGCATTGGCACTGCTGAGCACCCTCGTCTGGCTGCCGCCCGCGGCGCGGGCGGCACCCGGCGAGCTGGTCTCGCATACACCTCAGCCGCCCGGCTGGGGTGTATGGGGCAACGCCGCCATCGTCGAGTACCGCACCGAAGGCGCCACCGGTGCCACCGCGACCGCGGCGGGACTGTTGCTGCTCCCGGACGCCCCCGCTCCGGCGGGCGGGTATCCGGTGGTGGCCTGGGACCACGGAACCAGTGGTCTCGGCCCGCAGTGCGGGATCACCAGCACCGCGGCGGTGCACGAGCACGACCTGCTGCGCGCGTTCCTCGATCGCGGCTGGGCCGTGGCCGCGCCGGACTATCTCGGGCTGTCCGCCGGTGCCGATACCGTGCATCCCTACCTGCACACCCGCACCGAGGCGACCGCGACGATCGACCTCGTGCGCGCCGCTCGCGCCGCGGTGCCGCAGCTCTCGGCCACCTGGGCAGTGGTCGGTGGGTCGCAAGGCGGCCATGCGGCGCTGGCCACCGGCAACCTCGCCGAGGACTACGCGCCGGAACTGGACTTCCGCGGCACCGCCGCCCTGGCGCCCGCCTCGAACTTCGAGCAGATCCTGTCCCGGCTCGACCCGGCGGTGCCGAACCTGCCGATCGTCGACGAGCTGGTCGGTCCGTTCGCGGGCATCCTGGCCGGACTGCGCGCCACCCGCCCCGATCTGGACGTGAACGGCCTGCTTTCCCCACGCGGCAGGGAGATCGTCGACACCATCGCCACCAGCTGCGTCGATGACTTCGGTGCGGTGGTCGGCGGTGCGTCGATCGGTGCGCTGCTGGCGCGGCCGGTGGCCGCCGAGGGGATCGGCGCCGCCTTACGCGACTACATGATCGTTCCCACGGTCGGTTACCGGCAGCCGATCCTGATCGTCCACGGCCTAGCCGACACGGTGGTCCCGTTGCCGATGACCTACGCGCTGCTCGCCCAGATGCGGGCCGCCGGCACCGCCGTCGAATTCGGGCAGTACCAGGGCGGGCACCCCGAGATCGACGCCGAGTCGCGGCCGCGGGTGCTGGCCTTCGTGGACGGACTGTTCCGCGCCTGACCCCGCACGGTGACGGACCCGCGCGCGTGGCGGAGCGGGGCCTGCGCACCGGATGCCTGATCGAGCTGTCGTGGTCCCGGCGCCACCGAGGTGGACCAGCGGTGTGCCGTCGGCGGCAGTGTGCCACTGTGGACAGCGTGATACCGAAGTTGATGGCGGTCAGCGATGTGCACGTGGGGCATCAGGGCAACAAGCCGGTGGTGGAGCAGATCCAGCCCGATTCGCCGGAGGACTGGCTGATCGTCGCCGGTGACGTGGGGGAGAAGGCCGAGGAGGTGCGCTGGGCGCTGGAGTTGCTGCGGCGGCGTTTCGCCAAGGTGATCTGGGTGCCGGGCAATCACGAGCTGTGGACCACGCCCAAGGACCCGGTGCAGATGCACGGCGCCGCCCGCTACGAGTATCTCGTCGCCATGTGCCGCGACCTCGATGTGGTCACCCCGGAGGATCCGTTCCCGGTCTGGACCGGGTCCGGCGCGGAGGTCTACGGCGGCCGGGTCACCATCGCGCCGATGTTCCTGCTCTACGACTACTCGTGGCTGCCGGACGGGACACGGACCAAGACCGAGGGGCTCGCGGTGGCGCGCGAGCGCAATGTGGTGGCCACCGACGAGTTCCTGCTGAGCCCCGACCCGTACCTGACCCGCGATGCCTGGTGCCACGCCCGCGTGCAGTACACACAGCGCCGCCTCGACGCGCTTGGCCCGGACACCCCGGTGGTACTGGTCAACCACTTCCCGCTGGTCCGGCAGCCCACCGACATCCTGTTCTACCCCGAGTTCTCGATGTGGTGCGGCACCGATCTGACCGCCGACTGGCACACCAGCTACAACGTGGTGTGCGCCGTCTACGGTCACCTGCACATCCCGCGCACCACCTACTATGACGGCGTCCGCTTCGAGGAGGTCTCCCTCGGCTACCCGCGCGAATGGAAGCGCCGCGGCATGCCAGAGCCCCTGCTGCGCCAGATCCTGCCCGAACCCGTCTACGCCGAGGGTGCCCTGAACGCCTGGGGCGGGCACTTCACGGTCACCCCGGAGATGGAGGCCGCCGCGGCGGAGATGCGCGCGAAGGCCGACCGTCGGCGCGGCCTTTGACCGCGATTTGCTTTGAGATTCGACGACTGATTTGGTGATGAACATGGGTAACTCATCGGGTACGGGCAAACTGGCTACCTGCCGACCCGCCAGTCGCCGAACCCGCCGGACAACGACCCGGGGCCGGCCATGAGTCGCGGGGAGGCGGGCTTGCTCGACAACATTTTGCCGTCAGGGGTGGCCGCTGCCGAGCTGCGGGCCTACCCCGCGGATCTGAAGGCGCACCCGGCCGAGGAGCACCTCATCGCGAAGGCCGTCGAGAAGCGGCGCCGCGACTTCATCGGCGCCCGCCACTGCGCGCGCCTCGCTCTCGAACAGCTCGGTGAGCCGCCGGTGGCGATCGGCAAGGGTGAGCGGGGGATGCCGCTGTTCCCGCGCGGGGTTGTCGGCAGCCTGACCCACTGCGACGGCTACCGCGCCGCCGCGCTCACCCACGCGCTGCGCTTCCGCTCGGTCGGGATCGACGCCGAACCGCATGGTGAACTTCCCGAAGGGGTTCTGGATTCGGTGAGCCTGCCCGCCGAACGCGACTGGCTGGCGAGCGCGCCCGCCGACGGCCTGCACCTGGACCGGCTGCTGTTCTGCGCGAAGGAGGCCACCTACAAGGCCTGGTTCCCGCTGACCCAGCGCTGGCTGGGATTCGAGGACGCGCACATCACCTTCGAGATCGATTCCCGCACCGCGGATTCCGGATCGGGCACGTTCCACACGCAACTGCTCGTGCCAGGAATGACGAACGACGGCGGCACCCCGCTGATCACGTTCGACGGCCGCTGGCTGATCGCCGACGGGCTGATCCTGACCGCGATCGCGCACGGCTGATGGCCGCGCGCACCCCCGCGGTCGACCAGCTGGGCGGACTGCTGATCGTCGACAAGGACCAGGGCTGGACCAGCCACGATGTGGTCGCTCGCAGCCGGAAGCTGTTGCGTACCAAGAAGGTCGGGCACGCGGGCACCCTCGATCCGATGGCGACCGGCGTGCTCGTGCTCGGCGTGGAGCGGGCCACCAAGCTGCTGGGTCAGCTGATCCTCACCACCAAGGCCTACACGGCGACCATCCGGCTCGGCCAGACCACGATCACCGACGATGCCGAGGGCGAGGTCACCGCGACCACCTCGGCAGCGCATGTCACCGACGCGCGAATCGCGGCGGGCATCGCCGCGCTGACCGGCGACATCCAGCAGGTGCCCGCCACCGTCAGCGCCATCAAAGTCGACGGCGAGCGCGCCTACGCCCGTGCCCGCGCGGGAGAGGACGTGCAGCTGGCCGCGCGCCCGGTCACCGTCTCGCGTTTCGAGGTCAGGGCCCGGCGCGAGGTCGGCGAGTTCGTCGACCTCGACGTGGAAGTCGACTGCTCCTCGGGAACCTACATCCGCGCACTGGCCCGCGACCTCGGTGCGGACCTCGGCGTCGGCGGCCACCTGACCGCGCTGCGCCGCACCAGAGTGGGCCCGTTCACCCTCGACCACGCCCGCACCGTCGACCAGCTGGCCGCCGCCGCGGAAGCAGGCGAGCCGCTGCTCAGCCTGGATATCGACACCGCCGTGCGGACCGCCTTCCCGCACCGCGAGATCGACGACACCCAGGCGGACGACCTGCGCAACGGTCGCTGGCTCGACCCGATCGGCATCAAGGGCGTCTATGCCGCCATCGATCCCGCCGGGCGTGCCATCGCCCTGCTCCAGGAGAGCGGCAAGCGCGCCGCCTCGGTGATGGTGGTCCGTCCGCGGGGCATCGGCGAGTGAGCCGTTCCGGCGGAACGGCCATCGTGCGGTGACGACTGGGTATGGTCGGGAGGACTACCGGTCAACCCCGCTGGACCGGGGCTAACGCCCGATCGGCGGCGGGCGATAGCGTTGACGTATGGCCGTCGTTTCCGAGGGGTGAGCTATGGCCGCTGCGCACAAGGTCTGGATCGGGATCGTCGCCGGGGTGACGCTGCTGCTCTCGGGATGCGCGGAAGGCGAACCGGCATCGCCGAGCAGGTCCGGCACCACGGTGTCGACGGTGCCGTTCGCCGCCCCACCCACCGAGCAGGCCGGCACCGCTGCGTCCGTGGACCTCGGCGTCGCACCGACCTACGTCACCACGCCCGCCCAGCCCGTTCCGCCGCCCACCCCGGCGGTCGGCACCATCGCCGTGCGCACCGAGACCCTGTCCGGCGCACCGGTACCGAACGTCCCGGTGTGGATCGGCCTGCACCAGCCCTGCGACCCGGCCGGACACGACATTCCACTCGGCGAGACCACCGAGACCCAGCGCCAGGAGGCGGTGACCGATGCCGACGGGCGTGCCGTTTTCACCGCCCAGGTCGGCTGCTACTACTTCGGGATGACCGCGCCCGCGGGGACCCACCCGGTTCCCGAGGGCATGCACACCGCGTTCGTCACCGCGGGTGGACAGACCGTCGAGGGCACACTGCGCTTCCGGGACACCCCGGCACCGGGTCCCTGCCATCCCGACGGCATCTCCGCCGACCTCGGCATGCTCGACAACGCGACCGTCACCTGGTGTGACGGCACCTGGGCGGTCATCTCCTTCGACACACCCGGCGACAACCAGCGCATCGTGCACCGCGTCGACGGCACCTGGACCGCGTACGTGCGCTTCCCGCACGAGGTCTGCTGGAGTACCGCCGAGGCCGACGGTGTACCCGCCGACCTGCGGCGCTACTTCACCTGCTGAGGCGGACCGCTCAGGCGGTCAACCAAATCGCTTCGGCGGCAAGGGTGCCCAGTTCGGTGGGTGCCTCGGCGGCGGCGATGCGCACCGCGATGGTGCCCGCGAAGTCGCGACGTTCCTCGACCGCGATCACCGTGTCGAGGGCGATACCGACCGAATCGAAATAGCGCAGCATCGCCGGATCGGAATCGGAGATGCGCGCCACCCGGCCGGACTCGCCCGCCGCGAAGTCCGACAGCCGCCGGGCCGGGGGCGTCGGCACCGCGCCGTCGGCCGAGGGGATCGGGTCGCCGTGCGGATCGCGGTCGGGGTGGCCGAGTTTCGCGTCGATGCGCGACATCAGCAGTTCCGAGACCGCGTGCTCGAGCACCTCGGCCTCGTCGTGCACCTCGTCCCAGCCGTAGCCGAGCTCGTGCACCAGGAACGTCTCGATCAGCCGATGACGCCGCACCATCGCGACCGCCGCGCGCCTGCCGTGCTCGGTCAGGGTGATCGACCCGTAGCGCTCGTGCTCGACCAGTCCCTGATCCGACAGCTTGCGCACCGCCTCCGACACCGTCGAGGCCGAAACCCCGATCCGCTCGGCGAGCAGCTTGGTCGACACCTTCTCCTGTGACCACTCCTGTGCGGTCCAGATGACCTTCAGATAGTCCTGCGCCACCGCGGACAATTCGGGCGCGAGTGTCGCGGTGGCGGCGAGTTCGGCCTGCTCACCGGGTTGCGTCGACGCGTGGCGGGCGGCGGCCTCTCGTTTACCTGGCACATCAATGATGTTAGGCATCCCTGGCCCGAATGACACATCGGCGAACCGGCACGGCGTGGCCGAAACGCTTTGCGTAGGCTTCGCTCTGTGCAGAGATGGCGAAGTCTCGACGAGGTGCCCGCGGATTGGGGGCGCTGCGTCCTCACGATCGGAGTGTTCGACGGCGTACATCGCGGGCACGCGCAGCTGGTCGGCCGCGCGGTGGCCGCGGCGCGCCGACGCGGCGTCCCCGCGGTGCTGATGACCTTCGATCCGCATCCGATGGAAGTGGTGCGGCCGGGATCGCATCCAGCGCAGCTCACCACCCTGACCCGGCGCGCCGAACTCGCCGAGGAATTGGGCATCGACGTGTTCTGCGTGATGCCGTTCACGCAGGAGTTCATGAAGCTCACCCCGTCGGGGTATGTGCACGATCTGCTGGTGGAGCGGCTGCACGTCACCGAGGTCGTGGTCGGCGACAACTTCACCTTCGGCAAGAAGGCCGCGGGCACCGTCGACACCATGCGCGAGCTCGGTAAGCGCTTCGGCTTCGCCGTCGACGGCGTCACCCTGCTCGGCGAACACGCCGTCACATTCTCCTCCACCTACATCCGCGCCTGTGTCGACGCGGGCGATATGGCCGCCGCCGCCGAAGCGCTCGGCCGCCCACACCGGGTCGAGGGCGTGGTCGTGCACGGTGACGGGCGCGGGCGCGGACTCGGCTTCCCGACCGCCAACGTCGCACCGCCCATGCACGCGGCCATCCCGGCCGACGGGGTGTACGCGGGCTGGTTCACCGTGCTCGGCCCCGGCCCGACCATCGGCACCGTCGAACCGGGCGAGCGCGCGATGGCCGCGATCTCGGTGGGCACCAACCCCACCTTCTCCGGCCGCGCCCGCACCGTGGAGGCCTTTGTGCTCGACGGCGAGGCCGACCTGTACGGCCAGCACGTGGCGGTCGACTTCGTCGACCAGTTGCGTGGGATGCGCAAGTTCGACACCATCGACGACCTGGTCGAGGCCATGGGCCGCGATGTAGAGGCCGCGCGCAAGGTGCTCACCGCCGCCGAGGCCTGAGGCCGGTTTCACTCCGTGTCGAGGGTCGAGTAAAGTGGCTCCTCGGGTTTGCTGCGGTCTGCGGTGGCGCCCACCCGGCTTCGTCCGGGCTTCGAGCGCAGTCCAACGGTATTCCTCGCGCGAGCGGGGATGAGCCATGAGAATGAGGAGTCGAGCCGCATGGCGCTGACCACTGAGCAGAAGTCGGCCATCCTGGCCGAGTACGGCCTGCACGAGAAGGACACCGGTTCGCCGGAGGCCCAGATCGCGCTGCTGTCGAAGCGGATCTCGGATCTGACCGAGCATCTCAAGAAGCACAAGCACGATCACCACACCCGGCACGGCCTGCTGGCCCTGATCGGTCGTCGTCGTCGCCTGTCGAAGTACCTGCAGGCCAAGGACATCGAGCGCTACCGTTCGCTCATCGAGCGTCTCGGCCTGCGCCGGTAATTCTGGAGCGCTGGCGCGCTCGAGTCGCGGCCCCTTTGGGTCCCGTCGATCAGGCACCGTTGCTTGCTCCTTCGTCGCTTGCGCAACGGCG
>NZ_JBHSBA010000007.1:495281-571389 GCF_042650365.1 Nocardia rhizosphaerae
CCTGATCGACGGGACGGGCCGCGACCGCCGCTGACGCGGCGGACCCTCCTCAGAGTCGGGTCTCGTGCGGGCTGGGTGTGCTGGACACGCCTTTCGCTGGAGGCGGTCGCTCGATAGCCAACAGGAAGAAGTACACTTCATCCTGTTGGCTATTCGTGTATTCGGCGACCATCGGGTTTCCGCGTGCACTACAACATGTGACAGCCGTGTGCATCCGTCCGCGTGGCGTCGGTCTTCGGTAGTGGCCTTTCGGCAGGTGTTCGCCGCCGCCGTCGGGCTTCGATCGATGATCGCCTCCGCGTCGCCCCTCTCGTGGAACGTTCCAGCCAAGGGGATCCGGTCGGGTGCTGCGCGTGGTAGCCACGAGTGTTCCCACGTGTCCGTGTCCGGTACGGCTGACGAACAGCCGGTTCGCGCCCGCATGGTGCTGCGCTCCGGCGAGACGAGAGGTCGAGAGAAGAAATATGACGCAGACAACTGAACGTGCTTCGACCGCGGTCGAGGTCGAGCCCGGTGTTTTCGAATCGGTCGCGCTGATCGACAACGGCAGCTTCGGCACCCGCACCATCCGCTTCGAGACCGGCCGCCTCGCCAAGCAGGCCGCCGGCTCCGTGGTCGCCTACCTGGACGACGAGACCATGCTGCTGTCGGCGACCACCGCCGGTAAGCACCCCAAGGACCAGTTCGACTTCTTCCCGCTCACGGTCGACGTCGAGGAGCGCATGTACGCCGCGGGCCGCATCCCTGGCTCGTTCTTCCGTCGCGAGGGCCGCCCCTCCACCGACGCGATCCTCACCTGCCGCCTGATCGACCGTCCGCTACGCCCGTCGTTCGTCGACGGCCTGCGCAACGAGATCCAGGTCGTGGTCACCGTGCTGAGCCTGGATCCGCAGGACCTCTACGACGTGGTGGCCATCAACGCCGCCTCGGCGTCCACCCAGATCTCCGGCCTGCCGTTCTCCGGCCCGGTCGGCGGCGTGCGCGTGGCCCTGATCGGTGGCCAGTGGGTCGCGTTCCCGACCGTGGAGCAGCTCGAGGACGCGGTCTTCGACATGGTCGTCGCCGGTCGTGTCACCGAGTCCGGTGACGTCGCCATCATGATGGTCGAGGCCGAGGCCACCGACAGGGTCATCGCGCTGATCGAGGGCGGCGCGCAGGCGCCGACCGAGGCCGTCGTCGCCGAGGGGCTGGAGGCCGCCAAGCCGTTCATCGCCCGCCTGTGCCGCGCGCAGTCGGACCTGGCGACCCTGGCCGCCAAGCCCACCGAGGAGTTCCCGCTCTTCCCGCCGTACGCGGCCGATGTGTTCGAGGCCGTCGAGGGCACCGCCAAGCGTGAGCTCAACGAGGCGCTGTCGATCGCCGACAAGCAGGCCCGCGAGGCCAAGATCGACGAGATCAAGCTGGATGTGCTCTCCCGGCTCGGCGAGGACTTCACCGGTCGCGAGAAGGAACTGGGCGCCGCGTTCCGCTCGGTCACCAAGAAGCTGGTGCGTCAGCGCATCCTCACCGACGGCTTCCGCATCGACGGCCGTGGGCTGGCCGACATCCGCGCGCTGTCCGCCGAGGTCGCCGTGATCCCGCGCGCCCACGGTTCGGCGCTGTTCGAGCGTGGCGAGACCCAGATCATGGGCATCACCACCCTGGACATGGTGAAGATGGCCCAGCAGGTCGACTCGCTCGGCCCGGAGACCACCAAGCGCTACATGCATCACTACAACTTCCCGCCGTTCTCCACCGGTGAGACCGGCCGTGTCGGTTCGCCCAAGCGCCGCGAGATCGGCCACGGCGCGCTCGCCGAGCGTGCGCTGATGCCGGTGCTGCCCTCGCAGGAGGAGTTCCCCTACGCCATCCGTCAGGTCTCGGAGGCGCTGGGCTCCAACGGCTCCACCTCGATGGGTTCGGTGTGTGCCTCCACCCTGTCGCTGCTCAACGCCGGTGTGCCGCTGAAGGCGCCGGTCGCGGGTATCGCCATGGGTCTGGTGTCGGACACCGTCACCAATGACAAGGGTGAGGACGAGGTCCGCTACGTCGCGCTCACCGACATCCTCGGCGCCGAGGATGCCTTCGGTGACATGGACTTCAAGGTCGCGGGCACCCGTGATTTCGTCACCGCGCTGCAGCTGGACACCAAGCTGGACGGCATCCCCTCGCAGGTGCTCGCCGGTGCGCTGAACCAGGCACACGACGCGCGCACCACCATCCTGGACGTGATGGCCGAGGCCATCGCCACCCCGGACGAGATGAGCCCGTACGCGCCGCGCGTCACCGCGATCAAGATCCCGGTCGACAAGATCGGCGAGGTCATCGGGCCCAAGGGCAAGATGATCAACCAGATCACCGAGGACACCGGCGCCAACATCTCCATCGAGGACGACGGCACCGTGTTCGTCGGTGCGACCGACGGGCCATCGGCTCAGGCCGCGATCGACGCGATCAACGCGATCGCCAACCCGCAGCTGCCGAAGGTCGGCGAGCGCTTCCTCGGCACGGTCGTCAAGACCACCGCCTTCGGCGCGTTCGTCTCGCTGCTGCCGGGCCGCGACGGCCTGGTGCACATCTCCAAGCTGGGTCAGGGCAAGCGGGTCGCCAAGGTCGAGGACGTGGTGAACGTCGGTGACAAGCTGCGCGTGGAGATCGCCGACATCGACAACCGTGGCAAGATCTCGCTGATCCCGGTGGAGGACGAGGCCGCGGCGGCCGAGCCCGCCGCCGAGACCGAGTCCGTGGACGCCGCCGCCGAGTAGTCGCCAGCGGTAGCTTCTTCCGCCTCGAAACCCCCGCCGTTGCCTACGGCGGGGGTTTCGTCGTCTCGGCGACCTGTGGACGTGGTGCGAATCACTGCGATGCAACGGTGATGCAACGTTGTTTCACATAGTGTTGGCGGACACAGTATGTGAACGGCCGTCGAGTCGCATTTCCCCGCGACTGCGCTCCGGCCGTCCCCTCGGCGTATGCGGTCCGATTGCTGGAGGGTTCTCGGCGCCGCCGATCCAGCCCGGTGTGGGAGATTTTGACGGAATCTGGTCCGGTTTATTACCGGACCGAATACGCTTCAGTCGTCTGCGGGCATGGGTGCCGGGTGATGTGGTCGACGATGGAGGTCGGGGATAGCCGAGTCATAGCTGGAGGGCATGTACCCGATGGCGGTGAGCCGGAATGCGCGGATCGTGTCATAGCCGATCGTGCTGAATGCCGGTGTGAGTGGGTGGCTTCCGGGCAGGGTGCCCCGGTATCGGCCGCCCCGCGCCGAGCCCGTCACCGGTGGGTGCGGGGAGTTCGAGAGTTTGTTTCGCGGCCGCGTGGCGTCTCCTGCGGTCGGTAGAGGGAAGGCAGTCCAGATGACCAACACCACTCCGGCGCGCGCGGGAACAGAGCAGTTGGCGGCGCTGGTGGCGGCGGTCGCGGCACTGGAACCGGCCAGGTCCGCGGTGGCATTCGGTGCGGCGACGGTGTCGTATGCCGACCTCGACGGCAAGCTCACCGCCATGGCGGAGCTGACCGGTGGTGCGCTGGACGCCCAGACACTGGTGCAGGTGGTGCTGGCCGAACTGTTCCCCGACGTGCTCGACGCCGCCGACGGTACCTTCGGTGTGCTGCTGGAGTCGCTCGCCGCCGACGCGATGGCCGTACTCGGCGTGGTGGTGCCCACCGCGCCGACGCTGGCCGACCGATTCGCCGAGCAGGTGGCCCGGACCCCGGACGCCGTCGCGGTGTGCTTCGGTGACACGCTCCTGACCTACGCCGAATTCGACGCGAGGGTGGGCGTTCTGGCCGCGCGGCTGGTCGAGCTCGGCGTCGGGCCCGAGGTGCTGGTCGGGCTTTCGCTACGTCGCGGCATCGAGCTGATCGTCGCCGTGCACGCCATCGTGCGCGCCGGCGGGGCCTACGTGCCGCTCGACCCCGATCATCCGGCGGACCGGCTGCGCTATGTGCTCGACGTGGCGCGCCCGCTGGTGGTGGTGACGCGAGCCTGCGATGAGCCGGATCTGGCCGGCTTCCCGGTGCTGCGCACCGACGATCTCGACTGGTCGGCGGCGCCGGCGGCGGTCGAGCGGCGGGCCGCCACGGGCAATACGGCCTATGTCATCTTCACCTCGGGCTCGACCGGCAGGCCCAAGGGTGTCGCGGTCACGCACAGTGCGATCGTGGCCAACCTGGACTGGCGTCAGCGCGGCTATCCGCTGACCCCGGCCGATGTGGTCCTGCAGAAGACGCCGTACACCTTCGACGTGTCGGTGTGGGAACTGTTCTGGCCCCTGCAGATCGGCGCCCGGCTGGTGGTCGCCGAACCGGGACGGCACGGTGACCCGGCCTACCTGGCCGCGCTGATCGCCGAACATCAGGTGAGCGTCACCCATTTCGTGCCGTCGATGCTGGCCGCGTTCGTCGGTGAGCTGGCCGAGACGCCGGTGGACCTGTCGTCGCTGCGGCTGGTGTTCGCCTCCGGTGAGGCGCTGCCCGCCGCCACCGCCGCCCGCCTGCGTGCTCTGTCGGATGCCGCGCTGCACAATCTGTACGGGCCGACCGAGGCCGCGGTCGACGTCACCGCGCATGCGGTGACCGCCGCGGACACGGTCTCGGTGCCGATCGGCGGTCCCGCCGACGACACCGGACTGCTGGTGTTGGACGAGAACCTCGATCCGGTGCCCGCCGGAGTGGTGGGTGAGCTGTATCTGTCCGGTGTCCAGCTGGCGCGTGGCTATGTGGCGCGGCCGGGGCTGACCGCCGACCGGTTCGTGGCCAACCCGTTCGGGCAGCCCGGCGAGCGCATGTACCGCACCGGCGACCTGGTGCGCGGTCTGCCCGGTGGTGACGAGCTGGAGTACCTGGGGCGCAGTGACTTCCAGGTGAAACTGCGCGGTCTGCGGATCGAGCTCGGGGAGATCGAGGCGGTGCTGGCGACGCATCCGCGGGTCGCCAACGCGGCGGTGGTACTGCACCGGCACGCGGCGGGGGAGGCTTTGGTCGGCTATGTGACCTGTGTCGACGGTGCCGAGCTCGACGAGGCCGACCTGCTCGCGCACGCGAAGGCGGCGATGCCGGAGTACATGGTGCCCGCGCTGTTGGTGCGGCTGCCCGCCATGCCGATCAATGCCAGCGGCAAGCTGGACCGGAAGGCGTTGCCGGAGCCGGACTTCCGGGTCGCGGCCGCCGAGTTCCGGGCACCGGTCACCGCGACCGAACGCGCCGTCGCCGACCTGTTCGCCGAGCTGCTCGGGGTCGACGCCGTCGGCCTCGACGACGACTTCTTCCGGCTCGGCGGCAACTCGCTCGTCGCGACCCGAGCAGTCGCCAGGTTGCAGGCGAGTTTCGGTGTGCGCGTGGATGTCCGGGACTTCTTCGACAGCCCTACCGTCGCGGTGCTGGCGAAACTCGTCGAGGACGGGCGGGCCGACGACCGTCCGGCCCTGGTCGCCGGAGCGCGTCCCGAGGTGCTGCCGCTCTCACCCGCCCAGCAGCGCATGTGGTTCCTGAACCGCTTCGACCCCGAATCCGGCGCCTACAACATCCCGATCGCGGTTCGCCTGTCCGGTGACCTCGAATTGCCTGCCCTGCGCGCCGCGGTCGGCGACCTGCTCGCCCGGCACGAGGTGCTGCGCACGGCGTATCCAGAACGCGACGGGGTGGGCACCCAGCACGTGCTGACCATCGATCAGGCCCTGCGCGCCCTCGCCGACGAAGCCGCGGCGGCTGGGCGCGACCGTCTCGCGCGGTCGGCGGCCGATGGCGCGTTGCTCGCGCCGATCGGCATCGGTGCTTCCGAGCTCCGCGGTGCGCTGGCCGCCGTGCTCGAGGCAGGCTTCGATGTGACGGTCGCGCCGCCGATGCGGGTGCGGTTGTTCGAGGTCGACGGTGATCATGTGCTCGTGCTCGTGGTGCACCACATCGCCGCCGACGGATGGTCGGCCGGGCCGCTGGTGCGCGACACGATGGTGGCCTACCAGGCCAGAACCGGTGGGGCGGCGCCGGATTGGGCGCCGTTGCCGGTGCAGTACGCCGACTACACACTGTGGCAGCGGGAGTTGCTCGGCGCCGAGGACGATGCCGAATCCCGCGCGGGCCGGGAAATCGCTTACTGGCGTACCACGTTGGCGGAGCTGCCGGACGAGTCGAGCCTGCCGACGGACCGTCCGCGGCCCGCTGTGGCGTCGATGCGCGGGCACCGGGTCGGGTTCGAACTCGACGCCGATCTGGTGGCCGGCCTGCGCGCCGTCGCCGCCGCCGAGGGCGCGACCATTTTCATGGTGCTGCACGCGGCCCTTTCGGTGCTGCTGGCGCGGCTGTCGGGCAGCACCGACGTCGCCGTCGGCACCCCGGTCGCCGGGCGTGGGGCCGCCGAGCTCGACGACGTGATCGGCATGTTCGTCAACACCGCCGTGCTGCGGACCAGGGTCGACGGCGCCGAATCGTTCGCGGACCTGCTCGGCCGGGTCCGCACCGACGACGTCGCGGCCTTCGCACACACCACCCTGCCGTTCGAGCGGCTCGTCGAGGTACTGGCACCGGTCAGGTCGGCGGGCCGCCATCCGCTGTTCCAGGTGGCGCTGTCGCTGCTGAACCTGCCGCCCGCCGACTTCGCGCTGCCCGGCCTGCGCGCCACGGCCGTCGACCTGCCCTACGACATCGAGAAATTCGACCTGTCGGTGACGCTGCGCGAGTCCGCCGCCGGACTGTCCGGCGAATTCTCCTACGCCACCGACCTGTTCGACCGCGCGACGGTCGCGACCATGGCCCGGCGCTTCACCGGTCTGCTCACCGCCGTCGCCGCCGCGCCCGCCACCCCGGTCGCGGACCTACCGCTGCTGCTCGACGGCGAACTCACCGAGCTGACCACGCGCACCGGCGGTCCGGTCACGCCCGCGCCGCTGCTGCCCGACGTGCTGGCACTGGCGGCCGCCGACCCCACCGCGGTGGCGCTGCGCGACGGCGCGGACACCCGCACCTACGGTGAGCTCGACGCCGCCGCCACCCGGATCGCGCGGCGGCTGCGTGCGGCGGGGATCGGTCCTGGCGATATCGTCGCGGTGAGCATTCCCCGCTCGGCCGCCTCGGTCACCGCGGTCTGGGCCGTCGTGCGCTGCGGCGCCGCCTTCCTGCCCGTCGATCCGAACTATCCGGCCGAGCGCATCGCCCACATGCTGTCGGATTCCGGTGCGGCAGCGGGCATCACCACTGCCGCCGTGCGGGCCGAGCTGCCGACGGCACTCGACTGGCTCACCATCGATGCTCCCCGGGCCGACGGAGCCGGGCTCGCCGGTTCCGACGGTATCGCTGTCGACGGGACCGCCGTGTCCGATCACCGTGCCGCCGAAGACGCGCGTGCCACCACCGCGTTCGGCGCGGGCGGCGAGCGCTGCGGCGTGATCGACCCGGATGCCGACACCAGGTCGGATGCCGGCCAGGGGCTTGCGGCGGCGGCCGGTGCGGTGTCCCGCCGCGCGCTGGATCCGCGCGACCCCGCCTATGTCATCTACACCTCCGGGACCACCGGTCTGCCCAAGGGCGTGGTGATCCCGCACCGCGCGGTCAGTGCCCACCTGCCGGTGCAGGCGCGACGGTATCTGGCCACGGCCGACGCGCGGGTGCTGCATGTGTCCTCGCCCTCGTTCGACATCTCCGTCGCTGAACTGCTGCTCACCGTCGCCGCGGGCGCCACCATGGTGGTCGCGCCGCCAGGGGTGTTCGGCGGCGCCGAGCTGCGTGACCTGTTGCGGGCCGAACGGGTGACCCATGTGATCATCACGCCGTCGGCGCTGGCGACGGTCGACCCGGCAGGACTGACCGACCTGCGCGTGGTGGTCGTCGGTGGTGAGGCGTGCCCGGCCGAACTGGTGGCGAGGTGGACCACCGCGATCCCCGGCCTGCGTTTCCACAACGGGTACGGCCCGACCGAGACCACCATCGTCGCCAATATCAGCGAACCGCTCACGGCGGCGACGCCGATCACGCTGGGCGCGCCGGTGGCGGGCACGACCGAGCTGGTGCTCGACGAACGCCTGCGCCCGGTCCCGGCGGGAGTCGTCGGCGAGCTGTACATCGCGGGCCCACAGTTGGCTCTGGGCTATCACCGCAGGCCCGGCCTCACGGCGGACCGGTTCGTCGGCAATCCGTACGGTGCGCCTGGCGACCGGATGTACCGGACCGGCGACACCGTGCGCTGGGTGCGGCGGGCCGGGGTGGACGAACTGGAGTACCTGGGCCGCAACGACTTCCAGGTGAAGGTGCGTGGCTTCCGGATCGAGCTGGGCGAAATCGACGCGGTGCTCGGCAGGCACTCCGACGTCGGCTTCGCCGCCACGATCGGTCATCGCACCGAGGCGGGCGCGACTCTGCTCGTCGCGTATGTGGTGCCGGCCGCGGGCGCCCGGATCGACACGGCGGCGCTGCTGGCCCACGCGGCGGCCCAGCTGCCCGCCCACATGGTGCCCGCCACGATCGTCGCCATGGACGCGGTGCCACTGACACCGGTCGGCAAGCTGGACCGCTCCGCGCTGCCCGCGCCCGTGTTCGAGGCCGCCGCCTACCGCGCGCCGGAGACGGCCACCGAAACGGCCGTGGCCGCCGCCTTCGCCGAGGTGCTCGAGGTGGACCGGGTCGGCCGCGACGACGACTTCTTCGAACTCGGCGGCACCTCGCTGCTGGCGACCCGGCTCATGGCTCGGCTCGGTACCGACCTGGACGCGCGCGTCCCGGTCCGCCAGCTCTTCGACACTCCCGTCGTGCGCGCCCTCGCCGCCGCGGTGGACCGCACGCGCGGCACCGGCGCCGGGCCCGCGCTCGTCGCCGGGGCGCGCCCGGAGACGCTGCCGCTCTCGCCCGCGCAGCAGCGCATGTGGTTCCTCAACCGGTTCGATCCTGGTTCGGCCACCGACAACATCCCGATGGCGGTGCGGCTCATCGGTGCCCTCGATCCGGCCGCGCTCCAGGCCGCGATCACCGATGTGCTCGACCGGCACGAAGTGCTGCGCACCCGCTACCCGGAACGCGACGGTCACGCCGTAGCCGAGATCCTGCCTGCCGCGGGTACGGTCGGCGAGGTGCTGCCGCGGATCGTCGAGGCGGCCGCGCTGCCAGGTGCCGTCCGCGCCTTCGCGGCCACCGGCTTCGACCTCACGATCGACGCGCCGGTCCGGGCCGCGCTGTGGCGGGTTGACCCGGCCGAGTACGTGTTGGTGATCGTGCTGCATCACATCGCGGCCGACGGGTTCTCGTTCGGTCCGCTCATCCGGGATGTGCTCGCCGCGTACAGCGCGCGGGCGGCGGGCCGGGCACCGGACTGGACGCCGCTGCCGGTGCAGTACGCCGACTACGCGCTGTGGCAGCACGCGGTGCTCGGCGACGCTGCCGATCCGGCATCGGTGGCGGGCCAGCAGCTGGCATTCTGGCGGGAGACCCTCGCCGGGGTGCCGGAGCAGCTGGATCTGCCCGCCGATCGGCGCAGGCCCGCGGTCGCGTCCCGGCGCGGGGCGGTGCACGCGGTCGATATCGATGCCGCCACCCATCGTGCACTGGCGGATGTCGCTCGCGCACACGGGGTCACCGTGTTCATGGCGGCGCACGCGGTGTTCGCGGTGTTGCTGGCGCGGTTGTCGGCGACTACCGACATCGCCGTCGGGACCCCGGTGTCCGGGCGCGGCGAGCGGGCGCTCGACGATCTCGTCGGCATGTTCGTCAACACCCTGGTGTTGCGCACGGAGGTGCCGCTCGACCTGGCGTTCACCGAGCTCCTCGCCCGGGTTCGGGCGACCGACCTGGCGGCCTTCGAGCACGCCGACGTCCCGTTCGAGCGGCTGGTCGAGGCGCTCGACCCGGTGCGCTCCACCGCGCGCAACCCGCTGTTCCAGGTGCTGCTCTCGCTCAACGAGGACACCGGCGGCGAGGTCGTCCTGCCCGGTCTGACCGTCGCCGGTTTCGACCTGCCGACCGCCGTCGCGAAATTCGACCTCGAACTCACCCTCACCGAGCACCGTGACGACACCGGGTCGCCCGCGGGCATCTCCGGGGCGTTCGTGTACGCCACCGACCTGTTCGACCAGGCCACCGTCGCCGGTTTCGCCGACCGCCTGCATCGCCTGCTCACCGGCCTGCTCGCCGACCCGACCAGCGCCGTCGGCGACATCGACCTGCTCGACCCGGCCGAGTACACCACCCTGCGCAGCGCCTGGAACGCCACCGAGGCCGACTTCGACCACACCGCCACTCTCCCGTCGCTGTTCGCCGCCCAGGTGTCCGCGACACCCGAGACCATCGCCGTTGTCGTGGACAGCGACCCCGCCGGGCGAGGCGACGACGGGGCCCGCGCCGTGGCCGCCGTCCAGTCCCGCGAGATCGCCGGGCCGAACGACGTTTCGGCGACATCGGACCGCACGGCACCAGCGCTCCCGGTGGCCGCTGGTTGCCCCGCGCTGACCTACGCCGAGTTCGGTGGCCGGGTGGCGCGGCTGGCCAGGTACCTGATCGGGCTGGGCGCGGGGCCGGGGAGCGTGGTCGCGGTGGCGCTGCGGCGTGGCCTGGATCAGGTGGTCGCGGTGCATGCCGTGCTGGCCGCGGGCGCCGCGTACGTCCCGATCGATCCCGATCATCCGGCCGAGCGCAACAGTTATGTCCTGGATCTGGCGGCACCGGTCTGCGTGCTGACCGCGACCGGACACGAGCTGCCGGTGGCGGATTCGGTGCTCTCGCTCGACGAGCTCGACCTCGCCGACCTGCCCGATCATCCGATCACCGAAGACGAGCGGCGCGCCACGTTGCGGCCCGAACACCTGGCCTACGTACTGTTCACCTCCGGTTCCACCGGCAGGCCGAAGGGGGTGGCCGTATCGCATCGGGCGGCGGTCAACCAGCTGCGGTGGCTCCAGCGCGAATACGGTCTCACCGCCGACGACACCGTCCTGCAGAAGACACCGTTCACCTTCGACGCCTCGGTATGGGAACTGCTGTGGCCCTTGCAGACCGGCGCCCGACTGGTGCTCGCCACCATCGACGGACATCGTGACCCGGCCTACCTGGCCGCCGCCACCGCCAGGCACCGGGTGAGCGTGGTGCAGTACGTGCCCTCGGTACTGGCCGCCGTCGCCGCCGAACCGGCGACCACCGATTCGCTGCGGCTGGTCTTCGCCGGCGGCGAAGCGCTCCCCACCGAGCTGGCCCGGCGGGTGCGCACCGGCACCGGTGCGCGCGTGGTCAACCTGTACGGTCCCACCGAGACCGCCATCCAGGTCACCACGCGCGAAGCGGGCGCGGAGACGGCCGCTGTCGTCCCGATCGGGACGCCCGTCGCCAATACCCGGGTATACGTGCTGGATTCGCGGTTGCGTCCGGTGCCCGCAGGGGTGCCCGGCGAACTGTACGTGGCCGGTGTCCAGCTCGCCGACGGCTACCACCGCCGCCCCGGCCTGACCGCCGAACGCTTCGTGGCCGACCCACACGGTAGCGGCGAGCGTCTGTACCGCACCGGTGATCTCGTGGCCTGGCGCACCGGGCCCGACGGCCCCGCTCTGCACTACCTGGGCCGCACCGACTTCCAGGTGAAGCTGCGCGGCCTGCGCATCGAGCCCGCCGAGATCGAGTCCGCCCTGACCTCGGTCCCCGGGATCGACCGCGCCGTCGTGCTCGTCCGTGCCGAGGACGGCCGCCCCGACCGGCTCGTCGCCTACCTCGTTCCGGCCGCCGGATCTCCCGACCCGGCGACCCTGGACGCCGCCGTCGCGGCCGTGCTGCCGTCGTACATGGTGCCCGGCGCCTATGTGTTCCTCGACGAACTCCCGCTCACCGTCGCGGGCAAGCTGGACCGGCGGGCGCTGCCTGCACCGGAACAACCCGACCGCGATCTCCGCGAACCGGCGACCACCACCGAACGGATCGTCGCGGCCACCTTCGCCGCCGTGCTCGGGGTGGACCGGGTGGGTGCCGGGGACGACTTCTTCGCGCTCGGCGGCAACTCCCTGCTGGCCACCCAGGTGACGGCCAGGCTGGGGACCGCACTGGATGCCGGGGTGCCGGTGCGCGAGCTGTTCGAGACGAGCACGGTCGAGGCGCTGGCACGTCGCCTCGACGCCCTGCGCGGCACCGGGAGCAGGCGCGGTCCGGTGGCCGGGCAACGGCCGCAGCGGATTCCGCTCTCGCCCGCCCAGCAGCGGATGTGGTTCCTGCACCGCTTCGACCCGGACTCGACCGCCTACCACATCCCGGTCGCCCTGCGGATGCGCGGCGAGCTGGACATCACCGCCCTGCGCGGGGCACTGGCCGACCTGATCGCCCGGCACGAAACCTTGCGCACCACCTACCCAGAATTCGACGGCCGCGCCACCCAGCTCGTCGGCGTCCCGTTCGTGCCCGAGCTGACGGTGACCGACACGACCGCCGCCGCGGTGCCCGCCGCGGTCGCGGCCGTGCTGGCCGGTGGTTTCGACATCACCACCGAGGTGCCGGTACGCGCGGCGCTGCTGCGAGTGCACGCCAGCGAGCACGTGCTCGTGCTCGTGGTGCACCATATCGCCGCCGACGGCTGGTCGATGGGCCCGCTGACCCGCGATCTGGTGGCAGGCTATGCGGCGAGGACGGCAGGCGCGCAACCGCACCTGCCGGCGCTCACCGTGCACTACGCCGACTACGCGCTGTGGCAGGCCGAGGGTCTCGGCAGCGTCGACGACGCCGCGGCGCCACTGGCCCGCCAGCTCGCCTACTGGACCGACCGGCTGGCCGGTCTCCCCGATGTGCTCACCCTGCCCGCCGACCGCCGCAGGCCACTGATCGCCTCGAACCGGGGCGCCACCGTCACCACCGTGCTCGACGCCGAATTGCACCGGCGTATCGAGGAATTGGCACTGGCTCGGCGGGCCACACCGTTCATGGTGCTGCACGCCGGACTCGCGGTGCTGCTGGCGCGGCTGTCCGCGGGCAGCGACATCGTGGTCGGCACTCCGGTCGCCGGGCGTGGGCATCGCGAACTCGACGAGATCGTCGGCATGTTCGTCAACACCGTGGTGCTGCGCGCGCGGGTCGATCCCGCGACCCGGTTCGGCGACCTGCTCGACGCCGTCCGCGCGGGTGATCTCGACGCCTTCGAACATGCCGACGTGCCGTTCGAAACTCTGGTGGACGCGCTCAACCCGGCACGTTCCCAGGGCTATTCGCCGCTGTATCAGGTGTCGCTGGCCTTGCAGAACCAGCGCGTCAGCGCGTTCGAACTGCCCGGGCTCACCCTGTCGGCGGTGCCCATGCCGGACGCGCCGATCGAAGTCGACCTGGACTTCACCTTCGTCGACCGGCACGCCGCCGACGGCACCGCCGACGGTATGGATCTCGAACTGCGCTACGCCACCGATCTGTTCGACGCGGGCACCGTCACCGACCTCGCCGCGATGCTCGAACGGGTGCTACGGGCGGCGGTCACCGAGCCGGACACCGCCGTCGGCGACCTCGCCCTGCTCGACGACCCCGCCGGGGCGATCGGCCCGCACGGCGATATCGTGCCGCTCGCGCGGCCCCTGGCCGAACTCGGTGTGGCGGCCCCGCTGGCCGCGCACCTGGTCGACGCGGCCGCCGCCCGGAATCCGCACGCCGTGGCCGCCGTCTTCGAAGGCACCGACATCACCTACGGCGCGCTGGCCGCCCGCGCGAATCGCCTCGCGCGCAGGCTGATCGAATGCGGTGTCGGCCCGGAGACCACGGTCGCGGTCGCCGTGCCGCGCGGGATCGAGCTGCTGGTGGTGCTGCACGGTGTCCTCGCCGCGGGCGGGGTGTACGTGCCGATCGACCCGGCCCAGCCCGCCGACCGGATCGGGCACGTCCTGGCGACCGCGGCACCACGGCTGGTGATCGCGGCAGGTGCGGGCGACCTCGACCACGTCGACAGCGGAATCCGATCGGCCACCGCCTCGGTGCATTTCGCCGCCGCCTCGCGCTCCGGCTTCCCGGTGCTCACCGTCGCCCAGCTGGAGGATCAGGGGCGGGCGCCGGTGTCGGGCGGGCCGGTCACCGACGCCGAGCGCCTGGCTCCGCTGCATCCCGACCATCCGGCGTACGCGCTGTTCACCTCCGGCTCGACCGGCCTGCCCAAGGGCGTGCTGGTATCGCACCGCGCGGTGGTCAACGAATTGTGCTGGCTGCGTGGGGAGTACGGGCTCACCGCAGCCGATCGGCTGATGCAGCGGGCACCGCTCACCTTCGATGTGTCGCTGTGGGAACTGCTGTGCCCGGCGCTGCTCGGGGCCACCGTGGTGCTGCTGCGGCCCGGCGGCCATCTCGATCTGGCCTACCAGGCCCGCGTGGTGCGCGAACAGGGTGTCACCGTGGCCGAGTTCGTGCCCTCGGTACTGGCGGCCATGCTCGCCGAGGGTCTCGCCGACGACCTGCGCGGACTGCGCATGCTGCACCTCGGCGGCGAGGAACTGCCGGCCGCGCTGGCGGCCACGGTGCTGGCGAGCCTGCCCGCCGAGCTGCACAACACCTACGGTCCCACCGAGGTGGCCATCACCAGCACATTCGCGCAGATCACCGCGCCGGTCGCGCACACCGAGCTGCCGATCGGCAGGCCCACCTGGAATGTGCGCGCCTATGTGCTCGACGAGCGGCTGCATCCGGTGCCCGCCGGTGTCGTCGGAGAGCTCTATCTGGCGGGCGATCAGTTGGCCCGCGGCTACCTCGGCAGGCCCGATCTGACCGCCGCCCGCTTCGTGGCCGACCCGTTCACCGATGCCGGGGCGCGCATGTACCGCACCGGTGATCTGGTGCGCCGGGATCGGTCGGGGGCACTGGTGTACTTGGGCCGCAACGACTTCCAGGTGAAGATCCGCGGGCTGCGGATCGAGCTGGGCGAGATCGAGGCCGCGCTCGGCGACGCGCCGGGAGTGAGCCATGCCGCCGTGCTGCCCGCCACCGACGAGGCCGGACGGCAGTGCCTGGTCGGCTACGTGGCGGGACCGGTCGACACCGCGGTCGTGCGCGCCCACGTCGCGGGCCTGGTCCCCGCCTACATGGTGCCGGCCCACCTGGTGGTGCTCGATGCCGTGCCGCTCAACTCCGCGGGCAAACTGGACCGCTCCGCGCTCCCGGCCGCCGACCTGTCGGTGACCGCCACCTATGTGGCGCCCCGCCCCGGCACCCAGACCGTCCTCGCGGGCGTGGTCGCCGACCTGCTCGGTGTGGCGCGGGTCGGCGCCGAGGACGACTTCTTCGCCGTCGGCGGCAACTCCCTGCTCGCCATGCGCCTGGTCGCCCGCGCCAACGCGGCGCTCGGCAGTGGGCTCGAGGTGCGCGATGTGTTCGACGCCCCGACCGTCGCCGCCCTCGCCGCCCGCGCGGGCAGCGCCGCCGAGCAGCTGCCGCCGCTCACCGCGGTGACGCCACGCCCGGCCCGGATTCCGTTGTCCCTGGCCCAGACCCGCCTGTGGCTGCTGAACCGGATCGATCCCGATTCGGCGGTCTACACCCTGCCCATCGCCCTTCGCCTGACCGGTGACCTGGACACCGCCGCCCTGTGGGCCGCGCTGCGCGATCTGCTCGATCGCCACGAATCCCTGCGCACCGTTTTCCCCGAGGACGCCGACGGGCCCGTCCAGGTCGTCGTGCCGACCGCACGCGTCCTGCCGGTCGCCGAGGTCAGGGCGGTCGCCGAGGCCGACCTGCCCGCCGCGGTCCGCGAGATCATCACCGCGGGCTTCGACCTGACCGCCGAACCGCCGGTGCGCGTGGCGCTGCTGGCCGGGGCTCGCGAGGGCGAAGCCCGGTTGGGCGATGCGGACGCCGAGCATGTGCTGGTGCTCGCGGTACATCACATCGCCGCCGATGGGGTGTCGACCGCACCGCTGGCGCGAGACCTGGTCGCGGCCTACGCCGCACGCAGCGCGGGGCGGGCGCCGGAGTGGGAGCCGCTGCCGGTGCAGTACCCGGACTTCACGCTCTGGCAGCACGACGTGCTCGGCGACGCGGCGGATCCGGGGTCACGGCTGGCCCGGCAGCTGACCCACTGGCGTACCGAATTGGCCGGGCTGGCACCGGTGCTGGAGCTGGCGACCGACCGGCCACGGCCGAGCACGCGCACCGGGGCGGGCGCGTCGGCGGTCTTCGAGGTGCCGGGCGAGGTGGCCGCCGGGATCACGGAACTGGCGCGCCGTCACGGCGTCTCGACCTTCATGGTGGTGCACGCCGCCTTCGCGGTGCTGCTGTCGCGGCACGGCGCCGGACCCGATATCGCGATCGGCACCCCGGTCGCCGGGCGCGCCGACGCCGCGCTCGACGAGCTGGTCGGCATGTTCGTGAACACGCTGGTGCTGCGGACCGGGGTCGACGGCGGCACCGCCTTCGCCGACCTGCTCGCCCAGGTGCGCGCGGTGGATCTGCGCGCCTTCGCCCATGCCGACCTGCCGTTCGAACGACTGGTGGAAGCGCTGGATCCGGTGCGCTCGACCGCCTACTCGCCGATCGTCCAGGTGATGCTGGCATTCGAGCACCGCGACGACACCGTCATCGAGCTGCCCGGCCTGCGGATCGGCGAATTCGCGCTGCCCGCCGCCACCACCCAGTTCGATCTGTCGCTCGCGATGGACGAGATCATTACCGCCACCGGCGAACCCGGCCTGCGCGGTGCGCTGCGCTACGCCACCGACCTGTTCGACGCCGAGACCGTCGCGGCCCTCGGACAGCGGTTCGTCCGGGTGCTCGCAGCGGTGGTCGCCGACGACACCGTGCCGGTCGGCGCCATCGACCTGTTCGACGCCGCCGACACCGCGCGGCTCGCCGCCTGGAACGACACCGTCGCGCCGCTGGACCACACGGCGACCCTGGTGTCGCTGTTCGCGGCCCAGGCGGCCAGGACCCCGGACGCCGTCGCGCTCGACTTCGAGGGTGAACGGATCACCTACGGTGAGTTCGCGATCCGGGTCGCCCGGCTCGCGCGGTGGCTGATCGGCGCGGGCGCGGGGCCGGACACCATCGTGGGTGTCGGCCTGCGCCGCGGCCTCGACCTGCTCGTCGCGCTGTACGCCGCCCAGGCGGCAGGCGCGGCGTACCTGCCCATCGACCCCGACCATCCGGCCGACCGGATCACCGATGTCCTGACCACGGCCGCACCCGTGCTGGTGCTCGCCGCCGACGGCTTCCCCGCGACGCGCACCCGGACCGTCGACCCGGCGCGACTCGAGCTCGCCGGGTTCGCCACCGAACCGGTCACCGACACCGAACGGACGCGGCCGCTGCGCGGCGACGACCTGGCCTACGTGCTGTTCACCTCCGGCTCCACCGGAAAGCCCAAGGGCGTCGCGGTCACCCACACCGCGATCGTGAACCGGCTCGGCTGGATGCAGGACACCTACCGTCTCGACGCCGCCACCGCCGTACTGCAGAAGACCCCGATCACCTTCGACGTGTCGGTGTGGGAACTGTTCTGGCCGTTGCAGATCGGTGCCACCCTGGTGATCGCCCGCCCCGACGGCCACCGCGATCCCGCCTACCTGGCCGAGGTCGTCACCCGCGCCGGGGTCGGTGTCGCGCATTTCGTGCCATCGATGCTGGCCGCCTTCCTCGCCGAACCGCGCGCCGCGGGCTGTGTGTCGCTGCGGCAGGTGTTCGCGTCCGGGGAGGCACTGCCCGCCGCCGACGCGCAGCGGCTGCGCGCCCTGCTGCCAGGGGTGGCGGTGCACAACCTGTACGGGCCGACCGAGGCCGCGGTCGACGTCAGCTTCCACGAGGTCACCGACGCCGACACCGTCACCGTGCCGATCGGCGCACCGGTCGCCAACACCGCCCTGCACGTGCTCGACGCCCGGCTGCGTCAGGTCCCGGTCGGGGTCCCCGGCGAGCTGTACCTGGCCGGTGTCCAGCTCGCCCGCGGCTACCTCGGCCGCGCCGACCTGACCGCCGACCGTTTCGTCGCCAACCCGTTCGGTACACCGGGCGACCGCATGTACCGCACCGGCGATCTCGTCGTCCGCACCCGTACCGGTGAACTGGAGTACCTGGGCCGCACCGACTTCCAGGTGAAGCTGCGTGGCCTGCGCATCGAACTGGGTGAGATCGAGGCAGCACTCACCGGGCTCGACACCGTCGAGCGGGCGGTCGTCACCGTCCGTGACGACGGCACCGGCGCCTATCTGGCCGCCTACCTCGTGCCGGCGGCAGACAGCGCGGAATCGGAGATCGATGTCGCGCAGGTGAGAACCGCACTCCAGCGCGCACTCCCGGCCTATATGGTGCCGACGGCGTTCGTCGTCCTCGACGCCTTGCCGGTCAACGCCTCAGGGAAGCTGGACCGGCGCGCGCTGCCCGCACCGGAGCTGGCGCCGCGCGAGTTCCGTGCGCCGGCCACCCCGGCCGAACAGCTGGTCGCCGGTGTGCTGGCCGAGGTGCTCGGCGTCGAGCGGGTCGGCGCCGACGACGACTTCTTCGATCTCGGCGGCAACTCGCTGATCGCGACCAAGGTCACGGCCAGGCTCGGTGCCGCGCTCAACCGTCAGGTGCCGGTGGCGCGGATCTTCGAGAATCCGGTGGTGGCCGCGCTGGCCGCCGCGCTCGACACCGCCGACGGCGGGGCGAGGCCCGCGCTGGTGGCGGGGGAGCGGCCCGCGCTGATCCCGCTCTCGCCCGCCCAGCAGCGCATGTGGTTCCTGAACCGGTTCGACCCCGACTCCGCCGGGTACAACGTGCCGATCGCGGTGCGGCTCACCGGCGCGCTCGACACCGCCGCGCTGGCCGCCGCGATCGGCGACCTGGTCGACCGGCACGAGGTGCTGCGCACCGACTACCCGGAAACCGCCGACGGCCCGGTGCAGCGGATTCACTCCGCCGCCGAAGCCGGTGTGGCCCTGCGGATCCGCGATGTCGCCGCCGAGGATGTGCTCACCGAGGTGACGGCGCTGGCCGCCACCGCCTTCGACGTCACAGCGGGCGTGCCGTGGCGGGCCGTGCTCTACCGGATCTCCGATCAGGAGGCGGTGCTGGCGCTGGTCGTGCACCACATCGGCGCCGACGGATCCTCCGTCGTGCCGCTGGTCCGCGACCTCATGACCGCCTACCTCGCCCGCCGCGACGGTGCCGAACCCGGTTGGGCGCCACTGCCACTCCAGTACGCCGACTACGCGCTGTGGCAGCGCGCCGTCCTCGGCGACGAGACCGACGCCACCTCGGTGGCCGCCCGTCAGCTCGACTTCTGGCGTCGTGAACTCGCCGAGCTCCCCGACGAACTCGCCCTGCCGCTGGATCGGCCGCGCCCGGCCGTGCGCACCATGGTCGGCGGCACGGTGCCGGTCACCGTGGACGCCGCGACCCATGCCCGCTTGGCCGAGCTGGCCAGGGGCGCGGGCGCGACCCTGTTCATGGTGGTGCACACCGCGTTCGCCGCCCTGCTCGGCCGCCTCTCCGGCAGCGCCGACATCACCGTCGGCACGCCGGTCGCCGGGCGTGGGGACGCGGCGACCGAAGAGCTGATCGGCATGTTCGTCAACACGCTGGTGTTCCGTACCCGGCTGCGGGCGGGGGAGACCTTCGAGCAGCTGCTCGCCCGGCAGCGGGCCACCGACCTCGCCGTCTACGCCCACGCCGACGTGCCGTTCGAACGGCTCGTCGAGGTGCTCGACCCGGCGCGGTCCACCGCACGGCATCCGCTGTTCCAGGTCGGCTTCTCGTTCCAGAACTTCGCGCGCGCCGACCTGGCGCTGCCGGGGATCACCGTGACCGGGCTCGATCTGGGCAACGAGCTGTCGCAGTTCGATCTGCATCTGATCGTCGGCGACGACTACACCGCCGGTGCGCCCGCCGGGGTCACCGGCGTCCTCACCTACGCCGACGACGTGTTCGACCCCGAGACCGCGGCGGCGATCGCCCGCAGACTGGAACTCCTGCTCGCGGCCGTCGCCGCGGCGCCGCACACCCCGCTGGACGCCATCGACGTGCTCGAACCCGCCGAGCGGACCCGCGTCCTCACCGAGTGGAACGCGACCGCGCACGAGATCGACCGCGCGGCCGACCTGCTCGCCCCCTTCCGGGCCATGGTCGACGCCAATCCCGCCGCGACCGCACTCGTCGCCGGTGACACGGCACTGACCTACGCCGAGTTCGCGGCCAGGGTCAACCGTTCGGCGCGGTATCTGATCGCGCAGGGGGTCGGCCCCGAGGTACCGGTCGCCCTCGCGATCCGCCGCTCCGTCGATCTCGTCGTCGCGATGTACGCCGTCCTCACCGCGGGCGGCGCCTACGTCCCGGTGGACCCCGACCACCCGGCCGACCGCATCGCCCAGATCCTCGACACCGCCCGCCCCCGCCTGATCCTCACCACCGAGGCGACCGATTTCGAGGTTCCGCCCGCGCAGCCGCCGAACGCGGCGCCGGAGCACCGCGCGGCCATGACGGACCAGGACCGGCACGGCACATCCGCGCCGCCGGTCGTCGTGCTCGAGTCCGTCGACCTGGCGGCGTACCCGGACCATCCGGTGTCGGCCTCGGAACTCACCGCGGCGCTGCGGGATTCGCATCTGGCCTACGTGCTGTTCACCTCCGGCTCGACCGGCAGGCCCAAGGGCGTGGCGATGAGCCGCGCGGGTGTCCGCAATCAGATCGCCTGGCTGAACTCGCAGTACCGGATCGGTGCCGACGACAGCTACCTGCAGAAGTCCGCCGCCGGTTTCGATCTGTCGGTGTGGGGATACTTCGCGCCCTTGGCCGCGGGGGCGACGCTGGTACTCGCCACCGCCGACGGCCACCGGGACCCGGAGTACCTGGCCGAGCTGATCGCGGCCAGGGGCATCACCGTCACCGATTTCGTGCCGTCGATGCTGGCCGTGTTCGCCGCGCACGCCCGGCCCGACCAGCTGACGAGCCTGCGCCTGATCCTCGCCATCGGCGAAGCCCTCACCCCCGACGTGGTCGCCGCTGTCACCGCGAAATCCGCTGCGGCGGTGCACAACCTGTACGGGCCAACCGAAGCCGCGGTCTCGGTCACCGCCTGGCCCGCCGACGGCGCCACCGGCCCCACCGTCCCGATCGGTGTCCCCGAATGGAACACCGAGGTCTACGTACTGGACGAGCGGTTGCGACCGGTCGCACCTGGCGTGGCGGGCGAGCTCTACCTGGCCGGTGACCAGCTGGCCCGCGGCTACCTCGGCAGGCCGGAACTCAGCGCCGATCGCTTCGTCGCCAACCCCTTCGGCGGCTCCGGCGACCGCATGTACCGCACCGGTGACCTGGTTCGCTGGACCCGCGACGGTGTGCTGATGTATCTGGCGCGCAAGGACTTCCAGGTGAAGTTCCGCGGCCAGCGGATCGAGCTCGGCGAGATCGAAGCCGCCATGACCGGGCTCGACACCGTCGGCCAGGCGGTGGCCGTCGTCGCGCCGAGCCCGACCGGCGACCGGCTCGTCGGCTACGCCGTTGCGGTGCCCGGCGCCGAACTCGATGCCGCGCGGCTGCGTTCGGCCGTGGCCACGGTGCTGCCGTCGTACATGGTGCCGTCGGTGATCGTCGTGCTCGACGCGCTCCCGCTCAACACCTCGGGCAAACTCGACCGGGCGGCGCTGCCCGCACCGGAATTCGTCGCCACCCCGTTCCGCGCCCCGGTGTCCCCGGTGCAGCGGGCCGTCGCCGAGGTGTTCGGCGAGGTGCTCGGCCGCGACCTGGTCGGCCTCGACGACGACTTCTTCGAACTCGGCGGCAACTCGCTGGTCGCCACCAGGGTCGCGGCCCGGCTCGGCGCCGCCCTGTCGACCAGGGTGCCGGTGCGCACCCTGTTCGAGGCGAGCACCGTCGCGGACCTGGCCGCAGCCCTGGCCGGACGGGCCGGCGGCGGGGCAGGCCTCGCGCTCACCGCATCGGCACGGCCGCACCGGATTCCGCTCTCGGCCGCCCAGCAGCGGATGTGGCTGCTCAACCGGCTCGATCCGGAATCCGCGGCCTACAACATCCCGATCGCCGTGCGGCTGCACGGCGATGTCGACGCCGACGCGCTGGCCGCCGCCGTCACCGATGTGCTCGACCGGCACGAGGTACTGCGCACCGCCTACCCGGCCGTCGACGGTATCGGACACCAAGCTATCTGGCAGTTCGTGCCGACCCCGGTCGTGGAAACCGTCGACCCGATCGCGGTGCCCGCCGTGGTGGCCGCCGAGATCGGGCGCGGATTCGAC
The DNA here is from genome assembly GCF_042650365.1 of Nocardia rhizosphaerae. Lineage (NCBI taxonomy): Bacteria > Bacillati > Actinomycetota > Actinomycetes > Mycobacteriales > Nocardiaceae > Nocardia > Nocardia rhizosphaerae. Next base: position 517,397 of record NZ_JBHSBA010000007.1, read on the forward strand.
GTCACCGCCGCACCGCCGGTGCGGGTGCGGGTGCTGCGCTGCGGTGCCGACGATGTGGTGCTGGTGGTGGTGATCCACCACATCAGCGCCGACGGATTCTCCGCCGGACCGCTACTGCGCGACACCACCACCGCCTATCTGGCGCGCCGGGCGGGTGCCGAACCGGGCTGGGCACCCCTGGCGGTCCAGTACGCCGACTACACGCTGTGGCAGCGCGCCGTCCTCGGCAGCGAGGACGATCCCGGTTCGCTCGCCGCCCGCCAGCTGCGCTTCTGGCACGACCGGCTCACCGGTCTGCCCGGCCTGCTGGAACTGCCGACCGACCGGCCGCGTCCCGCGGTCGCCTCGCAGCGTGGTGCGAGCGTGGAAGCCACCGTCCCCGTGGCGATCTGGCATCGGGTTCGGCAGCTCGCCCGGCGGGTGGACGGCAGCGAGTTCATGGTCGCGCACGCGGCACTGGCCGTGCTGCTCGCCCGGCTCGCCGGCACCGGCGACATCGCGGTCGGCACACCCGTCGCAGGTCGCGGCGAAGCGGCGCTGGACGAGCTCGTCGGCATGTTCGTCAATACGCTGGTGCTGCGCACCGCCGTCGACCCAGCCGCCTCGTTCACCGAGCTGCTCACCCAGGTCAGGCGGGTCGACCTGGACGCCTTCGAACACGCCGACGTTCCGTTCGAACGGTTGGTCGACGTGCTCGACCCGGTGCGCTCTACCGCGCACAGCCCGCTGTTCCAGGTGCTGCTCGCCTACCAGAACATGGACGCCGCACCGGCCGAGCTGACCGTGCCCGAGTTCACCGTTACCGGCCTCGGCAGCGAGACCACCATCGCCAAGTTCGACCTGGACCTGGTGCTGTCCGGCACCGCCGACGGCGGGTGCGCGCTGAGCCTCACCTACGCCACCGACCTGTTCGACGTCGGCACCGCCACCCGCATCGCCGAGGGCTACCTGCGGCTGCTCGACGCGCTCACCGCCGACCCGGCCGGGGCCGTCGGCGACCACGACCTGCGCACCGACGCCGATCGCGAACTGCTCGACACCTGGCGCGACACCGCCCATCCGGTGCCCGCCGCGGTCCTGCCGACCGGATTCGACCGCCAGGCCACCGCGACACCCGAGGCGGTCGCGGTCATCGATGGGGACACCGAGCTCGGCTACGGCGAATTCGCCGCGCGGGTCAACCGGCTCGCCCGCCACCTGGTGGCGCACGGCGTCGGCCCCGACACGGCGGTCGCGGTCGCGCTGCGCCGCTCACCGGAACTGCTGGTGGCGGTGCACGCGGTCCTCACCGCGGGCGGCACCTATCTGCCGATCGACCCGGATCATCCGGCCGACCGGATCACCCGCGTTCTGCGGACCGCGCACCCGCTGTGCGTGCTCAGCACCGCCCGCGATGCCGCCGACCTGCCCGCCACCGGTGCGGCCGAGCTGATCCTGCTCGATCGCACCGACCACACCGGCTACCCGGCGGGCCCGCTCACCGACGCGGACCGAGCGCAGCCGTTGCGGCCGGAGCACACCGCGTACGTGATCTTCACCTCCGGCTCGACCGGCGAGCCCAAGGGCGTCGGCGTGCCGCACGGCGCCATCGTCAACCAGTTGCACTGGATGGCGACGGAATTCGGCTTCGGACCGGGCGACACCGTGCTGCACAAGACGCCGATCACCTTCGACGCCTCGATCTGGGAACTGCTGCTCCCGACCAGGGTGGGCGCCCGCATCGTCGTGGCCCGTCCCGGCGGCCACGCCGACCCCGCCTACCTGGCCGAGGTGATCGCCCGGCACGGCGTCGACACCGTCCAGTTCGCCCCGACCGTGCTCGCCGCCTACCTCGCCGAACTCGAATCGAACCAGCCGGTCGTCGGCGCGGAATTCGGCGTCGTGGAACGCGCGCGGCCGGTGCGATCGAGCGACGTCGACACGGTGGCCGGTGGGTTCAGGTATCCGCGGCGGATCTTCGCCGGTGGTGAGGCTCTGCCCGCCGCGCTCGCCCAGCGCACCCGCGTGGTGACCGGCGCCGAGGTGATCAATCTCTACGGCCCGACCGAAACCGCCGTACAGGTCAGCAGTCACGTGGTGGCCGATGCCGACCAGGTGACGGTGCCGATCGGAAACCCGGTGTGGAACACCGGGCTCCATGTCCTCGACGGGCGGTTGCGGCCGGTCCCACCGGGCGTGGTCGGTGAACTGTATGTCGGCGGTGCGCAACTGGCGCACGGCTATCTCGGTGCCGCCGCGCTCACCGCCGAGCGGTTCGTGCCCGACCCGTTCGGGGCGGCGGGCGCGCGGATGTACCGCACCGGCGACCTCGTCCGGTTGCGGCTCGGCGCGCACGATGCGCCCGCGCTCGACTATGTCGGCCGGTCGGATCTGCAGGTGAAGCTGAATGGTCAGCGGATCGAACTCGGCGAGGTGGAGGCCGCGCTGCTGCGGCAACCCGGCCTCGCCCAGGCCGCGGCCGCGGTGGTCGCCGCGGCAGGCGCGGATCGGCTCGTCGGCTATGTGGTGCCCGGCACGGATCGGGAAGGGCCCAACGCCGATCCGGCCCGGCTGCGCTCGGCGCTGGCCGCCGAACTACCCGGCTACCTGGTGCCCGCCACGATCCTGGTCCTCGACACCTTCCCGGTGAACACCTCCGGCAAGCTCGACCGCAGGGCGCTGCCGGTGCCGCAGCTGCGCCGCGCCGCCTACCGTGGGCCGGTCACCGAGACCGAGCGCGTGGTGGCCGAGGAGTTCGCCCAGGTGCTCGAGCTGGACCGGATCGGCATGGACGACAACTTCTTCGACCTCGGCGGCAACTCGCTCACCGCGGTCCAGCTGTCGGCCCGGCTCGGCCGATCGCTTGGCGTCGACGTGCCGGTGGCGTGGTTCTTCTCCGGGCCGACCCCGGCGGTGGTGGTGGAACGCCTTCGCGCCGAAGACGATTCGGCCGACGACGCGTTCGCGGTCCTGCTCCCGCTGCGCGCGGGCGGCACCGGTGCGCCCCTGTTCTGCATCCATCCCGTCGGCGGGGTGTCCTGGTCGTTCGCCGGGCTCACCCGCCACCTCGATCCGCGTCGCCCGGTCTACGGCCTGCAATCGCCGGCTCTCACCGCGGGCGAACCACTCCCGGACAGTATCGACGCGTGGGCGCGCCGTTACGTGCGCGCCATCCGCGAGGTGCAGCCCGACGGGCCGTACCACCTGCTCGGCTGGTCGCTGGGTGGGCTGCTCGCGCACGCGGTGGCCACCCTGCTGCAGGCCGAGGGCGCCGAGGTGGCACAGCTGGCGATGATGGACAGCTGGCTCGGCGACGCACCGGAGCAGACCCCGCCGCCCACCGTCGGTGATCTGCTCGGCGGGTTGGCGGGCGCCGAGTTCGACCGCGAGTTCGACGCCGCGGGTCTGGCCGCCGCCGCGGCCGACCTGGGCGGACCGCTGGCCGCGCTGGACCGCGACCGGATCACCCGCATCCTCGACGCCGCCACCGAATCGCTACGGCTGGTCGAGGAGTACCGGCCGCGTCGGTTCACCGGTGATCTCGTGTACTTCGCCGCCACCGTCGACGACCCCACCGGCGCCAGGGGTGCGGCGACCTGGGTCGAGGCCGTTACCGGCGCCGTGCACCGGCACGGCATCGCCGCCACCCACTGGGCGATGGCCGGCGATGCGGCCCTCGCCCGGATCGCGGCGGTCCTCGACGGCGCCGACCCCACGGCCGCTCCGGTCGGGTCCGGCACCGGTGACCCGGCCAGGGCCGCTGCGCGGGCGGGGGCGCCGGGCGCATAGAATCGCTGAGCCGGCCGTCGTGCCAGCTGCCCGCATTCGAGGCATCCGCGCACGTCGCCAGCACCCGCTTTGCGAGAGGTCGAGAAACCATGCCAGTACAGCCGTCCGGTGGGATCGGGTGACGAAGCCACAGCTGACCGAGTCGAATGCCGAATCCGCCGACCTCGTCGGCACCGAGGGTGGGGTACGGCGCACCGTGCTGCCCGGCGGGCTGCGCGTGGTGACCGAACACGTCCCCGGCGTGCGCTCGGCCTCCATCGGGGTGTGGGTGGGCGTTGGCTCCCGCGACGAAGGCCCCACGGTCGCGGGCGCGGCGCACTTCCTCGAGCACCTGCTGTTCAAGGCCACCCCCACCCGCTCGGCCCTCGACATCGCCCAGGCCATGGACGCCGTCGGCGGCGAACTCAACGCCTTCACCGCCAAGGAACAGACCTGCTACTACGCCCATGTCCTCGACGAGGATCTACCGCTGGCCGTGGAACTGGTCTCCGACGTGGTGCTCGACGGGCTGTGCCGGGCCGCGGATGTCGACGTGGAACGGCAGGTGGTGCTCGAGGAAATCGCCATGCGCGACGATGATCCCGAGGACCTGGTCGCCGACTCCTTCCTCACCGCGCTGTTCGGTGACCATCCGATCGGGCGCCCGGTGATCGGCACCGTCGAATCCATCGAGGGCATGCGCGCCGGCCAGCTGCGCGGCTTCCACCAGCGCCGCTACCGGCCCGACCGGATGGTCGTCGCGGTCGCGGGCAATGTCGACCACGACCGCACCGTCGAGCTGGTGCACCGCGCGTTCGCCGCGCACCTGGACAGCGCCGCCGCGCCCGCACCGCGCCGCGAGGGCACCTTCCGCGCCAAGGCCGAGCCGGGGCTGATCCGGATCAACCGCGACAGCGAACAGACCCACCTGGTGTTCGGGGTGCGCGCGTTCGGCAGGCACGAGGGCCGGCAGCGCTGGCCGCTGTCTGTGCTCAACACCGTCATCGGCGGCGGACTGAGTTCCCGGCTGTTCCAGCGCATCCGGGAGGAACGCGGTCTCGCGTACTCGGTGTACTCGAGTGTCGACACCTTCGCCGACACCGGCGCGTTCTCGGTGTATCTCGGCTGCCAGCCCGAGAACCTCGCCCAGGTCGCGACCCTGGCGCGCGAGGTGCTCACCGACGTGGCGGACAACGGCGTCACCGACGCCGAATGCGCCCGCGCCAAGGGCTCGCTGCGCGGCGGTCTCGTACTCGGGCTGGAGGACTCGGCGTCGCGGATGAACCGGATCGGCCGCAGCGAACTCAGCTACGGCAACCACCGCAGCGTCTCGGCCACCCTGGCCCGCATCGACGCCGTCACCACCGAGGAGGTCGGCGCGATCGCGCGCACCCTGCTCGCCCGGCCCTTCGGCGCCGCGGTCGCCGGTCCGTTCCGGCGTACCCGCGATCTGCCCGCGGCGGTGCGCAAGCTCGTCGACCGCTGAGGAATTCGCCTGTCAGTCCGCGGCGGCGCGGTTCGCGGCGTCGACGACCGCGGGCAGCAGTCCGGGCAGCGCCACGGCCAGTTCCTCGGTCCGCAACCGCTGGAACGTCTGGCCGTCGATGGTCGTGCGCTCGATCAGCCCCGCCTCGCGCAGGATCTTGAAATGGTGGGTGGCCGTGGATTTGTTGATCGCGTCGTAGAGCGCGGCGCACCGGACCGGGCCGTGCGCGTTGGCGAGCCTGCGCACCATCTCCAGCCGGACCGGATCGTGCAGGGCGCTCAGCACGGCGGGCAGCCCGGCGACCGGGGTGGTCTGCGCCGGGGGAAGGCCGTTAGCCTGCGTCATGATCTACCTCACTCCGGGGTTTGATAGTCATCATACTCGGCGTACGCTCGACGACGTTCGATGGTTGTCAAACTCACCTGATGGGGGCTGCGATGGCGGCGACGGCACTCGCTCCGGTCGAGTCGGGGCAGCGCTGGGCGTACGGGCTCGTGCTCGCGGCCAGCGCGGTGGCGCTCGGTGTGTCCGGGGCGCCCGCCCCGCTGTACGGCATCTACGAGACCCAGTGGCACTTCACCCCGCTCACCACGACCATGGTGTTCGCGGTCTACGCGGTGGCCGCGCTCGGCGCCGTCCTGGTCGCGGGCCGGGTCTCCGACGTGATGGGCCGCAAACCCGTGATCGTCGGCGCCTTCGCCACCATGATCCTCGGCCTGCTGGTGTTCCTGCTGGCCGACTCGGTCCCCATGCTGCTGCTGGCCAGAGCCCTGCACGGCGCGGCGGTCGGCGCCACGGTCGTCGCCGGTGCCGCGGCCCTGCTCGATCTGCGCCCCGACCGTGGGGCGCGCTCCGGGCAGCTCACCGGGGTGGCCTTCAATGTCGGCATCGGGATGGCCGTGCTGGGAACCGCGGTGCTCGCGCAGTACGCGCCCTCACCGCTGCGCACCCCGTACGTGGTGATCGCGGTGATCTGCCTGGCCGCGGCCGCGGGCCTGCTCGCGCTGCGCGAGCCGCACACCGCGCGGCGCAAGGCCCGCATCCGGATCGCCAAACCGGCGGTGCCGCACGAGATCCGGGTGGACTTCTGGTTCTCCGCGATCGGCGTGATGGCCGCCTGGTCGGTGCTGGGCGTACTGCTGTCGCTGTATCCATCGCTCGCCGCGGCCGAGACGGGCATGCACAACCTGGTATTCGGTGGCGCCGTGGTGGCGAGTACCGCCTTCGCGGGGGCGGCCTCGCAGCTGTTCGCCACCCGCATCCCAGCGCGTCGCGCGGCGATCATCGGTGACCTCGGCATGGCGGTCTCGCTGCTGGCCACCATCCCCGCGCTGGCCACCGCGCAGCCCGCCGCGGTCCTGCTCGCCGGCATCGCGCTCGGCGCCACCTTCGGGCTCGGTTTCGGCGGGTCGCTGCGGCACCTGTCGGAGGTCGTCCCGCCGCATCGGCGCGGGGAGACCATGTCGGCCTACTACCTGCTCGCCTACTCGGCGATGGCGCTGCCGACCCTGGCCGCGGGCTGGGCGGCGACCACCTGGGGGATCGCGACGGTGTTCCCCTGGTTCATCGTGCTGGTCTCGGTGGCCTGCGTCGGCGCCGCACTGCTCGGGCTCCGTGGAACCCGAGCAGCGGCGCGGTGACTAGCTGGGCCAGCCGCCGTAGGGAACGGTGATCAATTCCAGGAAATGGCCGTCGGGGTCGAGGAAGTAGACCCCGCGGCCACCGTCGTTGTGATTGATCCGACCGGCCCCGTGCTGCTGGGGATCGGCCCAATGATCGAGGCGGTAGCGCTGAATCTTGGCGTAGGCAGCATCGAATTCCTCCTCCGAGACGAGGAACGCGTAGTGCTGCGGCTGGATTTCGGTGACGTGCGGTGGCACCTTCGCGAAATCGACGGTGACCCCGTTGGCGGTGGGGAGCGAGATGAACGGACCCCACTCCGCCCCTACGTCCAACCCGAGGATGTCCGCCCAGAATTCGGCGGTCACCCGATGATCGCTACATCCGACGATGGTGTGATCGAACTGCACTGACAGTGGATTTCTCCTTGGTCCGTGACGGCCCCGACCCTGGGCTCGGTACAAGGCGGCCGACAGGAGCGCCGTCACGGGGGTCGAGATTAGCGCCGGATCGCGGATCGGGCAATGCGGTCGGCGGGTAGCGTCGCGCACATGAGGATTCGAGGAGCCGTTCTGGAAACGATCGCCGCGCCCGCACCGTTCGCCGAATCCCGGCCGATCACCGTGTGCGAGCTCGACCTGGCCGCACCGGGACCGGGGGAGCTGCTGGTGCGGATCGAGGCGGCGGGGTTGTGTCACTCGGATCTGTCGGTGGTCGACGGCAACCGGGTGCGCCCGGTTCCGATGCTGCTCGGGCACGAGGCCGCCGGGATCGTCGAGGAGGTCGGCGGTGGCGTCACCGATATCGTGGTGGGTCAGCGGGTCGTGATGACCTTCCTGCCGCGCTGCGGCGACTGCGCGGGTTGTGCGAGCGGCGGGCGCACCCCGTGCGCACCGGGCAGCGTCGCCAACAACGCGGGCGAGCTGCTCGGCGGCGGGCGCCGACTGCGCCGCGACGGCGTGGAGGTGCACCATCACCTCGGCGTCTCGGGGTTCGCCACGCATGCCGTGGTGGACCGGCGCTCGGTCGTGCCGGTCGACGACGATGTGCCGCCCGAGCTCGCCGCCGTCCTCGGCTGTGCGGTCCTCACCGGCGGCGGCGCACTGCTCAACGCCGCGAAGCCGGGGCCGGGCGACCGGATCATGGTGGTCGGGCTCGGCGGGGTCGGCATGGCGGCGGTGCTTGTGGCCGTCTCGCTCGGTCTCGGCGAGGTGATCGCGGTCGACACGGTGCCCGAAAAACTGCTGCTGGCAAGGGAATTCGGGGCGAGCGCGGCCTATACCCCGGCCGAGGTCGCCGCGGCGGGCAGCGTCGCGGACGTGGTCGTCGAGGCGGCGGGCAATGTCCGCGCGTTCGAGACCGCGGTGGCAGCCACCGCGCCCGGTGGCGTCACCGTGACGGTGGGTCTGCCTGCCCCGGACGCGACGGCGACCATCTCCCCGCTGGCCCTGGTGGCACAGGGCCGCACCATCGTCGGCAGCTACCTCGGCTCGGCGGTCCCCGCCCGCGACATCCCCGAATACGTCCGCCGCTGGCGCGCGGGCACCCTGCCGCTGGACAAGCTGGTCTCGGCCAGGATCGGGCTCGACCAGGTCAACCAGGCGATGGACGACCTGGCGGCCGGTGCCGCACTGCGCCAGGTGATCGTGTTCGACTGACGGAGGGTCTGCCTCGGCAGCGGCACGTGCGCCACTCTCGATCGTGCGGCAGTACATCGAGCAGCAGACCCGGCCGATGTCCGCGCTCCTTCCGTCATCCGCCCGCGTGCACGACCGGCCGTCCGTTGCGGGGCTGGGTGGGTCGATTGCTGTGCGCGAACAGCGATCGATAGGCGTCCACCTGGGCCGGTGACACCGCCACCGGGGTGTCGAAGACGATCCAGGACACGCCCTCGGTACACGGGGGAGTGGTGAGCGAACCGCGGTAGCGGAACTGGTCGCGCCGGGTGGGTAGTAGCGTGGCCGGGTCGATCGGTCCGACACCGGGAACCGAGTCGCCGGTGGCCGACGGCAGCGTTGTGAAGATCGGATCGAAGCGCCGCGCCCCGGCTTCGGGGCGCAGCAGGACACCGAGCACGGCCACCTGACCGGCGGCGCTGCGGTGAACCAGATGCAGTTCCATGGCCGAGCTGTCCCCGTCGATGGTGTGCTCGCTCGGCAGATGGAAGTGGAACTGGCTCAGTTCGAACGGAGTGCCGTCGACGACGAGCCGATTGCCGTTGCCCGCGGGCAGCTGGGCCTGCACGGTGTGGCCGTTGTTGCGCAGCTCGACCGGCACGGCGGACCCGTAACCGACGGCGATCCCCGCGGCCGCGTCGATCCGTTCGTGTCCGGGTAGATCGATCGGCGACTGCTCGCGCCCGGTGCCGCAGGCCAGGTAGTCGTGATCGAGCGCGGGCCACGCGCCGGGGCCATCGGCGTCGTAGTCCCAGTGTGTCGGGCGTGCGCCCGCGTCGTCGGCGGCGCAGGCGAGCACGCCCGCGACCAGTGCGACGGATCCGAGGAGCGCCCCGCGGCGGGACACCCGCCGCGCGGTGGGTGCGGTTCGCTCGACTCCGGCCATGCAGATCACCCCTTCGCAGCACGAGGCGGCGCCGCGGCACCGTCCTGGTGGCCGCGATGGCAGTCCGATTCGTCCTGCTGGCTACGAATGTCCTTCGCGCCCCGGCGATATCGCCGGAACGTGTGGATCGACGGTAGGGATCGCCGGGTCGTACACGCCAGACTCGGGGGCGGCGAGATATCTCACAGCGCCGGCGTCCCGACCGCCCGCGCGGTGCCCGCCTTCGGCGACGCGCCCACGGTCGGTACCCGGTTTCGGGTGGCGGGCCGCGACCGACCTCACCGAGGGGCACCGGCCGCAGCTCGATAGGCTTGGGCCAATCGGGAACGAGGCGAGGAGAAGCGGGTGACCATTCGGGTCGGAGTGCTCGGAGCAGGTGGCAAGGTCGGGCAGGCGATCTGCGCGGCCGTGGAAGCGGCGGCCGATCTGGAGCTGGTCGCCCAGGTCGACAAGGGCGACGCGCTGGAGACGTTCACCGAGACCGGCACCCAGGTCGTGGTGGACTTCACCCACCCCGACGTGGTGATGCCGAACCTGAAGTTCCTCGTCGAGAACGGCATTCACGCCGTGGTCGGCACCACCGGCTTCGACGAGGCCAGACTGGCCGAGGTCCGCGGCTGGCTGGACGCGCGGCCCGACGTGGGTGTGCTGATCGCCCCGAACTTCGCCATCGGCGCGGTGCTGTCGATGCGCTTCGCCGAGCAGGCCGCGCGCTTCTTCGACTCCGTCGAGGTCGTCGAGCTGCACCACCCGAACAAAGCCGACGCGCCGTCGGGCACCGCCTACCGCACCGCGGCGCTCATCGCCGCCGCCCGCGCCGAGGCAGGCGTCGGCGCGAGCCCCGACGCCACCACCACCGAACTCGACGGTGCCCGCGGCGCCGACGTCGAGGGCGTGCGGGTGCATTCGGTGCGCCTGGCCGGGCTCGTCGCCCACCAGGAAGTCCTGTTCGGTACCCAGGGCGAGACGCTCACCATCCGGCACGACTCCATCGACCGGAACTCTTTCGCGCCCGGCGTGCTGCTCGGGGTGCGCGAGATCGGTGCCCGCCCCGGCCTGACCGTCGGACTCGACCCGTTCCTCGATCTGTGAGCACCCCCGAACCCGCCGCGCGCCGACCCGACCGCGAGGTCGGGAAAATCCTCGCGGTCATCGCGTTCCTGGTACTGGCGCTGGGCTACTACTTCGTCCGGCTCGGCGGGGTGGCCATCGCCTACATCGCCGACGGCGGATTCGCCGGGATCGCGATCGGCATCGGCATGCTCGGCCTGCCGATCGTGGGTGTCTGGATCGTCTGGGCCACCCTGAAAGCCGCACTGGCCCACCAGCAGCTGGCCCGCCGCATCCACGACGAGGGCCTCGAGGTGGACACCTCGCAGCTGCCGCGTCGCCCGTCCGGCCGCATCGAACGCGACGCCGCCGACGAACTCTTCGCCCGGATGAAGACCGAATGGGAGGCCGACCCGGACAACTGGCGTTCCTCCTACCGGCTGGCCCGCGCCTACGACTACGCGGGCGACCGCGGCCGCGCTCGCGAAACCATGCGCCGCGCGGTGGCGCTGGAGAAACTGGACCGAGAGGCGTAGATGGCCCGGCTGCTGATCGTCCACCACACCCCGTCGCCGTACACCCAGGCGATGTTCGAGGCGGTGGTGGCGGGCGCCACCGACCCCGAGATCGAGGGCGTCGAGGTGGTGCGCCGCGCCGCGCTCGCCGTCACCGCCCCCGACGTCCTGGCCGCCGACGGCTACCTGCTCGGCACCCCCGCCAACCTCGGCTACATGAGCGGCGCCCTCAAACATGCCTTCGACACCTTCTACTACCCGTGCCTCGACTCCACCCGCGGGCGCCCGTACGGCCTGTTCCTGCACGGTAACGAGGGCACCGAGGGGGCGGAGAAGGGCGTCACGGCGATCACGACCGGACTCGGTTGGGTGCAGACCGCGGACTACGTGATCGTGTCCGGCAAGCCGGCCAAGGACGACCTCCAGGCGTGCTGGGAACTCGGCGCGACCGTGGCGGCCCAACTCATGGAATGAGCGGCGCCGTGGTTCTCCCCGCCCCGAATTCTGGCGGCTGACACACGCGGCCCGGATGCGGTAGAACTCGACACCGAGGTGCGCGGGCAGACCGCGGATGGTGTCGAGGATGGATGGTGAGCGAGTTGGAGCAGGCTGCGCCGGTGCGGCGGATCGGGTTGGTCGAGGACCACGAGTCGGTCGCGATCGGGCTGGCGGCCATGCTCGGGCCCGAGCCCGATCTGGACCTGGTCGCCACCGCCGACTCGGTATCCGGGCTGCTCGCCGCCACCGACGCGCTCGACCTGGTGGTGCTCGACCTGCGGCTGCCCGACGGGTCCACCCCGGAAGACAACGTCAACGCGCTACGCGAACGCGGCATCGAGGTGTTGGTGTTCACCGGTGCCGACAACGCGTTCCTGGTGCGCTCGGCCGCGAAAGCCGGCGTCCTCGGTGTGGTGCGCAAGTCCGAGAGCGTGGCGACCGTGGTGGCGGCGGTGCGCCGGGCCGCCTCCGGCGAACAGGTCGTCACCACCGACTGGGCGGCCGCCATCGACGGCGACCCGCAGCTGTCCGATGTGGGGCTCAGCCCGCGCCAGGAGGAAGTGCTCATGCTGTACGCCTCGGGGGAGAAGGCCTCGCGGGTGGCGCGGCTGACCGGGCTGTCCGAGCAGACCGTGAACGACTACCTCGGCCGGATCCGGCAGAAGTACGCCGACGCGGGCCGCCCCGCCCCCACCAAGACCGATCTGTACAAACGCGCCGTCGAGGACGGCTGGCTGCCGGTGCCGGAACGGCAGCAGCGCACGTGACCACGGCGGTCCAGGAGCGGACACCGGGCACCGGGGACTCCGACCTCTCCCTGGCGGCCACCGACCAGATCCTGCGCAGGCTGGGGATGGTGATCGGGGTCGGCGCGATGATCGTGATGATGCTGGAACTGCCTGCGGTGCTCGTACAGCAGGAGAACCTCTCGGTGTGGCCGGAGGTACACCTGGTCGGCGCTTATCTGCTGTTCGCGCCGCTGGCGGCGGTGTCGGTGGGTGGTCCGGTCACCGCCATCCGGCGGATCGCCGCCGGGGCGGCGATGTGTTACTCGGTCGCGACGGTGCTCACCCCGCTGGTGTACTCGGTGGTCTCGATCGGCTCGTTCGCCTCCTGGCCCTATCGCGGGCTCGCGCTCGGCGCGATGGCGGCCGGGCTGGCCTGGTCGGCGCGGATCGCGATCGGCTGCACCGCGGTGCTCGCCGTGGCGACCAGTGTGTCCAACGGCCTTGTGGTACCCGACAGCTCGGCCTGGGACGTCGTCGGCGACATCACCAGGGCACTCGGGGTGGGCGCGCTCTTCCTGTGGTGTGTGATCTACGCGCGGACCGCCGCCGACCGGGTCGACCGGGAGAAGACCGAACAGCGCACCAGGGCCGCGACCGTCGCGGCCACCGCGGCACGGGAGCGCGAAGGCGCGCGCTTCGCAGCGCTCATCCACGACGGTGTGCTGTCGACGCTGCTGGAAGCATCGCGCGCGACCGGCTCGTCCGCGGTGCTGCGCGACCAAGCCGCCCGCACCCTCGACCAGCTCGAACAGGCCCGCGGCGCCCCCGAGATCGACCACCTCGACGCCGCCGCCGCGGTGGAGTTCCTGCGTGCGGCGGTGCGCGAGGTGGATACCGGGCTCGAGGTGCGCGCGGCGCGGCGCGGAGCCGACCTGTCCTTGCCGATGGAGGCGGCCCAGGCACTCGGTGCCGCGCTGAGCGAGGCTGTGCGCAACAGCCTGCGCCATGCGGGAGCCGCGGGCCGCGAGGTCCGGCGCACGGTGTCGGTCGCCATCGCGACCGGGGGTATCCGGGTGGTGCTCACCGATGACGGCGCCGGGTTCGACCCCGCGCGGATCCCGGTCGACCGGATGGGGATCGCGGGCAGCATCCTGGGCCGGATGCGGGCCCTGGCAGGAGGTGCCGCGTTCGTCGAGTCCGCGCCGGGCGCGGGAACCGTGGTAACCCTGGTGTGGGGCAGTGATGGCTGAGCGGGAACAGCCGTTCGGCATGCGCGACCTGCTCGGGCTCAGCGACGGCATGGCCTGGCTGTTCGTGGTGATCTTCGAGGCCACCATCGTGCTGTACCTGCGGGTGAATTTCGATATCGCGCCCGCGGTGCCCGCCGCCCTCGCGTTGGCATCGATGGCGACCGCGGCGCTGGTGGTGCTGGTCTGCCCGGTCGACCCGCTGCCCTGGCCCGCGACGGTGTACGTGGCCTGCGCGGGTCCGGTCGCGATGGCGCTGTCGGTACCGTGGATCGAGAATCCCTCGGGGTTCTCGCACCAGATGTGGACCGCGTACCCGACCTCGTATCTGCTGGCGATGCTGGTGCTGCGCGGCCGCATCCTGCCGGCCTGGGCGGGGGTCGCGGCTGCGGCCACGGTGCTGGTGACCATGGGCGTGTTCACCACCTGGCATCCGGAGACCGCGGTGCGGGCGCTCACGCCCATCGCGACCGTCGCCGCGGTGACGGTGTTCATGGCGATTCTGCGGCCCACCCAGCGTTCGCTGCGCGAACTGCGCCACCAGGCTACCGACCGCGCCGCCACCGAGGCGGCGCTGGCCGCGGCCACCGCCGAGCGCGACCGGCAGCTGGCCCGGCTCGATCTGCTGGCTCGTCCGATGCTGGCCCGCATCGCGGCGGGCGAGGAACTGACCGCCGCCGAACGCGAACAATGCGGACTGCTCGAAGCCGAACTGCGCGACGGGCTGCGCGCCCCCGATCTGGTCACCACGCGGCTCAGCGCGGCGGCCCGCGACGCGCGCGCCCGAGGGGTCGAGGTGACGCTGCTCGACGACGGCGGCTTCGGTGGCGTATCCAGCAGCGTGCGCGCGGAGGTGATCGAGGCGGCCGCCGGTGAGCTCGATGGCGCGACCGCGGGCCGGGTGACGGTACGGGTCCTGCCGGTCGGGCGTCGCTGGGTGGCGACCGTGCTGGCGACCGGCCCCACCGGCGACCGCCGCCTCGAGATCGACACCGCGGGCACGGTCAGGATGTCGACCTGAGCGAGCGGACGCAATGCGCGGACAGGCACCGCCACGTGGTGAAGCCCTGCAAGGCCGCAGGCGAAGGGACGCGCGAACGGCGGGCCGGCGCGGCCGCCTCGGCTGTCGTGCCTGCGGTGAGCCATGGCGAGACGCAGGCACGAGCGCGGCGAATCTGTCGGACCCCTCTGCCAAGCTGAGCGAATGCAGCGGATGAATGCGGCGACGGCTCGGCGGATCGCGCTGGCCGCACAGGGTTTCGGAAAACGCAGGCCGACCAAGCCGAATCGGCGGGCCGTGCTCGATGTGGTCGCCAGAACCCGGCTGCTGCAACTGGATTCGGTGTCGGCGGTGGTGCGCGCGCACTACGCGCCGGTGTTCAGCCGGATCGGCCCCTACGACCGCACCCTGCTGGAACAAGCGGCCTGGAGCGACAGCGCCCGCGCCCGCCGCGGGCTGGTCGAGTACTGGGCGCACGAGGCCGCCCTCATCCCGGTCGCGGACTGGCCGCTGCTGCGCTGGCGGATGGCCGAGTACCGCCAGGGCCGCTGGGCGGGGATGCGCAAGGTGATCGACCGCAACCCCACCCTCGGCAAGGACATCCTCGATGTCGTCACCGAGGTCGGCGCCGCCAGCGCGGGAGAGATCGAACGCCACCTTGAGCTGGACAAGCCGCGCCCCAAGGGCACCTGGTGGAACCTGTCCGACACCAAGATGATCTGCGAACAGCTCTTCGCCGCCGGTGAGCTGTCCATCGCCCGCCGGGCCGGTTTCACCCGGCACTACGACCTCACCGAACGCGTCGTCCCCGCCGACGTCCGCGACCGCGAGATCGGCGAGGAGGAGGCCGTTCGCGAGCTGATCCGCCGGTCGAGCCGCGCGCTCGGCATCGGCACCGAGCCCGACCTCCGCGACTACTACCGCCTCAACCGCCGCCAGAGCGCCCCCGCCATCGCCGATCTGGTCGACGCGGGGGAACTGATTCCGGTCACCGTCGACGGCTGGGACGTGCCCGCCTACCTGCACCAGGAGGCGAGCACACCCCGCCGGATCACCGGCGCGGCGCTGCTGTGCCCGTTCGACCCGCTGATCTTCTTCCGGCCACGCACCCAGCGGATCTTCGATTTCCACTTCCGCATCGAGATCTACACGCCCGAACCCAAACGCGTGCACGGCTATTACGTCTTCCCGTTCCTGCTCGACGGGCAGCTCGTCGGCCGGGTCGATCTGCGCGCCGAACGCGGCACCGGCAGACTGCTCGTCCCCGGCGCGTTCGCCGAACCCGGACATCGCACGCCCGAGACCGCGCAGGCGCTGCGCGGCGCGCTACGGGAGATGGCCGACTGGCTCGCGCTCGACGAGATCGTCATCGGCGAGCGCGGCGACCTCGCCCCACTGCTGTGAGCGGGCCAGCTACCAGTTCTTGGGGCCCTGGCCGCGCATCTGATCGCGCAGCGCGCCGCTGACCGCACCGGACAGCCACGAGTTCAGCGACTGCCCGTTCTGGGCGGCGGCTTCCTCGGCCTTGGACTTGAGCTGTTCGACCAACCGCAGGGTGACCCGGCTGATATCGCCGGTCATCTCCTCGAAGGTCGGCGGCTCCGCCGACCCCGACGGCGTGTTCTTGCGCACGTCGGCCACGGCGTCGGTGCCGTCCAGCCGCACGTGCACGGTGCGGTCACCGAGCTCGGTGCTGATCTCGGCGGCCAGCTCCGACAGCGCCGCGAGCAGCACGAGCCTGCTCGAGCTCTCCACCGCAGCGGCCAGTGCGGCGGCGGTGGCCTGCGTCTTCTCGTCGCCGAGGGCGGCCGCGGCGATCAGTTCCTCGCGCAGCCGCGCGGTATGAGCGTTCAGATCCATGACATCAGTCTGACGTCGGCTATGACATCATGCAAGGTCGCGATGATGTCATCGATGCTCGGCGTGTCGGCGAAAATCACCCACCGGCAGCCGGATCGGCCGCTAGGGTGTCGAGGCTCGACCGGGGACCGGGTAGCCTTTGCGACCATGACGAACGGTGAATCGACGCCAACGGAGCTGCAGGCCTCCGGCACGGTAGGTGTCGCGATGGTGACCCCCTTCAGCGCCGCGGGCAAGGTCGACATCGATACCGGGGTCGCCCTGGCGGCGCGCCTGGTCGATCGCGGCGTCGATCTGCTGGCCATCTCCGGCACCACCGGCGAGTCACCGACCACCACCGAAACGGAGAAGTCCGACCTGCTGCGCGCCGTGGTCGACGCCGTCGGCGACCGCGCCACCGTGATCGCGGGCGCGGGCACCTACGACACCGCGCATTCGCTGGAACTGGCGCGCGCGGCCGAGAACGCGGGCGCGCACGGTCTGCTCGTCGTCACCCCGTACTACTCGCGCCCCACGCAGGAGGGGCTGATCGCGCACTTCAGCGCGGTCGCCGACGCCACCGCGCTGCCGGTGACGCTCTACGACATTCCGCCGCGGTCGGTGGTGCCCATCGCCATCGACACGATCCGCAGGCTGGCCGATCACCCGAACATCGTCGCCGTGAAGGACGCCAAGGGCGACCTGGTCTCCGGCGCCGACCTGATCGCGACCACCGGCCTGGCCTTCTACTCCGGCGACGACGGGCTCAACCTGCCCTGGCTCTCGGTCGGCGCGACCGGCTTCATCAGCGTGATCGGCCACCTCGTGCCCGATCGGCTGCGCGAGATCCACTCCGCCTTCACCAGCGGTGACGTCGTCCGGGCCAGGGAGATCAACGCGACGCTACTGCCGCTGTTCGCGGCCATGACCCGCCTGGGAGGTGTGGCGATGTGCAAGGGAGCTCTACATCTGCTCGGTGTCGACGTGGGTGAACCTCGGTTGCCCCAGCTGATGCCGACACCGGCGCAGCTCGACGCGCTGGCACTGGACCTGCAAGCTGCGGGGGTGACGGCATGACCGAGCCCACCGGCCGCAAGCCGCGCCGTCGCTCCGCAAGCCGCGCCGCGGGCGCGCCCGAACCGATCCCGGTGACACCCCCGGCCGCCGAACCGACGCCCCGGCCCGCCGAACCGGTCGCCGAGATCGTCGCCGAGGCCGAGCTGGTCGGTGCCGCCGAGGTCGGCACCGAGCTGATCAGCGTGCCAGAGGAGCAGGCCGCCGCCCCGAAGAAGACCGGTACGCGCCGCGCCAAGAGCAAGCCCGCCGAACAGGCGCCGCAGCAGCCCTCCCGCGGTGGCCGGGGCAGGCAGGGCCGTGGCCGTGGCGCCGCGGCCACCGCCGAGCCGCGCGAGCAGGCCGCCCAGGACAAGCTCGGTGCCCCGCCGAAACTGGCGAAGAACGGTCTGCGGGTGTTCGCACTCGGCGGCATCGGTGAGATCGGCCGCAACATGACCGTGTTCGAATACGGCGGCAAGCTGCTGATCGTCGACTGCGGTGTGCTGTTCCCCGAGGACCAGCAGCCCGGTGTCGACCTGATCCTGCCCGACTTCCGGCCGATCGAGGACCGGATGGACGACATCGTCGCCATCGTGCTCACTCACGGTCACGAGGATCACATCGGCGCGGTGCCGTTCCTGCTGCGCAACCGCCCCGACATCCCCGTGATCGGCGCCAAGTTCACCCTCGCACTGGTGGCAGCCAAGTGCCGGGAGCACCGGCTGCAGCCCAAGCTCATCGAGGTCGCCGAGGGCGAGACCACCGTGCACGGGCCCTTCGAGTGCGAGTACTTCGCGGTCAACCACTCGATTCCCGATGCCATCGCCGTGGCGATCCGCACGGCCGCCGGCGTCGTGCTGCACACCGGTGACATCAAACTCGACCAGCTGCCGCTGGACGGCCGCCTCACCGACCTGGCCGGCTTCTCCCGGCTCGGCGACGAGGGCGTCGACCTGTTCCTGGTCGACTCCACCAACGCCGAGGTCCCCGGCTTCGTCACTCCCGAACGCGAGATCGGCGGGGTGCTCGACAATGTGATCGGCAAGGCGCGCAACCGCGTGATCGTGGCCTCGTTCGCCAGCCACGTGCACCGCATCCAGCAGGTCGTCGACGTGGCGCAGAAGTACAACCGCAAGATCTGCTTCGTCGGCCGCTCGATGGTGCGCAATATGCAGATCGCGCAGGACCTGGGCTACCTGACGGTGCCCGACAACGTGGTCGTCGACCTCGACGCCGCGGCCAACCTGCCCGGCAACCGGCTGGTGCTGATCTCCACCGGTTCCCAGGGCGAGCCGCTCTCGGCACTCGCCAGGATGGCCCGCGGCGATCACCGGCAGATCAACATCCGCGCCGACGACCTGATCGTGCTGGCCTCCTCGCTGATCCCCGGCAACGAGAACTCGGTGTTCGCGGTGGTCAACGGCCTGGCCCGGCTCGGCGCGACCGTCATCACCCAGCAGAACGCGAAGGTGCACGTCTCCGGCCACGCCTCGGCCGGTGAGCTGCTCTACCTCTACAACGCGGTGCGCCCGACCAACGCCATGCCCGTGCACGGCGAATGGCGGCACCTGCGCGCCAACGCCGCGCTGGCGGTGGCGACCGGGGTACCGGAGGAGCGCGTGGTGCTCGCCGAGGACGGTGTGGTGGTCGACCTGGTCGACGGGATCGCCTCGATCGTCGGCCGGGTCCCGGTCGGGCACGTCTACGTCGACGGTCTCTCCGTCGGTGACGTCGGCGAATCGACCCTGTCGGACCGGCTGGTCCTCGGCGAGGGCGGCTTCATCGCCATCACCGTCGTCATCGACGCCACCACCGGCAAGGCGGTCAGCACCGAACTCAACGGCCGCGGCTTCTCCGACGACCCGACCGCGCTCAGCGGCGCGAACGAACTGGTCGACGCCGAACTGCTGCGCCTTGCGGGCGAGGGCATCACCGACACCCACCGGATCGCGCAGGGGGTGCGCCGGGTCGTGGGCCGCTGGGTCTCCGACACCTACCGGCGCCGTCCGATGATCGTGCCGACGGTCCTGGGCGTCTGAGCCGGATCGAAACCGCCGGGTGACCGTGTCGCCCGGCGGTTTCGTCGTCAGCGGGTCATTCCTGGCAGGCCGCGGAGTCGAGCTCGGCCGACTTCACGATATTGCAGGCGAAGACGTGGGAGACCTTCCACGATTCGCCCTCGGCGACGAAGTCCACGAACGCGTCCTGGACCGGCGTGCCGTCGATGGTGACATCGGCATCGGCCTTGAGTTTGCCGTCGGCCGGATCGCCGACGTTCGTGATCGCGACGGTGACGTTGTTGCGCTCGGCCGCGTCGACGAACTTGTCGACCAGCATCGGATCCTGGTCGGCGTCCTCGATGTAGGTCTTCTTCTCCTCGGCGGTCAACTGCCCGGCCAGCGCCTTGTTGATGCGGCCGTTGAGTTCCTCGACGGTCGGCTTGGGCAGGTCGGGCGGTGTGGTGACCGCGAGTTCGCCCCCTTCCTCCTTGTCCTGCTTGGTGTCTCCCGATTCGAACGCGGTCGCGGCGGTGGTGGTCGCGGCGGCCTCGCCGGTCGAACCGGAATCGGATCCGCACGCGGTGAGCCCCAGCGTCGCGACGATCGCGACGAGGGCAGCGGCGGTCTGCATCGGACGGATTTTCACTTCCAACTCCCGGATACTGGTCGATACGAGGCGGGCTAGAGCTGGTAACCGCTGGTGCAGTTCCAGTGCTTGATCGAGGCACGGCCCGGATTGTTGTTCAGCGCTTCCTGTTTCGCGCCGCGGATGGTCGCCGCGGAGCCGTAGCTCCACCAGCCGCGCGAGATCGCGATCGCGCCGCAGCCGTTGCGGTAGGAGACCTTCACGTCGCAGCCGCCGCCACCACCGCCGCGTCGGCAGGCCGCCAGCGCGGCCGCGCCGGCATCGGCGAAGCTGCCGTAGTCGGTGGCGTATCCGTAGACCCCCGGTCGCACGGACACCGCGATGGCGCCGTAGTTGCTCGACTGCGCCTGTGCCGGAGCGACATGCCCGGCGAACATCGCCGCGGCGGTGGCACCGAGCACAGCCGCGCTGGTGAGCATTCTCTTCACTTGTTGCTTCCCCTTCGTAAGCAATGGGTCGATGACCCGATGGAGCGCAGTCAACGTACCGGCCTGTTCCGGGTTCACGCCACCGGTGTCCGCAGGTCAGGGCCCGGATTGCAAGGGTTCGACAAGGATTCGGCAAGCCGGGGACCGCGAAACGCGGTCCCCGCCCGATTCGGTGCGATCCGTCCGGGGGGCCGTGACCTGCGGGTCCGGGTGAGATCACCGTCCCAACCGGGGTGGGACCAGTGTTGCGGATGGTCCGGACGGTGCCTGAGCGGCTAGCCTGATGGTCATGGCAGGTAAGTCCCGCAGCACCACGACCTCTCGGGCGCGGGCGGGAGCGAGCCGGGGGCAGACGTCGCCGGCGCGATCCCGTTCGGCGACTCCACGAGCGTCGGCGGCGCCGCGCGGACGCACCACCGCGGCGCGACGACCGGCCAGGCGGGCCTCGAACACGGCGCCGCTCGCGGTGCTCGGCCGTGGCGTCGGCAGCGGCTGGACCATGCTGGCCCGCGGCGTCGGCGCCACCACCCGCACGCTGAGCCGGGCGGGGGAGATCGAACACGGGCACCGGCGCGACGGCATCGGCCTCGCGCTCATCGCGGTGAGCGCGATCATCGCCGCGGCGATGTGGATGTCGGCGGGCGGTCCGGTGGGGCGCTTCCTCGAAGACATCGTGCGTGCCGTGGCAGGCACCGCCGGTGGGCTGGCTCCGGTGCTGTTCGTCGCGCTCGCAGTGGTACTCATGCGCACCGAACCGCATCCGGAGATCCGTCCCCGCCTCGTTCTCGGTGGTGTGCTCGTGATCCTGCCCGCGCTGGGCGTGTGGCATCTGGCCGCCGGTTCACCCACCGACGCGCACGGCCGGGCCGGGGCCGCAGGCGCGCTGGGGTACGCGATCGGCGGCCCGCTCGGGCAGGGCCTCACCCCATGGCTGGCACTGCCGATCCTGCTGCTGGCCATCGTGTTCGGCGTGCTGCTGCTCACCGGGACCACGGTGCGCGAGGTGCCGTCGGCGCTGCGCGACTATTTCGGTCTCGGCG
This sequence comes from Nocardia rhizosphaerae, assembly GCF_042650365.1. Taxonomy (NCBI): domain Bacteria; kingdom Bacillati; phylum Actinomycetota; class Actinomycetes; order Mycobacteriales; family Nocardiaceae; genus Nocardia; species Nocardia rhizosphaerae. Next base: position 538,859 of record NZ_JBHSBA010000007.1, read on the forward strand.
AGCACCGCGACGATGGCGATCCGTACGATCCGGCCAACTACGACGCCGACGGTTTCCCGGTGCACCGCAACCGGACCCGCCGCCGCGGCCGCACTCCCGAGGACAACTACCCGCCCGACGAATTCGCCGACGCGGTCACCGAATCGCTGGGCGAACCGCCGCTGCGCGAGGCCAAACAGCTGCGCCTCGACGAGGAGCCGCCCGTACCGAAGCCGGCGCCCGAACCCGCGCGTAAACGCCAGCCCGCCAAGGCCGTCGACCAGACCCCGCCGCCACCGCCGGAGCCGGAGTTCGTCACCGATCGCGTGGTCGACGGCGACTACACCCTGCCGCCGCTGACGCTGCTGCTCGACGGCGAACCGCCCAAGAAGCGTTCGGCCGCCAACGAATCGATGATCGAGGCGATCACCGAGGTGCTGGTGCAGTTCAAGATCGACGCGGCGGTCACCGGTTTCGTGCGCGGGCCGACGGTCACCCGGTACGAGGTCGAACTCGGACCAGGCGTGAAGGTCGAGAAGATCACCGCGCTGCACCGGAACCTGGCCTACGCGGTGGCCACCGAGAACGTGCGCCTGCTCGCCCCGATTCCGGGCAAGTCCGCGGTGGGTATCGAGGTGCCCAACTCCGATCGTGAACTGGTGCGACTCGCCGATGTGCTCAAGTCGCCGCACACCCGCAACGACCATCACCCGCTGGTGATCGGTCTCGGCAAGAACATCGAGGGCGAGTTCGTCTCGGCGAATCTGGCCAAGATGCCGCACCTGCTGGTGGCCGGTTCCACCGGTTCCGGTAAGTCCAGTTTCGTGAACTCGATGCTGGTCTCGCTGCTGCACCGGGCCACGCCGGAGGAGGTCAGGATGATCCTGATCGACCCGAAGATGGTGGAACTCACGCCGTACGAGGGCATTCCGCACCTGATCACGCCCATCATCACCCAGCCCAAGAAGGCCGCGGCCGCGCTGGCCTGGTTGGTGGAGGAGATGGAACAGCGCTATCAGGACATGCAGGCCAACAAGGTCCGCCACATCGACGACTTCAACAAGAAGGTGAGGTCGGGCCAGATCACCGCGCCGCTCGGCAGCGAGCGGGTGTACCGGCCCTACCCGTACATCCTGGCCATCGTCGACGAGCTGGCCGACCTGATGATGACCGCGCCGCGCGACGTGGAGGACGCGATCGTGCGGATCACCCAGAAGGCGCGCGCGGCGGGCATTCACCTGGTGCTGGCCACCCAGCGCCCGTCGGTCGACGTGGTCACCGGCCTGATCAAGACCAATGTGCCGTCCCGGCTGGCGTTCGCGACGTCCTCGCTCACCGACTCCCGCGTCATCCTCGACCAGCCGGGCGCGGAGAAGCTGATCGGCATGGGTGACGGCCTGTTCCTGCCGATGGGCGCGGGTAAACCCACCCGGCTGCAGGGCGCGTTCATCTCCGACGAGGAGATCGCCGCCGTCGTCGAGTTCAGCAAGACCCAGGCCGAACCGGAGTACCAGGACGGTGTCACCGCGGCCAAGGCGGGCGAGGCCAAGGACGTCGACCCCGATATCGGCGACGACATGGACGTGCTGCTGCAGGCGGTGGAGCTGGTGGTCACCTCTCAGTTCGGGTCCACCTCGATGTTGCAGCGCAAGCTGCGCGTCGGCTTCGCCAAGGCGGGCCGGTTGATGGATCTGATGGAGACCCGTGGCGTCGTCGGGCCGAGCGAGGGTTCCAAGGCGCGCGATGTGCTGGTCAAACCCGATGAGCTCGACGGGCTGCTGTTCTCGATCCGGGGCGGCGATCCCGGTGCGGGCGCGGACGACTAGGGCCCCGGACGCGGCGGACTGCGGGTCGCCCGCTTGGGTCACCTGTGCGAACCGGCCGGCTCGGCCGGGGCTATAGTTGCACTATGCAACACCCATCGGGGCGGTGGCCCGCCGAGGTCGCCGCGGTCCATGACGCGCTGACGCGAGTCGTGCGCGAGATCGTCGCGGGACGGCCGAGTGTCGACGGGCTGCCCTCGTTCGCGCTGCAATCGGTGCTGTCCTACATCGACCGGAATCCCGGCTGCCGGGCCACCGAGATCGCCGAGACGTTCGGGGTGCACCGGTCGACGATCTCGCGCCAGCTGCGCAGCTGCGCGGACGCGGGCTGGGTGCGGGCCGGGGAAGGCAGCCTGCATTCCGGCTACCCGCTGACCCTGACCGCCGAGGGCGGGCAGGCGCTCGCGGCGGCCGCCGAACGCGACCTCGCCGAGATCGCCGAGCGGATGGCGGACTGGACGCCCCGCGACATTGCCGACTTCGCCGCCGCGCTGCGGCGCTTCGGCCACTCCGATCCCACCACTGGAGACGATCATGCGTGAGTTCACCGCGGCACCCACCTTCACCATCGCCGAGGGCGACACCATCGTCGACTCGGTGTACGCCCAGGCCGAGCAGGCGCCCGAACGAGTGCTGTTCTCCCGTCCGGTCGACGGCGACTGGATCGACGTCACCGCGGTGGAGTTCGCGCGCCTGGTCTCCTCGGTCGCCATGGGCCTGATCGCCAACGGTATCCAGCCCGGTGACCGGGTGGTGCTGCTGTCGGCGACCCGCTTCGAATGGACCCTCCTGGATTTCGCCATCTGGGCCGCGGGCGCGGTGACGGTGCCCGTCTACGACTCGTCCTCGGCCGAGCAGGTGCGCTGGATTCTCGAGGACTCCGGCGCGGCCATCGCGCTGGTGGAGCGGGCCGCGCAGAAGGAACTGCTCACCGGCGCGCCGGAAACGCTGCGCCGCACCCTCGTCATCGACGACGGCGCCGAAGCCACCCTCGTCGCCGACGGGACCGCCATCGCCGACGTGGCCCTGCGCGAGCGGCTCGACGGCCTGCGTGCCGAGACGATCGCCTCGCTGGTCTACACCTCCGGCACCACCGGCAGGCCCAAGGGCTGTGTGCTCACCCATCGCAACTTCCTGGCCGAGGTGCGCGGCATCCGTACCGCCACCATCGGCGACATCGCCCGGCCGGGCAACCGGATGCTGACCTTCCTGCCGCTGGCGCATGTGCTGGCCAGGGCGGTGTCGCTGGCGGCGTTCGACGCGGGGATGACCCAGGCGCACTGGGCGGACTTCAAGACCATCACCGAGCAGTTCGCGCGCTTCGCCCCGCACACCATCCTCGGTGTCCCCCGGGTGTTCGAGAAGGTGCGCGACGGGGCGGACAAGAAGGCGCGAGCAGGTGGTTTCGTCAAGGCCGCGATCTTCGAGTTCGCCGAGCGGACAGCGATCCGGTGGAGCGAGAACCTCGACCACACGGGCGGATTCGCGCGCCCGCCGTCCCCGCTGCTGCGGGCGAGCCACGCGCTGTGCGATCGGCTGGTGTACGCGCCGCTGCGGGCGGCGCTCGGTGGCGACTGCGCCTACGCCATCTCCGGCGGTGGGGCGCTCGCGCCGCGGCTCGGGCACTTCTTCCGCGGGCTCGGCGTGCCGATCTACGAGGGGTACGGGCTCACTGAATCCACCGCGGCGCACTGTGTGAACTCCCCGGGCGCGATCAAGATCGGCACCGTTGGCCGGCCGCTGGGCGGCAGCGGGGTCCGCATCGCCGCCGACGGTGAGATCGAACTGTCCGGCGGCGTGGTGTTCGCCGGCTACTGGCACAACGACGCGGCGAGCGCCGCCGCGCTGGACGACGGCTGGCTGCGCACCGGCGACATCGGCGAACTCGACGCGGACGGCTTCCTGTCCATCACCGGCCGCAAGAAGGATCTGCTCGTCACCGCGGGCGGCAAGAACGTCTCGCCGGGTCCGCTGGAGGACCGCATCCGCTCGCACGCGCTGATCTCGCAGGCGGTCGTTCTCGGCGACGGACGCCCCTTCGTCACCGCGCTGATCACCGTCGACCCCGAGGCCTTCGCGGCATGGAAGAGCACCACCGGCCGTCCGGCGAGCGCGACCATCGGCGAGCTGCGCGCCGATGCCGCGCTGCGCGCCGAGGTGCAGCGGGCGATCGACGATGCCAACAGCGGTGTCTCGCACGCGGAATCGATCAAGAAGTTCGTGCTGCTCGAGCGCGACCTCACCGAGGAATCCGGTGAGCTCACCGCGACCATGAAGGTGAAGCGGCACGTGGTCGCCGAGCGGTTCGCCGACCGGATCGAGCAGATGTACCGGAGCCCTGACCGCTGACCGACGCGCCGGACCGGGGTGCCCGCGGCCACGCCTGTGTGTGAAATCATGGCGGGCAAGCGTTCCGCAAAGCCAACTGAAACGGACATTTCAGGCATGATGGACGGCATGAACTTCATCGATCGGACCACCGCATGCAGGTGACCGCGCTCGAGTGGGTGATCACCGGTCTGGTGATCCTCGGCTTGTTCGTCTTCGACTTCTTCGCTCACGTGCGCACCCCGCACGAACCGACCTTCAAGGAATCCGGCTTCTGGTCGGCCGTCTACATCGGCCTGGCGCTGCTGTTCGGCGGGTTCGTCGCCTGGAAATGGGGCGGCACCTTCGCCGGGGAGTACTACGCGGGTTTCGTCACCGAGAAGGCACTCTCGGTGGACAACCTGTTCATCTTCCTCATCATCATGACCACCTTCGCGGTGCCGCGCATCTATCAGCAGAAGGTGCTGCTGATCGGCATCGTGCTCGCGCTGGTCATGCGCGCGGTGTTCATCGCCGTCGGCGCGGCCGCGATCAGCGCGTTCAGCTGGGTGTTCTACCTGTTCGGTGCGTTCCTGATCTACACCGCGGTGAAGCTGCTGCGCGAGAGCGGCCATGAGGTCGAGCACGAACAGCAACGCGACAGCCGGATCGTCCGCATCGCCAAGCGGATCCTGCCCACCACCGACGAGTACCACGGCGACAAGCTGATCACCAAGATCGACGGCAAACGGGTGGTGACTCCCATGCTGATGGCGCTGCTTGCCATCGGTTTCGCCGACCTGCTGTTCGCCCTCGACTCGATCCCGGCGATCTACGGCCTCACCGAGGAGCCGTACCTGGTATTCACCGCCAACGCGTTCGCGCTGATGGGTCTGCGCCAGCTGTACTTCCTCATCGGCGGCTTGCTGGACCGGCTGGTCTACCTGTCCTACGGACTGGCGGCCATCCTGGCGTTCATCGGCGTCAAACTGGTGCTGCACGCGTTGCACGAGAACACCCTGCCGTTCATCAACGGTGGCGAGCACGTGAGCGTGCCGGAGATCTCGACCGTGTTCTCGCTGAGTGTCATCATCGGGATCCTGCTCGTCGCCACGGTGGCGAGCCTGCTACGCACCCGCAAGACCACGGTGTGAGCGCGCACTGCCCGGGACCGCGACGGTTCCGGGCAGTGTCGTGTCAGCGGATTCTCACTCGCTGAAGGCGCCCATCACCGGGAGCCATTCGACCACCCGCACCGCCTCGATCAGGCCCTTCAGTGCGAACGGATCAGCGGTGAGCAGCTCACCGAGCGCGTCGGCGTCGGGATACCGGAAGATCAGCAGTGCGCCCGTACCGTCCGGGTAGGGGCCGCTGGTGAGCAGCGTGCCCGCGTCGACCAGCGCGTTGAGCCAGCCGCGGTGCTCGGGCCTGTGCAGGGCGCGGTCGGCCGCGGTGGCTTCGGTGTAGGTGTAGTGCACGGCGAAGATCGGCACGGGCATCGCTTCCTGCTCGGTGGCGGATCAGAGGGTCAGCAGCATACGGGTGTTGCCGAGCGTGTTCGGTTTCACATAACTGAGGTCGAGGAACTCGGCGACACCGGTGTCGTAGGACCGGCACATCTCGGCGTACACCTCGGCCGTCACCGGCGTGCCGTCGATCTCGACGAAACCGTGCCTGCCGAAGAAGTCGACCTCGAAGGTCAGCACGAACACCCGCCGCAGCTCCAGTTCGCGCGCGACCGTGACCAGCCGATCCACCACGGCGCCGCCGACCCCACGCCCCTTCACCACCGGATCCACCGCGACCGTGCGCACCTCGCCCAGATCGGCCCACAGCACATGCAGCGCGCCACAGCCGACGACGCGCCCGTCGAGTTCGGCGACCCAGAATTCCTGCACCGACTCATACAGGGTGACCAGGTTCTTCTCCAGCAGAATGCGGCCTGCGTACTCGTCGACCAGTCGCTTGATCTCGGGCACGTCGGAGGTTCGCGCGCGTCGGACGACCACACCGGGGTTCCCGGCGGGGCCGGAGGCGGTAGCGGAGCGTGACCACGCAGGCCCCTCGGGAACGCCGCGGTCGGCACCGGTGACTGGCGCCGCGATCGGCGCGACCGGATGCGTGTCGCTGCTCGAACCACCAAGTGGTCCCCGTGAGGTCATGGGGTGCACAGTAGTCGGCCGGGTTACCGATAGTCTTGACGTGTGCCGCACATCCTGTCGAACCGCTCGCCGCATCGCACCGGGCGTACCGACCGGGTCGGGGGTGCTGTCCGCGCGAGCAAACCGCGCGCGACATCAACGGATTTCGGCGCTGCGCCGGTGAGTGCCGAAAGGTCAGGGCATGAGAGCTTGCGTCATCACGGAGGGCGCCCGAGCATGCCGGAAGAACACAGCATGAGAGGTCAGCGCCTGGAGGCGGTAGCGTGCGTCACCACGAAGGGCAGCCGATCATGCCGAGACGGTGGAGCATGAGCGTGCGGCCCGAGGAGATCAATCGGGGATGGGATGCGGCCGCGGCGGTGCCGGGGCGGGCCGAGGCACGGGTACCGGTGCTCAATATCGCGAATGCGCTGACCGTCGCGCGCATCGTGCTGGTGCCGCTGTTCGTGCTGGCGCTCTTCGCGGGCGGCGGGCACGACACCCGCTGGCGGATCATCGCCGCCGCGGTATTCGGCCTCGCCGCGATCACCGATCGCTTCGACGGGCAACTGGCCCGCAAATACGGTCTGGTCACCGATTTCGGCAAGCTCGCCGACCCCATCGCGGACAAGGCGCTCATCGGCTCGGCCCTGGTCGGGCTGTCGGTCCTCGGTGACCTGCCGTGGTGGATCACCCTGGTCATCGTCGGCCGTGAGCTCGGCATCACCCTGCTGCGACTGGTGGTGGTACGCCACGGGGTGATCCCGGCGGGCCGCGGCGGCAAGCTCAAGACGCTGGTGCAATCGATCGCCATCGCCCTGCTGGTGCTGCCGCTGACCGGGGCGTTCCACACCGCGGGCATGTGGCTGATGTACGCCGCGGTGGCGCTGACCGTACTCACCGGGCTCGACTACGTGGGCCAGGCAGCCCGGCTGTGGCTGGCCGCCGGTCGCGAGTCTCGCCCATGACCGATCCGCTCGTCGCAGGCGCCCCGGTCGCCGACCTGGTCACGGCCATGGCGGCGGCCGGGCAAACCCTCGCCACCGCGGAATCGCTGACCGCCGGACTGCTCGCCGCCACGGTGGCCGGCGTGCCGGGGGCCAGCGCGGTGCTGCGCGGCGGGCTCATCGTGTATGCCACCGACCTCAAGAACCAGCTGGCCTGCGTCGACGACAACACGCTCCGGCTGCACGGTCCGGTCGACGCCTCGACCGCCGAACAGCTGGCTGTGGGCGCGCGCAAGCGCTGCGGGGCGGACTGGGGAGTGGGACTCACCGGGGTCGCCGGACCCGATTCCCAGGACGGGCACCCGGTCGGGACGGTATACCTCGGAGTGGCCGGTCCGTCGCACAGCGAAGTGGTCCGGTTGAAACTGCACGGGGACCGGTGGACCATCAGGATCGGTGCGGTGCACAGCGCGGTGCGGGAGTTGCTGCGCTGCGTGACGACGATTCGGCCCGGTGGGGAACCACCGGCGGGCGCTCGACGTTGAGCCAGAAAGAGGTGAACACCGCTGCGGCGGTGACACGAGGTGGAGGAGAACGAGATGACGCTGCTGCGGGAGGCAATCGGGGACAGTCTGCGGCGTGCGCGTCTCGCCCAGCATCGAACGCTGCGTGAGGTGTCCACCTCGGCGCGAGTGAGCCTCGGCTATCTGTCGGAAGTGGAGCGCGGCCGCAAGGAAGCCTCCAGTGAACTGCTCGCCGCCATCTGCGAGGCACTGGACGTGCCGCTGTCGCGGGTGCTGTGGGATGTGAGCACCATCATGGCCGGCGCCGACGGCACCGCGCCGCGCGAACCCGCCCTCACCGGGCCCGCCGCCGAACCGGAGGCGGCCGAACCCGCCGCCGCGGAGCCCGCCGCCGCCCCCGAATCGGCGACCGCGAGCGCCGCCGCCGAGGGCGCGCGCATCGGCATCGCCTCCGACACCCGCATCGTCATCCCGGCGCCGCGGGCCGAAATGCTGGTACTGGTGAAGGGGATGTGACGCGGCGAACCACGTGCCCGACACGCGAGACGCTGCACACCGATGGTGAGAACCGATAGATTCTCACCAGGCGTCGAGTGGGCCGGTCATCTCCGGCTCAGGTGCCGCATGGTGAAGGATAAGCACATATCTGGTGCGTGACGGTCGCGCACCACCAGTCGCACGAGCGACGCACAGATGGAGGCGGGATCAATCGATGGCTAATCCGTTCGTGAAGGCCTGGAAGTACATGATGGCCCTCTTCGACTCCAAGATCGAAGAGCATGCGGATCCGAAGGTCCAGATTCAGCAGGCTATCGAGGAAGCGCAGCGTCAGCACCAGGCGCTGTCACAGCAGGCGGCGTCGGTGATCGGCAACCAGCGGCAGCTGGAGATGAAGCTGAACCGTCAGCTCGACGAGGTCGAGAAGCTCAACGCCAACGCTAGGCAGGCGGTCACCCTGGCCGACCAGGCAGCCGCCGCGGGCGATACCGAGAAGGCGATCCAGTACACCAACGCCGCCGAGGCGTTCGCCGCCCAGCTGGTCACCGCCGAACAGTCGGTGGAGGACCTGAAGGTGCTGCACGACCAGTCCCTGCAGGCCGCCGCGCAGGCCAAGAAGGCGGTCGAGCAGAACGCGATGATGCTGCAGCAGAAGGTGGCCGAGCGCACCAAGCTGCTCAGCCAGCTCGAGCAGGCCAAGATGCAGGAGCAGGTCTCGGCCTCGCTGCAGCGGATGGATTCCACCCTGTCCGCACCCGGTTCCACCCCCAGCCTCGACGCGGTCCGCGACAAGATCGAACGTCGCTACGCCGACGCCCTCGGCGCCGCCGAACTGGCGCAGAACTCGGTGCAGGGCCGGATGATGGAGGTCCAGCAAGCCAGTATCCAGATGGCCGGGCACAGCAAGCTCGAGCAGATCCGCGCCTCCATGCGCGGGGAAGCCCTGCCCACCGGCAACAATGCCGCCGCCATCGACCCGGCCAAGCAGCCTGCCCAGGCACCGCAGATCAACAAGGGCCAGGCCGCGCAGCAGTAACTTTGGAGCGCTGGCGCGCTCGAGTCGCGGCCCCTTGGTCCCCGTCGATCAGGCACCGTTTCTTGCTCCTTCGTCGCTTGCGAAACGGCGCCTGATCGACGGGGACGGCCGCGACCGCCGCTGCGCGGCGGACCCTCCTCGAGGTCGGGTCGTGCGGGGCTGGGTGGGTGGTGAAGGCTGTGGGCCTCGTGAGTGCCGGCCTGCTCGATCGTTACCCATCGGGGCCTGTCGGTCGGGTGCATTCCGCTGCTGCGTCTCGTGCGATGTGGAACCGGTCGGCAGCACGGCTTCGAGATAGCGAAGTCGGGCGGTGCGGGGAGTCGTATCCGGTTCCGGCGCCGGGGTGCTCGGGTCCGGGCGCGAGGGGGCCTCTCGTGGACGGGCTCGGGAGGGGTCCGTGTGTGCGGTGTTCCGGTGCGGATGGGCAGTTCCGCCGGGCGTGTTGTCGGGGGTTGGTGGTAAACCTGGGGGCGCTGCGGGTGTTCGGTGCGGCGGAAGGATGTGGACATGAGCGGGAGAGCACGGCGCGAGCGGGCCGAGATCGCCGGACCTGCGGCGCTCGGGCAGGGTGCGCCCGGTGGGGTGCCCGCGACGCTGCGTGAGGTCGGCGAGCAGGCGATGTTCGCGGTGCGGCGCTGGGCCGATCCACGGGAGCGGGAACTGCGGCGCCGACGCAGGGCCCGCAGGCGCAGCTTCCAGTTCGGCACCGCCTCCGGTATCACCACCATCGGGGCGGTGGGGCTGGCCGTGGTGTCGGCGCCGGCCTGGGCGGTGGTCGTGATCGGCGGCGGCGCGGTCGCGTTCGTCACCGGGACCGCGCTCAGCGCCCGGCGCTACCTGCAGCTGCGCGACCAGCCTCTGCCGCAGGCGGCCTTCGTCGCCCGCAAGACACCGGGCCTGCGCTCGGCCGCCCGCGCCCCGATCCAGCGGTTGATCAGGGCCGAACGCGCCCTGCACGGCCTCGGTGGTCAGATCGCCGCGGGCCGCCGCCTGCCCGAGGACGAACTGCGCGACCTGCTCGAGACCGCCCGCTCCGGTTCGGCCGCCCTGCACGCCCTCGCTACCGACATCACGGCGATGGAACAGGCCGCCGACACCGTCGGCCGGGCCAACCAGGAGACCGTGTCCGCCCTGAAGACCACCATCACCGGAGTGCTCGCCCGGCTCGAGACCGGCGTCGTCGAATACGAGCAGCTGGTCGCGGCCGCGGCCAGGATCCTCGCCGTCCCCGAGGACACCGTCGTCGCCTACCAGTTCAACGGCATCGTCGCCGATCTGCGCGCCGCCGCCGACCGGCTCGACGGGTGGGCCCAGGCACTGGCCGATCTCGCCGACGGCCCCGTCGGCCCGCGATAACCCCACCCGCGCAACGACTTCGGTCCCGGCACCACCCGGTGTCGGGACCGTCGTCGTTCAGGCGATCGTCTGGCGCAGGGCGTCGAGCTCGGCGGCGCGCAGGTTCTCCACCGTGGACGAGGCGGGGGAGTCGAAGACCCGCACCCGTCGGCTGTCCGGCTCGAAAGTCGGCCAGCCGGGGTCGCCGTCGCGGGCGAACGACACCCAGGCCGCGTGGATTTCGTCGGCCAGCGCCTGCGGCGGATTCGCTCCGGTGATCGACTGTGCCTCGGCGAGCGCGTCGAAGACGAACGGCACCTCGAGCACGTGGCAGGACCCGAGGCCGGAAACCGCGGTGGGCCAGGCGAATTCGTACATGTACGTCGGCGCGGCCGCGGCGTTGGCCGCGGCGAAATCGAGGGTGCCCGACCGGAAACACCAGTCGGTGAGGATCGCGTTGAAGATCTCGGCCGGGGTGGCATCCGGCCGCTGGGCCGCATAGGTCGCCGCGACGGTCGGGTCGATGCCGTACCGGGCGAGGACCAGTGGCAGCGTCTCGGCGGTAACGGCCGCGGCGATGCCGGTGGGCACGGTGAAGAACCGGAACTCGTCGGCGGTGGTGCCCGCGATGAGCGGTACCGCGCGCTCGGGATGCGCGGCGAGTTCCCCCGTCGGCAAGCCGGGTACGAGGTCGTCGTCGATCACCGGGAACAGGCTCATGATGCCGAGGCCCTGGGTGATCACCGAGGCGCCCCAGCGCTGCGGATCGGGATCGGTCATCAGCGCGAGCGCGACCGCGTTCTGCGCGGTCCGCAGCTGTTGCGGACCGAGCTCGCCGAACGCGGCGGTGGTAGGGGCGAGCCCGAGTTCGCTTGCCAGCGCCGCCGCCACCCGCCGCGCGTCCGCGAGCTCGGCGACGGCCGACCCGTTGCCGCTCTGCATGATGGCCCGGCCGAACAGCCCCCGCGCCTGCGGCGCGGCGATCAACGTCGCCACGCTCATCCCGCCCGCCGACTCACCGAACACGGTCACCCGCTCGGGATCGCCGCCGAACACGGCGATGTTCTCGCGCACCCAGCGCAGCGCGAAGACCTGATCGTGCAGACCCCGGTTCAGCGGTGCGCCGTCGAGCGCGGCGAACCCGGAGATACCGAGCCGGTAGTTGATCGACACCAGCACCACGCCGTCGCGCGCGAAGGCCGAACCGTCGTAGATTTTCCTGGCATTCGAGCCGCGGACGAAGGCGCCGCCGTGGATCCATACCAGCACCGGCAACCCGCTCGCGGCCGGATCGGGGGTCCAGACATTGACGTTGAGGTAGTCGTCGCCGGGGATCCCGTCGCTGCCGATCAGCGCGTGAATCGGTGCCGGATAGGGCGACTGGGCGCAGGTGGCGCCCATGGCGGCCGTGTCACGCACCCCCGTCCATGCCGGTGCGGGTTCGGGCAGCTCGAAACGGCGCGGACCCACCGGCGCCGCCGCGTAGGGCACGCCGAGAAAGCGGGTGACACCCGCTTCGGTGCGGCCCCGGATCGCGCCGCTGCTTATCGTGACGATGGGTTCCATGGTCTCCTCCTCGCGCTGACGCCCCGATTATGAGTCGCCTGTCCAGGACCTGGAGCCGTTTCGCCGCACCCTCTGTGCTACGGCACAAGCGGTCCGGAAAGCACCGCGGCGCCGGCGGCACGGTCACCCGACCAGGTGAGCGCGGGGTCGTCGGCTTGCTTACGGGCCCACAGCGTGAGCAGTACGTCCGCGGCGGTGCCCGCCAGTTCGGCGACCGGGGTTCCTGGCCCGTAGGTCCAGTCGCCGCCGGTGTCGGTGGTGTGGATCCGCAGCGCCACCGCCGGCTCGGTAGCGAGGCCACGCTGGATCATCCGCGGCGCGAACAGCTCGAACACCTCCGCGATCCCGTCGGTGGCGAAGGCCGGGTCGATCGGAGTGGCGGAGCCGAGTGCCGCCGTGGCGTCCCACAGGTGCATGACCGTCTCGTGGGCGCGGCGACGGCGCCAGAACCCGACGGTACGCGGCATGCTGCGGGTGAATGTCCAGGCCTCCTGGTCCGGGTCGGCCGACAGGGCTGTGACCAGAGCCTCGGCCGTGTCCTCGTACCACGCACGCAAGGCGGCGGCGTCCTTCGGCGCAGGCGGGCCGTGATGGTCGCCGCGCAGCTCGCGCACCGCGGTCACCACCCACAGGTTGCCCTGGCCGACATGGTCGACCAGATCGTAGAAACTCCAGTCGCCGCAGGACGGCACCGGGGTGGCCAGGTCGGTAGCGCCGGTGACGAGCGAGCCGAACTCGTCGAGTCGCTCGCGCAGGATGGTCAGGAAATCCATGGGGCTCACGGTATCCCGAGTGCGCCACCGGTGCGCCCGATCGGCACCCGGCTCTCGGGGTGAACCCTGATCTCCACCCGGATATCCGTGCTGACCAGGAGATTTATGGGCGTTCCGGTGGCAGCATCGATGGTGTCGGATCGCCGGACGGCGGCCGCGGAACAGGCGAGGAGTACATCATGGTGTGGAAAGTCATCGGTATCGTCGTGGTCGCGCTGATCGCGTTCTGGATCATCGGGGCACTGGTCAAGGCGCTGCTGCCGATCCTGGTGATCGCCGCCATCGGAACCGGGGTCTACCTGCTCTACAAGGCGGTGACGGGATCCAACGACAGCGGTCCGCTCACCAAGGCGTGAACCGGGTGGACTCCGCCTAGCATGGGCCGGGTGGAACAGCTACCCGAGGACTGGCAGCGCGGACTGGTGATCGTCGCGCATCCCGACGACATCGAGTACGGGGCGGCCGCAGCGGTCGCCCGCTGGACCGGGCAGGGCAAGGACATCCGCTACCTGCTCGCGACCAGCGGTGAGGCGGGCATCGCGGGGATGCCGCCCGCGCAGGCCGCGCCGTTGCGCGAGGCCGAGGAGATCGCGGGGGCGCGCGAAGTGGGCGTGCACACGGTGGAATTCCTCGGCCATCCCGACGGCCGGATCGAGGAAGGCCTGGCGTTGCGCCGCGATATCGCCGCCGCCATTCGCCGACACCGCCCGGAGATGGTGGTGCTGTTCAACTTCGGTGACACCTGGGCTCCCGGTTTCGTCAACAGTGCCGACCATCGCGCGCTCGGCCGTTCGGCGATGGACGCCATCTCCGACGCCGGCAACGAATGGATCTTCCCCGAGATCGCCGAGCTCGCACCGTGGTCGGCGCGCTGGGCCGCGGTGGTCGGTCCTGTCGCCACCCACGCGGTCGATGTCGGCGACCAGCTGGACAAGGCGCGGGCTTCCCTGGCCGCGCACCGCCGCTACCTCCAGGTGCTCAGCGCGGTGCCGGTGTCCGAGCAGGTGAACGAGATCGTCGCGATGGCAACGGGTCCCAAGGAAGGCTTCCCGGCCGCGCACGCGGTCGGCTTCGAACTGTTCACCTTCGGCTGAGTCCGGCCGCGTTCGCGGCGACTCCACCAGCCGCGCCACCCGGTCACCGAGCAGACCGCGTACGGCGGCGGCGCCGTGGCGGCCGTGGCCCGCGTCGTCACCGGGGACGAGCATGTGGCCGATATCGTGGACCAGCCCGGCGACCTGGAGTTCCTCGTCGTCGGGATGGTCATCGCGCAGCAGCTGCGCGCACTGCCGGTCGTGGTCGAGAATGTCGACCGGGTCGCCACTGCGATCGGCGGTATCCCACGCGTCCGCACACGCCGCGAGCAACGCGAACAGTTCCGTGGTCGTCGCGGGTGCGCGGTGGGTGGGCCTCGGCTGGGCCGAGCCGTCCGGTGCGGTGCCGGGGGATAGTGCGATGGGAGCCACCGGGTCACGCGGTGTGGTGCCGGGGCGATTCGTTTCAGGGGAGCGCACGAGGGCCTCCTGTCTCGCGGATCGATGGCCGTGGCCTGCCGGCGCTGCGACGGTAGCGGACGGCCGCCGGTGCCGCACGTGTCCCGTGGCGGCACGGCGGCCCGGACCGGTATGCGATGCTGGCGGCATGCGAGTAGCTGTGGTGGCAGGGCCCGATCCAGGGCACGCGTTTCCCGCGATCGCGCTGTGCCTGCGATTGCTGGACGCGGGTGACGATCCGGTGCTGTTCACCGGTCCACGCTGGCACGATGCGGCCAGGGCCGCCGGGATCGGCGTCCGCAAGCTGAAGGGTCTCGCGCCGCGCCCCGGCGACGACGACGCCGATGCGGGCGCCCGGATCCACGAACGTGCCGCCCACATCGCCACCGAGAACCTGCCGGAACTGAGCGCGATGCTGCCGGACCTGATCGTCGCCGACGTGCTCACCGCCGGCGGCGGAATGGCCGCCGAACGCCTGCGCCTGCCGTGGGTCGAACTGTCCCCGCACCCGCTGTATCTGCCGTCGAAAGCGTTGCCGCCCATCGGAAGTGGGCTCGCTCCCGGCGAAGGCGTACGCGGCCGGGTCAGAGACGGCGTACTGCGCACCATGACCGCGCGCGCGGTGAAGACGGGCCACCGGCAGCGGGGCGCGGCCCGCGAATCCGTCGGGTTGCCCGCCGCCGATCCCGGCCCGGCCGCCCGGCTGATCGCCACGCTGCCCGCGCTCGAGGTGGAGCGGCCCGACTGGCCCGCCGAAGCCCATGTCGTCGGCCCGCTGCTGTGGGAACCCACCGACGAGATCCTGCCACTGCCGCCCGGTACCGAACCCCTGGTGCTGGTGGCCCCGTCGACGGCACACACCGGGGTGGCGGACATGGCCGAGACCGTGCTGGCCGGACTGGCGGGGCGCGGCGTGCGCGCGGCGGTGTCGATGCTCGACACACCACCCGCCGACCTACCCGGCTGGGCCACCGCAGGCCTCGGTCGCCAGGACGAACTGCTCACCCACGCCGCCGTGGTGGTGGGTGGCGGCGGGCACGGTCTGCTCGCCAAGGCGCTGTCGGCCGGAGTTCCGGTGGTGACCGTCCCGGGCGGCGGCGACCAGTGGGAACTGGCCAATCGTGCTGCCCGCCATGGTAGTTCGCTGCTGGTGCGGCCGTTGACGGCCGCCGCGGTCGGGGACGCGGTCGCGACGATTCTGGCCGAGCCGCGGTTCACCGAGGCCGCCATGGCGGCGGCGCGCGGCGCGACGGACGTGGCCGACCCGGTGGCGATCTGCCATCGCGCCGCGGCGGACGCCCCCGTTCACGACCGCGGCAACCCCAGCTGAGCGCAGGCGCGCAGCGCCACCTCGATATCGAGCCGATGCTCGGCGAGCGGGTGCCCGAGCACCTCCTCGGCTTGGCGCACCCGGTAGTGCACGGTGTTCTTGTGCACATGCAGCCGCGCCGCGGCGTCGGTGTAGCTGCCGCGCGCGTCGAGGAACGCGCGCACCGTCTCGCGCAGCCGGGCTGCGGTGTCGTCGGTGCCCATCAGCCCGCCGAGCACCCGCTGCGCCCAGCGCTGCACCTGCGGTAGCCGGTCGGCGAACAGCCCGGCCATGGCCACATCGGCATAGCGGATCACCCCACGTTCCCTGGCGGCCACCGCGACGGCGCGCGCGAGCTGCGCGTCGTGGAAACTGCGCCGGAAACCGTCCAGCCCGCTGGCCGGATCGCCAACGGCCAGCGACAGATTCGGCTGGGACCGCAGGTCGGCGGCGAGACGGGCGGTGTCGAGCGCGGGCCGTCCGGCCGAGGCCAGCCACACCCAACGGGTGTGCTCGTCGATCTCGACGAGCATCGGCGCGCGGCCCGATGCCGCGGTCAGCGCGGCGCTGCCCGCGCGCAGCGCGGTGCCGGGATCGGCGGTGCCGGGCGGGGTCCACAGCAGCACGAACTGGTGCCAGCCGCGCAGTGAAGCGGACAGCATCTGCTCGGCCGAGGCCAGATCGAGGTCGTCGGCGTCGAGGACCGCCCGCATCTGGGCTGCCCGCGCGGCATCGGTGCGGGCGTCCCAGCGCTGCCGCTCGCTGTCGAAGATATCGATCAGGCCCTCGATCACCTTGTCGATGTAGCTGTTGGTGAGATCGGCGATCCGCCCGGCGGTGGCCAGCGCGGTACCGGCCGGTGGCGCCATCTCGGTGAGCGCCCTGATGGTCCACTGCACGAACATGTGCTCACCGAGCCGGTAGGCGCGCAACAGCGCCTCGAGCGACAGGTCGTGCTGCGCGAAGCGGCGGGCGTATTCGGCGGCGGCGGGCGGCACGGTGATGTCGTCGAGCCCGATGGTGAGGGTGAGGATGTCCAGGATCGCCGCGAGGTTGGATCCGGTGCTGGCTTCCATCAGTTCCCGGATCTCGTCGTCGTGCCGGAATTCGGGGATCCGGTCGGCGAACATCCTGGTCATCACCGGTGCGAGCTGGTCGAGATCCGCCTTGATCCGCTCCGCCACCGCACGGACGAGTGCGTCGTTGCTGTCGGCCATGGCCGCCGACAGTACCCCCGTGCGCGCCGCGAACGGCCAGTTTGTGCTCGTGGCACAACACGCGCCCGCAACGCTGGGCTCGCGGCCCGTAGGCGACGCCGTTCCCGGGTCCTACCGTTGACATGTAATGCAGATCACAATCGCTACCGTGAGGAATCATGTCACACATCGCCGAATTGCCCGATACCAGAGCGGCTTTCGCGCCCGACGCGCCCTGCGTCGCCGACGACCGGCTCACGCTGTCGAACGCGCGATTCCGTGATCGGGTGCACGCCGCCGCCGCGGAGCTGCGCCGGGCCGGTGTCGGCGACGGCGATGTGGTGGCCGTGGTGCTGCCCAACCGGGTGGAACTGGTGATCGTGCTGTTCGCCGCGTGGCGTCTCGGCGCCGCGGTGACCCCGGTGAATCCGGGGCTGACCGACGACGACATCGGCTACCAGATCGCCGATTCCGGTGCCACGGTCGTGATCGGGGACGCGGGCAGGCCCGGGGTCACCCTCGACGTCACCGCGCTGGGCGGACCCGCCGAGCCGGTGGTGGCTACCGGACACGACGACGGCCTGGCCCTGATCATCTACACCAGCGGCACCACGGGCAGGCCAAAGGGCGTGCTGCTCGGCCACGACAATCTCGCCGCCATGTGCGCGATGACCATCGACGCACTCGGCCTGGACGCGACCGAGCACAGCCTGCTGATCCTGCCGCTGTTCCACGTCAACGGGATCGTGGTGAGCGTGCTGTCGCCCCTGCTTGCCGGTGGCCACACCACCGTCGCAGGCAAGTTCTCCGCCGCCGGCTTCTTCGACCTGGTCGAACGGGTTCGCCCCACCTACTTCTCCGGGGTGCCCGCGATCTACGCCATGCTGGTCGCCCAGCCGGCCGAGGCGCGGCCCGACCTGTCCTCGCTGCGACGGGTGATCTGCGGTGCCGCGCCGATGCCCGCCGAACTGATCGCCCGGTTCGAACAGCGGTTCGGGGTCCCGATCGTGGAGGGCTACGGGCTGTCGGAGGGTACCTGCGCGTCCACGCTCAACCCGGTGGCCGGGCCGCGCAAGCCGGGCACGGTCGGGCTGCCGCTGCCGGGGCAGACCGTCACCATCGTCGACGCCGACGGCAGGCCGGTCGAGGACGGCACACCGGGCGAGGTGGTGATCAGCGGCCCGAACGTGATGCGCGGGTACCTGGGCAAGCCCGAGGAGACAGTGAAGGCCGTGCGCGACGGTCGCCTGCATACCGGTGACGTGGGCTATCTCGATGCCGACGGCTATCTGGTCCTGGTCGACCGGATCAAGGACATGATCATCCGGGGCGGGGAGAACCTCTACCCCAAGGAGATCGAGAACGCGCTCTACCGGCACCCTGCGGTCCACGAGGCGGCGGTGGTCGGGATACCGGACCCGGTGCTCGGTGAAGTGCCCGTCGCCCATGTGGTGGCCGCCCCCGGCGCGCGTGTCACCAGCGCGGAACTGACCGCGCACTGCCGGGACGAGCTGGCGGCGTTCAAGGTTCCGGCCACGATCGTGCTCACCGCGGCATTGCCGCGCAATCCGGTCGGCAAGATCGATAAGAAGCAGCTGCGCGCCTCGGTCGCGTAATTCTTCCGAAACACAACACATTTCGGTTGCGGTCGCGCGCGCCCGAAATCTCCTGAGGAAAGGGTGAGTCCCATGGGGTTCAAAACGGCTGATTTCCCGCCGGTGGATACCACGACATTCTTGGATCTGCCGTTGCGGGAACGGATACGGGCGCTGGCACTGCACTGGGTGGAATACGGCTTCGGTTCGCCGAAGATGATCCACTCCGTCTATATCGTGAAGTTGCTGGTGCTCTATATGTTCGGCGGTGTGCTCGTCGCCACCGCGACCTCGGGCACCGGGCCGTTCTGGGACATCGGGCAGTGGTGGAACGAACCGATCGTCTATCAGAAACTGGTGCTGTGGACGGTCCTGCTCGAGGCGATCGGTGTCGCCGGGTCGTGGGGGCCGCTCGCGGGCAAGTTCAAGCCGATGACCGGTGGAGTGCTGTTCTTCGCCAGGCCGGGCACCATCCGGCTGCGGCCGTGGCGACGGGTCCCCTGCACCAACGGTGACACCCGAACCGTCGTGGATGTGCTGCTGTATCTCGGTTTCCTCGCCTCCCTCGCCGTCGCGGTACTCGCCCCCGGTCAGACGACCGCCTCGCTGCTGGAGCGGCTGCCGGACAACACTTCCGGGCTGGTGCGGCCGGAACTGCTGATCGCGCCGATCGTGCTGTACATCCTGTGCGGCCTGCGGGACAAGACGATCTTCCTCGCCGCCCGCGGCGAGCAGTATCTGCCCGCGCTGGTGTTCTTCGCGGTGCTCCCGTTCACCGACATGATCATCGCGGCCAAGCTGCTCATCGTGCTCGTGTGGGTGGGTGCCGGGGTGTCGAAGTTCGGCAAGCACTTCACCAACGTGGTGCCGCCGATGGTGTCCAACAGCCCGTCGCTGCCGTTCACGGGCGTCAAGCGCGCGCACTACCGGGACTTCCCACGCGATATCCGCCCGTCCGGGGTGGCCGCGTTCCTGGCGCACGTCGGCGGTACGACCGTCGAGGTGATCACCCCGATCGTGCTGCTGTTGTCCACCGACTACTGGCTCACCATGGCCGGCGTCGTGATGATGGTGGTGTTCCACCTGTTCATCACCTCCACCTTCCCGCTGGCGGTGCCGCTGGAATGGAACATCCTGTTCGCCTACCTGACCGTGTTCCTGTTCCTCGGATTCCCGAATGGCGACGGCTACGGCGTGTTCGACATGTCCTCGCCGTGGTTGACCCTGGCGATCGTGGTCGCGCTGGCCTTCTTCCCGGTGCTGGGCAATCTGCGGCCCGATCTGGTCTCGTTCCTGCCGTCCATGCGGCAGTACGCAGGCAACTGGGCCTCGGCGCTGTGGGCCTTCGCACCCGGTGCCGAAGCCAAGCTCAACACCATCGAGCACCGGCCGACCGTCAACCAGCTCGACCAGCTGACGGCCATGGGCTACGAGCCCGCGGTCGCCGAGATCACCATGCAGCAGACCCTCGGCTGGCGTTCCATGCACAGTCAGGGGCGCGGCCTGTTCTCCCTGCTGTACAAGCACATTCCCGAGCTCGATCGATGGACCGTGCGTGAGGCGGAGTTCGCCTGCAACTCGCTGATCGGCTTCAACTTCGGCGACGGACACTTGCACAACCTCGACCTCATCGCGGCCGTACAGGCCAGGGTCGGGTTCGCACCCGGCGAGTGGATCGTGGTCTGGGTGGAATCGCAGCCGATCCACAAGGACACTCAGGAGTACATGGTCGTCGACGCCGCGCTCGGCGTGCTCGAACGGGGCACCTGGAAGGTCGCCGACGCGGTCGCCGCGCAGCCCTGGCTGCCCGATGGCCCGATCCCGCTGCGGGTGAGCTGGCGCCGCGAGGATGTCGGTGGCGCGGCACCGTCGGCCCGCCCGGCCGACGAGCGTCAGCCCGCCGAGTAACCAGCACAGGATTTCGAGAGACAGGAAGAGTCGATGACAACGGCGACAGTGGTCGGCAGCGGCCCCAACGGCCTGGCCGCGGCCATCACCCTGGCCCGCGCCGGCCTGGACGTGACGGTGCTCGAGGCCGCAGGCACGATCGGCGGCGGCACCCGCTCCGGCGAGGCGATCGTGCCCGGCCTGCTGCACGACCACTGCTCGGCCATTCATCCGATGGCCGTCGGCTCTCCCTTCCTGCGCGGGATCGACGTGGAGCGGTACGGATTGCGCTGGGCGTGGCCGGAGCTGGACTGCGCGCATCCGCTCGACGACGGCACCGCGGGCGTGCTGTGGCGCTCGGTCGCCGCGACCGCCGCGGGTCTCGGCGCCGACGAACGCTTGTGGCGGCTGCTGTTCGACGTGCCGGTGGCGGGCTACGACGCCACCGGCACCGACATCATGCGGCCCCTGCTCCGGATTCCCCGGCACCCGCTGCGGCTGGCGCGCTTCGGGGTACCCGCCGCCGCGCCGGCCGCCTGGCTGGCGCGGGCCTTCCGCACCGAGCCGGGGCGTGCCCTGTTCGGTGGCGTCGCCGCACATGCCTTCCACCCGCTGCACCGGCCGCTGAGCGCCAGTATCGGTCTCGGCATCCTCACCGCGGGACATCGGTACGGCTGGGCGGTGGCCGTCGGCGGGTCACAGCGGATCGCCGACACCATGGTCGCGGTCCTCGGTGATCACGGCGGCAAGGTCGAGACCGGGGTGCGGGTGCGCTCGCTCAGTGAGCTGCCGCCGTCGGATGTCACGGTGTGGGATGTGGCGCCGACGGCGGTGGCCGAGATCTTCGGCGACCGGCTGCCCGCGCGCATCGCCCGTGCCTACCGGCGGTTCCGGTACGGGCCCGGCGCGTTCAAAGTGGACTTCGCGGTGCAGGGCGGGGTGCCGTGGACCGCCGAGAGCGCCCGGCGGGCAGGCACGATACACCTGGGCGGTAGCTTCGCCGAAGTCGCGGCGGGCGAGCGGGAGATCGCGGCGGGCAGGTTGCCGGAGCGGCCGTTCGTACTGGTCGGTCAGCAGTACCTGGCCGATCCGCAGCGCTCGGTGGGCGATGTCCATCCGGTGTGGACCTACGCCCACGTGCCGCACGGGTATACCGGCGACGTGACGGACGCGATCATCGCCCAGATCGAACGGTTCGCCCCCGGCTTCCGGGAGCGGGTGGTCGGCATGTCCACGCGCAGCGCGGGCGAATTCGCCACGGACAACCCCAATTACGTGGGCGGAAACATCATGACCGGCGCCAAGGACATCCCGCAGCTGGTCTTCGGACCACGAAAGACCTTGCAGCCCTACGATATCGGCGTCACAGGCCACTATCTGTGCTCGGCGGCCACGCCGCCGGGACCGGGAGCGCACGGCATGTGCGGTGCCAATGCCGCCGAGCGGGCGCTGCGCCGGTTGCGCTGAGCGGGAGGTCTTTCGGCGCGACCGGTCGTTCCCGGCGGGCCGGGACGGTCTCGCCGATGCCACGCCGGGTGCACCGGCGGTGAGGTACGGCACGAGTCGGGTTCGGTGGACGGGGTGGTGGACGCCGATACCGGCACCGGTTCGACGATCGGCGGTCCGCCGTGGGTGCGCGGATGCGGGCTTCGTTGGGTGTGGGGTATGGGTGTGGGTGTGATGCGGGATGGTCCGAGCGTCGGTGTCGTGGTTCGCCCTGCGCGAGTATGTTGGATTTCGTGCGATTGACCGAGTTCCACGAGCTGATGCACACCGAGTTCGGCGTCCACCGGGCCGATGCGATGCTCGCCGATCATGTCCTTCCGGTACTGGGGCGCACCGGCGCTGCCGCCATCGAGGCAGGCGTCGATCCCCGCGACGTGTGGCGCGCGCTGTGCGCCGAGTTCGACGTCCCCCGATCACGATGGTGAGCAGGTCATGGCCGTGACAGCGCGGAATCCCGGAACCGAACGTCCCTACCGGCTCGACGAGCGGCTGCGGATGATCCCCGCCGATCCCGAGACTCTGACCGCCAGGGTCGCGGTCGCCGATCCCGCCGATTTCGGCGGGCTGCGCAGGCTCGGCATCGCCCTGATGCTGCTCGGCCGCCACGACGAGGCATTGGACCGGCTCGACCAGGCCCTCGAACTGGCCGATTCCGAGCGCCGCCGGGTCACAGTCTGGATCAACCTCGCCGACGTCTACCGCTACCAGGGCGAATCGTCGCGCGCCGAGGTCCTGTACCGGCGGGCGCTGACGGCGAGCCGGAGTATCGACCCCGAGATGGTCTCCTTCGCGGCCCACCATCTCGGCCTGTCGCTGGCAGAACAGCATCGCAGGCGGGAAGCGCGGGAACTGCTCAACGAGGCCATGCGGTTGCGGGTGGCCGAGGGCGACGCCGAGCTCATCGAGTCCACCCGCGCCGCCCTCGACCACCTCGACGAGCTAGCACTCCCACTGCCCGCCGAGGTCGTTGCCGTCCTCGGCGCGGCGCCCGCCTGGTCCGACGAGCACGAGGGCCGTGGCGGCAACCTCGTGCGCGCCGGCGGCTACTGGATCAAACGCGGCCCCCGTGCCCAGGCGGAATACGAGCGGCTGAGGTGGTTGCGCGCGCAGGGGATCCCGGTCCCGGCGATCGCGGCTTTCGCCGAGGACGTGCTGGTGCTCGCCGACGCCGGTGCCGGATCGCTCGCCGATCCGGCGGGCGCCGGGGCCGAGGTCGGCGCGCTACTCGGCCGGACCCTGCGCGCGTTGCACGCGCTGCCTGTCGCGGACTGCCCGTTCGACGCCGGCCTCGAGCGGACCCTCGCCGCGGCCCGCCGCAATGTCGTCGAGGGCTTCGTCGACACCGCCGACTTCGATGCCGATCATCGCGAGCTCGACCCGGCCACCGTCTACGAGCGTCTGTTCACCCAGCGCCCCAGCCAGGAGGACCTGGTCGTCGCGCACGGCGACTTCACCCCGGGCAATGTCCTGGCCGGCGGTGTGCTCATCGACGTGGCCGGGCTCGGTCGCGCCGACCGCTACCGTGACCTGGCCCTGGCCGAGCGCGACCTGGCCGCGGACTTCGGTATCGAGGCGGTCGTGGCGTTCTTCACCGCCTACGGTCTGACCGCCCCCGATCGCGCCGAGCTCGAGTACTACCGGCTGCTCGACGAATTGTTCTGAGCCTGACCGGGGACGCACGCTCAGCCGGACTTGGCGTAGTGGCGGGCGGCCTTGGCCCGATTGCCGCAGGTCGCCATGGAGTGCCAGCGGCGGGTGCCGTTCTTGGAGGTGTCGTAGAAGAACAGCACACAGTCCGGGTGGGCGCACTGGCGGATCCGGCGCGGCGCCTCGGCGAGCAGTTGCAGCAGATTGTCGGCGGCCAGCCAGCCGGGCAACCAGGCCGGATCGGCGACCTCGGGAACCGAGCGCGGACCGTCGGCGGTGAGCTCGCGCCGCAGATGGCCGTGGGTGAGCACGCGATTGAGCGCGGCGCCGTCCCCGGTGGTGACCGCCGTGTGGATCGCCTCCCGCGCGGTGTGCAGGGCATTGAGCGTGTGTTCGTCGGCGGGAACGCCGCCGGTGAGCCCGGTGAGCTCGAGCCACAGCCGCAGACCGTCGAGATCGGTGAGCAGATCGCCAGGTGCCGCACCCGCCCAGCGCGTATTGAGCAGGTCGAGCGCGGGCGGCTCGCCGGTGTGCGGACGGGGATCGCGCATGCCTGAGGCTACCAACTGAGCTCCTCACCACTGTCGTGCTCGCCCGGCTTGACGCCGACCGCACGCCA
This sequence comes from Nocardia rhizosphaerae, assembly GCF_042650365.1. Classification (NCBI taxonomy): domain Bacteria; kingdom Bacillati; phylum Actinomycetota; class Actinomycetes; order Mycobacteriales; family Nocardiaceae; genus Nocardia; species Nocardia rhizosphaerae. The sequence goes on from NZ_JBHSBA010000007.1 coordinate 563,040, forward strand.
CCCTACTGTCTAACCAGTAAACGCTGATTAGGCAGTTAAAATTCCGGGAGGGCTTCGCCGTGCGACCACCGCTACCACCGTTCGACCTCGACTCCGCGCGCGCCAAGGTGCTCGCCGCCGAAAATGCCTGGAACACCAGGGATCCCGAGCGTGTCGCCGCCGCGTATACCGAGGATTCGGTCTGGCGCAACCGGGACGAGTTCTTCACCGGCCATGCCGCCATCGTCGAGTTCCTCACCCGGAAATGGTCGGTCGAGAACGGCTACGCCCTGCGCAAGGACCTGTGGGCCTTCTCGGGCAACCGCATCGCCGTCCGCTTCCAGTACGAATGGCACGACGACACCGGTCAGTGGTGGCGCAGCTACGGCAACGAGCAGTGGGAGTTCGCGCCGGACGGCCGCATGGCGCGCCGCGAGGCCAGCATCAACGATGTGCGCATCGCCGAGTCGCAGCGGCGGATCTTCGGTCCGCGCCCCGAAGGCGACGCCTCGCCGCTACCGCAGCAGTAGGGTCTGCCCTGGGGATTTGCGGGGTCGTGGCGGGTGCCGCGCGTGTCCGTGGGCGCGTCGCTTGACTCGAATGGGTGTTCGACTAATCTGGGCGCCAGAACATGTCGGTGCCAGCCTCTACTGTGGGCGCCAACCAGAGAGACACTCACCTCGAGAAGGGGATCACATCATGGCACCGCAGGCCTACGACCGCGACAAAGCGCTGGAGCTGGCACTGGCGCAGGTGGAGAAGAGCTTCGGCAAGGGTGCGGTCATGCGCCTGGGCGAGGAGGCCCGCCAGCCCATCTCCGTCATCCCGACCGGCTCCATCTCGCTCGATGTCGCACTCGGCATCGGTGGTTTGCCGCGTGGTCGCATCGTCGAGATCTACGGCCCGGAATCCTCGGGTAAGACCACCGTCGCCCTGCACGCGGTGGCCAATGCCCAGGCCGCAGGCGGTGTTGCCGCGTTCATCGACGCCGAGCACGCGCTCGACCCCGACTACGCCCGCAAGCTCGGTGTCGATACCGACGCGCTGCTGGTCTCCCAGCCCGACACCGGTGAGCAGGCGCTCGAGATCGCCGACATGCTGGTGCGCTCCGGCGCCATCGACATCATCGTCATCGACTCCGTCGCCGCCCTGGTGCCGCGCGCCGAGATCGAGGGCGAGATGGGTGACAGCCACGTCGGCCTGCAGGCCCGCTTGATGAGCCAGGCCCTGCGCAAGATGACAGGCGCGCTCAACAGCTCCGGCACCACCGCCATCTTCATCAACCAGCTGCGCGAGAAGATCGGCGTGATGTTCGGCTCGCCCGAAACGACCACGGGTGGTAAGGCGCTGAAGTTCTACGCCTCGGTGCGTCTGGACGTACGTCGGATCGAGACCCTCAAGGACGGCAGCGACGCGGTCGGTAACCGTACCCGCGTGAAGGTCGTCAAGAACAAGGTGAGCCCGCCGTTCAAGCAGGCCGAGTTCGACATCCTCTACGGCCAGGGCATTTCCAAGGAGGGCTCGCTCATCGACATGGGTGTCGAGCACGGCTTCATCCGCAAGTCCGGTTCCTGGTACACCTACGAGGGCGACCAGCTCGGCCAGGGCAAGGAGAACGCCCGCAAGTTCCTGCTGGAGAACACCGATGTGCGCGACGAGGTCGAGAAGAAGATCAAGGAGAAGCTGGGCATCGGCGCCGATCTGACCGCCGAGGCGGACGCGCCCGCCGACTTCTGAGTCCATGAGCTCGCCGAACCCGGATCGGAAGGCCCGCGCTGCCGCCGATCCGGTCGAGGACATGCGCAGGCAGCTGGCCCGCCTCGGGATCGAGGTGGCGCCGCAGGAGCCCGATCGGCGAGACCAGCGCCGCGACAGCGCGGCGCGCGAGCCCGTCCGCCGGGTCCGGGAACATCGGGCCGGGGCGGACGTCAGGGGAATTCGGTCGGGTGCGGGCGATCCGCAGCGCGCGCACCCGACCGGATTCACCGAAGGGGACAATCCACCCGATTCCGCTGCGCGGAACGGTGATGATCATGAAGAGTGGGGGAGCGGGGCACGACGGCCCCGCGGCGCCCGGCGTGGCCGCAGGTCCGCCCGGCGTGCTGAAGACTCCCTGTCGGCCGGCGTCGGTGGTGACAACGGCGGACAGGTGGATCCGGTGGCGGCCGGATCCCAGCCGGGAGAGCCCGACCGGCGGGCCGGCACACGCCGGCTCGCCCCGGGCGACCGGCCCGGCGCGACCGTCGACCAGGCCAAGGACGCCGCGCTGGGTTTGCTGTCGGTACGAGCCCGTAGCCGCGCCGAACTGGAGAAGCGCCTCGGCGAGAAGGGTTTCCGCCACGAGGTGACCGCCGCCGCGCTCGACCGGCTCACCGAAGTCGGCCTCGTCGACGACACCGCGTTCGCCGAACAGTGGGTGTACGAGCGGCACACCTACTCAGGCAGGGGCAGGAAGGCGCTGCAACGCGAACTCCGTGACAAGGGTGTCGCCCCCGCCGATGCCGAACCCGCCCTGGCCTCCGTCACCGCCGATGCCGAACACGCTCGCGCCACCGACCTGGTCCGCCGCAAACTCGCCACCCTGTCCAGGGACCTGGACCGCGACAAGGCCGTTCGCCGCCTCGTCGGCATGCTCGCCCGCCGCGGCTACGACCAGTCCACCGCCTTCGCCGTGGTCACCACCGAACTCGCCGACGCGGGCTTCATCCGCGCGCCCACCCCGTCCCACCGTCCAGGAGCTGCCGAGACCGACGACCCCGACGAGTACGGAACCGGCGAGCGCACCACACCGCTACCACGGCACGGCAGCGCCCACGGCGCCACCACCGGACCGACCGCTACGACGATCGATGACCCCGAGTCCAGCACCACGCCCCGTCTCCGCCCGCGCCCCACCCCCGGTGACGCCCAGGCCGCCGCCGACCTGGTCCGGCGCAAGCTCCGCGCCATGCCCACCGACCTCGACCGCACCAAAGTCGCCCGCCGCCTGGTCGACATGCTCGCCCGGCGCGGCTACGACCAGTCCACCGCCTATTCCGTGGTGAAAGCCGAACTGGCCGAAGCGGGCCGGTGAGCGCCGTGCCGCCATCGAGGGTGACCGGGCCGATCGATCAGGTCGGTTCGCCCAGGGTCGGGCATCTCGCGACTGTAGTGTTTGGGTCCGGGTGTGGCCCGCGATGCCAGGTGTGCTGCCGGAAGCGCCCACGGGGGTCGGGATGGGGCGTAGGATGATCTTGCGCTGCTGAAACATGTTTGCGGGCACGCAGATTCGAGGCCCGCTTCGGGCAGTGCGGTGTGGGGACGGGTGTTTCGCCCGGTGTCGGGGCGGGCATTCCGGGGAACAGGGCCGCTGATGGCCGCCGGACAACGGGGAGGTGGGTCCTGGACGCGTTGTGGTCGTTCGTGGTGAGCAGGCGGGAACAGCTGTTCGTCGATTCCTACCTGCATGTGTCGGCGGTGGTGCAGTCGCTGCTGCTGGCGACGATTGTCGCGGTGCTCGTCGGGGTGCTGGTGTATCGCAGCCCGCTCGGGTCGGCCGCGGCCACCGCGACCGCGGGCGCGATCCTCACGGTGCCCTCGTTCGCGCTGCTCGGCCTGCTGATCCCGTTCCTCGGGCTCGGGGTGGGGCCGACGATCGTGGCGCTGGTGCTGTACGCGCTGCTGCCGATCCTGCGCAACACCGTGCTCGGGCTGTCCGCGGTGGACCCGGCGGTGGTCGACGCGGCCCGCGGCGTCGGGATGAACCGGCTGCGCCTGCTCACCGCCATCGAACTGCCGCTGGCCTGGCCGTCGATCCTGGCCGGGATGCGGGTCAGCACCCAGATGATCATGGGCATCCTGGCGCTGGCCGCCTACGCGAAGGGGCCCGGCCTCGGCAACCTGATCTTCTCCGGGCTCTCGCGGCTGGGCAGCCCGAACGCGGTGCCGCAGGCCCTCACCGGCACCGTCCTCATCGTCGTGCTCGCGCTCGCCCTGGACGGCGTCCTGCAACTGCTTGGCCGACTGACCATCCCGAGGGGAATCCGTGACTGACAGCACCAGCACCGTGACCGGGCCCGCCGCGGTCTCCGGGGTCGAGATCGTGCTCGACCGGGTCACCAAACGCTACCCGGAGCAGCCGGATCCGGCGGTCGATGCGGTCTCGATGACCATTCCGGCCGGGGAGATCGTGGTACTCGTCGGCCCGTCCGGCTGCGGCAAGACCACCACCATGCGGATGATCAACCGGCTCATCGAGCCGAGTTCCGGCACCATCACCATCGGCGGCCGCGACGCCGCCGCGATCGACGCCGACGAATTGCGGCGTGGCATCGGCTATTCCATCCAGCAGGCAGGTCTGTTCCCGCACCTGACCGTCGCGAAGAACATCGCCACCGTGCCGGGTCTGCTCGGCTGGGACCGTAAACGCATCGCCGCTCGCGTCGATGACATGCTCACCCTCGTCGGCCTCGACCCCGGCACTTACCGCACCCGCTACCCGCGTCAGCTCTCCGGTGGCCAGCAGCAGCGGGTCGGCGTCGCGCGGGCGCTGGCCGCCGACCCGCCGGTCCTGCTGATGGACGAACCGTTCGGCGCGGTCGACCCCATCACCCGCGCGCTGCTGCAGGACGAACTGCTGCGCCTGCAGGGCGAACTCGGCAAGACCATCGTCTTCGTCACCCACGATTTCGGCGAGGCCGTGAAACTGGGCGACCGGATCGCGGTGCTCGGCGAGGGTTCCCGCATCCTGCAATACGACACCCCGGCCGCGATCCTGGCCGCGCCCGCCGACGCGACCGTGGCCGGTTTCGTCGGCGCCACCGCCACCATCGACCGCCTCGGTCTGACCGTCCTCGCCGACCTCGACCTGGACCAGGGCGTCGTCGCCGACCAGGCGACACCGCCTGCCGCGCTGGCGGCGACGTTGCGTGCGAGCGACCACGACTGGGCGGTCGTAGTCGACGAGGACCGTCGTCCACTGCGCCGCGTCGCCGCAGCCGAACTGGCCCATGCCGACACGGCGCACGACCTCGGCACGCCGATCGCTCGCACCGTTCCCGCGGACGCGACCCTGCAGGACGCACTCGCTGTCCTGCTGACCGAGCGCACCGCCTCGGCGGTGACGATCGACGCGGCGGGCCGGTACGCGGGCGTGGTCACCGTCGACACGTTGATCACTCATCTCGCCGCGACCGGGACCACCTCGGCGGTGCCGGGATGACCCCGGCTCGCGGCCCGGCCGCCATGGTGATCTCACACCACCCCCTGCGCCGCATCAGCTTTCGCTGCCGTCGACCTCGGGTCGATCGACGGCCCCCCGGGGCCGACCGGGTCGGTGCCCACCGCCCGGCCGCCGGACGCGCGCAGCGTCCGGCTCCACCGAGCGCGGCGGCGTGCTCGGCCAGCACCCGGACCGAGCCCGCCGCGACGGGTGCCGAATCGCGCGCGGTACCGGTCGGCCGTCGCGCTGCCCGGTCGGCCAGGGCAGCCGCGATCGGGATCCACCCGGCCGGTCGGAGGCGATCCTCGCGCGCGCCGATCGGACCGGGCGGGCCCGCGCCCCGGCGCCGTGATCCGCTGCGCGCACGGAGGGCGGTGGCGTGACGAAACCTGGTACCGCTGAGGCCGGTTCGCGAACGGAGCGCCCCGTGCGGCCGGCTCCTGCCGCCCAGCGCCGGGCCGAATTCCTGCGTCTCCTCCTCCAGCCGGTGATCGTGCTGATCCTCACCGTCGGCGTGCTCGTGTGGGCGTTCCGCCGTGACCTCACCCGCACCCAGCAGGCCAGCATCACCGTGGGCAATATCGCCACGGTCACCTGGCAGCACATCCTGATCACCGCGGCCGTGGTGCTGATCGTGGTCGCGGTCGCGGTGCCGCTGGGTACCCTGCTCACCCGGCCCGGATTCCGCGGGCTCGCACCGATTTTCGTCGGCATCGCCAATATCGGTGCCGCCGCTCCCGCCATCGGCCTGATCGTGCTGTGCTATCTGGTCACCCGGACCACCGGCTTCTGGGTGGGGGTGGCGCCGATCGCGTTCTGCTCGCTGCTGCCGGTGCTGCGCAATACGATCCTCGGCTATCAGGAGGTGGATCCGGCGCTCGTCGACGCGGGCCGCGGCCAGGGCATGTCGGCCGCACAGGTGTTGCGGCGCATCGAGTTCCCGCTCGCCGTGCCCTACATCCTGGCGGGCCTGCGCACCGCACTGGTGCTGGCGGTCGGCACCGCGACACTGTCGTTCCTGGTGAGCGCTGGCGGCCTCGGCATCCTGATCGACACCGGCTACAAACTGCGCGACACCGTGACGCTCACGCTCGGCGCCGTCCTCGCCGTCGCGCTGGCGCTGTTGGTCGACTGGCTCGGCGCACTGGCCGAACAATTCCTCGGACCGAGGGGGCTGCGGTGAGGCTCACCCGATGGCTGCGCGCACTGGCCCCGGCGATCGGGGTGGTACTGCTGGCCGGGTGCGGCCTGCAGTCCGGCGGATCGGTGCCGCTGCCGGTGGGCCCCGGCAGTATCACGCCGGTGCCCGCCCTCGACGGGGTCGCCGTCACGGTCGGCTCCAAGGACTTCACCGAGGCCAATATCCTCGGTTACCTCATCGAGTTCGCGCTCACCGCCGCAGGCGCGAATGTGCGCGACCTGACCAATATCCAGGGCTCCAACAGCCTGCGCGACGCCCAGCTGCACGGCCAGGTCGACATCGCCTACGACTACACCGGCACCGGCTGGATCAACTACCTGGGCAACGAGACCCCGGAGCCGGACGAGCGCCGCCAGTTCGAACTGGTCCGCGACGCCGACCTCGCCGAGCACGGCATGGTGTGGACGGCCATGGCCCCGATGAACAACACCTACGCCCTGGTCACCAGCAGGCGCACCGCCGAGGAGACCGGGGTGCGCACCCTCTCCGACTACGCGGCGCTGATCGCCCGCGATCCGGCCGCGGCCGCCACCTGCGTCGGTACCGAGTTCAACGTCCGCCAGGACGGCTATCCGGGCATGGCCCGCAAGTACGACATCGACATCGACCGGGTGCAGAAGCAGATCGTCCAGGACGCACTGGTGTACCAGGCGACCGCCGACGCCACCGGGTGCCGCTTCGGTTCCGTCGCCGCCACCGACGGTCGTATCCCCGCCCTCGACCTGGTTCTGCTCACCGATGACCGCGGCTTCTTCCCGAAGTACAACGCCGCCGTCGTCATGCACCGCGACTTCGCCGACGCCAACCCCGACGTCGCCCGGATCATGGCCCCTATCTCGGCGCGGCTGACCAACGAGGTGATCACCGAACTCAACCGCCGGGTCGATATCGATGGCAACGAACCGGCCGAGGTCGCCAGGGACTGGATGGTCGCCGAGGGCCTGGTCACCGCGGGCTGACGACGCCGAGGGGACGGGGGTGCATCCGTCGAGGTCGGGAACACGCGGGTGGGCGCCGCGGTCGCGGGTACCGCGCCATGGTGGACGATGGTGGCGACACCGGAAACCGATACCGCGGAGCGGCTAGGGGAGTCCGCTTCCCGAGTTGGGAGGAGACGCATGACCATCGAGTTCCGCACGATCACGGTCCTGGGGACGGGGGTCCTCGGATCCCAGATCGCGTTCCAGACCGCCTTCCACGGATTCGACGTGACCGCCTACGACATCGACGACGCCGCGATCACCGCAGCCCGCGAACGCTTCGACGGACTCGCCGCGGTGTACCGGCAGGAGGTGCCGGGCGCCGACGCGGACAAGACCGCCGCGACCGCGGCGGGTATCACGCTGACGACGGACCTGGCCGCCGCCGCGGCCGAGGCCGACCTGATCATCGAGGCGGTGCCGGAGGTGCTCGCGATCAAGCGCGACCTGTACGGCAAGCTCGCGAGCCTGGCCCCCGAACGCACCGTCTTCGCGACGAATTCCTCCACCCTGCTGCCGAGCGATCTCGCCGACGCCACCGGCCGCCCGGACCGATTCCTGGCCCTGCACTTCGCCAATCACGTGTGGAAGTTCAACACCGCCGAGGTGATGGGCACCGATCGCACCGACCCCGCGGTGTTCGCGGCGGTGGCAGGCTTCGCGAAGGACATCGGCATGGTGCCGATCGAACTGCACAAGGAGAAGGCGGGCTACGTCCTCAACTCGCTGCTCGTGCCGTTCCTGAACTCCGGCATCGAACTCGCCGCGGGCGGGTACGCCGAGCCCGCCGCGGTTGACGAGACCTGGCGGATCGCCACCGGCGCGCCCATGGGCCCGTTCCAGATGCTCGACATCATCGGGCTCACCACCCCGTACAACATCCTGGTCAACGGCAGCGAGGCGCATCGGAAGCTGGCCGCGTGGCTGAAGGAGAACTACATCGACAAGGGCAAGCTCGGCGCGGCCACGGGAGAAGGGTTCTACCGGTAT